>NZ_JBYFCK010000031.1:0-57106 GCF_057652155.1 Runella sp. R0.1_18
ACGCCTTCAAGTCCGATATTTCTTTAATCAACTCTTCCATAATCTCATCTATGCAAATAGCGTACCTAAACAGTTACGAAAATATATGGACAAAGCCCTTATCAATACCTGCTTGAACATAAACTGGTGTATGCCCGTAGAATGCATCAAACGGGAGAATATACACTATCGCAGATTGCATTAAAAATAGGCTACAGCCATATTTCAGGTTTTACGAAGATTTATAAAAAACGTTTCAATGAACGCTAAGAAAAACTCCACCTCGCAAGAACAGTTAACCATTGTTTTAAACATCGAAGATTTTAAACGAATAGAAGGAGATTTAATTGAAAAAAGAATTCCTTTTTCAATAGGTTATTCCTCTAAGCCTTGTGAAGAACAAAGCGAAATAACTGTTACTAAAATCGAAAGGGTAGAAGTTCCAAAAAAAGAACAGCCCGAATACCCTAACATAGTTGTTGACAAATTAGAACAAGTAGTTAATAAATATATAGGGCCAAACTTCGAATCAGAACTTCCATCTTTAGATAATATTTGTGAAGAACTTAGTATGAGAGAAAGCACGTTTAAGCGAGTTTTTAAACAGTACTACGGCGTTACCCTTCACCAGTATTATATGATGAAAAAAATGGATCATGCTGCAAACCTTATCAGAAGTGGATATACCATTACGTCGGTTGCTAAGATTATTGGGTATGCCCATCCGATAAAATTTACCAAGATGTTTCAAAAACATTTTGGCGTTTCACCCAAAAAGTACCAACAATTTCAGAAAAACTTGTCACTAGAGAAATTAAGAGACTCAGTTAGAGGGGTCTAAAAGACGAGTGATATGAACCAAGTTGATAAGTTCTCCATAGTGAAAACATCCCTAACAACACTCAAAGTGGTGAAATTGTAATAGTTAGATTATTTTCATAAAAAAGCGAGGCGCAAAGCCTCGCTTTTTTCGTAAATACTAAATTGATTTTATTTCCCTTGAATACTTGTCAAAGCGGGTATGTTGCGTTCGTAGCCAGCATACCCTTTATTTTGGTTGATGATTCCTTTGGAGTTTCCATCAATGGCGCTTTGAGGTACAGGCCATAACACATGGTAAGGACTCATTTTATATTCGTCTCCATGGCGCGTTTTTACACCCTTGTTGTAAAAATTACTCTTTTCGATAACTCTGTCAAAGAAAAAATTATTGTCCGAAAAGTTAGCCAAGCTATATGTCTTGCCATTGTAGGCAGGTTTTCCTGTTTGGGCTAAAATATAGGCAATACGCGTAAGCTCGGTTTTACGAGGTTCTTCAAAATAAAGCTCTCTCGCCCGCTCGTCAAGGATAGTACCAATATTGATTTTATTGGCGGCCAAAGGTGCTGCACCAGCACGGGTTCTCACTTGGTTGAGGTCGGTTGCTGCACTTGCTAAATCACCTTTCCAGAAATGAGCTTCAGCTCGTAATAAATAGGTCTCGGCCAAACGAAATACGTACCAGTCGGTATGTCCACCTGCTGCTTGAACACGTTCAGGGTCTGGAATAAACAATTTGTAGTGTGGCCAATCGAACCAACAACGAATTGTATCAATCGTCAATAACGCCCCAGCACTTGTGCGGAGTTGAAGATTTTGGCCGTAGAAAGTATCACGCCCTTTGATTCCAGGATTGTTATAAACCAAGTCTTGCATTCTCATCCAGTTGCCTGGAGCGTGACGCAAATCATTTGGATCGTCCCATAATGTATGGGTCGAATATCGGGTAGGACGAACTCGACCAATCCCGCGTCCAAATTTATTTACTTGGTCAAACTCCAAATTTGGCGTGTCAATCGTACCTCGGTTTCCAGTAGGCGTATTGATGTTATTGTGCCAAAATGGTACGGTATTTCGCATGATTTGAATGCCGCCGTCATAGTTTCCTTCCATTAATAAACGGTCAATGACAAACATTAAACCTTCTCGATTGGCAGGAATAGCTTTGTTTTCGGGGCGATGAAGGTCCCAGATAACATTTTTGGTGACATCACTTTGCGTAGCGCCAAAACGATTCCGCATTAAACTATGGTTTCCTCCGTCGATGACATTGGTTGCCGATTTGATGGCGTCGTCGAATAGTCCAAGCGCTAAGTTTATTTTTGTTAATAAATGACTTACTGAGCCACGATTTACCGTGCCTTTGTCTGCCACAACAGGTACCCATTTTTCTGCAAACTCAAGGTCTTCTTTCATTTTTTTGAGAATAACTTCTCTTTTGGTCGAAGAATAATCAAGTTTTGGCGTATTGACTTCCTCCAAAATTAAAGGGACATCCCCAAATTGGTGAGTGAGGCGATAATAACGCAATGCGCGATGGAAATAGGCCGCGCCCAAAATTGAGTTACGTTCTTGTTCTGATTTGTACTTTGGCTGGTCAATGCGGGTGATGGCAGCATTTGCATATTTAATACCTCGATACCCTTCCATCCAATACCAGCCAATTTTGTTGTAGTCGGTGTGGTTAAGTTGGGCATCAGGAGTAATCTGTAAGTCCATGTTTTGGGCAGGCCCTGATTTATCGGTGGTTCCTTCGACGGCGATGTCCGAAAAAATGGCTTCTGTCACCATTGGTGGTGCATCACCGTACCACTCGATACGAAGGTTTCGTTCACAGGCGACCAGAGTGGCACGTAGTCCGCTGGGGTCGTTGAAGGTGTTTTCGGGGGCAAAAAATGAAAGGGGCTTAGGCTCAAGCCACGATTTGTCGCAACTAGCGAGGGTTGTCCCCAAGAGGAGTGTCGCAACACAAACGACAGATTGGGAAGTTATATGCGTAAGTTTCATGATTTTCGATAAATAAATTTGAAAAAACTACTCCATTAGAGCGTAAGATCAATCCCAAAGCTAATAATACGCGGTGCAGGAACGTTGTTGCCGCTGTCGTCAGTTTCTGCATCCCAGAAATTCCATTTTGGTGCGTAATAGCCGACGTTTCTTACCGAACCGAAGAACTTAAGATTCTGAATATTGGCTTTTTGGATAAGGGATTTAGGAACGGTGTAGGCAACTGAGATGTTGTCGAGTCGAATAAATGAGCGATCACGATAAACGCTGAATCCACTCGCCCCCCCTTCGCTGGAGTACAAACGTGCCCATTCGTTTGAAGGGTTTTCGGGTGTCCAATAAGGGAATACGTAGGAACTTGTGCGGTCGAGGAAGCCATCACGGTTTTTCATTTGATTGAAGCTAGTCTGGTGTCCCCAATAGGAGTACATGACCATCGACACGTCGAAGTTTTTGAAAAGTTTAAACTCGTTGCGGAAAGTCCAGCGGAAACGTGGGTTAGTCCAGCCTTGGAAATCTTTATCGGCATTGGTATATTTCCCATCACCATCTACGTCCCTGATTTTGAAGTCGCCAGGTTTTACCCCATATTTGGCTGCTTCAGCTTGTTCATTGGCTTGCCAAACTCCATCCACTTGATAATTCCAGATTTCATCAATCGAACGGCCAATAAACCAGCGGTTGGCAACGTCGTCGATTTCTTTTCCGTTTTCATCATAATCTCCGTAGAGGTGTACGATTTTATTTCGGTTAAGCTGTAAATTGAACGTAGAGCGCCAAGCAAAATTTGCTTTGTTGATATTCACTGAGTTGAGGCTAATCTCAAACCCACGGTTTTGAACTTCCCCGAGGTTGTCCATGACCCAGTCAAATCCAACGATATTTGGCAAAGAGCGCTGCACCAACAAATCTTTGGTAGATGATTTATATACTTCGATAGAGCCATCAAGACGATTGTTAAGAATACCAAAATCTAGCCCAAAGTTAAAAGAAGATGTACGTTCCCATTTGAGATTCGGGTTTTGCATTCGGCTTACGTACAATTGATTCACCAAATAAGGCGTTCCATCGGCTTTGATGTAAATGTATTTTCCAGTGGTAAGGTCAGAGAGTGCGATATAGCGACCGATGTCGCGGTTACCGTTGCTTCCCCACGAGAAACGGAGCTTTCCGTAGTTCAACCAAGAGCTTTTGAAAAACTTTTCATCCGTAAATACCCAACCCAACGCCGCTGACGAGAAAAGCGCGCGGGGGTTTTTCTGACCAAATGCTGAATAGCCATCGCGGCGGGTGGAAAGGGTAAGCATGTAGCGGTCATAAAGAGAATAGAACAAACGTGCCATCAAACCGTCGCCTGTGCTATATTCGTCGTTGCTAGATACGGTTGGGTTAATGCCCGTTCCGATGCCGTGATACCCCAGTACATCCGTTGGAAGCATACCTCGGTTGGTCATTGTGTTGTCCCAGCGCTGGAATTTCTCTGCGTTGGAAAGGAGTGTCACATCAAAATTATGGATTCCAAACGTTTTGTTCCATTTAAGGATGTTATCCACTTGCCAATAGAACGTTTTTCGCTGCTGGCGGCTGACGGTTCCTCCCACGGCTGCCCATTCGGCGTGTTTCGATGACTCGTGGTTGTATCTTTCATAAAACTCAAACTGAGGCGTGTAGTTTACTCGGTAGGTGATTCCAAACGGAAGCGTTACAAAACCAAACAAGGTTGTATTGAGGGTAGTAAACTTGGTTCTACGGTCAATGAAGCTGCGATCATAATAAGGATGCTTCCCACCACTTGCTTCGTTGTTGGGGCGCCAAGTGTAGCTACCGTTGGCATCATACTCTGAGCCCCAAGGAGAAAGAGTACGAGCTAATCCCCAATCTACGGGAACTTGGCTTTCATCGCGGTCGGCAAATTGTGTCGTCATGCCTATTGACAGAAATTTTGTCACCTTACTTTCGAGGTTAATACGGCCTCTAATGGTTTTAAAACGGTCTCCATAAATAATCCCATTGTTGTCGAGGTAGCCCATTGACATATAATAGGACGTACCTTCTTTACGTCCTGATACGCTCACGGTATGGTCTTGACGAAGACCATTTTGAAAAATCATGTCGTACCAATTGGTGCTTTTGCCCGCTTTGTAGTTTTCAATCTCAATGGGTTGCATTCCGAGGCGTTGCAGCCAAACGGTGGTAGGGTCGCCCGATGAACCATCGTAGGCCATCCATTGGTTTAGGGTAACGCCAGAGGGAAGTTGCTCTGGATTGTTGAATTGCCCTGGTTTATAGTTTGCGTTGATGTTTTTCATCACATCGCTTCTCCAATCAATAAAACCTTGTGGGCTCAAAACCTCCTGATTGCGAGCGACACTTGCTACTGCAAAGTTTGAGTTGATATTTACCCTCGGTTTACCCTCTTGTCCTTTTTTTGTCGTAATCAAAATGACTCCGCTGGCTGCTTTTGCCCCAAATACCGCAGCAGAACTGGCATCTTTGAGCACGTCAATGGTCTCGATATCATTGGGATTGACGTCTGACAATTCGCCGTAATAAATCGCGCCATCAAGGACGAGTAGGGGGCTGGTGGCCGCATTGAGAGAGTTTCTGCCCCGTACCAGCAAGCTTCCTCCACCCTTGGCTGAGGGTGACATGCCGACGTTTAATCCTGCTACGTTTCCGCGCAAAATATCTTGGACAGAGTTGGGGTTTTCATTTTCGAGTTTTGTGGTGTTGATTTGTGATACTGCTCCCGTTAAATCTTTCTTCTTTTGGGTGCCGTATCCGATTACTACCACTTCATTCAGGATTTTTTGATCCGATTCTAAGCTCAAAGTAATGCTTGCTCTTGAGCCAACCGCTATTTCTTGTGAAATGTACCCAACTGACGAGAAAACGAGAATGGCACTATTGTCGGTGACATTAAGTTTAAACTTGCCTTCGGCATCAGTGGTGGTGCCGTTTGTAGTGTTTTTGACTACGACCGTCACTCCTGGGAGTGGGGAGTTATCTTCTTTGGCAAGCACTTGCCCTGTCACGGTTTTATCCGTCAGCTGAAGTGCCAAATGAGGTGGTGCACTGGGGGATGCCCAGCTAGGCGTGACTAAATGAAGGCCCATAGCAAATGCACCATACAGAAGGGCGTACCTAAGTGGTGATAGGGAGATTTTCTCCATAGTAACAGAAGTTTTAAAAAGTAAGTAGAAAAATTAGTATATAAGGAATGCTTTGGGCTTTTGAGGAAAAGCCTGGTAATGTAAAGCCAATAAAGTTGAGAGAATCTAGATGTATTTAATACCTAGTTCTTTTGAGGAGTATATATTAAATGGCATAAAAATAGAAATGGATTTAGAATAGGTGTGACAAATGGGATTTGTTACATAAAAGCAAAATAAAGGGATTCATTACTGGTTTTTGTAGTATAAAAATTAAATATTATCTTAATAAAGTTGAATTTTTGATTTTATATATACGTATTTTGCTTTGATAATCAGAGATTTGTGTGGAGTTGTGTAGTCAATGGTAATTGTTGTAAAATAATAGAATATAGGATAGATTCATATAATAAATACGCGCGTATGTTTTTTTTAGGAAAAACGTAGAGGTTTTTATAGAATCTATAAACAGAAAAGCCCCCGCTTCGGCAGGGGCTTTTCTGTTATACAATAAGCAGTTTATTATAACAATGTACTTGGACATACATAATCTGAAACGGGAACTTTAGCGGTGGCCTTGATGGCTGAAAATCCACCTGCTACGTCCACAAAATTATCCCAACCCCTAGATTTTAAAATCGACGATGCCAGCATACTGCGGTAGCCGCCTGCACAATGCAAAATAAACGGTTTGTCTTTCGGAAATTCGGCTAAATGTTGGTTGATGGTATTTAATGGAATATTGGTGACACCCTCCACGTGTTCTGAATCAAATTCACTTTTTTTGCGCACATCAATCACAATCGGCTGCTGCGTCGTGAACTGTTCTGCAAACTCCTCAGCGGTGATTCTATCGACGGTTTCGATGTCTTTGTTGGCAGCTTTCCAAGCGTTAAATCCACCTTTTAGATAGCCCAATGTATTGTCATAGCCTACCCGAGAAAGACGGATGATGGACTCTTCTTCACGGCCTTTGTCGGTCACAAGCAAAATCTCTTGTTTTACGCCAGGAATCATTTCACCGACCCATTGGGCAAAACTACCGTCGATGCCAATGTTGATACTATTAGGAATAAACCCTTTGGCAAAATCGGTTGCGCTGCGGGTGTCGAGCACCAGTGCTTGGGTTTCGTTGGCTGCCGTCTCAAATTCTTCGGCCGAAAGCGGGCGGTTTCCACGATCCATGATATTGTCCAGACTCTCGTAACCCTTGATATTCATCAGTACGTTTTGTGGAAAATAACCTGGAGGCGTTGTAAGACCTGTTAATAGAGATTTGATAAACTCTTCCTTGGTCATATCAGGGCGGAGTGCATAATTAAATTTCTTCTGGTTACCGAGCGTGTCGGTTGTTTCTTTACTCATCATTTTACCACAGGCACTACCCGCTCCGTGGTTGGGGTACACGATGAGGTCGTCGCTGAGGGGCATGATTTTATTTCGTAACGAATCGAAAAGATACCCAGCTAGTTTTTCTTCTGTCAAATCCGCAATGACGTGTTGTGCCAAATCAGGCCGACCAACGTCCCCTATAAATAAGGTGTCTCCCGTAATGAGACCGTGTTCTTTGCCGTTTTCGTCGATAAGCAAATAGGTCGTACTCTCCATGGTGTGCCCAGGCGTATGAATGACCTTAACGGTGCAGTTGCCAACCTGAAAAAGTTGATTGTCTTCGGCAACAGTAGCTTCGTAGGCAGGTTTGGCCGTAGGTCCAAATACAATAGTTGCACCCGTTTTTTTCATCAAATCCAAATGACCACTGACAAAATCGGCGTGGAAGTGGGTTTCAAAAACGTATTTGATTTTGGCATTGTCCTTGGCCGCACGGTCGATGTACGGCTGTACTTCGCGGAGGGGGTCAAAAATGGCGGCTTCGCCGTTGCTCTCCAAATAATAGGCCGCGTGGGCAATACATCCCGTGTAAATTTGCTCGATTTTCATGTTGGTAAATGTGTTTTTGTGTTGTTAATTGTTGGGACAAAAGTAGGGGGTTACCCCACGGCCTTTTGTAACATCTCTCACACACAAAAACTGATTGTCGTCAGCTTTTGCAATTGTCATTGACAAGAGTTAAGCACCTAAAAAGCCTTTGCAGAATGCTGCTACAATTCGTATTTTTGTAAAATATTCGTTTATAGCTCTACATGAATTTCCCCTCCAAACTGATCGAAGAAGCCGTTAGTGAAGTAGCCAAATTGCCTGGTATCGGAAAAAAAAGCGCGCTTCGTATTGTGTTACACATGCTCAAACGGCCAGAAAAAGATGTTCAAAGCTTGGCCACCGCTTTGGTGGCAGTGCGAACAAAAACACAGTACTGCAAACAGTGTCACAATATTTCGGATGATGAGCTCTGTGGGGTGTGCCTCAGTACCAAACGCGACCGTAGTATTTTGTGCGTTGTACAAGACAGTCGTGACGTACTAGCCATTGAAAATACGGGGCAATTTAATGGGTTATATCATGTACTAGGGGGGATAATTTCGCCGCTAGAAGGGATAAGCCCGAGCGATTTGAACATCGAAAGTTTGCTTTCGCGCTTACAAAGCAACACTGAGGTCAAAGAAATTATTTTGGCCCTTAGCCCTACCATGGAGGGCGATACAACTTCCTTTTATTTACAGAAAAAATTAAAGCCTTTTGGCGTAAAAACCTCAACCATAGCGCGTGGCATCCCCATCGGGGGTGATTTGGAGTATGCCGACGAAATCACCCTTGGGCGCAGTATCGTAAGCCGTATTAACTACGATTAAGAGACACTTAAAAGTCTGTTTCTAAAATTTAGGTTTTTGTCAGTAGAATCTTGGAGTTGGTCGCTTATTTGGCAGTATTTATTCTTTGTTGAATTGCCAAAGTACCCGATGAAAAATTTTGCTCAGTACACCGTTGAGGATTTTGCAGCAGAACCACTTTTTATAAAGTGGGTGCAGCAACCTGACGATATGGAATTGAGTAACTTCTGGCAAGTTTGGCTCAATAATCACCCCTATAAATCAGATGAAGTCGAAGAAGCACGGGCATTGGTAGGCCAATTGTCGGATGCTTACATGGGTATGTCTGCCCAAGAGGTGCGTGGGCTTTGGAAGCGTGTGATTGAGACTGTAAACACCATTCCCGAAATTGACCCCCTCGATCAAGAAGTCAAACCTTTGGCTTCTGCTCTTTATTTTATTCGCTGGTTTATTGCCCTAGTGGTAGGGGTTACTCTCCTTGGTTTGATTCTCTGGAAAATTTTTTAGAAATAAGTACATCGGCAGAAAAAGCCGATTGGTGTACTCATATAACTTGTTGATATTAAAATAGTACAAAAAATTAGTCGATTGTTCAAAGTAAAAACAAGGGTAATATGCCTGAAAAAAGGGAATAAAACCAACTTTGAATTTGAAAACTACCATTTTGGCAACGTTCCCGATAACGTTTGCGTAGAATAATCTGGATAAAATATTGTCTGTTTTGAAGAGGAATCTTAAACTCGAATGTGTTTCAAACCTATTAGTAAATACAAAAACCCAAAATAATTCAATCTCCTACTTAAAATCACCTTGACGAATCATGAGGAAAATTTCTATCTTGTGTAGTGTGTGGGCGGCGGCTGTGGTGCTTAGTGCATCTGGGGCAGAGGCCAAAACCCCACCAACGAATGGCAGTGGCGTGAGAGTAACTGCAACTGTGAATGCAGATAAGACGGTGACAGGTAAGGTGGTATCTTCCGAAGATAATACTGCAATCCCTGGCGTAAGCATTATCGTAAAAGGTACTACAACTGGGACTAATACCGACGCTGATGGTAACTTTAAGCTGACTGTAAAAGACAACAGCGCCGTGTTGGTTTTTTCGGCCGTTGGTTTTGAAAAACAGGAGATAACTGTAGGAAACCGTACAACTATCAATGTCTCGTTTGTGGTTGATCAAAAATCATTGACTGAAGTGGTGGTTGTGGGGTATGGTACGCAGAGAAAGAGCCAAATGACGGGGGCGATTTCGCAAGTAACAGCCAAGCAACTCCAAGAAATGCCTATCACCAGTATTGGCCAGGCCATGCAAGGTCGCGTAGCTGGGGTTGATGTATCTCAGTCAGGTTCGAGACCAGGGTCAGTTCCCAAAATTTTGATTCGTGGTCGTCGTTCGTTTAATGCTGGAAACGACCCACTTTATGTAGTTGATGGGATTCCTCTTTCGGCGGGTTATGAAGACTTGAACCCAAGTGACGTGGCCTCAATGGAAGTATTGAAAGATGCTACAGCTACGGCTATCTACGGTGCCAGAGGGGCAAACGGGGTAGTACTTGTAACAACGAAAAGAGGCCCAGTGAAAGGGAAAACGACCGTAACGTTTGATACGTACGGTGGGGTTTCTAAGCCACTTGATAAAATTCAATTGTTTAGCGGGCCAGAATTTGCAGAATATGTTCGTGAAGCCTATCGTGCTACCAACGGTTATAAAGATGCTGCTGGAAATCCTGTTCCAACGGGTGTTGCAGATGCGGCTGCAGATGCCAAAGTAGCAGTTTTAGGTGGTGACCCTGCCGTAGCGAAAGGACTTGCCGCTGGTACAAATACAGATTGGCAGGATTTGCTTTTAAGAAACGGAGCTATGCAAAACCACTCTTTAGGTGTACAGGGTGGAAATGATAGAACGCAGTTTTACATCTCAGGAGGCTATTTTCAAGATAAAGGGATTACCGCTGGATTAGATTATACGCGTATTTCTTTGAGAGCAAATATCGACCACAGTGTTAACAAATGGTTGAAGGTTGGTCTTTCTTCTTACACTATGTATAGTATAAGAAATGGTGAAAACCTGAACCCCTATGGTTTTACAATTCAACAAAACCCATTGGCGCGTCCTTATGATGATAATGGAAACATCATCTTTTCTCCAACGAATGATGCCTTATTGACCAACCCATTGGCGGAGGTTGTTCCAGGGGCACAAGTGGACAATACCAAAAAATACCGAATCTTCAATAGTATTTATGCGGAAGTGAAAATCATCGAAGGCTTAAAGTATCGAGTAAACTTTGGCCCAGATTTTACGATTTCACGTTGGGGGCGTTTTATTGGCGCAGCTACCAACGCACGTAAATTAGGAGATCCACAAGCTTCTACTCGCAATGACTTTGGTTTCAACTGGACATTGGAGAACATTGTAACGTACAATAAAACTTTCGCTCAAAAACATAACTTAGGCGTCACAGTTCTTCAATCTATTCAAAGAGATAACTTTGAAAGATACACTGCCGATGTACAGGGTGTTCCTGCAGAAACACAACAGTTTTATAACCTTGGAAACGCAGGGTCAGTATTGGGCGTAGGTAGTGGTTTGACACAATGGACGATTAACTCGTACATGGCTCGTATCAATTACGATTTTAACGATAAATACCTCTTGACGGCTACTATTCGCCGCGATGGTTCTAGCCGTTTCGGTGAAAATACTAAGTATGGTAACTTCCCTGGAATTGCATTAGGATGGAACATTAGCAATGAGCCTTTCTTGAAAGGGGTTTCTTGGATAGATTTATTGAAACTTCGTGCAGGTTGGGGTAAAGTGGGTAACCAAGGGGTCGCACCTTACCAAACACAAGGGTTGTTGACAAGAACCGCCTATGCTTGGGGAACTACCGCAGCCTTTGGATACCGTCCAAATACCATCGGAAACCCTGACTTGAAATGGGAAACATCGGCTACTGCTAACATTGGGGTTGACTTTAGTTTCTTGAGAGGCCGTATCCAAGGTTCGTTGGAGTTGTACGAAACAAATACAACCGACTTACTATTGTCTGATCAATTGCCAGGTTCAATTGGTTTTGGAGCCGTGACTCGTAACGTTGGTCAAACGCGTAACAAAGGGATTGAGTTAGGCTTTACGACTGTCAATGTTAATACCGCAAGCGGTTTCAAATGGACTACTGATTTCACATTTACCAAAAATAAAGAAGAGATTATCTCACTTTACAACGGAAAAGTGGATGACTTAGGGAACCGTTGGTTCATCGGGCAGCCTTTGAACTCGTACTTTGACTATAAAAAGTTAGGTATTTGGCAATTGGAAGAAAAAGAGACCGCTGCTAAATTCTATCCAGGTGATAAAGCGAACCCACTTGGAGCTGGTGTTGGTCAAATAAAGGTTCAAGATACGAATGGGGATGGTATCATCAATGCGTCAGACAGGGTATTGCTCGGCTCGGATATTCCTAACTTTAGTGCAGGGTTTACAACACGTTTCTCCTACAAAGGATTTGATTTGTCAGCCTTCTTGTTTGGTCGTTTCGGTAATATGATTGTAAGTGGTTTCCACCAAGATAGAAACCAATTGGCTGGCCGTTACCAACAAATTAAAGTGGATTATTGGACACCAAACAATCCAACGAATGAGTTCCCTCGTCCATTCAGTACCCAAGAGTTCCCTCAGTACAATACTACATTGATTTATTTTGACGGAACATTCGTCAAATTAAGAAATGTTAACTTTGGTTACACGGTTCCACAAAGTGTTGCTAATAAATTGAAATTAGAGTCGCTACGTCTGTATGTGAGTATTCAACAACCAAAAATCTGGTCTGAATACCGTAGCAAGTACAATGGTATCGACCCTGAAGCAACAATTACTTCGTCGGGTAATGGTACAACATCGGTTAGCTCAAACGTTGTTCCTGCAACGTCGGTTACAACGGTGGGTTTGAACGTTCGGTTCTAATTTAGATTTTTAAACAAAGACTTTTAAAACATTCACGACAATGAAATTGAATAATATAATAAAACCCATTAAAATCTTTGGTGTGGCAGCGTTGTTATTAACAACACAGTCATGTAAGGATCTTTTGGATGAAAAAGTCGTATCAGGCATTGGTAATGACTACATTAATACCCCAAAAGGATTTGAAGACGCGGTAAAATCAGCTTATTCCACTCTTAGATATTATTACGCAACTCAGCAGGGGCTTACCCTTACTGAGTATGGCACCGATATTTATGCGACGGGCGCGGATGGAGGTTATAAAGGTTTTCACTTTTATGATACTCAACTTAACCCAACTGTCGATTATATCATTAATACGTGGGATGAACTCTACCGCGGTATCAACACTTGTAATGCAATTATTGAGAGGGCTCCAGCTGCAACAGTTTCGGATGCTGTCAAAAAATTGAGAGTTGCTGAAGCTAAGTTCTTGAGAGCGCATTATTACTATATTTTACACCAACAATTTGGTGGTGTGGATTTGCGGTTAACCGAAACGCTTGCGCCTACCAAGGAGACCAAAAGAGCTTCGGATGCTGAAATGTATGCCGCTATCATCAAAGACTTGGAAGATGCGATTCCTGCATTGGAAGCAAAAGCACAATCGTCTGACTATGGACGTGCCACAAAACCAGCTGCCGAAACTTTGTTGGCGAAAGTATATTTAGCTAAAGCGTATTCTGCTTCTAAAGCCGCTGACGACTTTGCAAAAGCTGCTGCTTTGTGTAAAACAGTAACTACAGCTTATGGCTTTAAGTTGTTGGATGATTTTGCAAGTGTGTTTGATGAAAACAACCAAGTCAATAGTGAAGTAGTATTTGCAGTACAATATACATCGGATCCATTGACCAACTTGACCAATAACACAGGTGCAACCAACGGTGGCAACAACCTTCACTTATTTTTCGGAATGCAATATGATGTGCAGCCTGGTATGAAGCGTGACGTGTTTTACGGACGTCCATTTAAGCGCCTCCGTCCTACTTCTTATTTGTTGAATACGCTTTTTGCAGATAGAACCAATGACTCACGTTACAAAAAGACGTTCAGAGATACGTGGCTATCAAATAACCCAGGGACAAATTTGAATCCTTCTTTTGATGATTCAAAAACGAAGATAACGTTTGCTGCTGGTGACACGGCTATCTTTATTCCAGGAGTTGAATGGACAAAGGCACAGCGTGCTGCCAAAAAATACCAAGTATTGGTGCCAAGTATGTACAATGAGGCTTTATTCCCTACATTGACCAAGTTTTTTGATACCAAGCGCCCTGACCTAACGTATGAAGCAGGTAGCCGCGATTATTTTGTGTTCCGTTTGGCGGATGTGTTACTGATGCAAGCAGAAGCTTATTTACAGTCAGGAAACAAGGCGGAAGCCGTAGCGGCATTCAACCAAGTACGTTTCCGTGCAGGTTGGCCAGGTAAAAAAGATGCCATGCTCATCAAAGAAGCGGACATGAACTTTGAGCAAATCATTGAAGAGCGTGGTCGTGAGTTGGCGGGTGAGCAAACTCGTTGGATGGATTTGAAACGTTGGGGTTTATTAGTTGAGAGAGTACAGAAGTACAATCCGCAAGCCGCTACCAACATCAAAGCCATTCACAATGTACGCCCAATTCCTCAAACACAGATTGACCGTAGTGCAAAAAATGCAGAAGGTGTTTCTGTTTTTCAACAAAACCCAGGGTATTAATAATTCAATCAACCCCCACCAAGAAAAAAGAGGCGCAATTTGCGCCTCTTTTGCTTTTAGGTCAATCAAAAAATCATTTGCGGTTGTCTTGCCCACCAACCATACTCAAGTAGCTTTCGTAGCGACTCATGGCAATGGTACCTGCCTCAACGGCGTCTTTGACGGCACATTTGGGCTCATCAATGTGAAGGCAATTGTTGAAACGGCATTCGTTCAACAAATCACGCATTTCGGGGAAATAGTGACTGATTTCTTCTTCTTCAATCTCCGATAATCCCAACTCTTTGATGCCAGGTGAATCGATGATAAAGGTGGACGGCGCCAGCTCAAACATTTCGGCAAAAGTCGTGGTATGAACGCCTTTGTTGGCAAAGGTCGAAACTTCGTTGGTGCGTAGGTTGAGATGCGGAGCGATGGCGTTGACCAATGTTGATTTACCCACGCCCGAGTGTCCCGATAAAACCGAAATTTTGCCTGAAAGCAGCTCCCGAAAAGATTCCACACCTTCACCCGTAACACTTGACGTAGTAAAACAGGTATAGCCCAAACCTTGGTACAAATCAATGAGGTACTGTTGGTATTCTTTGGTTTCTTCGTCAAACAAATCTTGTTTGTTGAAAATGATTGCACTCGGAATCCGAAACGATTCGGCAACTACCAGCAAACGGTCGATGAATCCCAACGATGTACGCGGAAAGGTGAGCGTAGCTACAATAATAGCTTGGTCAACGTTGGCGGCAAGTAAGTGAGAGTGAGCCGATTTTTGAACCGATTTTCGTGCTATATAGTTGGTACGCGGTTCAATGTCATTAATAATGCCCGTTTGCAACGATTCGTCCTCAATTTCCCAAAAAATACGGTCACCTACGGCCACGGGGTTGGTTACTTTTAAGTCGTGAAACTTAAATTTTCCTCGCAGTCGGCAGCGCCATATTTGTGCTTCTTCGTCACGAACGTCGTACCAAGAACCTGTTGAACGAATCACCAAGCCTTTTAAAGAATTGGCGTTTATTTCTTCGGTTCGTTTCGCAATGGCCGCCGCGCTTTTGGTCTGAAATTTAGCGGGAGGTGCTTTTATTTTACCTGATTTTTTCATGAGTCTATAATTCCATTAAATTAGTCAACCTTGAATCAGGTTTTGACTGATGAAAACGAGAATATTCTTGTACAGAGCCAAACCAATTGAGAACATATTCACGCGCCAAGGGAGTGGTTCGATTGTCTAAAAAAGAATGATAAGAAGTAAAACGCCAACCGTTTAAGTCTTTACAAAACCCATGATGCACAGGGTTGTAATGGATGTAATGAATCAATTTTGTAAAATATACTTCATTCTTAACCACTTTTCTTTTCAAATTATCCATGAATAACACCCCTTTCCGATTGGCAAAGCGATTGAATGCCTGTGCATATCCGTTACAAAAATTTTGAAACTGTTGCATCACAAACTTGTGCGTATCGAACGTCGTTTTATCAAAGTTATCAGGATTATATTGTGGGTCTTTTGCTTGGTTTTTGGTATGAAAATATTCTATCAATGATTCTTGATTTTTAATTCTAGCTAAAAGATGAAAATGATTTGGCATTAAACAATAAGCATACAAGTCGCAGACGAATTGGGTATGCTTCATAAGTTGTTGTAGGAAATAGTGATAATTTGTGTCTTGTATAAAAAGCAAATTGTTATGTACTGCGTGATTAAAAATATGATAGCACTTTTCGGGCTCAAATGTATCTGAAAACATATTTTGAGACGGGTAAAAAAACCATTCCAAAGTTTTAAACTTTGGAATGGTTTTGTAAACAATTATCTTTTGATTTGAGACTCAAATGTGTTTGCGAAGATACTTTATGATGGTAGAAAAAATCTTTCCAAGGTTTAGAACCTTGGAAAGGATAAAAATTACAATCGTCTAAAAATTGCTTCGATGTCGGCAATCGTTACTTTCTCTTGCCAGTCATATCCTACTGCGTGATTCCACATGTGATCAAGTTTGTACGAGACATGGGCCATTGCTGTGATTTGCTCATCGGTCCAATCTTTCGACAATCCTTGTGGCAGTGTGATGTTGTGCTGAGCCACCATTTGTTTAAATTCGGCTACACCTTCTGGATAATAATCTTCCAAATGATTGAAGGCGATGCAGTTGGAATAACAGTGGCGCATTCCTAAAATCTTTGAAAGCCCGTAGCTAATCGCATGGCAAATACCCACTTCTGAATACGTCAAGCTCAAGCCACCCATCAACGAAGCCACCATTAGTTTGTCGTCGTTTTCGGCGGTTTGTCCAGCTTTTTCACCCAAATAAATATCACGGCAAAGCTTCATGGATTGCTCGGCGTAGGCGTGCGAATAAGCATTGTTAAACTGCCCATTTTCTGACTCGATGCAGTGAATGTAGGTATCCATTCCCACATAAAACCACCAGTCGCGCGGAACGGTCGCAATCAATTCAGGGTCAAGTACTACTTGGTTGAAAACCGTCCATTCGCATTTTAAACCCAGTTTTTTCTCAGGGCCTGTCAATACGGCCGTCATCGAAACCTCCGCGCCAGTTCCCGAAATAGTAGGAACACCCACGTGGTAAATGCCTGGTTTTTTGATGAGGTTCAGCCCTTGGTACAAGGTAGAAGAACCTTCGTTGGTTACCATCAACGACACGCACTTAGCAATGTCCATAATGGCTCCACCGCCAATTCCAATGATGCCCGAAGGCAAACCTTTGCTGGCTAAAATCTCATCGCGCAAGGTGTCAATTTGCTCAGTGGTAGGCTCATGCGGGTCAACGTCAATGAAATAAACGGTATCCTCAGGTTGAACAGGCAAACGGCTTTCTAGTTCTTTACCTTTGAAATAGTTGTCAACAATAAACACCATGTAGCCGTTGTTTTCGCTACGGTGTGGGGCGATAATTTCACCCAATTGGCTAAAACTTCCCCGTCCAAAAACGGTTTTTTCGATTCCTTTGAAATTTTTATGCATGAATCTATATTTCTAAAAGAGAATTAATGTGTTACTTAGGTTGATTGTATTTTGCGGCCAAATCATCCAATGCAGTAATAATTTGAATTTTCATTGGATTTTCAGACTTGAAAATTAGCGACGCCGAATAGCTAAAGCCGTCAGCTTCGTGAAAACCTTGGTCAATTTTCATAAAACCACGACATTATCCGAAACAATAGGAGCGGCGTCAAGAACGTAAAAGCTGGGTTTGAAACGTATTGCATAGCGAACATCATATCTTGTTTTAAAAAGATAAAAATGTTCATCAGGAAAAAACTCAAATAAGTATGCTTCCATCGCTATTATTTAGTTTTTTCCTCTAGTCTTTCAAAAATTTCTCGAATTCTCGGGTTTTTTTTATACGCCTCTTGCATTTCCTTTTGGGTTTGACGCTTGCTTTCCATGAGCCAACGACCCAAGCTTTTGGGCTGTTCCGTAAGTTTTTGTTCGGTTGTTTTCATTTGCTTTTACTTGGTTTAAATGTTGAACAAAAATTTTAAAGCAGTTAAAACCTATCTAAAAACAAAGCCCGTTAGCAAGTATAAGCTGCCATTGCTTTCCGAATCGCTTTTTCGAGGTTATTGGCAAGGGTTTCAAGCTCGGTTTGCGTCCATGTGACGCGAACACCAAACGAAATCAAACGCCCAATTACTTCTTGCGACTTTGGTAAATCAAGGTTAGCATAATCTTGCGGAGCGCCCAATACTTGAACCGCTAATTTACTTGCTGTACGCATTTCTTTGAGGTGATCCCACTGATTAATGAAATGGTACATGTTGGTAAACCAGTAGTTGAAACCACCCACACCCGCAGCGTTCAGTTCGGCCACTACGGCTTGGGCACTTTCAGTATCTGGCAACAATAAATTCAAGAACGTAGCCGAATCGCCTTCGGTATCGGGGATGCGCGCAAACGAAACCCCAGGTACGTTGGCAAGGCGGTTCATCAACCACTTTTTGTGTTCGTTGTTTTTTTCTACTAAGTATGGAACACGGCGCGTTTGGGCCAAGCCAACGGCCGCATGAAGCTCCGAAATACGGTAGTTGAAGCCGATAATCGGGTGTTGTTCCATACCACGGTTGTTGCCAATGTGGTCGTGGCCGTGATCAGAATAGCTATCGGCAAATTTATAGGCTTGTTCGTCGTTCGTAACGAATACTCCGCCTTCACCTGCGGTAGCGATTTTGAAAAAGTCGTACGAATACGCCCCTGTTTTACCCCAAAGTCCTGTAAAAGTCCCTTTGTAATGGGCACCCATCGCCTGTCCTGCATCTTCCACCAAAATAAGGTTATGTTCATTGACAACCTCCATAATGGCATCCATATCAGCCATTTGGCCACACATGTGTACCAAACAAATGGCTTTGGTTTTAGGGGTGATCACTTTGCGGATTCCTTCGGCAGAAAGGCAAAGTGTTTCGTCGATTTCGGCAAAAATTGGTAAGGCACCGATCATCAAAACGGCTTCTACCGAAGCGATATACGTAAATGGCGGTACAATCACTTCGTCGCCTGTGCCAATACCCGCCGCTACAAGCGCGGTCTGAATGGCGGTCGAACCGCTTGAAACGGCATGGGCGTATTTGGCCCCTACTACTTTACATACTTCCGCTTCCATTTCGCGGGCTTTCCAAATATTATTGCGCTGAGCTTCGTGATTAAAACGAAAGAATACTCCTGTCTCTAAAACGTCATTAATTTCTTTGCGCTCTTCTGCGCCGTATAATTCTGTTCCTGGCATAACTGTTACTGTTTTTTTGTTGCAAAGTTAGTGATTTTGTAGTGTCGCAGGTTAACATTTTCTGAACCAGCACCTGATTTACAGTCGAAAGGGTTGTTTATAAATCCAAAAAGTTTTTTTTATCTTCGGCCTCAAGTACTACAGATAATTAAACCTATGATAAACGTATTAAAAACTTTTTTGCTTGCCTTATGGGGAAGTAGTGTGGCGATGTCTGCCATCGCGCAAAATCCTGATATTCAACACTTGCATCCTACTAACTGGTGGATAGGAATGAAAAGTCCGAATGTGCAGCTGTTGGTACACGGTAAAAACATCAGTACTGCTAAAGTGAGTTTGGCGTATCCAGGTGTTCAGATAAAAAAAACGCAAAAGCTGGAAAACCCTAATTACCTTTTGATAGATTTGGTGATTGCCAAAACGACCAAACCTGGGGTTGTAAAGTTGGTGTTTAGCAATGGCAAATTTAAAAATACGCAACAATTCCCGTTGGCGGTTCGCAAACACAAGCCAAACAACATTACCACCGCCGATTTTATTTATTTACTCATGCCCGATCGCTTTGCCAACGGCGACGAGTCGAACGATAAGTTTTCGGATATGCTCGATACGCAAGCGGATAAAAATGTGCCTTATTTACGCCACGGAGGGGATTTTCAGGGAATTATCAGTCACTTGGATTATCTACAAGAATTTGGGGTGACGACGTTGTGGAATACCCCCGTCATTGAAAATAATACTGGCTTAAAAAAGGAGCTTCATGGTAATATGCAAGCGGCCTATCACGGGTATCACTTCAGCGACCATTACAAAATTGACCGTCGTTTTGGGGGCAATGAGGGTTATAAAAAGTTGTCGGCGGCCCTGCATCAGCGTGGAATGAAACTGGTTCAGGATGCTGTTTATAACCATGTTTCGGAAGACCATTGGATGTTTCTGGACCCGCCAACGAAGGATTGGTTCAATAGGTGGCCCACTTATACCGCAACTAGCCACAAAGAACAAGTAATGCTTGATCCCAATGGGACAGAGGCCGACCGCCGATTGTTGATTGATGGTTGGTTTATGCCATTTTTGCCCGATGTCAACGCCCGAAATCCACATTTTGCTACTTACATGATTCAGCACGCTTTGTGGTCAACAGAAGAGTTTGGGGTGGACGGCTGGCGGATTGATACCTACAAATACAACGACATGGAGTTTATGAATCGTTGTAATAAAGCCTTGTTGGATGAATACCCTGACATGCTCATTTTTGGAGAAACGTTTGTGACTAACCCTGCTTTTATGAATTATTTTGTGCAGAACAATGTCAACTATCCCTTTCAATGTAACCTTCCTGGTAGTTGCGATTTCCCAAGTTACTCGGCCATCGGTGATGCCCTCACGCAGCCTTGGAGTTGGGATGGAGGAGTAAATCGCCTTTACAGCACGTTGGCGCAAGATTATTTCTACAAAAACCCTGCTAAGATGGTAACATTCTTGGACAACCACGATACCGACCGCTTTTTGTCGGTGATAGGGGAGGATTTTGCCAAATACAAAATGGGTATCACGTGGCTCTTAACGACGCGCGGCATCCCGCATCTTTACTATGGTACCGAAGTGTTGATGAAAAACACCAAAAACCCCACCGATGCCGAGGTGCGCCAAGATTTTATGGGAGGCTGGAAAGGAGATAAACAAAATAAATTTACGGCTGCTGGGCGCTCGGCCAAAGAAAATGAGGCTTTTGATTTGGTGAAAAAACTGGCCAATTACCGTAAAGATACGCCAACCCTTCACAGCGGGAAGTTTACGCAATACCTACCCCAAGACGGTATCTACGTTTATTTCAGGCATGATAACACCAAAACAATCATGGTGGTTATGAATTCTAACGCGAAAGAATCTGGCCTTACAACCGCCCGTTTTGAGGAGCGCATGAAGGGAAAAACATCGGCAACCAACGTTTTGACGGGAGAAAATATCTCAAATTTGGCTACTTTAAAAGTGCCAGCAATGACCACGTTAGTGTTGGAATTGAAGTAAGCTTCTTTTGCTATACCGAGGTCAGGAGGAGCCTACAATCGCTTGGATATAGGCTCCTCCTGACCTCGGAGTGACAAAAATCTACTTACGGTGCTGTTCAATTAATTTAAACAGGGCTTTTTGCTTTTCTAAATCAGGGAAAAAGATGTACAATTGCTCATGCGCATTGTAGTCGAGGGTGAGTGCAATTTCGAGGTGAAGTAGTGCTTCCTTGTACTCGCCACCATGAAGCAAATAGGCCACCGCCCGATAATACAGTGCGGCGCTGTCGGGAATAGTGTCTAATCCTTCTTGAACTACTTCAAATGCTTTTTTAAAATCGCTTTGATCAAATAACGCCAACGACCACTTGAGCCAAACATCTTCAAAGTCAGGTTCAAGGTCTGCGGCTTTTTCAAACGCCTCCATGCTAGAGAATACATTCCCAATTTTGTATTCGAGGTCGCCCACCAACAACCAATAGTCAGCAATGAATTCATTGATTTTAATGGCTTTCCGAATGCAATTGAGTGCCTCTACCCATTTGTCCTCAACGGCCAAGCAAACCGCAACGCCGTACCAAGCTTCATCCCATTCTTTGTCAAGTTTGAGGGCGTCGCGGTAATGTTCAAGGGCTTTGCCAAAGTCTTTGATTTTTTCAAAACTAGCACCAATGTGGCAATGCAAATCGGCCGTGGGAGATTCGTATTGAAGCGTACGTAAATAATTGGTATTTGCTTCTGCAAATCGGTCTAAGTTCATGTACGCATTGGCCATGTTGAAATAGGCCGAAGAAAAATCTTCTTTGATGACCGTGGCATAATCGTACGCATGGAGCGACTCTTCGTAGCGTCCAAGTTTGCTATAAACGATACCCAGGTTATACCAGGCATTGTAGGAATACGGATCGCGGTCAATGAGTTCGTTGTAGTAGTCGATGCTGTCTTCCAATTGCCCCATGATTTCGAGGCAAAAAGCCAGTTCGTACAACGCGCTTTCATTGTCTAGGTTAATTTCAAGCGATGATTTGTAGTACTTTATCGCTTCGTCGTATTTGCCCGAGTTTTGGTAGGCTTGGCCAATTTGGAATAGCACGTCGTCTTTATCGCCGTCTTCGATGTAGCGAAGCATTTCTTCATATACTTCCACCGACTGTTCATAATCGCCCATCATGTTATAGATGCCACCTTGCATAAAAAGGACATCTAAGTCGTGGGGATGAAAAAGAGAGGCACGTTCAAGTAATGCGAGTGATTCTTCGTAACGTTGTTTTTGAGCAAGTAAATGTGCTTTGTCCAGTAAAAGCTCTAACGAATGTGGAAAATGCTCTAGTCCATACTCACAGGCTTGCAAGGCACGCTCCCAGTTCCCCTCTCCAATGTAATGTTCTACGATGTGTTCGTAGGTGTCCAAATCAAAAAAATCGTGTTCTTGGTTCTTGAGCATTACCTCAAATCGTTGAACCGAATCCCGCCAATCGGGTTGTCTCTCCTCGAATTCTGGTTGCATATCCTGAATGTATGGGGTCAATGTCTTAGTCGAAAGATAAGAAAATTTCTTTTCCTGTCAAATTTTTAACGTAATATCCTTCGACTAAATTCCTTCATTTACCCCACACATTTCTAAGATAATTGATAATCAGGTATTTTTTATTTCTTCATCACGTCTTCGATGATGTGCCCGATATTTCCGCTTGGCTCCAATAGTTTGAGCAATGCGGCCACGGTTGGAGCAGTATCAGCGACGGCCGTACGGCTGAAAGTTTCGCCTGGTTTGATTCCCCAGCCGAAAAAAAGCAATGGAATGTGCGTGTCATAATTATAGGGTGCCCCGTGGGTGGCAGCAATGGTGCTCGACATCCAGCCTGGTTCGGTCACAATCTGAATATCTCCGCTGCGCTTGGCGTGCGTACCGTTTTTGTAAAGGGTAAGCAAATAATCGTTGATGTTGGCATTGCTCAAATCGTGGGTATTGAGTACTTCGGCTATACCATCAAAATCAAGCATTGTTGGGCGGATGGCTTCCACGATTTTATCAACCGACAAGTTTTTTTGTTTCAACAAATCGTGGTTGAGGTAAAACTGGTAGTTTTCGGAAGCACGAATAAAATCTCCGTCGCCAAATTTCTCTTTCAATACCGCTTTTACGGCCGTATTTACTTGTCCGATATTCAAACGTCCCGCAGGCAAACGGTTTTTGTTCCAAAGGTCTGTTACGTCCATTACTCCGTGGTCAGCTGATAGGAAAAGTAAGTAATTTCCTTTGCCCACTTGTGCGTCGAAGGCATTGAGCAATTCGGCCAAGTCGCGGTCGAGGCGGAGGTAAATGTCTTCTTCTTCTACTGAGTTGGGGCCAAAACCGTGACCAACGTAGTCGGGCGTAGAGAAACTTACAGCCAAGAAGTCGGTTGATTTTCCTTTGCCAAGTTTTTCGTTTTTCAAGGCTTCCAAGGCCATTTCTTTGGTAATGGTATTACCGTGTGGGGTACTTGCCAATACACCAAATGCGTCACCCGCAATTCCTGCTAAGTCATACGGGAAAACTGATTTTTTTGCCCCAGGAAGTTTGGCTTCATACGGTTGGTCGTCGGCCGTACTTTCGGTGTATTTTTCAATCGGAAGCAAGGTGTTCCAGTTTTGCTTCATCAATTCCGACGGACGTTTCTTTGCATTGTAATCTTTTACCCACTGTGGTAGGTCGTTCATATAAAACGTACTGGTAATCCAGTTTCCCGTTTTGCTGTCAAACCAGTAAGCGCCGTTGGCAGTGTGACCTGCTGGTAAAATAGCGCCACGGTCTTTGATGGCAATTCCGATGGTCTTGTTTTGGTAGTTGGTACCGATGCGTAACTGGTCAGTTATGGTGCTTACCAACAGATTTTTTGGCGACATTTTGCCCGCAGGCGCATTGGTCGTACCCACGGGCTGTACAGTTGAGTCAGCTACGCAATACATGCCTTTGCCAAGGCGTTTGTCGAACCAGTCGTTCCCCACAATTCCGTGAATGGCAGGCGTGGAACCCGTATAGACCGATGCGTGGCCTGCCGCCGTCACCGTAAGCGCGTAGTGATAGTGGTGGTTTCGGCAGTTGAAACCTTCGCGCATGAGTCGTTTGAATCCTCCTTCACTGTATTTGTCATAGTAACGGAACCAATAATCGTAACGCATTTGGTCCACGACAACGCCGACCACTAATTTGGGACGTGCCAACGATGCGGGTTTGGTTGGTTTGGTTTGCGCCCAAAGCGTACTCATGCTCAAAAGCGCCAAGGTTAGTTTGAGGTACTTCATTTGTATAGGTGTAGTTAGAAACTAAAAAAAAATTGCGGCTAAGTTACGTTAAGTTTTTGAACTGGGCTTTAAAATACCCTTTCACAACGTATGGAGTCTATTGAAATGGCATCTATTTTTGTATTTTAGAAAAGGAAGTCTCACTTAATCGTTCACTAAAATATGAAAAAAATTGGCGTTTTACTTCACGGAAGTGGGGTGTTTGATGGCTCAGAAATCCATGAATCGGTATTTACGTTGTTGGCAATCGCCGAAGCAGGGGCGGAAGCGGTGTGTTTTGCTCCCAACATTAATCAGCATCATGTGTTGAATCATACCACGGGCGAAGAAATGCCCGAAACTCGCAATGTGTTGGTAGAATCGGCGCGGATTGCGCGGGGCAATATCAAAGACATTGTCGATATTAACGCGTCGGAATTGGATGGATTGGTCATGCCAGGGGGCTTTGGAACGGCCAAAAACATTACCAAATGGGCATTTGAAGGGCCTAACGGGCCGATTTTAGAATCGGTTAAAAACTTGATTGTGGAATTAGTAGCTCAAGGGAAACCTATTGCAGGATTGTGTATGAGCCCGACGACCATTGCCAAAGCCTTGGAAGGAACGGACTACCACGCACATTTGACGGTTGGAACGTCTAATGAAGCCTCTCCGTACGAAATCGCTGCTATTTCGGCAGGCATGGAGTCGATTGGACAAGTGGCCGAAATGGCGTCGGTGCGAGAAATTGTGGTGGACGAAAAACTCAAAATCGTAACCGCTCCCTGTTATATGATGGAAGCGAACATTGTCGAAGTTCGTGATAACATCAAGCAGGCGGTGGACGCGCTAATTGCATTGATGTAGTTATAAATGATAAAGGCGGCCACTCGGCCGCCTTTATCATTTGAGTTTATCGCAATTATTCGCTTTCGTTATCCGAAATAATACCTTCTCTTTCGGCTTGCGCTTTATAGTCGTGAAGCTGTACAGGTTTGCTTCCCTTACGCATTTGAATATTGAGTACTTCTACTAACAACGAGAAAGCAATGGCAAAGTATAGATAGCCTTTTGGAACTGATCCTACGTGAGAACCAAAAATAGACACGTTGGCAAGGTGCGCACCTTCGGCAATGAGCATAAATCCAATTGCAATCAAGAAGGCCAAACCGAGCATCTGTACCGACGGGTGGCGGTTGACAAAATCGCCAACAGGGCCTGAGAATGCCATCATAATAATCACCGAAAGTACAACCGAAATTATCATTACCGTGACGTTTTGGGTAAGACCAATGGCCGTCAAAATGGAGTCAATCGAAAAAACAACGTTGATAAGCGCAATTTGCATGACCACACTTGACAGCTTACTGGCGGCGCTTCCTTTGGGTTTTTGAACTTCGTCGTCCGCCCCTTCTAATTTATGGTGAATCTCTGAGGTACTTTTGTACAATAAAAACAGCCCACCAACCACTAAGATGACACTTTGACCAGAAAAGGCCGCGTGAAACCAGCCTGCGTCAATGTGCGTAAAGGGTTTTGAGAGAGAAATAATGAATGAAATTCCAAATAACAAGGTTACGCGGAAAATCATGGCCAACAACAAACCAATGTTACGCGCTTTGGGTTGGTCTTGACGAGCAAGTTTGTTGGCAGCAATTGAGATAAAAATAATGTTGTCAATCCCCAAAACAATTTCTAGGAATGTAAGGGTTAACAAACTAACGATGGCCTCTGCAGTAAATAGTGAATCCATTTTGATAAATGAGTGAGTAAATAAGTTGTTTAGTTAAGAAAGTTCAAAATTGAAGGGCTATTCGGTTTCAATAAGCTAATTTTACACGAAAAAACCAAACCCTCCATGAGTGGTAAAAAAATAACCTCAAAACTTCCCAACGTCGGTACAACGATATTTACGGTCATGTCTGCTCTGGCCGCAGAACACAAAGCCATCAACCTATCACAAGGTTTTCCTGATTTTAATATGCCTGAGGAGCTGGTCAATCTTACGTGCGAAGCACTGCAAAATGGCTACAATCAATATTCGCCCATGGCAGGTTGGATGCCTTTGCGGGAAAGTATCGCAGCCAAAGTGCATGATTTGTACGGAATTGAAATCAATCCGGATTCCGAAATAACGATTACTCCTGGCGGAACGTACGGGATTTATACGGCTTTTACCACCGTGTTACAGCCTGGCGATGAGGTGATTGTGTTTGAGCCTGCCTACGATAGTTACATTCCCAATATTGAAATCAACGGTGGGGTAGCGGTTCGGATTCCGCTGGAGTTTCCGACGTATCGTATCAATTGGGAGTTGGTTCGGGCTAAAATTACCCCCCGCACCCGCATGATTGCCCTCAATACACCCCACAATCCTACGGGTAGTATTTTGCGGGCTTCAGACATTGAACAGCTGCGTCAGTTAGTGGAGGAGTTTGATTTGCTCATTATGTCCGACGAAGTGTATGAACATTTGATATACGACGATGAACCACATCAGAGTATTTTGAGGTACGAAGACTTGCGTCAACGGGCGTTTGTGAATTTTTCGTTTGGCAAGGTGTACCATTGTACGGGCTGGAAAATGGGGTACTGTATTGCTCCGCCTGCCTTTACGGCCGAATTTCGTAAAGTACACCAGTTCAATTGCTTTAGCTGTTATACCCCCGCTCAGGTTGCTTTGGCTGAGTATCTCAAAAACAAAGAGGCTTACCGTTCAATTTCTAGTTTTTATCAAAAGAAGCGTGATTATTTTGCCGAATTAATGAAACAAACGCGTTTCAAGCCCCTCCCGAGTTATGGTAGTTACTTTCAATTGTATTATTTCGACCACCTTTCCGATTTGTCCGACAAAGACTTTTCTATTTGGTTAACCAAAGAACACGGCGTGGCTTGCATTCCTGTTTCGGCTTTTTACCAAGAAAGTATCGACAACGGCGTTGTACGTTTTTGTTTTGCGAAAAAAGAGGAAACGCTTGAAAAAGCGGTGGAAAGATTGGTGAAACTGTAGTTGTATCACAAAATTGGGTTTCTCAAAATGCGCAGCACAGAAGAATCGGGTTTTGAGAAACCCTCAACACGGTTATTCGACGCTCTGCATTCGACACTCGACCCTACTTAATCACTCTCCTCACACCCACAAATCTCTTCTTATAATAATCGGCATGAAGGACGTCGTAACGGATGCCGCCTTTCCAGGCTGAGTGGATGAATTTAACGTAGCCGTCACTGACTGAGACAATCATTCCAACGTGGCCAATGCGAGAGCTTTTAGAATTGCTTCCTTTGAAGAAAATTAAATCACCTGGGCGTGCTTCACCAAGGGCGACTTCTACCCCATGAGAGATTTGGGCGGCGCTAGAATGGGGGAGAAGCATCCCAAATTTAGAAAAACAGTATCGTACAAAACCTGAGCAGTCGAAACCTTTGGGAGAACTCCCGCCTGAGCGGTAACGGTAGCTAAGGTGTTTTTTTGCAAATGACAGAATGTCAGTCGTTAATGAAGTATTTTGGGTCGAATCGACAGCCGCTTTTTGGGCGAAGGAAAAGGTCGATAAAAGGCATAATCCTAGAACAAAAATCCACTTCTTCATCAGTTAGGTACTTTTTTATAGGGTTGAACGCTTCCACAAGTAAGGAAAGAAAGTTTTTTTTGCCAAATTTTTGGAAATAAAATTTATATCGTAATATTGCGATTGATTAGTGTATTGACACGAAATGGGAACAACAAAATCAGCAGTTTTTACCGAAGAAGAAAACCGAATAGCGGACTTGGCAAAGGCGTTTGCTCACCCCGCTAGGGTGGCCATTTTGCGGCTTTTGGCCGAAAAAAAAGCGTGCGTTTGCGGCGATCTCGTCGATGAATTACCGCTTTCGCAAGCCACCGTTTCGCAGCATTTGAAAGAACTGAAACGCATCGGCATCATCAAAGGGGATATTAATCCGCCAAGGGTCTGCTATTGTATTGATGAAGTGGTCTGGAACGAAGCCATGCAATCTTTCGGGTTGTTGTTTGCTTCATACCTTAAAAATGATTGTTGCTAAAATTTTTTGCTTATATTTATCGTAATATTACAATTAAAATCAATCGCTACTATGACAACTGAAGAATCGCTCAAAAACCTTGTGCGTGAAAAATACACCGAGGTGGCTAACCAATCAAAGGACGTTAACGCTGCTTCTTGCTGTGGCTGTGGGCCAAGTTGTGAAACTGACGGAGAGTTTTTGGGAATCATGGCCGAAGACTACACAAAACTAAGCGGATACGTAGCCGATGCCGATTTGGGCTTGGGCTGTGGGCTGCCTACCCAATTTGCCCAAATCAAGGAAGGGGATACGGTCATTGATTTAGGAAGTGGCGCAGGGAACGATGCCTTTGTAGCGCGTGCCGCTACAGGTATTTCGGGCAAAGTGATTGGCGTGGACTTTACGGAAGCGATGATTTCCAAAGCACGGATTAACGCCGAAAAGTTGGGTTTCAACAACGTGGAGTTTCGTCAAGGAGACATTGAAGCGATGCCCGTAAGCGACAACGTGGCCGATGTGGTCGTGAGTAATTGCGTACTGAATTTAGTCCCCAACAAAGTCAATGTATTCAAAGAAATTTATCGTACGTTGAAGTCTGGTGGGCATTTTAGTATTTCTGACATTGTGTTGGAAGGTGAGCTTCCTGATGGTCTTCAACATGCCGCCGAAATGTACGCAGGCTGTGTGTCGGGGGCGATTCAAAAAACAGACTATTTGGGGCTGATTGAAAAAACAGGATTTGTTAATATCACGCTTCAAAAAGACCGTGAAATTGTACTTCCAGACGCAATCTTGGCTGAATACATTTCGAGCGAAGAAATTGAGGCGTATCGCAAAGGCAGTTTAGGGATTTACAGCATTACGGTTTATGCTGAAAAGCCTTCGCCTGCCGCCGCAGAAATCCGAATTCGTAGCGCAAAGCCCACGGATAAGGAGGCAGTGGCTGAGTTATTGAAGTCAGTAGGCTTGCCAACGGAAGATTTGAACCCTGAACTTCCCCATTTCCTACTTGCCTTTGCCGATGGGCAATTGGTAGGTACAGCAGGTGTGGAGGTAACGGGCGACTACGGGCTATTGCGTTCGGTGGCGGTGAAAGAGTCGTTTCGAAACTTTAAAATTGCGCAGCGCTTGGTCAATGATTTAATCAAACAAATGCGTTTGCAGTGGGTGAAAGAACTATATTTAATCACCACTACTGCTGAAGTTTATTTCGCTAAACAAGGTTTTGAAAAAGTAGAACGTGACTCTGTTCCTACCGAAATTGCTCAATCGCAACAATTTAGTGGCGTATGTCCAAGTTCGGCGACAGTAATGAAAAAGTCGGTGGAAAAACCTAAACTCAAGCTGTTGGATTTAGAGCAAGCGTCCGATTGCTGCACGCCTAATTCGGGGTGCTGTTAATCAATCAAAAAGGGGAAAACTTGACGCTTTCCCCTTTTAATCGCTTACTGAACCCCTTTTATATCATCAATCAGCCATTGATTGGCGACATTATTGATTGTGACAGTTGCGGCTTTTCCACCAAACATCCATAACGCAAAAGTCGCTTTGGTAGCCGTACTGGAAATAGGCTTGATTTTAAATTGCTCATCAAAGTCTTGCGCCTGAACGATGGGGTCGTAACCACCTTCGTTGTCTTTTTCCATTTTTTGATAAAAAAGGGTCAAACGTTTACGAAACGCAGGACTAAATTCTGGGCGCTTGACGACTGCGCGCCATTCGAGCATGGCACCTTTGGTAGTGTACCATTTGTAAAAGTCTTGTACCGTTTGAGCGGCCGTTTTGGTTTGTCCATAAGAGGTAATTACCAAGCTTCCAATAGTGAAAAGTAGCAAAAAGAACTTACGCATTGTGGTAAACAAAAAATGGGATTAAAATTTATTGAGAAGAGCTATTAACTGTTTTTTCTCAGTACTATCCGCTGTTTTGCTAAGGATATTTTTCCAATCATTTGCCGATTTTTTTACTGATTTTTTGTCGGCGGCATCATACGTTTTGGTCTCCGCAGGGTCTGAGTACTTAAACTCTTCGAGAACGGACTGAATTAGCGCGTTGGCATTTTTTCCTTTGGGATGTCGTTTTAGGTATTCACCTGACTTAGAAAGAGCACGGTCTAACACACACACCCAATAACCTTCACACTCGCCACCCGTTTCGAGTTGGCTTGCTTCGTATGCTATACGTTCTTTGAGTGGGTCGGTGGCAGGGACAGTCGCTTCCAGTTTCCACAAAAGATCTTGTTGTAAAAAATGACCTGCGTTACCATAGTCGCTGTAATAGACCTCTTTTTTATGGCTATCGGTCCATGCTTTCAATTGATTTGTACCAAATGGAATGCTGCGAGCAATACGCTGAATAGTCACTAAACAGAAAAATTCTACTTCAGCCAATTCGGTAGGAGTGAGCGTTTTATCCGTTTTTACCGCTTTCAGCCAGTTTTCTACTTCTACGTTTGCTGTGCTATTTTCGCTCGGTTTGGCATTGTAATTTCTTGCTACGGCCAACACTACTTCTTTGGTCGTAGGTTTGTTGAGGGGAACAGCTTGAGCGGAAGTTATCCAACCTGTCGCGCCTTTGTCTTGGCTAACTTTGTAAAACTTTCCATTTGCCGATTTTTCGACTAGCTTTACTTGAGAGCCAATTTTATAAGAACCCGCGCTAGGACCTGAAGCGGCGGCGTTTTTGTAGGAAGTTACTTTGGGGCTGGCAATCATTAAATCTTGGGCATGTAGCAAAGAAATACTACAAACCGTGAGGAGTGAAGAGAATAGGGCTTTCATAGGAAGTTTAGATGTAAATGTCTTTGTAAATTGCGTACTGAACAGGGACAAACGTTTTGAGCTTCAAAAGCGGTTTTTTGCCAATGTTAATTTTGCTTACCTTGTCTTTTGGGGTATTGCCTTTCTCGTCTTCACCTGCCCCTTTTGAGATTTCGGTAGCTCCCGTGATGAGGTTAAAGTCGTATTTTTCGTACGAACCGTCGTGCGTAGAGCTTGCCGTATAGGTAGCGCCAATCATAAACCAATCATTTTCTTGAAATCTCCAACGGTAAGCATATCCCCATCGACTGGAGCTTCCTCCGTAAAAACGTACCAAAAGGGTGCCTCGTTCGATGCTTAATCCCTCCCATGGGTCACCAAAAACACCGCCTTCGTTGGACAGCATGATTGATTCGTTGGATTGAATCGAAAGTTTGTAACTTCCATCGGCCTGTTTGAAGGCGACGAAAAGTAGGCGAGGAGTTTGTTCGTTATCTGCCTCTTTTAGATTTTTAACTGGTTTGTCGGCCTCAATAACTACCGCAAGGTCGGGAAGGTTATCTTTGTTGAGGTCGCCTTCGGCTTTTTCGTGAATGTACCAACCTTTAGGCACAAACGACTCGACTTTGGTCCCCGAAGCAGGTAATACGGGGTACTTGTAGAATTGAAAAAATAGAGTAGCTGAGAGTAAAGTGGTCAGGAGCATATTGAGTAAGTTTTGGCCAAATGTACATAAGTTTCTATTCTATTATCCATCATTTTGGGCTGTTTTTTATCGTCCACCTTTGTTAGGAAGAACTTTCAAAAAAAACGTAATTTGCGTTGGTAAAAGAAAACTAGGAACGTATGGTTCAGCAAGTAACGATTGAGAATTTCAAATCTATCGAATCCTTAACCTTAGAGTTGGGAAGAATAAATGTCTTTATTGGTGAAAATGGAAGCGGGAAGAGCAATATCCTTGAAGCAATTGCCATGGGTTCGGCAGCAGCAAGTAATAAATTAGACAACGAGTTTTTAGCTTCAAGGGGGATTAGAATTACTGAGTCTCAGGCCATGAGGAGTGGTTTTAAGAAGGAGTGCCTAGATGAAAATATTGAAATTAGCTTTGTGAAAGGAGAGAGGTACGACGAGGAGAAGCATAGTTACACACTGATACACAGTAATGATTTTTATTCCACATGGGTATGTGAAAGAAGGATACAACGTGTTTCTGAGGAACTTAAAGTTAGAAGGGTAGATGGGTCGTTATTTCGTTTTCAAATTTACTCCCCCGAAAACTATTTCCTTCGACGTTTTGAAGACGAATCACAAATAGCACCTTTGGGCATAAGAGGTGAGGGGTTGTTTAAGTTATTATCTGTTATTTATGAAGAAAAGCCTGAGCAATTTCAAAAAATTCGAGAGCATTTAAAGGTTATTGATTGGTTTGAAGGGTTTGAAATTCCCGATGATTTACGATTTACAGAACGTCGTATTCGGATTAAAGACCGTTTTATTGAAGAGGGTTTGTCCTACTTTGACCAACGAAGCTCTAATGAAGGTTTTTTATACTTACTCTTTTACTTTTCTCTATTTATTAGTGATTATACGCCTAAATTTTTTGCTATAGATAATATTGATAATGCGATGAACCCCAAATTGGCCAGCCAATTGGTACAACAATTGTCACATTTGGCCAAGGAGCATGATAAGCAAGTGATTATGACCACCCACAATCCTGCGGTGTTAGATGGATTGGATTTGAAGGATGAAGAACAACGATTGTTTGTCATTTCCAGAAACAAACTGGGGCATACCAAAGCACTTCGAATTACACATAAACCGACTCCCGAAGGGCTTGGTCCTGTACGATTGTCGGAACAATTTCTGCGGGGATATATCGGAGGTTTACCCAAAAACTTTTAGAAAATGGCGACATTTGGACTCGTGGCAGAAGGAGTAACTGACCATGTGGTATTGGAGAATATTTTGATTGGTTATTTTAACGACCCCGACCTTATCGTACGACCATTGCAGCCCCTACGAGATGCCACAGATACTTCATCCGAAAGTTTTGGCGGCTGGTACAATGTGTTTGAATATTGTCAATCTAGTGTTTTTAAGGAAGCTTTTGTACAAAATGATTACTTGGTCGTGCAAATTGATACAGATTGTTCGCATCATAAACACTTCGACGTTCCACCTGTAAATGGAGAGACTATCGAACAGTTTATTGAACGGATTGTTGAAAAGTTTGATGGGCTCATGTTGAATAGTTTTGGCGAGGCGTTTTTTAAGATGTATCAAAAACGCATTCTTTTTGCCATATCAGTCGATGAAATTGAATGTTGGCTTTTGCCACTTTATTGTTCGGACAAAGCACGTGCTTCCGTCAATAACTGCCTTCATAAGTTAAATCAGGTATTAATTAAAAATAAAAAAGAAGCTATTAGCTCTAGTCGTAAGGAACCAAGAGTTTATGAAAAACTATCGCGTGATTTTTGTAAACACAAGATATTACAAAGGCACTATTCACAGAATCCTAGTTTGAAGTATTTTGTGGAGCATTACTTAGACCAAGTACTATAAATGCAATAAAAATTTTAGAAAAAGGAATCCCTACACACATGATGCCTCAATTTGAAGGAACCGAAAAGTACGTCGCAACGCGTGAGTTGGCTGTGGCCGTGAATGCCTCGGTGAGTTTGCAAAAACCGCTGCTGCTCAAGGGCGAACCTGGTACGGGCAAAACCATGCTTGCCTATGAAGTGGCGAAAGCACTGGGAAAACGACTCATTACGTGGCACATCAAATCAACGACCCAAGCGCATCAAGGTTTGTACGAATACGATGCCGTTTCGCGACTGCGTGACTCACAACTCGGCGACCAACGGGTGTATGACGTAGAAAATTACATCAAAAAGGGGAAACTGTGGGAAGCCTTTGAGGCAGAAGAGCAGGTCGTGTTATTGATTGACGAAATCGACAAAGCCGATATTGAGTTTCCCAATGACTTGTTGCAAGAACTCGATCGCATGGAGTTTTTTTGTTATGAATTGAATCGAACCGTTGCGGCAAAACATCGTCCAATTGTCATCATTACGTCCAACAACGAAAAGGAATTGCCCGATGCGTTTTTGCGGCGTTGCTTCTTCCATTTTATTCGTTTTCCTGATCGGGAAACCATGCTCCAAATTGTCAATGTTCACTATCCTGACCTTGATAAAGAGTTGTTGGAACGGTCTTTAAAAATGTTTTTTTCTGTTCGGGAGGTGAAGGCGCTCAAAAAGAAGCCCTCCACCAGCGAATTGATTGATTGGATTAAGCTGCTACTTTGGGCAAAAGTGTCGGCCGATGACCTCAAAGACTTGGAGTCGATGCCCGAAGTGCCGCCGTTTTTGGGGGCGTTGCTCAAAAATGAACAAGATAACGACTTGTACGCAGCCTTACGTTCCAAAGGTTTTCGACCTCATTAAGCGCTTGTGATTATCCATTAACTCTTTACTCCGTCGCCCACAAAGATGTTTTTAGACTTCTTTTTATTGCTCAAAAAACACGCACTTCCTGTGTCAGTTGGGGAGTATTTGAACCTATTGGAAGGACTCAAGCAGCAGGTCATTCAGATGAGCGTGGAAGAGTTTTATTATTTCAGTCGGACGGTATTGATAAAAAATGAAATGCACTACGATTTGTTTGACCGACTGTTTGCGGAGTATTTCAAAAACGCCGAAACCGTCGAAGCCAAATTGTTAGAAGTGAATGTTCCCCCCGAATGGTTTGAAGACGCACTCAAACGAGAATTGACCGAGGAGGAAAAAGAATTGATTGAAAAAATGGGTGGTTTGGAGAAACTCTTTGAGCGTTTTCAACAATTACTGCATGAGCAAAACGAGCGCCATTCGGGAGGGAATACGTGGATTGGTTCGGGGGGAACGTCGCCTTTTGGCAATAATGGTTACAATCCTGAGGGGTTTCGGGTGAAAGGCCCTTCGGCAGGAAACCGAACGGCGTTGAAAGTGTGGGAGCAACGCGAGTTCAAAAACTACGACGAAGATGTTGAATTGAATACCCGAAATATGAAAATGGCACTTCGGCGGTTACGAATCCTGACGCGCGAGGGAGCCGACGAAGAACTAGACATGAATGCCACCATCGAAGGGACGAGTCGAAATGGTGGGATTTTGGATATTCATCTGCACCCGTCGCGAAAAAATAACGTAAAAGTTCTGTTGCTACTCGACGTCGGAGGTTCGATGGACGACCACATTGATTTGTGTTCGCAGTTGTTTTCGGCGGCTAAATACCAGTTTAAGCACATTGAATACTTTTATTTCCACAATTGTATTTACGAAACCCTTTGGCGGGATAACAGTCGGCGTTCGAGTCGAGTACCTACGCTGGAGGTTTTACATAAGTATAACAAAGATTACAAAGTGATTTTTGTGGGCGACGCTTCCATGGCTTCCTACGAAATCACCCATCCCAAAGGAAGTGTGGAACATTACAACGAAGACGCGGGTATTACGTGGTTGAATCGTTTTAAAGAACAATATCCTCATTTTGTGTGGTTAAACCCTATTTCGGTCGCCGATTACTGGAAATATACCCATAGTATCAGTATTATTCGAGAATGGTCCGAAAATCGGATGTTTCCGCTGACCCTAAATGGATTGACGCAAGCCATGAAATGTTTGAAAAATCCTAAAATCAAATTTGAAACGGGGGCTTGATGCTCACTGTTTTAAAACATATAGAAAACATCAATGATGAACTTGGTTAAGAAGTAAAAGTCTGTGCCCATCTGCGACTTTAACTCTGCGGAAATCTGCGGGTAAAAAATTAGACAGACAAAAATCAATACAGCAAAGTTCAACTCCAATATATGCATTTATTTTTCCAACCTGATTTTTCATCAATTTCTGCCCTCACCGACGATGAGGCATTCCACGCTGCCAAAGTGTTACGCCTTCGCGAAGGAGAAACCGTTCAAGTAACCGACGGTCAAGGAAGTTGGTACGACGCCCAAGTGCGTCAGAGTACGCCCAAGCGTTGTGATTTACAGATAGTAAAACAAACGACCTACCAGCCACGTCCCTATTCGATTGAAATCGCTTTAGCCCCCACCAAAAACATCGACCGTATTGAATGGTTTGTCGAAAAAGCGACCGAAATGGGGATTGATAAAATCTCGTTTTTTTATACCAAACACTCAGAAAGACGTACTATTAAACTAGATCGCTTGCAAAAAATAGCCGTTTCGGCCATGAAGCAGTCGCTGCAAGCTTACCTGCCTCAATTAGAAGAAGTGGGCGATTTTGAAAAATGGTTGCCTAAAGTGTCGGAAACAACTGCGCAAAAATATATTGCCCACTTACCCGATGATGTTCTTCCGCCGCATTTGTTGAAAAGTGCGCTTCCAAAACAAAACTACCTTGTGTTAATTGGCCCCGAAGGAGATTTTACGACCAAAGAAATTGAATTGACGCAGCAACTCGGGTTTCAAATGGCGGTGTTGGGCAATACCCGCTTGCGGACGGAAACAGCAGCGTTGGTGGCGTGTCAGACTTTGCATCTCGTAAATATACCTTAGCGCTACACGGCTTAGGCCGTGTTTGCTACGGTTTACTTACTTAATATCCCGATTCACTGTGACATTTTTTTTAATGGTGGCTACTTTCCTGAATTTTGGAACGTTGATTTTAACCCTTAAAAATGCTACATCCATTATGTCACAGGCCTCGTACTTTTCGCTCCCCCCGTTAAAAGAAAGCCGTTTATCGCATATATTTGTGCATGTGGGCGGTATTCCTAGACCTATCGACAAATTCCAAATCATCTATATGCAGTCGGAGGTAAACTATACTCGTTTTTTTCTGAGAAATGGGAAGTCTTATTTGGAGTCAAAAACCTTGAAGCATTTCAATGAAGTCTTGGGAAACGTTGATTTTGTACGTATTCATAAGTCGTATCTCGTCAATGCCAAACATATCGTAACGATGACTCCCGACAATGTACTTTTACTCAACGGCGAAGAATTGCCCATTTCGCGGCGCAAACGAAGGGCTTTAAAAAAAGATAATGCACTGACAAAATTTTGGGGAAATTAGTAAACCATACAAATCATGAATCAAAAACCATCTTCGGCATTTATTGGCGCCTCCTGGGTCGCATTGGGCGCAGGCATGGCAGGCTACATTATTGGACTTTGGAGGGCCGAACTCCCACTTAATGAAAAAGGGTATTATTTTACGGTTTTGATGTACGGGCTATTCGCTGTTGTGTCAGTACAAAAAAGCGTGCGCGACCGCTTGGAAGGCATTCCAGTGACGGATGTGTATTACGGCATCAGTTGGTTTTCGACTATTTTGTCCATTTCTCTTTTGGCCATTGGCTTGTGGAATGCAACCATGCTTCCAAGCGAAAAAGGATTCTATGCTTTTGCGTTTTTGTTGGCACTGTTTGGCGCGATTGCCGTTCAAAAAAATACCAGAGATAGTCAAGACGGCCCTTCTTCTAAAACTGGTACTAAATTTGATAAGGATTCGTTGTAATTGGTGTACAAACTTGCGTGATTGAATCGTTTACGTTAAGTTCGTGCAACGGTTCATTCATCAAGACACCCCCATTATGCGCCTCGTTCAAAAGCTGTTTCTATCCCTGTTGCTTAGTGCCTTTGTATTGACCACTGCTTCGGCCCAGTATGCTTATAAAATTGCAAAACTCAAGTACGGTGGTGGAGGCGACTGGTACGCCAACAAAACATCCGTACCCAATCTCATTAAGTTCTGCAATCAGAACTTACGTATGAATATTTTCCCCGAGGAAGACATTGTGGAGCCAGGAAGCCCCGATTTATTTTCGTACCCTTTTGTTCACCTGACAGGGCACGGAAACGTTCTCTTTTCTGATTCGGAAGCCCGAAATCTTCGTAAATACCTCATCGCAGGAGGTTTTCTTCATCTTGACGACAACTACGGATTGGATAAATTTATTCGCCGAGAAATGAAAAAGGTGTTCCCCGAACTGGAGTTTGTCGAGGTGCCTTTTAATCACCCTGTTTATCACCAAAAATTCAACTTTACCAACGGACTTCCTAAAGTTCACGAGCACGACTCTAAACCTCCCCAAGGTTTTGGGCTGTTTTGGCAAGGACGTTTGGTATGTTATTACAGCTACGAATGCGACTTAGGCAACGGCTGGGAGGACCAAAGTGTCTATAACGACCCCGAAGAATTACGCCTGCAAGCCTTGCGGATGGGAGCGAATTTGGTTCAGTACGCACTTACTGTCAACCAGTAAGCGGAAATTCGCTTGAAAAGGTTGTTTGTCAGCAAAGCTTTTCTTAGTTTTGTACAAGTTTATAATAAGTTTAAATAATCCATTTGCTTCATGTACGCAGTTTTGGTTGCCTTTTTTGGACATTGGTATCTTTCATTGTTTTGTCAAACATTCTTTTTGCACCGTTACTCTGCCCATAAGATGTTCACTATGAACAAGTTTTGGGAGAAGTTCTTCTACGCCTTGACTTATATTTCGCAGGGGTCTTCGTACTTAAGCCCACGTGCTTACGCCATTTTACACCGTATGCACCACGCTTTTAGCGACACCGAAAAAGACCCACATTCGCCGCATCATACCGAAAACGTGTTTACGATGATGTGGAAAACCAAAGACATTTACAATGCCGTTGTGCAACGTAAAATGAAAGTAGAAGCGCGTTTTGACCGTGATTATCCATATTGGGAAAAACTCGAAAAATTGGGTGATTCATGGATTTCACGCGTTGGTTGGGGAGTATTATACTTAGTTTTCTACATTTTTGCTTTTGTCTATTTGGACATGCACTGGGCGTTTTTCTTGTTGCTGCCTATCCACTTTTTGATGGGGCCTGTTCACGGCGCTATTGTGAACTGGAGTGGCCACAAGTACGGTTACCAAAACTTTGACAACCGCGATGAGTCAAAAAACTCATTGATTTTTGATTTATTGATGATGGGTGAATTGTTCCAAAACAACCACCACAAATTGCCAAACCGTGCCAACTTTGGTACTAAATGGTTTGAATTTGACCCAACTTATCCAGTTATTAAACTTTTGAGCTGGACCAAAATTATCAAACTTCGGGAGTCAAAAGTAGGAGTTGAGGTACCAGCTCCAGCGCACGACAGAGAGGCATAAGAAACTAACGATATTTCCAATAAAAAAGCGGGCTAGTTGAAACTAACCCGCTTTTTTATTGGAGAAAATCATCAAATTAATAGACCTACAAGAGGCGTTTTAAAATTTCTTCCCAGTTCATGACGCGCTCAAATTCCGTTTCTTTGAGGTTATGAGGTGCATTGAAAAGTAATCCTTTCCCTTTGAATGTCTTTAAGTTTCGAGGCATGTCGTCAATGAGGTAATCGCCATTCAAGACACTTTTATCGCCGCAAAAAACGATGTTTGACCAAGAAATAAAGCCAAAATGTCGGTGAAGCCAATCGTACTTTTCGCGAAACGAATTGGGAAATTCCATGGCCGCAGTAGCCACAAATATTTCATATTTTTTGCTTAGCTCAAGCACCGCTTCGTAGGCGTTCGGGATGAGCGGAATGTCTGAAAAAAAGCCAGGCTCGTGGAGAATTTTGTAAAGTCGCTTCTGGTCGGCTTGCGAAAGGGTCTCATAAAAAGAGGCTTGGTAGAGTTCTTCGCGACTAAAATTTGTTTCAAATTCGCGGAGAACGAGTTCTGCAAGTTTGCCGTGGGTATCAGCCAATACATCGTCTTGGTCTAAAATGAGGCGGGGTTTTGTCATATGTTTTAATAAAGGCGATTATAAAAAGTCAACTCCGATTTCAACAGAAAAATTCAGAGAATTAGAAGGTTAATGAATGGCGCTGGTCATTGAATAGACGTAAAAGAAGAGTTAATTTATTGATAATGAGCGGAAGAAAAAGGGTGAAGAATGTTTAAAAAAACATCATTCACCCTTTTTCAGTTCGACATACTGCATTCGAAACTCGACATTCCTGCTTATCCTTTTGGCTTCAAAAACACAAACGGAATAATCATTTCTTCGATAGATACGCCTCCGTGTTGGAAAGTATCACGGTACATATTTACGTATTGATTAAAGTTGTTGGGGTAGGCAAAAAAGTAATCGCCAAGGGTGAAAACGTAGGCAGTTGATACGTTCAGTTTGGGTAAAAACAATCGTTCTGGGCGGCGGCACACGTAAAGGTGGTTGTCGTCAAAACCGAGGTTTTTACCCTGTTTGTAGCGCAAATTGGTATTCGTTTCGCGGTAGCCAACGATTTTTACGGGTTTTTTCACCCGCGTCATACCATGGTCAGTAGTGATGATGATGCGACCTTTTTTCTCCGCAATTTTCTGAATCAAATCCATGATGGGCGAATGCTGAAACCACGACTTGGTAATGGAGCGGTACGCTGCCTCATCTGGTGCTAATTCTTTGATCATCATCATGTCGGTTCGGGCGTGCGAGAGCATGTCCACGAAGTTATATACGATGACGTTCAAGTGGTTTTTCCAAAGATTAGGAAGGTTATCAACGAGGTTTTTACCTTGGTTTTGGTTAATAATTTTGTTGTACGAAAACCGTACTTGCATACGATTACGCTCAAATTGCTTCCGCAACAAATCTTCTTCGTGCTTATTTAACCCTTCTTCGCCTTCGGGGGTATTTTCGTCATTTACCCACCAATTAGGAAATTGTTTCTCGATTTCACTAGGCATCAATCCCGCAAAAATAGAGTTACGTGAGAAACCCGTCGTCGTAGGTAGGATTGAGTAATAAGAGCCTTCTTCTTCAATGGTAAAGTATTCATTCAGAAGGGGTTCTACTACTTTCCATTGGTCAAAGCGGAAGTTATCAATGAGAATAAAAAAGAGCGGCTCACTGGGTTTCATCAACGGAAATACTTTCCGTTTCATTAACTGGTGCGACAGAATAGGTTTGTCGGAATGGGGGTCGTTGAGCCAGTCTTCGTAATTGTCAATGATAAACTTGCAAAAGTTGTTGTTTGCTTCTTCTTTTTGGGTGTAAAACACCTCTTCCATGCTTTTATCTTTGCTTTGCTCAAGCTCTAACTCCCAGTATATGAGCTTTTTGTAAAGTTCTACCCACTCAGCGTGCCCGATGCGATCTTGGTATTGCATGGCCAACTGGCGGAATTCTTGCATGTAATTGTGGTTTGTTTTTTCACTAACCAAGCGCTTGTTGTCCAAAATCTTTTTGACCGACAATAAAATCTGATTGGGATTCAGTGGCTTGATGAGGTAATCGGCAATTTTAGAACCAATGGCTTCCTCCATGATGCGCTCTTCCTCGCTTTTGGTAATCATAACCACGGGAAGGTTAGGGCGACTTTGCTTAATTTGAGCTAAGGTTTCAAGCCCCGTGAGCCCAGGCATATTTTCGTCCAAAAAAACGACATCAAAACGCTCTTGCTCTACTTTTTCGAGGGCGTCAGCGCCGCTATTGACAGGAGTAATGTTGTAACCTTTGCCCGTTAAGAATAAAATATGGGGTTTGAGTAAGTCTATTTCATCGTCTGCCCAGAGGATATTTGCCATAGTGAATTGTGTTGAATTGATACAAAGGAGTTGGTGAGTACAAGTGTTTTTGAAACTTGACTTTTCTAACGTGCGAAGGTGCGAATAATTGTAGAGAAGTGACAATTATCAGCCAAGATAAATGCGTTTTATCATATTTTTTAGTGGGTTGAATAAAGAAATTTGACCTGTTCACCAACTAATTCTCCCTAAAAATGAAAACGATACTTGTCCCCACCGACCTGAGCGATGTCTCTGAATATGCACTTGATGTAGCCGTAGAAATTGCAAAAAAACAAGGAGCAACGGTGTCTCTGTTGAAGAAAATTGTTTTTCCAACGCTCGAATACACCATGATAGACAACGAGTTTTATGAGTCAAAAGATGAATTTTATAAGTACTTAACGCAAGACTCAAAAGATCGCCTCAAAGACATGGTGGACAAGCCAAAGTACGATGCTGTAAAGTTTCGATTTAAAATTATGCGGGATACCGATACGCTGGCGTCGATTGTGGCGCAGCAAAACGTTGACCTTATTGTGATGGGTTCTACAGGTGCAACGGGCTGGAAAGAGTGGACAAAAGGCTCTAATGCAGAGCAAGTTGTGCGCTATTCTCGTTGTCCAGTGTTGGTGGTAAAAGCACCCGTTGATGCGTTTAAACGCGTCGTAGTAGCCATTGATTTTGAAAATATTGGCTTTATTAAAACGTCATTGGCCTTGTTGGATACCGCTCAAATTGAACCATACTTTGTGTATGTTGATAACGGAATGGCAAAATTTAACGGGCCGCAGTTGAAAAATGAAATGGGAAAACTTGCACTTGAGTTGGGCTTAACAAATTACGAGTTTACCATTTTCAACGATGATACGGTTGAGCAAGGTATTTTGGATTATGCCAAGGAAGTGGAAGCCGACATCATCGTCATGTACACACACGGACGCAAAGGCTTTGATCACTTTATCAATGGAAGTATCGCCGAAGACGTTGTCAACCACGCGGATATTCCAGTTTTAGTGAGTCATTAACATATCGTCAGACGATTGTTTGACGGTATGCTGGCTCTGTCAGACGACATAATGCTGTCTGACTATCGTCTGACAGCGATATATCGTCTGACAGTAACATACAAAATCAGAAAAGAATGGTGCGCGGGGCGTGCCATTCTTTTTTTATGCGTAATTTTGCCCCACAAAATAGCGTATCTAGTAACTTCAAACTCGTGCATTTGCACGCATTTTCATGCAAAACCACTCGGATGTATCGCGTCAGATTGCGGCGCACTTACTCAATATCGAGGCCATTCGTCTTCGTCCCGACCAACCTTTCAAATGGAGCTCGGGCTGGAATTCACCCATTTATTGTGATAATCGCCTTTCACTTTCGTACCCTGAAGTACGAACTTACATCAAAAATGCCCTTGCAGATGCCATTCGTGTTGCTTTTCCAGCAGCCGAATTGATTGCAGGCGTCGCTACAGCGGGTATTGCCCAAGGAGCGCTTGTTGCAGATGTACTTCATATGCCTTACGCGTATGTACGTCCTGAACCCAAAAAGCACGGCATGGGCAATCAAATCGAGGGGCGTATTTTGCCAGGCCAAAAAGTAGTGGTTTTGGAAGACTTGATTTCGACGGGCGGTAGTTCATTGAAAGTCGTGGATGTGTTACGCGAGGCAGGCGCTGAGGTGTTAGGAATGGCGGCAATTTTTACCTATGGTTTTGCGTTGGCCGATGAAAACTTTAGCCAAAAAGGAGTGGAGCTCATGTGTTTAAGCAATTATGATTGCCTTATTCAAGAAGCTTTGAAGCTTGATTATGTAACTGAAAATCAATTAGAAGCGTTGACGCAGTGGCGTAAAGACCCAGGAAGCTGGGGCGTATAAAAAATTTGTCTCGCCTCGGCATTTTGTCGAGGCGTTTTTAATTCTTCTCGCATGAGCTCTGTTATTATCCCATCTATATTCTCTCCATTTAATTACCTCATTGCGGCCGAAAGCACCCGCCTTGGCGGAGTAAGTAGCCCGCCGTTTTCGTCGTTGAATTTGGGAATTAATACCCAAGATGCTGTTGAAAATGTTCAGGCTAATCGAGCTATTTTTTTTCAACAATTAGGCATCGAAGAAACGCAGTTTGCATCGTCATTTCAGGTACATGGTGCTGAAGTTCAAGTTGTTGAAAAAGGTGGCCGTGCCGAAGGGTACGACGCGCTGGTGACCAATCAACCGAATGTATTTGTGGGGGTAACGGTGGCAGATTGTACGCCCATTCTCATTTATGATGCCAAACAGAAGGCGGTTGGGGCTGTTCATGCGGGTTGGCGTGGAACAGTTGCTCATTTGGTTCATAAAACCTTGGTAACCATGGCTGAAACCTACGGGACGCAGGCCAAAGATTGTTTCGCCTACGTGGGAACCTGCATCGACGAGTGTTCGTTTGAAGTAGGAGAGGAGGTAGCCGAACAATTTGAAGCCAAATTCAAACGCTTTGATACGGGGCTTAACAAATACCTTGTCGATTTAAAACGTGCCAACGCTGCTCAGTTAGAAGCGTTTGGTATTCCAAAAAATCAAATAGAGATTTCCTCATTTTCAACCATTATTAACAACGAAACCTTTTTCTCTTATCGACTAGAAAAGGGGCAAACGGGCAGAATGTTGGCAATTATTGGGCGAAAAGAGTAAACTAGAGAATTATTCTACAATGCAACAATCTTCATCTTCTTTAAAACTTTGGGTTAATCTTCTGTTGGTGTACGTGATTTGGGGCTCTACTTTTTTAGGAGTTCGCTATGCCCTCGAAACGTTGCCGCCGTTGTTGACCAATACCATTCGATTTTTAGTGGGCGGTGTCCTTTTATTTGCCTTTACCTTGCTCAGAGGATACGGCATTCCCTCGCTTAAACAATGGTTGTCAGCGGCATGGGTAGGCGTTTTGTTGAGCGGCATCGGAAACTGCGCCGTGGCGTATGCCATTGGTTACATGCCGTCGGGGTTAGTGGCTTTGTTGGTAGCAACTTTGCCAGGCTGGATGGTGGGTTTGGATTATTACTTCTTTGCTCGCCAAAAACCCTCATGGATAACTGTATTGGGTTTAGGGGTTGGGTTAGTTGGAATGTATATTTTGCTAAACCCTTTCGGGCAGGAACACACGCGAGAAATTCCTCTTTGGCCAGCATTTATGGTATTTATTGGGTCAATCACTTGGGCGTGGGGTTCGTTACAATCCCCTTATTTGGACATGCCACCGCGTATGCAAACCACTGCCATTCAAATGCTGGGGGGAGGCGTTTTTTCGCTGATAATGAGTTTGGCACTAGAGCCAAAAATGAGTGAGTCTTTGTCGCACATGACGACCCAAACCTATTTTTCTCTGGCCTACCTTATCGTTATGGGGTCGTTTGTGGGGTATTCGGCTTATGTGTGGCTGCTGCACCATGCGCCCCCAACGTTGACCGCTACCTATGCTTATGTCAATCCTGTGGTTGCCATCATTTTAGGAGCTTTGTTTATTCACGAAGTGCCAAGTAGCCGATCCTTGGTAGCTTCGGCGGTGGTGTTGGCGGGCGTGGTTTTGATTACGTTGGGGCGTCGCTTTTCGGTGAAAAGCTAAAGTGGCTGCTTTGTAAATAAATGGCCTTAGCCTCAACATTATGGCATTGGAATGCGCATAAGTCGAGGCTAAGGCTGAAAAAATACCCACGCGTTTTTAATATAAACGCTTACTTAATGAACGGCCCAGCAATGGCCAATACTTCTTCTTTTGTCAAAGGCTCATCAAACGAATCCTGCGCAAATTGCATAGCTCTCATTTGAGAAGCATTATTTTGAAACAATAATTTTGGTTGCGAAAGTGCCACAATGTCAACCCCTGCTACGTGGGTTGTGTTGTTTTCGCGCGCATAGATTGCGGCAGGAACCCCACCCGTTTTCATTTCGCTGGCATAGGCCGACATGTTACGAATAATTCTAATTTCCCCAGCGTGTCGAGCTTCCACGGAGTGAATACGAAGCGCTGCTTCTAAAATATCACGGTTGCTTGCCAAATTGGGGGCTTGCCCCTTGTAAGCACGAACCCCCGTGTCTTCAAACGCTTGTGCTAAGGTAAGAAATACAGGATAGTTGGTGTAAGGGTTGGGGAAAGCGCCTTTGGCAGTAAAATCAAATTCGGGTTTTGCTACCGCACTTGCTCCCAATGCACTTTTAAGAAAGGCAACGTGTTGGGCTTCGTGTTTGGCGATTTCGTTGATAAGACCTCTATCTGGGCCAAAATTGAGGCTTGATTGCATCCCTTTCATGTAAAACTCTGCTTCGAGGTATTCGAGCACAAGTGCAAAGTTTAATACGTCGGTTATTGTGTTACTTTGCCCATAGGCTTTATTTAGTACACCTGCAAAAAAAAGGCCGCTCGTTGCCGCTGCAACAGAGGTAGTCTTTAACATTTTGCGACGTGAGTGGTTGAATTTTTCGGCGGCATCACCGTCAATTTTTTCAATGTCAGAAAGAATATTGAAGATATTCATGGTTTTGCTATGATTTTAGGCGTTGGTGGTTGGTAAATTGGCTCCGCTTAGTTTTTGTTTGATAAACCCTTGCGCAACAGGAAGCACTTCCGATGGCTTATATACGATATCCAAACCATTTGAATCAGTCGTACCAAATCCAAAAGAGTAAGTAGAGCCAGGTAGAGGCAAGTACATGTGCCCTGTAACTGAAGCGTGGCGGGCTTCTACCGAAACAATTTTACCTGCAATTCCTATGATATCCGCGTTTTTGATATAACGTGCCGCGCCATTATATGCGCCTACTCCAGTACTTTCGAGGATGTTAGCAACTTGAAAAACGTTGTTACGGTCATTGAAATTAACCCCCGAAAAGTCAAAGTCTAGGTCTGGTATGGCATTCGCCCCCAATACTGCCCTAAAAAATTCGCGGTGTACCAATTCATGTTCCCGAATTTCTTGCAAAACTTGAAGTTCATTAAAGGTTAAACCTGCCGTTTTTTCTTGAGCAACAGTGTAAAAGGCTGTTTCAAGCTGCTCTAAGGCATAGGCATAATTAAGAATTCCAATGTCACCTGCTCCCAAATCAATGGAGCCATCAGCATTTACCCTCGCTCCCGAATGTGACGTCGATCCACCAGCAGGTGTAAGGTCGAGGCTTTTTGAACAAGCCATCAAAAACGAAGTAGTAGATGCGGCAAAGATACCTAAATGGCGTAAGAATAATCTTCGCTCTGCCGAAGGAATGCTAGGAACCGTAGGCCCTTTAGCTTTTGTTTCTGAAATAGTTGATTTTTCCATAGAAATAAGGCATTGAAACGTTTAATTGCATTTGGAAATCAAATACAAGCATACATACGGTGGGCTTTTAGCTGACGGATTTAGGAGAAAATAAATAGTAGAAAAAGAAGAGAATATTAAAAATATTACAAATGAAATTTTTAAAAGAAAACCATATACTTATACGCAGATAATCAAGTTGTTATATTAATTTGAGTAGTACTTTTGTTGTATTAAAAACATATAAAAAATAATTATTTTTTGTTAAAAATCTTTAAAATAAATAATTGATGACACGCAGCGTAGCCATTTTTCTCTTTGACGAGGTCGAAGTACTCGATTTTGCAGGGCCTTATGAGGTCTTTAGTGTAGCAGGTTTACGGACGCTTCCCCAAAAACCCTTTGACGTTTTTACGGTGGCCGAAAAATCTTCTATTGTAGCAAGAAACGGCCTGAAAGTTACTCCTGACTATACCTTCGATACCATGCCCAATGCCGACATCGTACTCATTCCTGGTGGAGGAGGTTTCACATCTGACGGGGTTGCTTTTGGTAGCCGACGTGAAATGAATAACCCCGTGGTATTGGAGTGGGCTAAAAAACAGGCAACACAAGCAGAGCTCCTTTTGTCGGTTTGTACGGGGGCGTTGATTCTGGGACAAGCAGGTTTATTGAATGGGTTAAAAGCGACCACTCATTTTATGGCGCTTGATTCGTTACGGGCTATTTCTACTGAGATTGAGGTAGTCGAAAAAGTTAGGTACGTAGATAATGGAACCGTAATTTTATCGGCGGGAGTCTCGGCGGGCATTGACATGTCGTATTACGTGGTAAGCAAGTTGCTAGGGGCAGAAGTTGCCACCGAAGCCGCCCGTTATGCACAATACGACTATTGGCCTTGAGCAGAGATATACCAAAACAAAAATGCCCTTATTTGTAATTTTTCCAAAGATTTAATACTTTGCCTAAGAATTCTCGTTTTATAGAATGGAGCGCTTATCCCTCCCTAAAAATGAGGGGTAAAATCTTGAAATACGAACTTACTAAACAAAAAAGCCACTTTTAACATCTCAATCACCATGAAAAAGTATATTTACGCATCACTTTTTTTCGCAGTAGCGCTTTTGGCAGGTTGCTCGAAAACGGAACCAGAACCAGAACCTGCTGAACAGGTGATTGGGACGTACAATGTTGACAAAATAACAGAGTCAATCAAATATGCTACTGCGACGTCTGAAATTTCTGAAACCATTTCTTTACCAATCAAAGGCAACGGTTATGAACTAACGGCGGTATTGGATGTTGCTAAAAAAGCGTCGAACATTGTTACAATTGCCTTTGTTCAAACCGTAAAATATACCAACGGCCAAACTGAAAAAGACAGCGATGCGTTTGACAGTATTGAATTGAAAAAAGTTGAAGGTACGTCTGAATACGAAATGTTGGATACTGGTGTAAAGATTGGTACAATCGGAAACAATACCATCACGTTCGAGAACGTCTCAAATGACAAAGATAGCTTGGGCAGAGCTTTTACTTATACTTTCCGTATGACGGGTAAAAAGTCGATTTAAGTAACCTTTTAATATTTTTGAAGGTTAGGAAGTTAGGAAAACGTTGCTTTTCTTTACTTTCTAACCTTTTTTCATTTTAATAATCCACATCGTATGAAACGTCAATGGTGTTTGTGGTGGTTGGGGATGATGTTGATGGTTTCGGGAGTATATGCCAACGACCAGCAACGGTATTTGGCTTATCTTCAACTCAATTTGAGTCGGGCGGCGGATGCTGAACTCGATATGATGGAAGAGGCCGTGAAGGCAGGCTGTAATGCCGTTCACTTAACGATACATTGGGACTATGTGTATCCTTCGGCCACCTCTCAGCCCGATTGGAAAAAATACGATAGTCAAATTGCCCTCGCCCAAAAATTGGGCGTAAAAGTCGCGTTGCGTATTTATTTGGGTCGAAACGAGGGCAGAATTGCTGGTTTTATGTCCAATGAGGAACGACAGCGCGACCAGCAAGGCCGTGCGTTGGTATCGGGTTATGCAAGTACGTATTTTAGCTTTGCAAGTCAGCCAGCGGTTGATAAAGGCAATAGCTTTATCAAAGAAGTATGCGAGCGATATAAAACTGCGCAAGAGCAAGGCATTATTTCTTGGGTATCGGTGTGTTTAACTCCTACGCAAGAAACAGGTTATTTCTTCGAAAATTCGTCGGAAGGGTATCCTCACCCCACTGTGTTTGACTACTCGCCCGCCATGAAGCGAGAGTTCCGAATTTGGTTAAGTAGAAAATACACCAAAATCGCCCGTCTCAATGTCTTTTGGCAAACCGAATACAAGGATTTTCAGGAAGTAGAACCACCCACGGCTCTGGCCAACCGCGACCAAGTGTTTTGGGGGCAGGCGGGAAAAGATTGGTACGTGTTTCGGCACGCTATTTTTAAGCAGTTTATTGAACAAACAACCCGCACCATCAAAAATGTGCATTCGGGCTACCGCGTTATTACCGATTTTGGCTCGGTCTTTGACCAACTCAGCGCTGTTTGTGGTAGTGTTGCGTTCAGAGATTTAAACTCAGGAACGGATGGGGTGAAAATCAACAACGACGTTCGCTACGACCACCGTTTTTCGATGGATATTCTGAGAAGCAATGTATTGCCAAATCAGTGGATTTTGAATGAAGTTTTTCCTGATTTTAAGGCACAAAAGGCAAGTGATCTGATTACTAAGCAATTTGACGAAAGCTACGCCCACGGCGCACGCTGGATTAGTGTGGTACTTGGCACAAAAGAAGTATTGGAGCAAGCTAAACCTATTCTAAAAAGTACAGCTACTAAGTGGTTGTCAGCTCCTTTTGTCGATGTATTGCCTAAGGATTACATGACCTACAATCTTTCGCGTGTGTTAGAGTTTGGCTATTTTAGTGGAGGGGTTTATGGAGAATGGGCCAATCGCGCAGGACCAGAGTCAAATCGAAGCCCAGTGAATATTCGGATGGTCGAAGATATTTTGGCTGATTCGCTGCAAGGAGCGATTAACCGCCCGCCTTATGTCAAAAACGCACTACCTACTAAGACCATTAAGGTAAACTCCCCCTTTTCTTATCGCTTGAGCTCGGAGGTATTTGTGGATGTCGATGGTGCCATAAACAGTGTTGTACTGCAAGGACAGCCGTCATGGCTTAGGTTTTCTAATGGTATTTTTTCAGGAACACCGACCCAAACGGGAATTTATACTTTTACCGTTCGAGCTACCGACGACGACGGGGCGACGGTTGAAACAAGCTTTACGATTATTGTCGATAATTTAGGCCGTTTTAATCAAGCACCGACGCTTCGCAAACGTATCTCTAATGCTGTAGGGTTGTACAAGCAACCCTTTATTTTTTCAATTTCAGACAGTACGTTTGTTGATTCAGATGGCTTTATTAGCCGAATGGAAGTCATTGGTTTGCCCGAATGGGCACAGTACCGCAAAGGAGAAATTCGCGGTTTGGCTGATACTGTTGGTGTGTATTCGTTGCGGGTAAGGGGGTACGACGACGAAGATGCCGTCGTTGAAACATCTTTTACCATTACCATCAATTACCCTACTGTTTCCTTTGATTTAATCCAAGCGGGAAAACCTGGACAGCGATTTTTGATCAAACGGTTGCAGCCCAAAGAGCAATTGCTGCAACATCAGTTGCCAACGGCGGTCAATGTGTATGCCAACTGCGATGCCGTTTTTGATGCTTTTGATTTGGAAATTACGGGTGCGCAGTACCAAAAAACGTACACAACAAGTTCTCCTTTTTCGCTTTATGAGGGAGACGCTGGCCTTCCCGTAACGGCAGGGAAGTATTTTTTGAGAGGTAAAGCTTATTTTCGTAAACAACTGATTGCGTCAACAGAATATGAATTGGAATTTTTGCCCTCAGATCCAGTCTCAAAACAGCCTATTTCGGTAGAAGATTGGTCGGTATTCCCGAATCCAGCTACTGATTTTGTCCATCTCAAACACCCCTCGGGCAAACTGTCATCTCCTCGTTTTGTGACGCTTTTGGGACAAGAAATCACTGTGCCTGAAGAAACAATGTACCGCTCTGGGACGCAGATTTCGTTCAATTTGCGGCAGTTGCGACTTGGTGCAGGCATTTATTTCTTAAAATTACAGCTCGAAGATGCCACATGGAAAGTGTTTCGAGTCGTCAAGTATTAATCAAGTATAGCGGGTTGCTCTCAACCCGCTTATCAGTTGTAAAGGTTTGTAAACAAACCACTTATTATTCCAAAATGATAAAAATAGTAGGTATTTGGTTAGGAGTGATTTGGGCTACGATGGCGGTTGCACAGCAGGGAGCACAACAGCGATACGTAGGTTTGCAGTTGTTGAATCTAAATGCCGAACCAGATTATGGTGCCGACATCATTGAGCAGTCCGTAGGAGCAGGTGCCAATTTGGTCGTATTGACGATTTATTGGGATGAAGTGTATAAAACAGCAACTTCACAACCCGATTGGCGGCAGCCTGACCGCCAGATGGAACAAATTGCACGGCTCGGCGTGAAAGCGGGAATCCGAATCATGCTTGGACGGAAAGCAGAACGTCTTCAAGGATTTTGGACGTCAAATGAAACCATGAACGATGATTTAGGACGGCAACTTTGGGGGGTATATGGACGGACTTGTTTTAGCTTTGCCCATGCGCCAACGGTGACCAAAGCCCAAGGTTTTTTGAAGGAAGTATGCCAACGCTATAATGCCTACCAGTCGCAAGGAAATATCTTGTACGTGACTTTTGTCAATACCCCAACCCAAGAACTTGGCTATCATTACGAGACAGAATTAAACGGTGATTACAAACAGGTGTATCCGACAGGTTTTGATTATTCGTCGCCATCTTTGGAGGCGTTTAAGGGCTGGATTACGCAGCAGTATAAGCGCATCAATAAACTCAATTACATTTGGGGGACTAAATTTACCTCCCTCAACGACGTTCGACCACCAACTACCGCCTATCGCCCATTACCCGCTTACCGAACCCGCGCAGGAAAAGATTGGTATTTGTTCTCTCACCTTCAGCTCAAAAATTTTATTGATCAAAGCATTCGTACCATCAAACAGGTGAATCCGTCGTATAAAGTGGTCAATGAGTACGGAGCCGTGATAGATGCTCAAGCTGCTGTGCGCGGAACGATTGCTTTTAAAAATTTGGATCAAGAAGCTGATGGTACCAAAGTGCATAATGACTTGTATTGGAACCATCGTTTTATCACGGATGTGGTTCGCTCTAATCGTCCAGGAAAATGGATAATGAACGAAACGTTCTTTTCGCCCGTCTATTCGGATGATTTACTCATCAAACATTTTGATGAATGTTTTGAAAACGGCTGTAATGTCGTGACCATGGTGGCAAGTACAAAAGATGCTCGCTTGTCGTCCATTTTTGGTCCAGTAGCAGCCCGATGGAAAAACAATCCTTGGAGTGAGCTAAGGAGCAATGCGACCATAAGTTACAAAGTAACAGAAGTACTTGACTCGACTTCTGTAGTGGTCGAAAAAGCGTGGAGAACCCATGCACAGCCATCGCCAATCGAGGTCAAGATTGAAGAAGACATTTTGGGCGAAGACTATTGGCGAATTTTGGCGACCAATGTTTATCCAGTTGTGGCAAATCCAATCATTGACCGCGCTACAAAACCTAAAAAGACGTATTCTTACACCTTACCCAAAGACGTTTTTCTGGATCCTGATGGGGAAATTGTGACCATCGAAGCCCTTGAAAAACCGCAGTGGTTGACTTTCTCAAATGGTACATTGACTGGTACAGTGCCCGATCAACTTGGAGAGTCAAAAATTACTTTGCGGGCAATCGACGATGAAGGGGCAACGGTACAAACGAGTTTTTTGCTTAAAATAGTGAATGTCAATCAAAAGCCCGTCGTCAAGCGAACTCTTCCCGATTTTGAATCGTCACTCAACCAAACCATTTCATACCCAATTCAGGGCGATATTTTTGATGACCCCGACGGCGTGATTGTTCGCACTCAAGCCATCGGTTTACGACCTTGGATGTCGTTCAATTCAAAAGAATTTTCGGCTTATCCACAAGAGCAAGGGACGTTTACGATAACGTTGCGCGGCATTGACGATGACAGTTCGTACGCAGAGACTTCCTTTAAGGTAAAAATTCTAAATCGGTCGCCGATTGTCAAACAATTGTTGCCCGAAAAAACAATTGCTCAAAATAAAGCCTTTCGTTTCAAAGTCCCGACTTCTATTTTCACCGATCCTGATGGACAAATTACAAAAGTAAAAGCGGTAGGACTGCCTTCTTGGCTTACCTACGATGCCGTTACAAGCACGTTGAATGGAACGCCCACGCAACTGGGGACCTATAAATTAGGAATACGTGCTTATGACAATGGGGGCGATTCGGTCGAGACCGCTTTTGTCCTCAACGTCGATTTATACGGAACCCAAAATGTACCACCAGTGCTTCGCTATACCCCTCCCAATGCGCAATTGTATGTAACCCAGCGTTTTTTATACAAAATTTCTGACTCACTTTTTTACGATACCAATGGGTACGTCGATCGAATCGAAGCGCCGAATTTGCCGTCTTGGCTCACCTTTAAAAACAATGAAATTACGGGAGTAGCGAACGCCGCAGGGATATATGCTGTGACATTACGAGCAGTGGACGATGACGAAACTTCAACGTCAATCACCTTCAACATCGAAGTAAAACAGGCCCAGTTGAGTTTTGAGCTGATTCAGGCAGGAAAAGTGGGAACGCGAAAAAGTTTGGGAGTTTTGAAAAATGGCGATGTTTTAACAGAAGCTACGCTGCCCCCAAGCATTACCGTGTATGCCAATAGTGAAGCCCCCGCAACCAAGGTGAATTTTGTACTTCGAGGGCCATATTCAAAAAATTATACAGCAACGCGCTTCCCTTTTACTCTTTTTGATGAAGAAATGGGTTTTGTACCAATCGCAGGTCGGTATGTTTTAGAGGCAGTTGCTTTTAATGATTCGGCCAAAGTGAGCGTAGCCACTATCCAATTTACGGTAAAATCAGACCAAACATTGCAAGACTGGGAAGCTTATCCAAACCCGTTTGATCGAGTATGCAATGTGAAACTGCCCAAAGACTTGAAGTTGTCATCGGTCGAGTATCAACTATTGACCGCGACGGGAAGTAGTTTGCCGTTGAATAAGGCAGTCGTCACGGTGGTGGAAGAGACAGCCTATATTGACATGACGTCATTGTCATTGCCAAAAGGTACCTATTTCCTCAAAATCCTTGAAAGTGGTTCTCTTAAAAAAATCATTAAAATCCTCAAACTGTAAGTAAAAGAGCGCATTTACATGCCAAACTTGCCTTACTTTTGTACTTTCAAAAAAATAGAAAATCAACTCCATGTTTAAATCAACTAAGTGGATGGTAGCTGCAATGGCGTCAATAACGCTTTGGAATTGTGGTACCAGTACAGATTCATCGTCTTCAGAACAAACAACTGCATCTTCGACAGCCAGCCTTGTAAAAGCCCCTGCGTTTAACGGAGATTCGGCCTATAAATACATTGACAATCAGGTGAAGTTTGGGCCAAGAGTGCCTAATTCGTCGGCCCACGTGAAGTGCGGAGATTATTTGGTTGCGGAGTTAAAACGACTTGGATGTACGGTGACCGAGCAAAAATTTACAGCAACGCATTACGACGGGTCAAAACTGAACGCACGCAATATCATCGGCAGTATCAATCCACAAGCTACCAAGCGAATCTTATTGGCTTCGCACTGGGACAGCCGCCCTGTAGCAGATGAAGATCCCACCAATAAAAAAGGGGCAATAGATGGTGCCAACGATGGCGCTAGTGGCGTAGGAGTACTAATTGAACTAGCCAGGGTGATTCAGCAGGCAGCTCAAAAACCATCGGTAGGGGTTGATATTATGTTTTTTGACGTAGAGGATGGTGGCAATGCTGAAGTCGCCAAAGATAAATTTACGGGTTTCTGCCTAGGTTCGCAGTATTGGGCCGCCAATAAGCACACGCCTAACTATACGGCCTATTATGGCGTGTTGTTAGACATGGTAGGGGCAAAAGGTGCAACGTTTCCTAAGGAAGCATTCTCAAATCAATATGCGGGAGAAATTACGCGTAATATCTGGAACATCGCAGGTCAGCTTGGATACAGTTCGTATTTTATTCAAGAAGATGGAGCGGCCATTACTGACGACCATTTACCAGTGAACGAAACGGCCAAAATTCCGATGGTGGATATTATTCATTTGCAAATGAACAACCCTACCAAAACGTTCTTTGATGCGTGGCATACCCACACGGACGACATGCGGAACATTGACCCAACAACGCTCAAAGCCGTAGGGCAAACCTTAGTGCAAGTGCTGTACCAAGAACAATAAAACCTCTGGTAGGGTTAATGTGCTTTCGGTTGCGCACAGCTGAAATCGTAGGAAGTGCTTTCGGTTGCTCACAACCGAAACCGTGGTTACTCTTTGTTTGTTAATACAGTTGATAACCACGAAAACCAAGAAAACATAGTTTAATTAGGTTGAACACATTAAAATATAGAGTCGCTATTGATTGCCTTTACCCCTTTTTTCTACTAAGATTTAGCCTCGCTGAGGCTACTTTTTTTATGCGTTTAACCTGTAGTTTAATTCAAAAAATACCAATGAAAATCAATAATAATAGCTTTTGGGCGGGAGTATTGTTTGTGTGTGTAATCGGATGTACATCGGCCCCTGACCGAATTGGCGATTTAGACCTAAAAAAATGGCGAAGCGATCGGGGCGGCTGTGAAGGAGCACGCAAAAACCAGCTTGCAGATTTTAAAAAAAATGAGTCACAACTCCTAAATAAGCACATAGATGAAGTAGGTCAGCTATTGGGGCGTCCTGATATTCATCAGCTAGGAGGTCGTGACCAAAAATTTTACGTTTATTTCTTTGAAAAAGGCCCTCACTGCTCCGACATCGCCAAAAAGTCGGAGGGACCCAAAGTAATACTTCGTTTTAATTCCATCGGTTTTTTAGCGGAAGTGATTCACCAAACAAAGCCGTTGTAGTTTATTTTCGTAAAAAGCCCAACATCAACTCATTTATCTCCTTACGTTGGCGTTCATTAGCGCTATCGTCCATATGATTGTGAATGGTGTTGGGTAATTGAACGACAGTGATTTTCCATTTCTTTTGTTCTGCTTCCGTAGGTACTACCCCTTCATCGGCGGGCTGGTCGCTCGACCGCAGCGAATATACCTTGGGCCGACGAGTGCGCGGGAAAGGCATTCGTCGATTGTCCAGTGTAATAACTTTATGGATAAACTGGGGGTATTGGTGAGCAAAGAGCATCGACATATCTCCACCGTTGGAGTGGCCAATGAGTGTTACATGGCGATAGTCCAATGAAGGATATCGCTTTTTAAGCTCTTCTAAAACAAAATAGATATTGGCTACCCCTCGCTCCCAATTGGAGCGACGTACGACTTGGGGGATACCAGTAAGTGGCAATAACTCATCTGTGGGAAGCTCGTGTTGGATGCTAGCAACTAGGTAGCCAGAGGCAGCCAAAGCCTCAGTTAAATAAGAATAGGCTCGATTATCGCCGCCTTTATTGAAGCCATATCCGTGGCTAACAATGACCACTTTCGCTTTTTTTTCCTTGCTAGGCACGTAGAGTTCGACAGGAATGGCGCGGTTTCTAGTTGCGTCAAAAAATACGACACTGTCTTGCTTAAAAGGAATGGATTGAGCCAAAGCAGCGGTGGCGAAGGTAACAAGGAACAATAGTGACATAAAGAGTCGCATAGGAATCAAAGCGGGCTGGCTGTTTTAGGGCGAAAATAATGGTTGTTGTACCAAGACGAAAATAAGTAGCTGTGGTTTCATGGAAATTTAATTTGTACCTAACAGCTCATTCCTTGCTAACTAGCCCATTCGAGGCTTTAGAAAGGAGGCACAAAGGTGGGGAAATAGATATTATTAAATGGTATTTTCGTCATGACAATGGTTCGCTATGATTTTGACAAATTATAAAAAATAAAGGGTAAAGAAGTAGCTTTGTTTTGCGAACCCAAACTA
>NZ_JBYFCK010000032.1:0-56841 GCF_057652155.1 Runella sp. R0.1_18
CTCTTTTTACCGATGGACAAGATGCCGCCATTGTAACTATAGAAACGGCCAAAAACACCAAAACTGTCGCTCAGTTTTGGTTAGTGAATAATTTAAGTTTTGAAAACAATAGATACCTTGCAAATCAGCCATTAACATTAAAAGATTGAAAACTCAGTAAAATTCAAGATACTCTGTTATATAATTGTATTACCTCCTGATGTGACAACTTGTGTTGTTTGATGAATTGTTGAAATATGATCGAATGGGCGATTATTTTCAGCCCCTGCAAGTAAAAGTGTTTGGTAATTTTGCCTTTGCTGTTCGCCAGTGAGCAAATGAATTTAGCTTGTGAATCATTGACTATCTGTGTTTGATGTTCATAGAAGTACCCAGCCACAAAGAAGCAGAGAGATAAGACATTTTGGATAGCGAGAAAATCATGGATACGAAAAGTTTGCCACCCCATATTTTCTTTTAAGAATTTGAATACGGTCTCTATTTTAGAGCGTCTCAAATAACTTTCATAGATAGCAAAAGCATGGTCAAAATCTTTCACCAACTCATTTGTTATGAGCAACATAGGTTCTTTAAATATACTTTTACCCTCACGGTCGAAGACTTTAATTCTAATGATTCGATAGCTATTTTGGCCTAATGTAAGCCCAGTGATAGCAATATCAAGTTGGGCTTGTTGGTAACATTTATTTTTCCAAACGAATTTTTCTAAAGGTTTAACAAAACTATGCGCAAAACTAGCCTCCATGAGTTTGATAGCTTGTTTTTTAGCGTTGGCATCAACTTGAAACTCATCTGAATTGCGATTTGATTTGACTCGTATGACAAAAGTGCTTTGTAGTCGGTCAATATGCTCAAAAGTACTTTGGTCATCGTGACCTCTATCAAGAATATGGCGTATAGCAAGCCCGCCAAACTGCGATTTGAGTGCTTGGTCACAGCGAGTGATTTGTTCAAAAATAATGTCTTGGGCATTAAAACCTGCCCCTACCATCAAGTTATAGTGAGGGTCTGATGTTTAATATGGAGTTGAGTTTAATAAATGAATACTTTTGTCTAGGTCACTGATAACCAAGCTATTGAAAGTGCTATACCCATTAATAATGTCCCCATCAAGGTCTCGTACCTTCCCCAAATCTGGCAAGCTTTTGCTATGAGGTTTGCGGATGTCGCTGCCATCATGGACAAGCTCTATACAATCTTTAAAACCAACCTTAGACATACCCATTGCTAAGGTTTGGGCATTGATAGATTCGGGCGTTACACTATTTTTTAGCCGACCGCTCAACAGATTCCGAAAACGTTCATATTCGTTGCTATCTGAGCTCATTGCCCATAATTGTGTATGTTGAGACGTTAACATCTTTTTTAAAAGTTGCTCGTAGTTTTTTTACAACGTGAATCTTTGATGCCTAATAATAGGCTTGAAATATAGCTATCAAAATTTTCCATAACCAATATTAACTCTCGTAAGAATACTATTCAACGCTATTTTAAACAAAATGCCTACAATAAATTGAAAACCAATACATTATCTTGGCACGAAAGTTTTACTGAGTTTTCAATAAAAGAAGTTTCCAAAGTAGCCACCCAAACAACAAGCGGCCAAGTAAATTTGGTGCGGCGTATAGAAATAGAACAATAACCTTTTTTGATATGGTACATTTTGAAGATGTAGAAAAATACCTGATTGAGATAGCAACTGACTACCTCAAAAGCCAAGGTTTCGAGCATTTGGCAGAAGACCCTGCTTATGTATTTACCCGATTACTTCCGTTTGGATTTGACCAAATCACTTTTGATGTTTCTAAAGTGATTCATGGCAGTAGCATAAAATATGACCTCATCAGGGGATACAAAGATATTGAAAAATACTGGGATAAGTATTTTGAGCAGGCAAGGGGATTTACATTTTTATCTCATTTGCCAACATTAGCCACATTCGGGACCAATGCTATTTGTATTGATAAAAAATATGAAAAATATCCCGACGACGCTATGATGCATGGCGGGGCTGATTTAATTAGATACAACAGCGAGGAAGAGGATATAGTGCGTTATTTCGAGGAGTTCAAATGGCAATATGAGAATCTGATTATCCCCGTTTTGGAAAAGTCGAGAGATGTAAGGTGGTTAGACCAAAAAATAAATACCGAACCATTGAAATTTAATTATTTTGGAGAAATTGGGCCAATAGGATATAGTATTGAATTTCACAAACTCATTATTGCCAAGTTAGCAGGCAATCCTAATTATGAGCAAATCTATCAGCTCGTCAGAGGCACGCTGGTAGAGTGGGCTAATGAAGAAGAGGAAGGCAAAAATATGCTGGCTGCTTTTGATAAAGTCTATGAGGATTTAAAACAGGTAAAGCCTTTGGAAAATCCTATTTTAGAGTGATTATCAAACCCCATCCATCAACCTTTCATGACCTTCAACACATTCAATAATTCATTTCATTTAACCATTTATTTATGTTCAAACACCTTGCTGCTTTTTTCATTATTGCTGTTTTATTTATCGGCTGTAGCTCCAAATCCGAGGAGTGCGTTGCCCCCACCATTGAAAAAAACCTAGTCGGTACGTGGAAAGCCGTCATAGTGGAAGATGGAAAAGCCACTGGCGAGCCTCGCCCCAAACTACAATTTGGGGCGCGCTCGGTCTAGCGTCTCCGACGCCCACTAGCTCACAGTACTAATTTCACCACAATCACTTATCACAATCTTCTTAGAAGTCCGCCCACTCGGGCTGCCGTAGCTTTCGGCTTGTAGCACCACATCCATTCCCTCTATCACTTCCCCAAAAACGACGTGGTTTCCGTCGAGCCATGCGGTAGTTACCGTCGTGATAAAAAACTGAGAACCATTGGTATTGCGGCCTGCATTGGCCATGCTCAATATTCCTGGCCCTGTGTGCTTCAACTGAAAATTTTCATCGGCAAACTTTTCTCCGTAAATAGACTTTCCACCCGTTCCGTTGCCTTTGGTAATATCGCCCCCTTGGAGCATGAAACGAGGAATAATGCGGTGAAAGACGCTTCCTTTGAAGCCAAAACCCTTTTCACCCGTAGCCAACGCTCGGAAATTCTCGGCTGTTTTGGGCACCACATCTGCCCTAAGTTCAAAAATAACTCTACCCAACGGAGCGCCATCGGCGGTAATATCAAAGAAAACTTTTGGATTTGCTGACATCTGTTTTGTACGTTTTAAATAAGCCCTAAAGGTAGCTCTTTCTTCAATTTTCTCCTATTTCTTGGGTTTCGGCCAGTTGAACACATTAAAATAAAAAGCTACTATTTATTGCTCCAATAGAGCTACATTCTAGTAGAAAAAATGAAGCAGGTCTGAGGCTTACTTTGTTTAGTAGTTGCGCAAACGCACAAAGTTGTGCTTCTCCGAAGCAAAGATTTAAAAAAAATCTCTTGCTACTACTACAAATGTTGCACCTCTACCGAGGCTGCTTTAAATTCCTCAAAAACTTTTGATCAAATACTTAAAATGTTTAAACAAAAAAGCTTCCAAAGAGCAATCTATGTCAATATTGAATATTACCAATCCTTAACACGAGTTAGTTACCCACAGATAGGTTAAAAAGAAAGGGCTTCGGCCTTTTACTGAAGTTGTTGTACCATCACCTAAAATGAACGACCTCCATGAAAAAATACCTTTGGGGACTAGGCGCACTGGCCATGACCAGTGGATTAGTCGCTAGTTATCAAAACGATAACCCAAGTCGAGGCGCACAAAACAGCCTCGATAGCGTGTATGCCAAGCTTACGCAAGAGCAAAAACACGACCTAAAGTATGCCACAGGAGCGCTGGAAGTGGCCGATGGCTTGGAAGCTAATCTCTTCGCTTCTGAACCCATGATTACCAACCCTACCAACATCGACATCGACCATCGGGGACGGGTTTGGGTGCTCGAAGCCTACAACTACCGCCCTGCCATTACGGGAAATCCCACCCATACCGAAGGTGACCGCATTCTTATCTTGGAAGATACCAACGGCGACGGCAAAGCTGACCTTAGCAAAGTATTTTATCAAGGGCCAGAAGTGGCCGCTCCACTGGGAGTTTTGGTGATGGGCAATAAGGTACTGGTATCTCAAAGCCCTTATGTGTGGCTCTTTACCGACGAAAACGGTGACGACAAAGCCGACAAAAAAGAAATTATTTTTCAGGGAATCAAAGGCGAACAACACGACCACGGGATGCACGCCTTTACCTTTGGCCCCGACGGAAAACTGTATTTTAACTTTGGAAACGAAGGAAATCAGCTGTTGGACGGCAAAGGTCAACCCGTACTCGACCAAGACGGGCAGCCCATCGACCGCAAAAAATACAAGCAAGGGATGGTGTTCCGCTGCGACCCTGATTTTAAAAATGTAGAAGTACTTGGGCACAATTTCCGCAATAACTACGAAGTGGCCGTGGACAGCTACGGCACCATGTGGCAGTCGGACAACGACGATGATGGCAACAAGGGAGTCCGTATCAATTACGTGATGGAATACGGCAACTACGGCTACACCGACGAGATGACGGGGGCGGGTTGGAGTGCCAATCGCACCAATATCGAAACCGAAATCCCGCACCGCCACTGGCACCTCAACGACCCAGGCGTAGTTCCGAACTTGCTTCAGACGGGCGCAGGCTCGCCTACGGGTATGGTGATTTATGAAGGCGATATGTTGCCAAGTGTTTTTCAAAATCAAATGATTCACTGTGATGCAGGACCAAACGTAGTTCGTTCGTATCCCGTTGAAAAAAATGGCGCGGGCTACAAAGCCAACATGGTAAACGTACTGTACGGCAAACGCAACCAGTGGTTCCGCCCGTCGGATGTGTGCGTGGCTCCTGATGGTTCGCTTTTTGCCGCCGACTGGTACGACCCAGGCGTAGGTGGTCACCAAGCGGGCGATTTGAACCGTGGACGCATCTACCGCATCACGCCCCCAAATACTTCATACAAAACTCCTGCCCACGATTTCACAACGTTGGAAGGTGCGCTCAAAGCTATTCAAAGTCCTAACGTTTCGGTGCGCTATTTGGCGTGGAACAAAATTCGTAGCCTCGGCCAAGCTGCTGAAGGTGAGCTTTCTAAAATGTACCAAACGTCGCCCAACCCCCGCATCAAAGCGCGCGCGTTGTGGTTGTTGAGCAAACTTCCCAACGGGCATTCATACGTCAGTGCGGCTTTAAAAGATGCCAACGCTGATTTACGCATTACCGCCATTCGGGCCGCGCGCCAAATTACGGCCAAAGGAGTATTGCCGTTGACTGTTGAGCAATTGAATCTCTTAGCTTCTGACTCAGAACCGCAGGTCCGTCGTGAAGTGGCATTAGCGATTCGTCATAATACCGACGACCTCGCGGCGGATATTTGGGCTCAATTGGCCAACCGCTACGACGGACAAGACCGCTGGTACCTCGAAGCCTTGGGGGTATCGGCCGATGGTCAATGGGATAAGTTTTTTGGCACTTGGCTCAAACTTGCTGGGCCTAACCCAACTGCCTCAGCCAAAGGAAAAGACCTCGTTTGGCGGGCACGGACGGCAGCTTCGGTGCCGTTGTTGGCCTCGTTGGCGGGTGATAAAAACGTGGCGTTGAAAGACCGTCTTCGTTATTTCAGGGCTTTTGATTTTAACCCAGGGGCTACCGAAAAATCGACGGCGTTGCTGGATTTGATGAAAACCAATACCGACACCGAAATCACTAAATTATGCCTCCGTCACCTCGACCCAGGTTTTGTTAAAACTTCGCCTTTAGCGCAGCAAAACCTTCAAAAACTACTCGACGCCAGCTACGGTACGGGTGAATACATGGATTTGGTACAACGGTTTGAGCCTGCCAGCGAAGCAAAACGGTTGTTGCAACTCGCCCTCGACAAACCCATGCAGCGCGAAGGCCGCGACGCGGCTCGACAGTTGCTGAAACAAGAGCAAACTCCGCTTCTTTGGGCTACCATCAACGGTAAAGACGCCGCCAAAGCCCAAAATACGTTGATTGCACTTCGTGGAATTGGTAGCAAACAATCATTGGACATCCTAAAAACCGTAGCACTAGACCCCAAACGTCCCAAGGCCATTCGGACGGAAGCTACGCGGGCATTGGGCGGAAGTATGGACGGCGAAGACCTCGTGCTTGACTTACTCCAACAAGGTAAAATCGCCAACGATTACAAAGCGGTGGCCGTGCAGGGTGTAAGCGGTGCTTGGCGCAAAAACGTCAAGATTCAGGCGGCCAAATACCTTGACGCAGCTCCAACTAAAACGGGCAAAAAACTCCCTCCTGTCAGCGAGCTAATGACCCTCACAGGAAACATAACCAACGGTAAAACGGTGTTTGCAAACTACTGCGCTATTTGCCACCAAGTCAACGGCGAAGGGTCAGATTTTGGGCCTAAATTATCCGAAATTGGCAGCAAACTTGGCAAAGACGGTCAATACATGGCTATTTTTTACCCAAGTGCGGGGGTAAGTTTTGGCTATGAAGGCTACGAAGTGAAATTCAAAGATGGCAGCACGACAGTCGGAATTGTAGCCAGCAAGACCGAAACTGACTTGCTGCTCAAATTCCCAGGAGGAACTTCCCAAAGCTATAAAATGAGTCAGGTGGTTTCGATGAAAAAACTTGACGAATCGCTGATGACGGCTGGCCTTCACGAATCCATGAGTCAGCAAGAGTTGGTTGATTTAATTGAGTATTTATCCAGTCTTAAACGTAAATAAATGAAAACACTATTTCTAGTTCCAATTCTCACCTTTTGTGCATTTTTTGCCAGTCACGCACAGCCATCAAAGGCCATCAATGTAGCCACCTACAATTTGCGCTACGATACGCCCAACGACGGCCCGAACGCTTGGCCAAACCGCAAAGAAAATGTCAAAGCGCTTGTTCGTTTTCACGAATGGGATATTTTTGGAACACAAGAGGCATTACGACACCAACTTAACGGGGTTGCTGAATTAACTGAATTTGCGTTTGTTGGCAAAGGTCGTGACGACGGAAAAGAAGCAGGCGAGCACTCAGCGATTTTTTACAAAAAAGACCGTTTTAAATTACTCCAATCAGGAGATTTTTGGCTCCGTGAAACCCCCGAAACGCCAGGAAAAGGCTGGGACGCCACTTGCTGTAATCGAATTTGCAGTTGGGCAAAATTCAAAGACCTCAACACCAAAAAAGAGTTTTACTTTTTCAACGTCCACTTCGACCACCAAGGGGTAGAAGCGCGCCGTCAATCGGGGCATTTGATGGTCAAAAAAATGAAGGAAATTGCGGGTAATGCGTTGGTCATTTGCACGGGAGATTTTAACTCAACCCCCGAAACTGAACAAATTCAACTCATGAAAGGCGCACTTAACGATACCCACGATGTATCAGTAACTCCAGCCTATGGTCCCGAAGGAACTTTCAACGCTTTCAAATTCGACGCTCCTATGAAACAGCGCATCGACTATATCTTTGTCAGTTCGCCCATCAAAGTGTTGAAATACGGTGTTTTAACCGATGCCAAAGACCAACGCTATCCATCTGACCATCAGCCTGTAGTTGCCAAAATTATATTTTAAGTAAAGTTTAAGGCTAATTTAATCTTGTTTTAAGAATATTTTTGCAGCTTTGAATATCAAACAAAGGCGTTTGGTACAAGCAAAAGCCTTCTGTTTTTTGTGGTGTTATCAAGGACATTGATACCCGATCCGCCAATTTAGAGTGGGTCGGGTATTTTGTTGTAAAATATCCCTATTTTCACGTACCTTTACTAGCCTAACTCCTCCCTAACCAACCAATATGCTACGTCGTTTTATTACGTCGCTACTGCTTATTTTTGTCGTACTTTCGGTTCATTCCAAAGGACATTTCTCTACTTCATTTTTGGGATTTAATCCGCGCGTTCAAGCACTGGTCTATCAGTATCCCGTCCAAGCCCAATTAATTTTTGACGCAGGAAACGAAGCTAACACCTATACCGACCAGCGCTTTGGGGCGGGTGCGCAGGCACAAAACGACAATAGCTCCAATGCCTTTCGGCACTCGGTTTGGAATGCCTTGGCGGTCAAAAAACTCAAAGATATCGGGGCTACTGAAGCTACGGCTACTGAAGTGGTGAGGCTGTTTACCTCGGCTTACGAATACAACGACGCAGGTACGGCGCTGGTCAAAAATGCTGCTTCCGCCATGGATTTGCACAACAATTTGGTAGGTCGTTCTTTCAAAAACTACACAACCGTCAATCAGCTCCTTGACAGTTTGCATTTAAAAGCCATTGAACCTAAAGTGGTTACGGTTAGTCTTGAACAAAATTTAGCCAGCCATGACGCAGATACCGATACCGCTTGGACACTGCTCGAAAACACCGCAAGTTCGCCGCTGGAGGTGAATAAACTTTTGTACCGAATCGACCCTTGTACAACCGTTTTGCTTTTAAATCACCCCATAACAGAGGCTGTAAAATTTGAAGTGAGCGCAAACATTCAAGCCAAAAACGTCATCACAGCCACGGCAAAAGTGACCTACGACGCCCAAAAATACGTGCAGTTAAACCCAGGTTTTAAGGCCGAAACTGGCAGTGTTTTTACGGCCTATATTGATGGCTGTGGTAATAAATAGGTATTTACCCTTTCACAATTTGGTGTAAAACAGCACTGCCAACGGTGTGGCGGCCTTCAAATGTCACCACTTCTATGTGTGGAATGGCCATTCGTATATCTTCTTCGTACTTTTTGGTATCAATTTGCACCAAATACTCATCTTGCAAACCATACACAAGCGTAGTGGGAACAGTAGCCAGTTTGTTGGGCTCAATCACGTCGGCTATGCCATTCCCAAAAAAGCCCGCCCAAATAAGTAAACGGTCACAGCGAACGTGGTCGCTGTTGAGCCACCGAAGCAAAGTCGCATTTCCCTGCGAAAACCCGAGAAAATTAATGGTCAACGTAGATATATCTCTGCCTTCCAACAGCGTGTCGTACAGGTGATTGAGGTAATAAATATAGTCTGAGATTTCGTGGGTACGTTCTTCTTTCGTCATCCACGTCGCTCCTACCCTACCCGAAACGCCTTCTAGGTAAAACCGAGATAAAGCTTCAGGGGCAACGACAAAGGTTTGGCCGTCGTTCAACACTTCAAATTTTCGGATAAAAAACTGCGCCAATTGTCCGTATCCGTGCAACACAAACCAAACGTTTTGGGTGGACTCGTTGAGTTCGCCCAGCGTAAAATAACGCGCCGTTCGCTTTACCTCTAAGTGATGTTCTTGCATAAAATGAAGTATATTTGTTGGCAATATTCGTACTTAAAACCCGAACCGACAACATGAAATCAAACCTTTTTTTCTACCTTATTTTAGCTGTATTGGTAGTTGTAGATGCGTGGCTGCTCGCTCATCCCAATCTTCTAGGCAAAATAGGGGTAATGATGTTCAAATATGACATGATTAGAACCTTTCCCCGAGCCCTTGCCACGGTAGGGCTTACGGCATTGGTATGCCAAGGGATTGTGCTAGGTCTTCACTTAAAAGCCACCAAAAAGACTACCTTCGCCGTGTTAGGTGCTTTTCTTGTGCTATCTATCGGTATATTAATCAATACTTATTTCAAATTTTCGTCAGGCACTTACGCCATGACCGGCGCAGGTTTTAAAACGGGTGCGCACCTCACGCCGCTGATTTTGATACTTATTTTTGGGAATGGGCTGTACGAAACCTCCTCAAGAAAATAAAAAAACACGCCCCAACTAAAAGTCGAGGCGTGTCCAACCCATACAGCCATTTTAAAAATATTTTGTCTTAACGTAAGATCGCTTGGATAAATTGTGTAACAACTTCTGTTGTTCTAACAACTATATAACATTCAATCCCTTTTAATTAGTTCCCTTACGTCGGTCTCTTCTATCTTCTTTTCGATCGCGAACATCTTCGCGGCGGTCGCGTTTGTCTTCTTTTCGGTCTCTGACGTCCTCGCGGCGGTCACGGCGGTCTTCCAAACGGTCACGACGCCCTCCGTGGTGTCTCGCGTCGCGACGATCTTCCTTCCGATCACGAATATCTTCTTTTCGATCGCGTCGGTCTTCGCGATGATCGCGTTTGTCTTCTCTTCTATCTCTCACATCCTCGCGGCGATCGTGACGGTGATGTTTTCTGTGCTCAAATTTACGGGGTTTTTCCGTTGCCTGAGCCGAGATTGAGATAAATCCAATTAATAACGCGGCAAAAATGAGTTTTGTTTTCATGGTAGCTGATTGTCTAGGTAGATTTCTTAGTGTTCATCCTTTAGACGCAGCATTTTGAAAAAGGTTTAATGACTGCTCATTTTTTTGTTTTTTTATTTCAAAAGCAGTTTGTAAGCTACTCACTGCACGGCCTAAGACCTTCCAAGTTTTAATGCTACGTTAACCAAACTTGGAAGGTCTAACTTCTCCCTTTCAAGACCTTCCAAGTTTTAATGCTACGTTAACCAAACTTGGAAGGTCTAGCTTCTCCCTTTCAAGACCTTCCAAGTTTTTATTCTACGCTATCCAAACTTGGAAGGTCTTCTGATTACCGATTCACTCCTACTTTCAGCCCACCAAACCAAAAACGGCCTTGCGCTGGCTCAAAATAACGGTTGACACTCGCATTTATTTGAACATTCTGAAAATAGGTCTCGTCCAACAAATTATTTACTCCCACAAAAGGTTCAATGTGAAACTTCCGCCACGTCTTTTGCCCCCCTAAACGCAGATTCAAAAGGCTATATCCATTGGCCGTCACGGCATTGGCATCATCGGCATATAGTTGGCTCGCATGGCGTACCTGAGCAATTGCAAATAACCCCGAAGACATAAAATAACGAAGTTCGACCTGCTCCGCGTGTTTAGGAATACCTGGCAACACATTTCCGTCAAATTTCCCCGTGGCGGTTTGGTACTCACGGTAAGTAAAGTCCGAATACGTATAGTTTGAAAACAAGGTTAAACCTTTGGCTAACATGGCATTCAAACTTGCTTCAATTCCCTGCCGTTTTGAACGGCCCGCGTTTCGGTAAAACACCCGTCCCGCTTGGCCCGTAATTTGGTACGGCACCAGTTCGTCCTTTACTTCAATGGTAAACAGCGCCAAATCAGCCCGTACACGCTGTCCAAAATAAGTCTTTGCCCCTATCTCGTAATTCAAGGCTTGCTGCGGATTTAGCTCGGGGTTAAATCCACCCGTTCCAGAAGGGTTATTCGACAACTCACTCATGGTTGGGGTTTCAAAGCTGCTCCCTAAGTTAGAGTACAAATTTACCGCTGGGGATACCTCCCACGAAAGTCCCAACGTAGGATTGATTCGACTATAATTACGGCCACCCGACTGGTCGCCATCCGATATAAAATAATCGGTTGCTTTTAAGCGAATCACGTCCGAACGTAGTCCTACCAGCATCGTTATTTTTTTGTACGATAGCTCTTGAGTAATATACGAGGCAATGTTCTTAAACGATTCCAATTGGTCGAAAGTTAATTTTCCTCTCACCCCCGTCATATTATCGAATCGTCGGCGCGTGTCTCCTTGCGACTCCAAGTCAAGCCCCATCCGAAAACGATAGCTGAGGAAATCAAATTTTTGGGAAAATTGATACTGAAAACTTCCTCCTGCAAAAGTTCGATTGATGGTTCCTGCCCCTGCGGCCTGAAACGCCAAATAATTGGCAAAATCACGTTTTGTCCCAAAAGCACGCACAAAAATCAGGTGGTTACCCATCGTTTTTTCAAACGTGATTCCAATGCGGCCTTGGGTCACCGACTCCCCTGCCAAAAACCGAAGGTTGTTTGGGTGAGCTTGACGACGGTTTTCGGCCACTTGCGCCAGCGTCAAACCGCCTGGGTCATCAGCTACGGGGCTAGTGCCGTAGTTGGCCAACACCGAAAGTCGGGTCAACGAATCAAAATCATAGCGCAGTTTAAGGTTCAAAATCGTATTTTCCATGCGGCTGTTTCCCCGATAACCTTCTGATTGATTACGAGTTGCGACAAACACCATTTGTAGTTTTCTATGTTGAACACCCGTTTTAAAACGCCAACTCCGCAAACCGTACGAACCCACCGTACCTTGTACTTCGGCCAACGGCATTTGGGCCGCATTTTCGGTTTGTAGGCTTATTACCCCTCCCGCTGCATTCCCAAACAACCCCGACGACGGCCCGCGCATCACCTCCAACCGCTGCATTGCTCCCATGTCAAGATTATCCACATCGGCTTGACCGTCGGGTGTGGACTCAGGAATGCCGTCCACGTAGAGGCGAATCCCACGAATCCCAAACGCGGCACGTGCCCCAAATCCCCGAATTGAAATGCGTAAATCTTGGGTATAATTATCTGGATTTTGAGCAAAAAGCCCTGCCACACCTCCCAGCGATTCAAACATCGACAGTTGCGGCTGCCCAATTTGAATCCGCCCGCCGTTGAGCACTGTCAATGCTGCTGGCAAACGTTTTTCATTGATTTCAAGTCGCGTAGCTGTCACGGTCACGGGAGCAAGTTGGCGCAGTAAAACCGTATCTTTTTTCTGAGCTTTTGCAGGCCGCCCCCCAAGGAAAACAAATATTGAAAGGCTTAATAGAATTTTAATAGCCAAGCCCTGTTGTTTTTGTATAAAAATAATCATAAAATTGTTGGTATATATCCAATAATCAGTGTGAACGGTCGCTATTCAAATTAACATTTCCTTTTTATGAATTCGTTCGACATTACAACCCATCTTCAAAGCAGAAAGTTAGAACTCGTTGTCGAAAACCGTACTGCTTACACCCTCGATAATGCCGAACTCAATATTTACGAGACCCACCAAGCCGCCCAAAACGTAGAACTTACTTTTTCTAATCCCGTGCTGGCCAGCATGATTCGGGGTAAAAAAGTAATGCACCTGACCAACTCCCCTTCCTTTGATTTTTTTCCAGGTGAATCGGTGATTGTTCCTTCCAATCAAACCATGCGCATCGACTTTCCCGAAGCCAATAGCAAAAATCCTACCCAATGTTTGGCGTTGGCGATTTCGCCTTCTAAAATCCGCACCATTGTTGAAACCCTCAACGAGCATTCTCCGCTGGTGGACAACAACGAAGGTTGGCAGTTTGCCAACGATAATTTTTATTTTACCAACGAGACCGCCATTCACCAGCTCATCGGTCGGCTTATTTACCTCTTTACGGAAAATAACGCCGCTAAAGATTATTTTGCCAATTTGGTATTGCTAGAACTCATCGTCCGACTTATGCAAACCAAAGCCCGAATGGTGCTCAGTACTAACCTACAGCAATTGGCCAATACCAATCGGCTTGCCTACGCGGTTAAATATGTACAAGAGAATATCCACCGAAATCTAACTATCAAGGACTTAGCCGACAAAGCCTGCATGAGTGAACCTAATTTCTTTCGGTGCTTCAAACAGCAGTATGGCATTACCCCCGTAGAGTACATTAATCAACAACGGATTCAACTGGCAATGAAGCTTTTGTATAACACATCGTACAGTGTTTCAGATATTTGCTTTGCCTGTGGTTATAACAACCTTAATTATTTTCAAAAAGTCTTCAAAAAAGCTGCTGGCGACACCCCCGCCAATTACCGCAAAAAAATCGTTAAGTTTTAACGACGCCTTTTGATAGAATTGTTCTATTTTTTAATACAATAGTGCCATTCATATCCTATTAGATTGTTGTAGCTTTGAAATATTATTATTTTAATAATTTCTATTACTTAATCACGTCTTTGCTACATGGAACTTACAGGAACTCATACCCTCAATGCACCCGCAGAAACCATTTGGGCGATGTTGATGAATCCCGATACGCTAGCCAAAGTAACGCCAGGTATCTCCCGCCTTGAGCTCGAAAGCGAAGGCGTTTATAAAGCCATTGCTGAGGTAAAAATTGGACCAGTTGCGGGCAAATTTGAAGGGAAAGCGGAGGTAGCTAATGCCGTAGCTCCCGAGAGTTTTACGTTGCGTGTGGTACAAAACAGCAAAATCGGCAACGTCAATGCCGACATCAACATGACGTTGAAGCCGCTCTCCGATTCCCAAACCGAATTATCATTTGACGGCAAAGCTGATATGTCGGGGCTATTGGCTCGTACAGGCAACCGCGTCATGAGTGGCGTCGCTAGCACTTTGACCAAACAATTTTTCAAAAATTTCGAAGACGAACTAGCAGCCGCAAGTTAAAAAGTGCCAAGGTTTTTTTAGCTAACGTGATAAGGGTTTCTCAAAACCCGACCGAGGAGACCTTCCAAGTTTTGGAAACTTGGAAGGTCTGAAATACAAAACATCTTTCCTTTAAACCGTGCGAAAGCACATAACCTTTTAAGAAGTATGCCAAAAATAACAGTAACTGTCAACGGTACTCAACGCACTCACGACGTAGAAGGCCGTTTGCTTTTGGTACATTACCTACGCGATGTTCTTGGCCTAACTGGCACGCACGTAGGCTGTGATACCAGTAGCTGCGGCGCTTGCACAATTCACCTCGACGGTAATGCAGTAAAATCATGTTCTATGCTTGCCGCTCAAGCCGACGGCGCTACCATCACCACCATTGAAGGTTTGGCCTCAGGCGACGAATTGCACCCACTCCAAGTAGGCTTTAAAGAAGAGCATGGCCTTCAGTGCGGTTTCTGCACCCCAGGCATGATTATGTGTGCTGCCGATTTGCTCAAGCGTAATCCAAACCCTACCGAGCAAGAAATCCGCGAAGGGTTAGAAGGAAACATTTGCCGTTGCACGGGTTATCACAATATCGTTCGGGCGGTACAGCACGCCGCTGGGCAGTTAGAAATTGCCCCCTAGCCCCCAATGGGGGAAATATAACCCAATTTTTAGCGATTTAACAAAACCAATTGACTCCCTAATCAATGACGGTTAACAAGAGATAAAAAAACTCCCCCATCGGGGGCTGGGGGGCTAACTATCATGAGCAATAAATTCATTGGAAAATCAGTAAAACGCATTGAGGATAAGCGTTTTATTACGGGCAAAGGTCGCTATACTGACGACATTAACCTCCCAGGTATGACCCACGCCTACATACTTAGAAGTCCGTACGCCCACGCACGCATCAAGAGCATAGATACCTCAGCCGCCGCCGCGATGCAAGGGGTTGTAACCATTATGACTGGCGATGAAGTAGGTCATTATGGCGTTCCTTGTGGCTGGCAGGTCAACTTCAAAAATGGCGAAACAATGAAAGAACCGCCACATCCGCTGTTGGTCAAAGACAAAGTGCGCCACGTAGGGGATGCGGTTGTGATGGTTGTCGCTGAAAGTCGCGAAATAGCGCAAGACGCTGCCGAGGCTATTATTGTTGATTATGAAGTACTTCCTGCCATCACCGACGCCTCCAAGGCCGTAGAAGCAGGTGCGCCTTTGGTTCACGACGATGTTCCCAACAATATCTGTTTTGACTGGGAAATTGGTAATCCGAAAGCTGAGGTGGATGAGGCCATGGCCTCCGCTGCACATATCACGACGTTAGAATTTGTCAACCAGCGGGTTTCGCCCAATGCCATGGAGCCTCGCAGCTACATTGGCCACTATGACGGCGTCTATGATAAATATACCCTTTATACCTCCACCCAAAACCCGCACCTCATTCGTTTGTTGATGTGTGCCTTTGTCCTTGGTTTGCCCGAGCACAAGGTTCGCGTCGTTGGGCCAGACGTAGGTGGTGGTTTTGGTTCAAAAATTTATCACTATACTGAAGAGGCATTGGTTACTCTTGCGGCTAAAAAAACTGGCCGCCCTGTCAAGTGGACCGAAACACGCTCTGAGGCATTTTTGACCGATGCCCACGGCCGCGACCACGTCACCAAAGCAGAAATGGGTTTTGATGGTGACGGCAAAATCGTTGGCCTTCGTATCAAGACGTTTGCCAATTTGGGCGCTTACCTTTCAACCTTCTCAACGGCTGTTCCGACTTACCTGCACGGTACGCTTCTGCAAGGACTTTACACCACGCCTAAGATTCACTTAGACATGACATGTGTGTTTACCAATACGACCGCCGTCGATGCGTATCGTGGTGCAGGCCGCCCCGAAGCTACCTATTTATTGGAACGTCTTCTCGACCTTTCGGCTTTAGAAATGGGGGTTGATCCTACCGAATTACGCCTCAAAAACTTTATTCCTGCGTTTGATGGGGTGACTCAACCTGGGTATCAAACCAACGTGGCCTTACAGTACGACAGTGGTAACTACCACGGGGTACTCCACCGTGGTCTCGAAATGCTTGGCTACGAAGATTTCCGCAAAGCCCAAAAAGAAGCCGCCGCTTCGGGAAAACTCCTGGGCGTAGGTTTCTCTACCTACATTGAGGCTTGCGGTATTGCCCCGTCAGCCGTTGTGGGTTCGTTGGGAGCGCGAGCAGGTTTGTATGAAGTAGGTCAAGTACGCGTTCAGCCTACGGGCAAAGTCAGCGTATTTACGGGAGCCCATTCGCACGGACAAGGCCACGAGACTACGTTTGCCCAAGTAGTAGCCGACCGTCTCGGTATTCCAATGGAAGACGTGGACATCATTCACGGTGATTCCGATACCGTTGCGTTTGGGATGGGTACGTACGGCTCGCGTTCGTTGGCCGTGGGCGGTAGCGCCATCGTAAAAAGTTTGGATAAAATCATCGAAAAAGGCGCTAAAATCGCGGCGCATAAACTCGAATGCTCACCCGATGATATTGAATTTGTCGATGGTAAGTTTACCGTAAAAGGTACAGATAAATCGCTGGGTTTTGGAGACATTGCCCTGACGGCTTACGTACCACACGTGTATCCTGCCAACCTTGAGCCTGGGCTTGACTTTAGCAGTTTCTACGACCCTACCAACTTTACGTATCCGTTTGGTTGTCACATTGCGGTGGTAGAAGTTGACAAAGAAACGGGAGCGACCAAGGTAAAACGCTTCATCGCCGTTGACGACGTAGGAAATGTCATTAACCCAATGATTGTGGACGGACAAATCCACGGTGGTTTGGCACAAGGTATCGGGCAAGCACTGCTCGAAGGAGTTGAATTTGACGGAAATGGTCAAATCATCAACGGCTCGTACATGGACTATGCCATGCCTCGCGCCGATGATTTGCCAATGTTTGAGCTTGACCGTCAAGTAACGCCTTGCCCACACAACCCACTTGGGGTAAAAGGAGCGGGAGAAGCTGGCTGTATTGGTTCAACTCCTGCGGTGGTTAATGCCGTCATCGACGCACTTTGGTCAGCAGGTCATCAAGTCAAAGACATCCGTATGCCGCTTACTTCTGAGCGCGTTTGGTCGGCAATGCAATCATAAGTTTCGATTGCAGAATGCAGAGTGTCCAAAATTCGACACTCTGCATTCTGCAATCGCCATTCATCCACTTATTTACTACTCAAAACATGATACCACAAGCAGTTGATTATAAACGCGCAGGGTCGGTGAGCGAGGCGATTAGCCTTTTGGCAGAAAACCCAGACGCAAAAATTTTGGCAGGTGGCCACAGCCTTATTCCTGCCATGAAGCTTCGCCTCAACAGCCCTTCGTTGTTGATTGACATCGCTCGGATTCCTGAGTTACGCTATATCGAAGTCCGTGATGGTGGCGTAGCCATTGGTGCAGCCAGTACACACCACGACATTATTTCTAATGCCGATATTCAGAGTCGCTACGGCGTGATGATTGAAGCTGGTGAGCTAATTGGCGATACCCAAGTACGCAATGTAGGTACTTTGGGCGGAAGCATTGCCCACGCCGACCCCTCAGCCGACTGGCCTGCGGCCTTGATTGCCCTCAATGCCAGCATTAAAGTAGAAGGCCCCAGCGGTACCCGTGAGATTCCAGCGACGGAGTTTTTTTTAGGGTTTTTCTACACCGCCCTCGAAGAAGGTGAAATTGTCACTGAAGTAGTTCTTCCAGCCCCTGCGGCAGGTTCGCGGAGCGTTTATCGTAAATTTATGCAGCCTGCCTCTCGTTTTGCTATTGTAGGCTGTGCCGCTTCGGTCACCATTGATGGCGGCACTATCACCGACGCCACTGTTGCCTTTACGGGCGTAAGCGCCGACGGTGCCTTTTTGGACGAAGCCGTAGGAGCTGCGCTTGTCGGTAAGTCTGCCTCTCTTGAAACCATTGAAGCCGCCGCTAATGCTGCGGCCGAAAGTGCTGAGTTGAACGAGGATCATTATGCTTCGAAAACCTACCGTAAACATCTAGCCAAGGTATATGCCAAACGCGCATTGGTAGGTGCCTGTGGTTTATAAGTAGTGTGAGCGGGCGGGTTATGAGTAACCCGCCCCACTCAAAACCGTGATTAAACCAAAAAAACTTATTGCGTTTTTTTACGGTAATTCATCACCGTAATTCCACAATCAAAAGGCTTTGAAGTCACGAGTTCAAAGGGTAATTTCCCGTCCAACGCTGCAAAAATGGGCATTCCGTTACCAATGGCAACTGGGTTAACAAACAAATGAAGCTCGTCAATCAAATTTTCTTTCAACAATGAGGACACAAATTTTCCTCCACCGTACGCAATGATGTCTTTCCCTTCTTGTTGCTTCAACTGATTCAGTTCTTCCGCCAACTCACCGTTTGTCACCACCGTATTTTCCCAAGGAGATGACGTTAATGTCTTTGAGAAAACTACCTTTGGTGTTTCTGTAAAAATTTTACCCACTTCAACTTCTGGGCTGTCGGCATTATCGGCTACTCCCTTCCAATGCGGGATAAAGCCTTCGGCAAGGTTTCTTCCCAACACAATAGTATCAAATGAGTTGGTCAATTCGGTGACATAGTTGATGATATCCTCGGTCCATGGAAAGGTCATCCAATCCATTTCTCCGTTTGGTCCTGCCACAAACCCATCGAGGGTCATTTGCATTTGTAATTTTAGTTTTTTCACGCTGTGTATTTTTTGTCGTTTAATTGATAGAACAAAGGTAGGAAGCTTTTGGCTATCGTGAGGGGTGGAATTACGCCATTCTAAGGGGCGATTACGACAAGCCTAGGTTACTCTGGAATCAACACCAGTCGTTTCTCAATGTCCTGTAATTTGTATTTTATCTTCCGAATCCCGCCAGTTGCTTTGGCATTGATGTCACCTGCAAGATAGATAGGAAACTGCCGAACCAGGTGGTCATCTTCCATTCTGAACATGTCGTGCCCCATGTATCCTTTCGATAATTCGGGCGTCAGAGGAGCCATGTGTATTTTGTCAAACGAGTCGGGGAAAAATTGGTAGCCATATACTTTTCCAAAAGCTCCGCTGCCGTACGTACACGAGTAGATGTAAATCTCGGGCGCGTTGTTTTGGTCCAAATCGGCGGTTTCGGCGTTGATGACCCAACCGTCAGTTTTTTGGCGAATCGTAATTAATAATTGATTATTACGGCTTACTTTCATCACCATTTCACGCACAGCTCCTGCCTCGCTCGTGCTGATTTCAAATTGGTGTTTCTTAAAGATAAGTGTTTTTGTAAAGCGCTCGGCGTTGATTTCTTCCGTTGTAGGCGGGCGCAGTGAAGCCACCATTGTTACGATAACAAGGCCACTCAACAGCAGTATTTTCCCAAATTGAATCAAATTTTCAGAAGTACCTAGCTTCAAACTAGGCCATTATGTGTTTTCATTTAACGATATTAAGCGTCTTTCTGTTAAAACACAAGCAAAAAGACGGCCAAAATTGCCTTCATTCAGATTTAATAATACTTGTACCCACGAATACCTCCAATAAATAACCAGTAAAGCCTCAAAATATTCCCAACTAATTGTATAACAATAACAACCTTAAACTGTATTTATCAAATAACTTCTTTATAAACAGCAATTAATCAAGTTGTTACAGGGTATTTTTATGCTTTTTACTGTATATTTATTAACTGGCTTCCTCAATCATTATTTTGTTATGAAAAATTTTTCAACCACCGTATCGGCCTCCCGAAAGTGTACTTACTGCGGCTCAAGTGCCATTGAACGGGTTCCTCGTCCTTTTTTGTTAAAATTTTTACCAATTCGACGGTACCATTGTGATGATTGTTCACGCAGTTTTTACAAGTTTGTTTTATGAGGTAGAAACAAAAAAGCAAGGACTTCCGCCCTTGCTTTTTTGTTGTGCTAGTTTTAGAACAACGGTTTAATCCAAAACCTTTTCCAATTCAACACCTTTATCACGAATCAAACGAAACTCCCTAAAGCGACGCAAAGTTGACATGGTAAAACCAACCACCAATATCAGCGTTCCAATCCAAAGTACGTTGATGAGCGGCTTTTCTACGGCTTTCATCACAATATAATCGCGTTGCTTTGAATTGGCATCAAAGCTGAACGTTCCCGTTTTAGGATCAATCTCCATAAATTGAATCCGAAGCCCTAATTCTTCGCTCACTTCGGGTTTGCGCATCACCATGCGATCTTGATTAATGGCAAAAGTAGGAGCAACATAGTACTCACGTTCTTTGTCCAAAATCTTGATTTGTGCTTTTACTGCAATGTCATTCGGGTTTAAAGCCACCCCTTCAACGGCATTCGTACGGGTAACACTTTCGAGCACCGCCACGTAGTCGTTTACGAAGAAAGTGTCCTGCAACGCCACTCTGAAGTTTTCAGTAGGCGACCACTCCTCACTTTCACTTGGGTTGCTCCCAATCATAGCGTATGAATACAAATCTTTATTGAGTTCACGCTTAATATCTGGAGAAGTTACCATACCCATTCGCTCATTAAATTGTACACGAGGGAAGAGCGTCGTAATTCGACCCGTCGGTTCGCGATATTCTACTTCATAAAACACGTTTTCGGGATAGACCGCTACGGTGTCGCCTTTTTTATGGTAGGTTTTTTCACCAACCGTAATATCACGTAAACATACCGCGTGGAAATCTCCCTCGATGATGTCTAGCCAGCTGCTTGGCACGTACTGTGGCACATCCCGAATTTCGGTGCGTGGGCCGCGGTAGGTCAACAGATAGTCGCCCATACGTGTTGATTGACCCAACCAGAGCAGTACATTTTCTTTATTTTCTTTGTTATTTTCTTTCGTAAAAAAGTCTTCTTTTGAAATCAATAACCCTGAGCCATTGAGCGAAACTACTTTTTGGTAACCCGACGACCACAGAATCCCAATCAGCATCAATGCCACACCAATGTGGGTAACAGCCCCACCCGAAAGACGATAACTTCCTTTCAAAACCCCCAAAATAATGGTCATGTTGGCCACCAATGCAAACACTGAGGCCGTCAGTAAAGCGATGTAAGGAAGTTTATTGATACCACCAAAAGTGATGAGTAAAGCGGTGATAAACAACGAGATCCAAACGGGAGTAAGCAAATCTTGCATTTTACCCTTTTGAACCCGTTTCCACCAAAAATACTGGCCTATACCCGTCAAAATGGCAATGACAGCAAAAAACCAAAGCTGGAATTTTGTATAATATGAGATGGCGTCGGTAGGAGGCGCCAATTTAGAAACACCCCCGAAACTCTCTACAATTTTGTTCCAAACAGGAATAGACGTCGGAATAATAACTTGAAAACTTGCCAAACAAATCACTGTAGCACCGATAAAGAGCCAAAACTCCCGCGAATAAGTCGAAACTTCTTCGGCATCGGAAGGGAGCAATTTCCAAGCACGGGCCGAAATAATTACCGAAACTGCAATAAAGGCCAATAAATAGAGCAATAGCTGACCTGAAAGCCCTAAATCAGTGAAAGAGTGTACCGATGAATTTCCTAAAATTCCGCTTCGGGTAAGGAAGGTTGAATACAAAATGAGGATAAACTGGGCTATTACAAGAATAATCGACGATTTGAGAGCCGAGGCATTTTTTTTGGCAATAATCATCGTGTGCAAGGCCGCAATTCCTACCAGCCAAGGCACATATATTGCATTTTCGACGGGATCCCAGCTCCAGTAGCTGTTGAAGCTAAGGGTTTCGTAGGCCCAATAGCCTCCCATCAAAATACCGACACCCAAAATCACGCCCGTCAAAAGCATCCAAGGCAATGCAGGGCGAAGCCACTCAGTCACTTGCTTCCTCCATAGTCCCGCCATCAAATACGCAAACGGAACCAACGTAAGGGCAAATCCCAAAAACAACGTAGGCGGGTGAATCACCATCCAGTAGTTTTGAAGCAATGGGTTAAGGCCATTTCCGTCTTTTGGAACAAAATTAGGGTTCATTGCCCAAACTTGTAAATCAGGCATGGCTTCCTGCATGGTCAAGAAAGGCGTACTTCCGATTTTGAAATCGATGCCTGGGATGATGACCCCCAAAATCATTGACGTCAAAAATGCCTGTACCAAGGTATAAACCGTCATCATGGGAGCTTCCCAGAGCTTATTAGTACGAATAAGGATCACCCCTAAAACGGCTTGCCAAAACATCCAAAGCATAAAGCTACCTTCTTGGCCTTCCCAAAAGCACGAAAGCCTGTAGTACCATGGTAACGCTTTTGAAGAGTGGCTCCACGCATAATGATACTCAAAATGGTGACCATAAATAATGGTATATAACGTCGCACATACGCCCACAATGGCCGCTGCATGTGCATAAAAAGCTCCTCTTGCGAAGCGCTTCCAAGAGCTGAGTTCTAAGGAATTGGTTCGTAACAGCGTGACACGCAGATAAGCGTAAGTAGCCACTAATGCCGTTACAAACGATAAAATTACGAGAAGGTGTCCTAAATTTCCGAGGGTCATGGTTGGGTATAATCTACAGTTTAGCAGCCGTCGCTTCTTTAAAATCTGGCTTTTCGTTGGTATATTTAGAAGGGCACTTCATCAAGATTTTATTACAAGCGAAGTGGTCGCCTTCCATGCGCCCAATGACCACTACTTGTTCCGACTTATCAAAATCTTGCGGTTTAGGGCTGCCATATACTACTTTCTTAACGACTCTATTGGTATCGGCCAACATAAACTCAAAATGGTTGGGATCCATAACGGGATCGTACTTCATTCCAACTATCTGTCCGTTTCCGTCTTTGGTGAGTTTACCCACCACGTGAATTTCCGATTTTTCACCTTCTTTTGCCAATTCCTCTGCTTCCGTAAAATTGGAATACGTACTGGCGTTTCCGTAGGTCGAAACAATGATTCCAATCGCAATCGCGATGACTATAAGTCCAAAAATGTGTATCTTTTTCATTTGTTTACTGATTTTTGCTTTTCCAATTTTGAAACTTTCCTATCTATATTTACCAAAAAGGCAATAATCCCCACAAAAATGACCGATATAACCGCAAATACCACCCAAATTTTACCATCGGCACGCATCTGGTCAGCCATTGAAATCTCCTGTTCAACGGCTTGTTGAGCAAATAGGTTTAAAGAAACCAACACAAAAAGAAGGGAAGAAATAAAGGTATTTTTGCTATTTTTTTTCATTTTGATTCGTTATTTTAAATTATTCAGTTCCTTTCCAAAGTACATACCCCAATTTGAAACCCATCGACGGGTGAGGTAGCATTTCAACATTGACTGGACGGGCTCGATTAAAAGGTGAATCACTCGATGGCTTTCCTTCCATTCTTTTTTCGTCCCACAACTCAAAGTTTGAACGATGAAGCCGAACTCCTAAGCCTATAAACATTTCTAATCGCCAATATTTATTCAAATTGTACAACACGCCTATTTTTGAGGCTGTTCCAAACACAAGTCGGTCATATTCGGCCCTACCAAAGGTGTAGTACAGAGAATCTTGATTCGAATACCCATTCCTTAGCTTATAGTTGTCTCTCATCACAAATACTTCTTGGGCAAAATACCATTCTGGGTTAGGGCCAGGCGTCATGTACCACCGAAACTCCTCTTTCATTTTGAAGTTTGCATGATAATACTGCTTCCCCGAACAAGAAAAACAAGTGAACCCGTAACGCAATCCGCTTAGATTTGACCCAAATTCCGTGTTTATTCCAAAACTTTTTTTGGGACGGTATTCAAAACCAGCTTGCCACGCTGGACTTGTTAACGACATCAACGTGCTCGGCGTAAACTTAAAAGTTACTTTATCATACTCTCGGCTGGATGTTTGCCCCATCACCAACAAAGGTCCAACCACAAGAACTATCCACAATCCTTTCATTCATCTACTTTAGTCTGCCTGCTCCTCCAACATTCGTACTCGCACCCGTACCGTGGCCATCCATGTTCCAAGTAATCCCCAGCCAATCACTGCGGGGTAAAAAATTCGTCGCATTTGGTTGTCCATATCCAACTCGCTAAACGCTGGATTTCCACCGTTGCCTGGGTGCAATGAATCCGTCAAACGAGGGAGAATAAAAATAAGGGGAATAAACACCGCATACGCCAAAATATTGTACACGGCCGAAATACGCGCCCGACGCTGTTCATCGTCAAAAGACCCGCGCAAAATTAAGTAAGCAAAATACATCAACATACTGATTGCCACGCTATTGAGTTTGGGGTCACTTGGCCAAGGGTCTCCCCAAGTCACGGAAGCCCACAGCGAGCCCGTAGCGCAACCCAAAATTCCCAACAGAATAGCGACATTGGTAAACTCTACCGACTTGAGATCGTATTGTAAATCATTGGTACGTAAATACTTAATGGCATATACCAACGAGGTAGTGAGCATGGCAATCATGGCAAACCACATCGGTACATGGAAATACACGTTACGGATACTTTCGTTCAAAATGGCACGGCGAGGAACAGTCCCCATCAATCCAAAGTAAAGTGTATAAGTCAGCAGTAGCACCGCTACTATTTTCCACCAGTTATTTTTCATAAGGTATTACTTTAATTCTCTAACTACGCCACAAATAAGGAAACAAAATTAAGGACAAACTAACCACGATGGCATCCAAGGCCAACAAAATCATCACTTCTTCCGAGCTAGACCCACGGTCTAAGCCATCGAGGGCATTTTTTGCTAACTTCATCACCATCAACAACATAGGTATAATCACTGGAAAACTCAGAATTGCCATCAAGGCACCATTGTTTTCTGCTTTGGAGGCAATCCCCGCCACCATTGTCAACGACGAGGCAAACCCTATGCTTGACAAAAAAATCGTTACTAAATACATCCACAAATCGCCGACAGGGTTGCCCATCACAAAAGCGTAAAACCCAAACCCCGTCAGTGACAATACCAGCATCAATCCCGAATTATAAATGATTTTGGAAAGAATAATGCCTTGAGGGCTTGCTAAGGTATAATAGTACAAAAGACGTCCAGCGCGTTCTTGGGTAAAACTTTTGGAAATGGCATTAACCGCCGTAAATAAGATAATAATCCAAAATAGCGTGTTCCACGTAATGGGTGTCAACTGGTTAGCTTTGAGTTTAAAGCTCAAATAACAGACAAACACCGTGCTTACAATGTACAACAGCATCCCATTGAGGGCGTAGCGTTGGCGCCATTCGAGGGTTATTTCTTTTCCGATGAGGGTACGAAGTTCTTGCATCAGGGGCAAAATTACGACACAAACCAACGCGTTGTACTGAGGAAGGTCATTAGTTTTTAATTTTTATCCAACTACGGTGCGATGCGCGCGTTTCCACCACAATAAGTAACCCAACGAAGCTAAGGCCAAAACCGACGAAACGTAAAAGGCTACGGGGATATTGGCGAGTTTTCCGCCGTACCACCAACCCGACCACCACGCTCCTACCCCAATGCCTGCTTCAAGCGCAATGTACATAGTTGCCAACGCTCTTCCGCGATAATCGGGATGACTCAAATCAATCGTCCAAGCAGTTAGTGTAGGGGTGTTAAGCCCCCATGAAAAGCCGAACAATATCGCCGCCGTCCAAAAACTCCACACCGATTGACTAACGCCCAAAACACCCATCCCAAGCGCCAAAAGTATGGACGAAATAATCATCACAGGAACCCGTCCGTAAACATCAGACGACTTACTAGCAAACACCCGTATCACCAACGAAGCAATGGTATAGACCGTAAAAAACAGCCCTTTGTTATGAATCCCGAGGGTTTTACTCACGTCTGGAATGAGCGTCAGAATGACCCCTGACGAAAAAGAAACGGCAAACATCACCAAAAACACGTTGAGTACGCGCGGCTCAAACAAATCGGAACGGCTGATTTTGAGCATACTAAATCGGAAACGTTCTTTCTGAACCAATGTTTCTTTCATGTTTAACAGAATCAAAATCGACAACAGCGCAAACGCCGACGATACAAAAAACATAGGGTTAATGCCCATCGACATCGTGAGGTAACTACCAATAGCAGGCCCCAACGACATTCCAGTAGCGGTAAAAATACCCAACATCCCCGCCGCTTCCCCACGACGATTTTCGGGAATAATATCGGCGACGTACGCTGCCGTAGCCGTAGGTTTCGTTCCTGTAGAAAAGCCGTGTAAAAAACGAAGCAACAAAAAGCCCCACACCACGTGGACAAAAGGGTAAAACAAGCTCGCTACACAACATACCAAAGATCCAAAAGCCATCACAGGTACTCGGCCAATGGTATCGGTCAGCTTGCCACTAAATGGACGCGACAAACCTGCCGTAAAAGTGAAAAGGGCAATAATCAACCCGATGTGCGCTTGTCCTCCCATTGCGGTTAGGTAATCGGGCAATTCGGGAATCATCATTTGAAAACTGGCAGAAAACAAGAAGTTACTAAGGCATAAAAGCCAAAATTGCAAATTGTACATATCGACACTAATCGGTGGAACAAAAAAACAAAAGGGCTGAAAGTACCTCGCGGAGTTCACTTTCAGCCCTTTTGCATATCAATTTCTTTTACGTTTATCGAACCCTAAAAACCATCTCTGGTAAATCTTCCGTATTGGCATACAAATCGGCTAGTAACAAATCAGCCCCAATCGTTTCCAAATGTATTACTGCTTCTAGCGACTTACTTTCCAACATCAACGACCAAATTCCCTGCTCACTTTTGCGCCAAAGCTCCACCCACACACGACGCGAATCTATGAGTAGGTATTCTTTGAACGTCGGAATGTCGCGATAAAGTTCAAATTTTTCGCTTCTATCGTAGTTAGCGGTACTCTGAGATAACACTTCCACAATCAGCACAGGATTTGTTAAACTTCCCGTCTGACTATCCGAAAACTCAGGCTTTCCACAAACCACGACCAAATCGGGATACGCGTAGAGACCCGTAGTAGGAATTAAAACGCGCTGGTCGCTTGAATAAGAGCGACATGACTTCTTTTTTAAAAAAGAACCAATTTCGATAGAAAGATTTTCTCGAATAGCATTATGAGCAGGTTTAGCCCCTGCCATTGCTTCGGGCGTATCGCCTTCAAAATCACCCATTGGAAAGATTTCCCCATGAATATATTCACTTTTATAAGCGGCTTTTTCTTCCAATTCTAGGTATTCTTCGGGAGTGTAGTATTTTTTGGAAAGCTTTGTCATAAAGCCTACTTAGTTGAGACCTAAACTTTGAACAAAATTAAAAAAAAGAAGGAAACTTTATACCTAAGAAAATTTTGTATTTAGAAATGTAATGTATATTTGCAGTATGCAACAACAAACGTACCTCAAAGGCTGTCTGAGCGCCATTGTTCTCCAACTTTTGCAAGAAAATAGGCGCATGTATGGTTATGAAATCACCCAAAGAGTTCGCGAAATCACCGCTGGTGAGCTCCTTCTCACGGAAGGCGCACTCTACCCTACGCTTCATAAATTAGAAGCCGAAGGGGTGCTCTCGACCGAAAATGCCCTCGTTGACGGGCGCAACCGAAAGTACTACAAATTGACCGAAAATGGCCACCAACAAGCGCAAACCGCAGTCTCAGAATTGAGCGATTTTGTTTCTAACCTTCAAAAGATTTTAAACCTCAAACCTTCGCTAGGATGAAATTGACGACGGAACAACTCGACCTGATCAGCAAAGAAATCATAACAGGTGGCATTAAATACCAAGACCTGTACGAAGAGCTTCTTGATCACTATGTACTGGCGATAGAGAACCGTGTGACCCATGGGCAGACTTTTGAAGAGGCTTTGGAAGAGATTAATTCCAGCTTTGAAAATTATCGACCTCCACTTATCGAAAGGTATTATTACGATGTCAGAAAATTTAAAAAAGTTTTTCTATATAGCAGTGGGCTTTCAAGGTTACAAAGAGATTATGAAAGAAATTTGAATGATGAAATCTCAAAAAGACATTGGCAAATTGTGAAGAAGTATTTTCGTTGGCCCACTATTCTAAGTACGTTTTTGACAGTAGGTCTTGTATTTCTGTTTGCGTCCTCAATCCCACAATTGTACTTTGAATGGGTCGTATATACTTGTATTTTAGGACCATTGTTAATAGTATTAGTCCAAGTCTTGAATAGCCTTTTTAGATATTTTTTAAACAACAGAAGATTTACTCATTCCTTGAAAAGCAAAGCTATCAATAACAGAATTTGGCTTTTAACAGGAGCAACAAATTTGGCTTTTCATTTCCCATCTTCTACGGACTACAATATTATCAAACAAGGAAATACAATCATAATCACCTTGTTTTTATGCTTTTACCTCGCTTATTCCCTCAGCTTTTACCAGCTTTACCGCGAGCGGTTTAAAATTAAGGCAACATAAAAAACCGATGGCGTGAGCTTTCACGGCTGTTCACAACTGTTCCCGAACTGCAATTCGGGAACTTTATGGCCCAGCGTCTCCGACGCCAAAACGACTCAATTATCCCGCTCCTACCCTTTAGAGCAAGCGCCAAAATAGGCTCGAAGCCTTGGAATAGAAAGCACTAGCAAAATGCTCGCGCTATCGAGCAGGTCTTTGTTTCCCTTTCCTACTAAGATTTCACCTCTCTGAGGCTATTTTTCACCTAAATAAAAAAAGCCTTTGTCAAAGTTTTGAACTCTAACAAAGGCTTAAAGCTGTTCACAGCTGTTCCCGAACTGCAATTCGGGAACATTATGGCCTAGCGTCTCCGACGCCGCTACAATTAAATCGCCTCCAAAATACGCTGCTCCGATACGGCGTAGCCAATCTTCGATTTGAGTTCGTTGATGTGTACGCGCTCTTGCTCCATGCTATCGCGGTGGCGAATTGTCACGGTGTTGTCTTCGAGCGTTTGGTAATCCACTGCAATACAAAACGGCGTTCCAATAAGGTCTTGGCGCGTGTAACGCTTACCAATCGCGTCACGCTCTTCGTAAAACACGCGGAATTCGGTTTTCAATGCTTTTTCAATTTCGCGGGCTTTTTCTGGCAAACCATCTTTTTTCACCAATGGGAAAATTGCCGCTTTGAAAGGCGCCAACGCAGGGTGTAATTTCAACACTGTACGTTCTTTTTGAGTCTCACCTTCACCTACCATTTCTTTGGTAAAGGCATTACAGAATACCGCCAAGAACAAACGATCTGCCCCTACCGACGTTTCAACCACGTACGGAATATAGTTTCCAAACGGCTTACCATTTTCGTCGAGGTCGTTATCAAAATACTGTTGTTTCTTCTTCGAAAGCTCTTGGTGATTTTTCAAATCAAAATCCGTACGCGAGTGAATCCCTTCGATTTCGCGGAAACCAAACGGAAACTGATACTCAATGTCCACGGCAGCATTGGCATAGTGCGCCAATTTTTCGTGAATGTGGAATTTCAATTTTTCCGTAGGAAGACCCACCGCTTGGTGAAACTTCAAACGGGTGTCGCGCCATTGTTCGTACCATGCCATTTCGGTGCCAGGGCGTACAAAAAACTGCATTTCCATTTGTTCAAACTCCCGCATACGGAACGTAAACTGACGCGCCACAATCTCGTTACGGAACGCTTTACCGATTTGGGCAATGCCAAACGGAATTTTCATCCGACCCGATTTTTGTACGTTCAAAAAGTTCACAAAAATCCCTTGTGCGGTCTCGGGGCGTAGATAAATCAAATTTGAATCTTCGGCCACCGAACCTACTTGCGTACTAAACATGAGGTTAAACTGACGTACTTCTGTCCAGTTGGAAGTTCCCGAGATTGGACATTTGATTCCTTCCGAAATAATCAATTCACGAACTGCCTCAAGGTTATTGTCGCCCAACAAACGCCCCATTTCGTTCAACAACTCCTGTGCTTTTTCGGCCTGACCTTCAGCGGCATACTGCTCAGCTTTCCCTTCGAGAAGTTGGTCGGCACGATAACGCTTCTTTGAATCTTTGTTATCAATCATCGGGTCATTAAAACCATCCACGTGACCTGAAGCCTTCCACGTGAGCGGGTGCATAAAAATAGCCGCGTCAATCCCAACGATGTTATCATTGAGCTGCGTCATGGCTTTCCACCACATGTTTTTGAGGTTATTTTTCAGCTCTACCCCGTTTTGACCGTAGTCATAAACTGCTTGTAAACCGTCATAAATTTCAGAAGAAGGAAATACAAAACCGTATTCTTTGGCATGAGATACGATGTCTTGTAAGGAAGTTGCTGGAGCTTGGCTCATGAGAACGTTATGCGTTATTGGTTAATTGCGGGTATCTTCCGCCTATAATTATCTATTCTTATTGGGGCGCAAAATTACGCAATTTGTGGCTAAACTTGGCGATGTGTATAATTTTTCTATTTTTGTGTGTAAAAAAAAGCAAGATGAGAACGAATATTGAAATTGACGAAAGCAAAATTGCTGCCATACGCCAACTGAATTCAAATCTGAAGACGAAAAAAGAAATTATTGATATTGCCTTGGAAGAGCTTATCAACACCATGAGACGGCAACGTTTACGCCAAATGCGCGGTAAAGGTTGGGATGGGGATTTAGATGAAATGAGAACCTATGAAGTACCGCTTATATGACACCTCCGCTTGGATAGATTTCCGAAAAAATGTAGCCTCTGCTCTAACCAATCAGTTGGATGAAGACTTGCAAGACAATTTGGTATGTATCTGTCCAGTCATTATTCAGGAAGTATTGCAAGGAATCCGAGAAGATGCTGATTTTGAGTCGTTAAAAGAAGATTTCAAAGCCCTGAAAATACTACAATTAGAGGCTACCGAAGTAGCTGTTGCAGCCGCCCAACTCTACCGCCAACTCCGCAAAAAAGGCGTCACCATCCGCAAACCAAATGACTGCTTGATTGCGGCTTATGCCCTCCATTTTGGCCTCGAACTTTGCCACAACGATGTGGATTTCGACCACATCGCCGCTCATACTGACTTAAAAATTTGGAAACCGTAACGATATGTTAATCCAGAATCAATAATTCAGGATTTTGTGGCATTCATTCCTAAATACCTAGAGCACACTTGAATTTTTACACAGTAACCATAGCTAAAAGAATAATCTAGGCCGCATTTAGTAACTCCAAAGCGCTCCTTTCGTCAAAGGCTAAAAAACAATCTATGTTTCAGCGCCTTTTATTAGCAATTCGTGACGAATTTGGGATTTCTCGCAGTCAAGCGCGTGGTTTTATGGTGCTTGCCACCCTGATGGTAGTGTGTTGGTTTGGGCCTTTTTTAGTGGGAAGGCTTCTTCCACTTCCCTCCCCCGAAATAAGTCAAGCCGACCGCCAAACGGCCGATAGCTTGGTAGCCGTTTTGGAAGCCATTCAGCCCAAGAAACCAACGTATTTTTCTACCAATTACGCTAATTACGCCTCTAAAACACCCGAAAACGCCAAGCCCCTCTCCGAGCCTTTCCTTTTTGACCCCAATACCGCCACCGTACAACAATTTCAAACCTTAGGAATGCCAAAATTCATTGCTGAGCGCATCGAAAAGTACCGTTCAAAGGGTGGAAAATTTCGTAAAAAAGAAGATTTACAACGAATTTATGGACTGCAACCCACCCTCTACCAACGCCTCGAACCGTACATTAGCCTACCCGCACCACCCAGCGAAAAAAATGCGACTACGGCAATCTCCGCTCCCACTTCACCGCTACCTGCCCCTCCTGCATTTGCTAAAAAAGCTGCTCCTGTTCTTTTCGACATCAACACAGCAGACACAACCCAACTCATTCGTTTAAAAGGAATTGGCAGTAAACTTGCCGCACGCATTGTGAAGTTCAGGGATGGTTTGGGAGGTTTTACCTCCACGGCTCAATACAACGAAATTTTTGGACTTGATTCATTGGCTTTAAGCGAATTGAACCGCCTAGCAGCCATCCGTACACCTGCTCACAAAATCAATATCAACACGGCTTCGGCAGAAGACATCGACCGACATCCTTACATTTCCAAGCGCCAAGCAGAAATCATTGTGCGTTACCGCGAGCAGCACGGTGCTTACAAATCAGCACAAGAGCTACTGAATATCAAAATTTTAGACGAAAAACTGGTTTCAAAAATAGCGCCTTACTTGGCCTTCTAGGTGAGTTTTACGGAAAACTAATATAAACAAGTACGCCCTTGGCTCCAACCGCCCAACAAGCATTTCCAACACAGGTCATGGCATGTAAGCCCACAGGGGCATTTGTCAGGGCTTGCCACGTCTGGGCATTATCTTTGGATAGGCTTGTCCCTGCTGGGCCAACCGCGACAAAGTAACCATTTTTCAATTTACGAACGGCTTCTTTTAAACCCGCTGGCTGAGTAGCAGTCGCTTTTTGCCATGATTTTCCACCGTCGTGAGTTACGATGACATTATCTGACGCTTCTTTATCGGCTTTGTAATTGCCCCCAACGGCTATTCCATTTTTTGCATCCCAAAAATTCAAACCAAAAATCCCAGAAGAAGCATTGGCCGCCATCGGGGTATCTGTCACTTGCCAAGTTTTGCCACGGTCGGTCGAATAAAAAACACGGGCGTGATCACTTCCACCCGTGCCAATCCACACGTTTTTCTTACCTTGAAGTACCATCGTAGAATTACTAGCTGCAAAAGCCGCTTCGCCTGCCTTGTTTTCGGGCAATTGCGACGGTGAAATGCGTTGCCAAGTTTGTCCGCCGTCAGTAGTTTTAAGCAAATAAATTTTATTACCAATGGGATCTCCAAAAATCAACCCATTTTTTGCATCCCAAAAAGAAATACCATCCAGAAATACGCCTTTTTCGGTCGTTTGCCATACTTCTTTCCATGTTTTTCCTCCGTCATTCGTTCTAAAAATTCGAGCTTGACCCTCCTCTGCCAAACCCGCGCTGACTGCCACGGCCGTTTGGGCATTGATGCCATGAATCCCACGAAAATCTAGCTTTTCTGCACCTTGTACGTGCAAAACTTCCCAAGTGATGCCACCATTTACGGTATGAAGCACTGTGCCTTTAGCGCCTCCAGCCCATACAATTTTCTCATTTACGGCCGAAATTGAACGAAAATGAGCGTCGGTACCGCTACTTTGCGGCACCAACTGGGCATAACTTAAAGACAGTGAGAGTTGTAGTAAAAAAAAGGGCGCAATAAATTTCATCGGAATCTTATATTTGTCGTAAATATAGTCAAAACAATCTTTGACATTTTACGTTTTTGCTTCATCAACCTTATTAACACTATGTGCAAAACGGCCTTCAAACCGCTCTCTTACACAGCTCTTGCGCTGCTGGTCACTCTTTCGTCGTGTAGTTTGTTCAAAGAGGTGGCCTCTGGCGATGCCTTGGTGAACGAGTTTATCAAAGTGAATATGGAATATTGGTATTATTGGAACGACAAAATTCCAAGTGAGGTTGACAAAAAACTTGCCTCTTCCGACTATTTTAATGCCATGCTTTATACCTATGACAAGCAAGCACGACCTGACGGAGACCGATTTTCTCGTTTTTTGGACAATGCCGAAACTACCGAAGCATCGCTCTCGGGCGAAAGTAAAACAACTGGTGCTAGGCTTAGTTTGTACAATATCAACAATACCATTTCAGCCCTGGTTCTTTACGTCATTCCAGGCTCTCCCGCCGCTCAAAGTGGCATCAAGCGAGGCGATATTATTGCAAAAATGACCGTTGATGGACAAGCAGTTACGGCCGATAACTACGCAAATTTGCTTGCTGTCGGCACCAATTATGTCTTTACCCTAGGTAAATATGAAAACGCGGCTTTTATAAGTACGGGTCAAACCAAAACAGTAGTGGCACAATCCCTCCAAGAAGACCCCATGCCGTTTGATACCATTTATACCAAAGGCAACAATAAAATTGGGTACTTGGTCTATAACCGTTTTTACTCCAAACCAAACAACAGCGACCAAGCCCTTTATGACCAGAAAATGGCGCAGATTTTTGGTAAGTTCAAAGCAGCAGGCGTCAACGAATTTGTGCTTGACCTTCGCTACAATGGCGGGGGATACATTTCTACGGCGGTGACGCTAGGGAGTTTTATTGCCAGAGGCGCTAATGACAAAGTGCTGATGACCCGCGATGAATACAACAAAAACGTAACGCCTGACTTACAGAAGCAGTACGGTGCCAATTATGGTCAGCGTTTCTTTGAAAACCGTCCCGAAAACATTGGCAGCAATCTAAGTCGGGTTTATGTTTTGACCAGTACGCGCACGGCATCAGCCAGTGAAATGGTCATCAACTCACTCAAACCGTTTATGGAAGTGTTTTTGATTGGAGATGTAACGGTCGGTAAAAATGTCGGCTCAACAGTCATAAAAGACAATAAAAAGCGGTTTGTGCAAGGAATCATGCCCATTATTCTCAAAACCTACAACTCCGCAGGGCAATCTGACTACACCGCAGGGTTTACGCCCAATGTCACTGTAAAGGAAAGCATTACACAACCATTTTATGCCTTTGGCGACTTGAGAGATCCCCTACTTTCTGAAGCCTTCTATCAAATTACAGGCACACGCAACGCTCGTAGAGGCATAAGCGAATCTGAGCCTATCGAGAAGTATAAAATACAACCACAAGGTCCCGAAACCGAAATGTTTGTAGAAAATTCACTAAAATAGATGTGTGTTGGCTTGTGCTGTGGGTTACTCATAACCCACACGAGGGGTTTCTCAAAATCGAACAATTTCGAGGTTTTGAGAAACCTCTTTTGCTAGCTGTGGGCATCTAGCAAGACTTAGCAAGTAACCCACCGCACATTCATCCTACTCTGCTTTCAACTGCGTTAGTTTTACTTTCGTTGGATTTGCGTTTACTACGTCGGTTTCTACTAGCCCGTCGCGCAAGCGGATGATGCGGTGGGCATACTTGGCAATATCGTCTTCGTGTGTAACAACCACAATCGTGTTTCCTTTAGAATGAAGTTGGTCAAACAAATCCATGATTTCGTAAGAAGTACGGGTGTCCAAGTTACCAGTAGGTTCGTCGGCCAACAAAATACTCGGATCATTGACCAAGGCACGAGCAACGGCCACACGCTGACGCTGCCCTCCCGAAAGTTCATTAGGGCGGTGTCCTGCGCGTTGTTCCAAACCTACACTTTTCAGAGCAGCCATGGCCCGTTCAGTACGTTCTGACTTTGTATATCCTGCATAAATCAAGGGAAGTGCCACATTTTCGAGCGAAGTCATCCGAGGTAAAAGATTAAAAGTTTGAAACACAAACCCAATCTCTTTGTTTCGCACCTCAGCCAATTCATTTTCGGTCATATCGCTTACGTCCTTACTATTTAAGATATACTTTCCCGAAGTAGGCGAATCCAAACACCCAATGATATTCATTAGTGTTGACTTTCCCGATCCAGAAGGCCCCATGAAAGCCACATATTCTCCTTTACTCACCGAGATGGTCACATCTTTAAGGGCGTCGATGATTTCGGTACCCATGATGTAGCGTTTGGCGATGTGCGATGTTTCGATAATTTTCATGACTGTATTTTTTTCAAAATGTCTAACACTTCCTTACTATCAGCGTCATTTTTCATGATTCGCTTTAAAAACTCCTGAAACTCAGCCTGCAAAAGGGTTTGGTCGAACACCTTTAATTCATTGGTAAACAGGACAAATTCTATTTTATTTCCTTTTTTATCGGTGGCATACAAAGCATAGTTCAACACAAATGCCGTAGAACCGCCCTTTGCCCCGAAATGGGTAAAATACCGCTTATTTTCAGGGTTTAATCGCATTGGCCACTCCATCAGGTCATCGAGTACGGTTTGGGTGGCAGTGTCAAAATAGGTACGACTATTGATTTTTTGCATCAAAGAACCGTATTCCGACGCCGTTGAAGCTGGCAAGCGATTCGACCACACTTTTTGTACTGGCAACGGAATATTGGCTAACTTAAAATTGGCCTTGGTTGTTGTGTCTATTTTCAGTAATTCAAAATATTTATTGGCGCGTTCCAAATAAACCGACATGGGCAAATTTTTCATCGCAGCCTCTGAATGCTCGTCCGAACAAACATACAAAGCCGACACAAAAGGGTACAATGGCTGATGTTTGGTCAGGCCAAGTTTGGGCAAATTGGCATTGATATTGTTCAAACCCAATTTCCACATCAAGTACTCCGTATTGGCATTGCTACTGTATTGAAGCATTCCTTTGGCTACTTCTAACAGCGGCACTGCGTTATTTTGCAATTTTTTGGTTTTTCTTTGTTCGGCCAACCATTGCGGATGAGCGCCCCCGTCTGTTTCTGGAATGTAAAACCGCGCTAGTTCCCCTATCGCAATCGGCTCTTCTGGTTTGATTTTCCCTGAAGCTACCTGCTGGGCAAACTCCACAGCAATAATAACCTTTACAGTACTTGCCAACGGCATCAAGGTGTCCACCCTGTGGGCGACCTCCACCTTCCCGTTTTTAGCATAATAAATCGCACATTTTTGAGGATTTTTCTGAAGATATTCAGCTACAAAATCGGTTTCATAGCGTAAATACTTAAAATAAAAATACCCAAATACACCGCTAAACAACAAGGCAAGTATGCCAAGACCCGTGGCAACAACTTTCCACATAATACGTGGTTTTTAAAAAATTAACGAAAGTTCAAAAGCAGGGAAAAAACAATGCGTAAAGGTACATTTTTACCTGAAACTTTCGCGTTCTTTTTCGATGAGTGCGCGTTGGGCTTGATAGGTTTTCAAAAATGCTTGATAATCGGTAGCGGTGGTCATTTGGGCCAAGTCCTGTAGCCCCTCTTCTGCAAAGTCTGTTAGGTATAATTTTAAACACTGAAGAACATACAATTTTTGCAACTCAGGCGCTGTCCGACGAAAGCGTAAGGCATTGAGCAGCATATCATAGGCTGCTTTTGGATTTTTTTGTGCATTAAAATATTGGGTCGCTGCCGTCAATACCCCCATGTCAAACGGATGCTGTCTCACAGCCGTCCAATAGTCGGCTGTTGTTTTCAAAGTAGCAAGGTTGACAAAGCTTGGGCGGGCTTCTTTGATGAGCCAAAAATCCAGCATCTGGCGGGCCATCGCTACCTTTTGGGAAGTATCCGCTACTGTTTCTGACGCCAAAATATCGAGGGCAGTTAGTTTGTTTCGGGGATATTCCGCGTACGCCTGGGCTACTTGCAGCTCATGGTAAAAATTGCCGTTGTTGCCCGTATTTATCAGTTTTTTAAATAAATTGGCTTGGTTTGTGTCTTTCGTAAATTGCCCTAAGTTGTACAAATAAGCAAAGTTATTGACACTCAATGCCGAATCTTTGGAAAAATCAGGGGCTACCTTCACGGCTTCGGTGCGGGTGTTTGTTAGCTGCGCAACAGCCAATCGGTTGGCTTCGTGCGAAAGATTGACGGCTTTGTTTTCGAGCAACTGCGTTTCTTCTACGTCCTTTTTGGTAAGCCCCAACGACGCCAACGAACCTTTCCCCGACGAGATAGTAAGTGCTTTTGCCCAAAAAGCAAGCAAATTACTCTCCGCCACGTCACGATTTTTAGCATTCTGACGTGCCAGCTCAAAGTAATAATACGTAGAGTCGGCAATGGCCGTCCGGGAATACAAATACCCTAAATTGTTTTGAATTTCGCCATTGTCAGGAAACGTTTTTAAGCCTTTTCGTAAGTTAAAAACCGCATCAAAAAATAGGTTTTCATTTAGCAGTGCTTGCCCTAAACCCACATACGCTTGAGGCGTCGGGTCTTTTTGCAAAGCCTGTTGGAAAAACGAACCTGCAGTAGCTTGGTCGCCTTGCCGCAAAGCTAATGAAGCCAAGGCAAAAGCCGACTTATGATTCTGATAATCAATATCCAATGCTTGTTGATAATAACCGCTCGCGACTGTCCACTCCCGCGTGACAGTATGTAAATCGCCCAGCCCACTGTAATAACCCGCCTGCGCTTGGTCGATGGTATAAAAGCGGTTAAAGGCCAAAAGCGCAATCCAAGCCATGCCCCCAATCAGCCAAGCCTGCGACTGTAAAAACCGCATGGGTTTATACAACACCTTATACACAGCTTTGCCTTGTTTGAACAACGGCCAAAAGTTTAGGCCGACATACACCACAAACAACGTTCCGATGCACAATTGACTATAGACTATCGCATCTTCAAAAACTTCAATCAACGAATTGTTGTGAGTAAAAAGCGCAAAAGCCATCACGGTGGTCGTCACCAACCCTAACCCTACGTATAGCCAAGCGCCAATCTCGCGAAATGGCAAAAAAGCTTCTGTTCGTTTCGCAAAACTCCATATACCTAAAATCAGGCTTATAACATAAATAACAACAGGACTAATATACCAAAACGCTGCGTCGCTCTGACGGGTTACTTTGAGATACAATAGATACGTACTAAAAATGTACAACACCGACAAAAACAGAAAGTTGAGCAAACTCGTCTTACCAAAACCAGTACGAGGGTTGGTCACAACATACACAAAACCCGCTAAAATTTCGATTGATAGCCACCCGATAAACCCAACGCTCAACATCAACATGGGGAGCAAACTGTACGTAGTCGCCGTTAGGGATTGCGCAAGTGCTTTTGCACCTAAAACAAACATTGCCACTAAGCATCCAACAACGCCTGCAAATAGAAAAATTCGCTGAACCATGGGCATATCCTCCCGAAAAGCATGGATATAGTAACTTACCATCCCCAATACCGCAGCTACCACCACAAAGCCCGTTGAGTTGTCGGTGCCAAAAAGTTGCAGCACTTCAAAATGAGATAGCGAAAGCAACGTGATGACTAACATCATGGCGCCAATGTACCACCTACGCGGCAAGCCTGAAATAGCGGCTAACAACAGCACAAAACCCGCCAACACCCCGCCCAAATATCCCCAACCTAGCCATTCTGGGGTATCTATTTGAACTGGAACAAACTGTTCTTTCAGGATATAAGATTTGCCAAGCAAAACAAGCGTCTCTGCCCGCTGACTGCTATCTGCTAACTGCTGCCCGCTGACTTGAAGACTATCAAGCTTGACAGGAACTTCGTCCAATTCGCTCAGGACTTTCCACTCTATCGAATTTTCGATGCCTCGATAGTGAAAAAAGAGAAGGCAAACCAAGCTAAACGTCAAAAGCCCTAAGGCAGTAAGATACAAAAACCGCTCAGAACGGCTCCAATTTTGCCAAAAAAGAAGAAATCTCATTGAATTTGAATAAATACTAAATGCCCGCAGGTAAACCCTGAACCAAGTGTTATTAAAAACGCCCCTCCGAATAGGTTATTTTCTCATTCTTCAAAAAATCGAAAAGCGTTAATCGCCGCAAGGTATAAAAGGATGTCCAGTATGCCTTCAACACATTCACATAATTTTGACGGGCTTGCACGGTTTCGTTGAGCGCAATATTCAAATCTGTAATAGAAAGTTTACCCAAAAAATAGCGTTGCTTGGTGATTTCAAGTCGTTTTTGGGCGATGGTGTCGGCTTTTTGTGCTACTTTCAATTGCCCCTGCTGCTGGTTAAATCGCAGGGCTTGTAAATAAATTTCTTGTTCAAAAGTAATTTCCTCCTGTTTTACGGTGACTTCCACCAGTTCGCGGTTGGCCTTGGCAAGTTTGATTTGGGACTTACGGTAGCCCCAATCTTGCAGGGGAACGTCGATATTAATTCCAAGATATTGACGGTTTTGAAGGTTTTGGTACGACTCTCCCAAGCGATTGGCAGTTTGTTGCGTACCAACATTAGCAACCATTCCCAAAGTTAGGCTATTCGAGCCCTTTGCCTCCGCGATTTGGCGATCGGCTTCTAAACGTTGGTTCTTGAAATCGAGTAATGCTTTTCGATTGGCTTTGGCTTCCGTCAGAGCAACCTCGGGCGAAACCGTCAAAACGGGCAATTGCGCTGGAAGCGAAAACTTCAGAACTTCTTGCAAAGAAATACCAACTATTCTTTTCAGTGTCTGAGTCGTAATTTCAAAAGCGACTTTAGCCTCATTAAGCTGATTCTGAGCATTGAGGCTATTTAATTCTAACTGTAAAAGTTCATTTTCGGTTACTTTTCCAATCAAAAAACGCTCTTTTGATACTTTGTAAAGTGTATCAGTATTAGCACTATTTGACTCCGCAATTTCCAAGGCCGCTTGCGCGACCAGGCCATCAAAAAAAAGCCCGACGGCTTTCAGCCCAGCTTCTTCCATTTCTTCGATATACCCTCGTTGGGCCAAATCATAATTCAACGGTTCTAGCAACTTCCGCCATTTTAGTTCATTATACAGCAGTGAGTTTTGCTCATACGACACTGTAAAGGGAGACGATAAGAAAAAGCTTGCTTGCCCTGCCAAAAAATTATCTGTTCTCTGAAGCGCCGTTCCGAGCCGCAGTTGCCCCCCTGTCAAGCCCACATTCTGTACCACAGTTAACCCTACTGAGTTGTTGGCCTGACTCACTTTTCTAAACTCAAGCGAACCGTCTGGCTGGGTAACGGGGTTGATGGAACGATAAAAAGTAGGAGCGCTGGCATTGAGCCGAATCTGAGGTTTAAAATTTGCTTTAAAATTTTGGTATCGCCAATAGCTACGTTCATACGTATTTTTAGCCCGATAATAGTACGGAGAATTGCTTTTCGCTAATTCTATCACCTCTTGAATACCAATGGTTCGCGTTTGAGCTATCAACATCAAACTACCAACACTTGATGCACCTAAAAACACCAACAGCCTTAATAAAAAATATTTCATATTAATAGTAATTTATAAAATATTAATTATTTTTTGTTTTTCAATAAAAAAGAAGGTAAAAATATGATTAAAACTACCAGTGAAGCCACCAGTCCCCCAATAGTGCCTACTCCAAAAGCAAACCAAAAAGGTTCGTTTTCATACATTAAAAAAGGAACTAAACCTACGATGGTAGAAGCAACAGTGAGCCAAATTGGGGTAATTTTATGCTTAAATGCCATTACGTACATTTCAAGTTTATTTTTTTCTGGATTTTTTTTCTGAAGTATATTCCATTCAGAAATGATAAAAATACCTGCACAAACTACGTTTCCTGCTAACAATACAAAAGACGCATAACCACCCTGATCAAAGTTAAAATCAAACCAATAAAACGCTAAAAATACCCCAACGTAAGACAAAGGTATCATCGCAATTAAAGCAAAGGGTTGCCACACATTTTCAAAAATAACAGCGCAAACGATATAAATCAATATCATTACTAAACCGATAAGTTCATATTGTTTTCCAGTCTCTTCACTAAACCAATTATATTCTGATTTTTTTACACTGTAGCCAACGGGCAAGATTGGTCGAAACTCATCTAAAGTCTTTGTTAAAAATTTACTACCAAAATGCCCACTACCAAAATATTCAAAACTAACCATACGAATATACTGCTGATTTTCTTTAAATACTTCAGGAATTACTTTTTCTTTCATGATTTTAGAAATACCACCTAATTTAAACATCATAGAGTCCGAATAAAATGGCTCGTGCGTGAGCTGGTAAATGTCAAACTTTGCTGCTTCTACTGGTACAATTTTAATAGATTCGTATTTACCATCCAAGAACGTATATATATCAGAGTTTGGTCTATTATTTTGTTGTTCTATTCCTTGATATACTCCCAGCAATGTTGTGTGCTGAGTAGCTAAATCATTGCTATTTGTTTCTAACGTATATTCATATAAGTTCTTATTTGAAAATAACCCCATTCCTCGATTAATGTTCACTTCTTGTACCCTCGGGTGTACCTCCAGCATCTTTTTCAACTGAGATGCCTGTTTCTCCAATTCTTGATAGTTATATCCCATCATTCGTACATTAAAGCTAGGCGTCTGATTTTCTTCCAAGGACTGACTAAACCCCTGTCCAACCCCGTATATATCCCAACTAATGCCGCTCATTTCGGTCGAAAGGGCAATCATTCGGTTTTTGAGTAGGTAGGGAAAGGAGCTTTCTTCATGGTTCTTTTTGAAGTAAACAACCAAACTTCCTTCTTGCCCATTATAGACTTGGGTGATAAAACGGTCCACTTCTGGATAAACTTTAAGCTCATTTTCAAGCCGCTCAAAAATCAAATTCATTTGGGTCAGCGTGCTGTTGTTGGGCAATTCTGCCACTACGTATAAGGCTGTACGTTCGGTCTTACCAAAATAGGCCCCTTCATAGACATAATTCACAAAAAGACGAAGCGTTCCACCTAGCCATTTGTTTAAAAAAGGACGTACTTCTTCATTAAACCACTCATTATCAGCCAGTAAATTATATGTCTCTTTCCCCCAGCCTGTTCCTTCCAACCGATTGGGCAACAAAAAGATAGGTGTACCAAAAAGTAAAATACCTGTTACTATCACCGTTTTGCGAAAACGGAGCAGTTGTTTCAGCAGACGCCCATAAAACGAACCAAAAACGAATGACCCATCACCTTCCTCATGCTGTTGATAAAAAACTCCTCTCCTACCAGGAGAATGCTGGGGTGAGGTTGACATCATCGCAGGGACAAATCCCACTGCAACCACCAATGACACCCCTAACGTAATGATCATCACTACGGCAAAATCAAGCAAATCGACCCGCGCTTCTTCGGGCAAAAACCAAATAACCACCAGCCCCGCACAGGTAGTCAGCGTAGCGCCTAATAAGGCCGAAAACACGTTTAAGTTTCGGTGGCGGCGGTAGTGTTCAACCATCACAATGACATTGTCGATGATGATTCCCAACGAGGTTGTCAAGGCCGCTAATGAATAGATATGAATCTCGACTTGGAAGACATAAAACACAATTACCGAAAGCAGCAAACTCACCACCATACTAACGCCAATCAAACCTACGTACGCCCAGCTTCGCATTGTCAACAACACAAACAAAAAGAGAATTAATACCGCCATACCTGACTGAATACCAATGCGTTGTAGATTTTCTTCAATGTATTTAGTAGCGTCATATTCTACCCGCAGCTGATAGCCGTTGGGTAGCTGCTTACGAATCGTCGTTATACTTTTTCGTAACTCTTTTGCCACCTCAAGTTGATTGGCTCCCGCTGCTGCCGTTATCGACAAATTAAGCGCATTTTGGCCATTGACACGATAATAAGCGGTAGCAGGTTTTGCTTGACGAGCAACAGTCGCAACCTCGCCCAAGCGAACGATTCGCCCCTCAATACCAGCAATTGGAATGTTACGAAGCACCTCATCGACAACCACAATACCGTCCGCCCGCGTCACAAGTCCCCTCTCCTGCAAGGAGACACCGTTCTCATCATTTACAAGTCCCCTCTCCTGCAAGGAGAGGGGATTTAGGGGTGAGGTTCCAGGCACCAAGCTCACCAAAATCCGATGCCCATTAAGCAGCACCTCACTCCCCAATGCCTCGCGCCGAAAATAACTTTCGATAGCGCTAACCACTTGTTTTTCTGACAATTGAACATTGTCTAATTCTTGCTTATTGTAGCTCACTACCCACTCTTCTTGACTACCGCCACTCACTTGTACCTGATATACTCCCCTTACCTGTGCCAAAATGGGTTTAAGTTGTTGGTCAGCATAGGTTAAAAGTGTGGAAGCCGCATCAGGCCCATCTAGCTGAAGCGTTAGAAATGCTTTTTGACGCTCTTGTTGGCTAGGTGTATTTAATTCAACCACGGGATAGGTCAGGTCTTTGGGCAATCGCTTGTACAATTGACGAACCAGTGAGACTACTTCCAAACGCAACGCATCGGCATCGGCTCTTTTGTCTAATTCTAATGTGACATATCCATAACCATAGCCCGATACGGAAGATACTTTTTGCACCCCCTGCACGGTACCAAACGCCCCCTCTAGCAAAGCCGTAGCTTGCCCCTCTACCACCAACGGAGAAGCCCCCGCCCATGTGTAACTTACTGTAAGTCTCTGCCCACCACCCGAGGGAGCCAACTGCACCGAAAGCTTAGGAATAAGCAACAAACCCACCAAACTCAGCACCGCAAAGCCCAATAAAATTGGGTAAACTCTTTTCATATTTTTTGGTTACGCTAATTTTAAACTTTTTGTCATTCCGACAAAGGAGGAATCCATATCAGTTTCAATATATTGGTCTATTTTTTTGGCATATTTTATCAGAAACCTATAAAAAGTCATAAAACTACTTGCAGAACTTAATTTTTTTTAATTACTTTGGAAACATTAGCATATCGTTAGTAAAAATAACGAATTGTTTTTTTACCTTACTTTAAAAACACATAATCGTCAATTGAGACGAGCAACCGTTAAAACTACCTACCACAATAAGGTGATTTGTGGGTGAGTAGTGATTAATAATTTTGTGTAAATAAAAGTAAAACTAAAGACAAAAATATGCAATCAGTTGACTATCAGCAAATTACTCCCCCCACGGAAAGTGCAACACACGTGCCGTTTGTATTGTGTTTATCTTCCTACATCACCTAAACCAATCATCCCTTAACCTTTCACAGCCATGAGCACCATCATGCCCAATGAACGTTATTTTCACTACAACGGCCAGCGCATCTCTTACCGAGAAGCCGAAGTACTGTTGGCCTGTGCCCAAGGCTTGACGATTGAGCAAACGGCCGACAAACTTTTCATTAGCCCTAGTACCATCAAACGCCACCGTGAAAACCTCCGCTTGCGTTTTTCGTTACAAGGATACAGTACTTTAGTGTGTTTTGCTAGTAAATTAGAACCCGAACTTGAAAAATGGGTAAAGTAGCCCATTGACATTTTTAGTAAAAACCCCACCTTCGTATCAACCAAACTCAATACGCGCGGTGGGGGCGGGAAAATGAATTAATTAAACTAATACTCATAAATCTATGAAAATTACTTCAAAACATAAAGTAACATTCTTAAGCGTTTTAACCATTATTTCATTAGTGGCTAATACTATGAGTAGTGCTTGTGAATGTATGAAAATAAAGTTACTGCTGTATATGATACTAAAAATGACATTGTTTATTGCGGTACTCCAGGTAATTTCAGTTGTTGCACTCCAAAAGCACCACAGGAGAAGTAAGCATAAAAGTGGCTTTACTTCGTCTTTTTAATTTTTCACTTTCATCTTAAATCGCAAATGTATGAAAAAAATCAAGTTTGTTTTTCCGATGATTACAAGTTTAGTTATGGCAACGATAATAGAGGCTACCTCTTGTCCTGATTCTCAAAATCAAGCCCGCGCCCATTTTAATCCACGAACCTACGAATTTATGTATCCGGGTCAGGCGGTATCAATTTGCTGTTACACTCCTCCTCCCTGCGAGCAGTAGAGTTTAATGAGTTAAACTTTATACAAAACCTTAATGTAAATAACTGTGATACGAGTTTATTACATTTAAAATCTTGTGTCACAGTTTACTCTATATTATGTACAAATCATATTTATAATATGCCTTTCAATAAAGCAACCTTTTACATTTATAAAACCTACACATCTGCTATTTTTTTGTGTATATATACTCTTTTGTTTTCTTGTGGAAAAGAAGAAAGCGTCATTGATGAGAATTTGCCTACTTACGAACTGGCTATTATAGACTCCATAAGATTAGATATAATAGGTGATTATAGAATAGCCCATTATAGCGATTCACTAAAGTATTATCTTGGAGTTGCCGACCGAACTGGCGATATTGTTATATTTAAAGCAAATGGTGAAATAATAACTAAATTCAACAAAATAGGAGAATATCACGATGCTATTGGCGAATATGTACTTGGAGCATCCTTCTACAACACTTCAGAAATTGTGCTTTTAGGTAAACGAGGGCTTTTTTTTTATAGCCTTGACGGAACCTTAAAGCGAAAAATAACTCGTTCAACCAAAGGGGTTGTTGCAATAACTAATCAGTTTAAATTAGAACCTATTGCTATCCAAAGAAAAAAATACATAGCTTGTGTTTTAGAAACTTCTGTTTTTAATCAACTGGGTACTAAGTCAACACCGAAATTCTACGAATTGTCAAAATTAGTCACATTGATTGATTTAGAAGAAAAAAGTTTCAAGGAAGTAATAAGTTATCCGAAAGAAGGATTGTTCAGAGGTCAAAAATGGTATTATGACCAAGACAAACCTATTTTTGATTATTCCCCTGAAGATTCTTCCTTCTATTTTCTATTTGGTTGTGAAAATAAACTTTACAGATTTCATGGAGATGATTTTACCACCTGCTACAAAACTGCAACGACCAATCCTACACATATGCAAGTATTGTCAGGTGAAAATTTTGCAATAAATCCTCCCCAAGAAAACATTCTGAAATACACCTTCATGTCGGGATTTTATAGTGATATTTTTAAAGTAAGAGATACTATATATACCACTTACTGTTCTGGAATTTCGAAAGACAAAGTAGACCATAATTTAAGCATGCAAGAGTATATTAGTTTATATAAACAGTTTAATAAACACTATTTACAAGTATTCTTAAAAAATAAAAAAGTATGCACAGATATAGCTATTCCTAACAAAGCTGCCTATATTGATCATATTACTTCAAACGGTACTATTCTCCTTCACAGAAATAAACTTTTACTGACGGAAGATACCAATTATGATTTATTTTATATTGCCAAATTGTCTAAAAAATGAAACACACCTTTTTGATTTTTATTTTAATATTTATTGTTAGTTGCGGTGGGTCTGATAAAGAAACACTATTAAACAAGATTAGCAATATTACTAAGTGTAAACAGAAAAAATTCTACGTTATTATTATCAGTGACTCCGATTGCTCTTCTTGTATAGAAAATGTCATCAAAAAAGCATCAAAATTAAACGCTTCAGAAGTATATGGAATTTACTTTACAGATTCCAAGATAAATCACGAATTCTCAGGGCATATTGAACACATAATAAATCAAAAAAAACTCCTTTTAAATGGATTAAAGATAATGATATATCATTAATGAATCTCTTATATAAAAATAGCGGCATAATTACAGGACCTTACCTCATCAAGGTTACTGAAAATGAAATTATAAACATAGATTTTTAAGTATGATAGCAAATGGCTTTGTTTCATCACTCGAAACCCATGCTCTGCATCTCCACAGACCTAAACAACGGAAAGAACCAATATCCCGAAACCTACTGATGGCTCTTTGACACACTATCAAGAACGTTTTGGAAAATTCACCAAGATACAAGACCACTGTGCAGGAAAAAGCTTACTTTCTTCATTGCAAGGAGACAACGCTATGGTGCATTTTTTGTACTGTCAATACAGTCAGCAAATCCCAACCCAAGCTCGAAAAATGGGTAAAGTAGCCCATTGACTTTCCTCCAATAATTTACGTCCTTGCAATTGAATGATACCGTACAACAGTACAACTCTTGTTTCACAAGCATTAGAGCTCTATGTTTCATAATTTTTTCATTAAAAAATTATTTATATTTTCTTTCCCACTACTCATAATTTCTTGCAGTAAAACCGAACAGCAAGGTATGAATAGTGACAGAATTTCAATTAATAAAATCAAGTCTATTTCTCTAAGCCTAGATTCAAAAAGCAGAAATTGGTCGAAAAACAACCAATACTACCTTGGGAACGACGGTCAACAAGATTTTATCTGTTTACTAAACTCACCCACTAACTCTTTACAATTCTACAACCTGAAGGGAGAAAAATTGAATGAAATAAAATTCAACACTGAGGGGCCTCAGGGTACGGGCATAATAAGTGGTTTTCTGTACATAAATCAAGATTCAATAGTTATTTTAAATTACCAAAAAAATCAACTTTTTTTATCCAATACAAAAGGAAAAATCATAAAAACTTATTCGCTTTATTCTACAGTCCAGAGTGACTACGCTTTGAGAGCTTGGTCGGAAGATGGGTCGGAAATTTTTCTCAAGAAAAATCACTTATTTTTACCTGCAATACCTTTTTTAAACTATCGTAAAAACCCCAAAGAGTACTATAATAAAGGCTTACTAGGAATAGACCTAGACTTGACTACTTCTTCGGTTCGGTTTCAGATTCCGTATCCGAATAAAGAACAGCTCATAGATAAACCACACACTACCCAAAGCATATATCCTAAATGTATCTCCAATCCTGCCTCAGGAAGCCTCATTTATTCATTTGGTATTGACCCATACGTGTACGAATACACTACGGATGGGGTATTGGTAAAAAAGCATTTCTTGGGAACCAAAAATACTGATGAAAAGGCAAAGCCGATGGAGAACAGAAAAGAACTAGAAGACCCCATTGAAGAAGCACTAAATTATACAAATAATTTGTGTTACGAAAGGTTATTTTTCGATAAGTTCGCCAACCTTTACTATCGAATCGTCAAACATAGCATTCCTTCCTCCAATGAATATACAAGAAAGGACTTTAACATGGGCAAAAAACCATGGTTTACCTATTCACTTATTATCGCAGACAATAATTTCAACATTTTAGACGAAATAACACTTAATAAAGATATTGGCTCTGGCGCATTTATTATTACCAAAGATGGCGTTTTAATTCAAAGAGAAAATGATGACGAGAACCACATGGTATTTGATTTGTATAAAATAGCAAAAAAATAGCTAATATCGTATTCCTAAACTATGCGCTTAATGAAACACCGATTGTTAATCGCCCTCGTTTCACTTGCTTCCTGCACCTCTTCTCAGCCCACCGAAGAGGAAACCAATACTGCCAAACCCTCTAGTAACGCCACGCCCGTAGTAACAACCCAAGCCGCCCAGCGCAAAACGTTTCGGTGGCTGTTGATGTCTAATGGCAAAGTGAGCCACCAAAGTGCGTCCAAAATCAACTTTGCCTCCAACGGTATTATCGCCCAGTTAACGATTCAAAACGGCTCGGTCGTTCGGGCGGGACAACTGCTGGCCCAACTCGAAAACCGTGAACAACAACTCGCCCTCCGCCAAGCCGAACTACAACTCGCCGAAGCCCGCATCGAAATCAACGACTTGCTTATCTCGCAAGGCGGGCGAAAGGCCGACAGTACTTCCGTCAAAGCCGATGTGTGGGCCTACATCAAGCTCCGCAGTGGTTACGAACGCGCCCTTTTGGCGGTTCAAAAAGCTAAAAATGACCTTGAAAACACTTATCTACGTGCTCCCTTTGCGGGAATAGTGGCCAATCTCAAAGCCAAACCTTTTACGCCAACTTCGACGGATTTTTGTACGCTTCTCAGCCAAACCGCCCCCATGGTGGAGTTTTCGGTGCTCGAAACCGAACTGATGGCGGTGCAAGTAGGCCAATTGGTCACAATTCAGCCCATTGCTTTGGGCGGGCGCAGTTACCGAGGACAGGTAGCCGAAATCAATCCCTTTGTGAGCGAGCAGGGGCTGGTACAAGTGAAGGCACGTCTCCAACAAGCCGACAAATACTTGTACGAAGGCATGAACGTGCGGGTGCAAGTGGAGAAAAGCATTCCCAACCAAATCGTCGTCCCAAAAACGGCAGTGGTGGAGCGTAGCAACCGCAAAGTGGTCTTTACCTACGCCACCGAAACCGACACCAGCGGCCTAGCGAAGTGGAATTATGTAAGCGTAGCCCACGAAAATGATACCGAAATTGCCCTTAGCGAAGGAATCAAAGCAGGGGACGTTGTCATTACCAACGGGAATTTGAACGTAGGGCACGTCGCGCGCGTGAGATTGAAGAAACCCTTAGACTAGACCTTGTATGCTTAAAAATAAAAAAATTATTCTCATTGAGCTTCAAAATGCCACACAACTGTACGCTTATTTTAGTGTTCTCCAAGCAGATGTATCTATGTATGAGGCTTGTACCCTCACCACGGCCCTCTCACTTAGTCTGGCAGCCCAGGCGGATTATGTCGTTGTTGAAGTAAACAACGAGACAAATATGGAACTAGCTCGTATGTTTGCCAAAAATGCCCCTCTTTCTCGCATCATTGTCATCACATCACAAAAAAAAGTCAAAGAAGTAGTCGCTACCAATATTCAGATTCACGCCCTCATCTCTGCTACCTATACTTTTGACGAGTTCCTTACCTGCTTTTGGCAATTGAGCGAAGGATACTTTTATTTTAGTAAAGAACTAGAATTGCCATTAAGAAGAGAGCAAGTAGCCTCTCCAACCCAACTTGACTTTTTTAAAACCCTAAGCCAACGCGAGCGAGAAGTAATTTCCCTTCTGTCAGAAGGGCTTACCAATCGTCAAATAAGCGAAAGTTTATTTATAAGTCCCGAAACTGTCAAAAATCACAAGAAGAACATTATCCAGAAACTTAATCTAACTAGCAACAATGATTTACTTCTGTTTGTCGGTAAGTTACCACAACTATGGAGAGAGCAATTAAAAATAGCCCAATAGGCTACTAACAATTGACCTTTTAGGGGATTGATTTAAGGAGTGATAACATTTTAAATTTGTATCGTTAAATCAAACCAATTAAATAACATGAAAAAAGTAATCAAAACTCAATTTTTAGCAGGGATAGCTATTTGTACCCTAGGAGCAGGATTAGTATTTACAAGCAATACCGCTAAAGCAGGTGACCATGTTGGATACAAAAAAGTATTTCTTCGTAACCACTGTAAATCAGACCCTTCTTATGTGTGCCGTCTGACAGATTATCCTGACATAACTGTTAAAATTTAGTTAATAATTTTTCAGCCCAGTTTTTCGTAGTTATTTATTAACTGGGCTGGTTTTAACCTATTCAATAATATGAAAAATAGAATAACATATATCGGCACATTTGTTCTAGCCTCAATAATGATGTACTTATTCACTTATCGTCCTGTAAGAGCAGGCGACTTTGTAGGAAAAAAAGTATTTCTAAAGCAAGATTGCAAATCAAATCCAGACTACATCTGCCATCTTAGAGGGGATAATACTCCTTCTCATAAATAAAAAACTACACACAGATACTTTGCTAAAGTAATGAGGCCGATTTTTTCAACAATGTTTCTTTTTTTATTGGGTTTTTCATTTTTTTCTTGTAATCATAATGATACAGAAGAAAAGACCAATATACTTCAATTAGCCTCTGATGAGGCTACTACTCAAAACTTTGAAAGTATCTGTGATACACTATTTTTTGAGCAACTAACAATGCCTGAATCCGTCCAGTTTGGCACTGTTACTACCTTGAAGAGAGAAGGAGATTTTACCTGTCTGCTATCGGTAAATACAAATTCACTAGTTTGCTTCAAGAAAAACCAATTTCGCTATCATTTAAATCGTATTGGGGGCGGCGTCGGCGAATACATGACCTTACATACATTCGCCATCGATACTCTTAAAAGCGAGCTTATTGTGTATGATCGGAGTCAATTTAAAGTTTGTTATTATGACTTGTCAAGTGGTGAATTTAAAAGAGAAAAGAAAGTCCAAAAATGGATATCGAATATTGAAATTTTATCAAGCGATACCCAAGTTATTACTTCTGATTATGGTGATGAAGATTATTTTCAAATAACTGACTGTGACTTTGATAAGCCATCCATCTCGCTAAAGACAGAATATCCTTTAATTACGGATGCTATTTTTGCTTCAAGTTTTAGTAAATCAGGCTCAGAGTTATATTTCGTTGAGCCATTTAATGAAGTAATATACAAGGTTTTACCTCAAGCAATTTCTCCTATCTTAAAGATTGATTTTGGAAAATATGTATTCCCTAGTAAAAATTGGAAATCAAGTGATACTGAATCAACAGAACAACGCCTTAGTAAAGGAGAATATGCGTTTATGGCTCACCTTCTGAGTATTGACAAACATTCTGTTCAGTTCTTTCATTACTTTACTCCAACTTCTTTTCATTTTGTCAATCACAGTTTAAAAACTGGCAAAACTATACAGCTAAAAAATGTATCAGAAGAAATTGAAGCAAACTCTATTCCCTTTCCAATAGCAGTTTATCAAAACACCTACCTCAAACCTGTTTATATTGAGGAGTTAGATAAAACAAAACCAACAGCTTGGTGGAATAAATTAGGAACTTGGCAAAAAGTACCTAAACAACTTGAAGCCAAAACTATTTTACTGTTAAATTATCGACTTAGCAAATGAAGTATTTTTTGACCTTTTCTATATTGGTACTGAGTACGTTGGTTATGGCTCAAACAAATGCCGTCAAAGGCAAAGTCGTTAACTCTAAAGGGCAAGGCGTCGCTTTTGCTACCCTGTTGAGCTTGTCGGATGCCAAAACGGGAACCGTAGCCCAAGAAGACGGTTCGTTTTCGTTAACCGTGGCCTCCTCAGTACAAGGACACAAAATTGTCGTTTCTGCCCTTGGCTATGCTGACACCACCCTCGTTTTAACCAAGGAAGATTTTACTTCATTTAAAACGCTACGCCTTAGCGAACGCCCCCTTTCATTACCCGAAGTAACCGTAAAAAGAAGCAAAGGAGCGACTTTTCTTTTGGGAGACCCTCAATTAGACCTTCTGAAATACTCGGAGGGGAAATATTATTTTGCCAAAGCCAGTCAATCGGGCGCAAGTGTAGGTACCGTTTTTTCGACTAAAAAACGGAAGGGTAAACTTGAAAGTATTTCGATTTTTATGGGCGAAACCCAGCCTGCCACCTACATCATGACGCTCTATGCGCTCAACGAACTTGGAGAGGACTATCGGCTATACCCCAAACAGCAGCTCGTTCCGATTATCAATCAGCCGATTTCGTTTACCACCACTAAAGTAGGCTGGCTTGACATTGAGCATTTGAACATCGAGTTACCAGCGGAAAACCTTGTGGTGTTAGTAAACAAAGTGACTCCAAGTCCCGCTCAAGAAAGCGCTAATAAAACCTTTGAATACCGCATTGGGCGGCAGTTTCCTAGAGGAATAGCCGCCCGTCATATTTATTTATTCGGAAACCAATACGCCGTTTTAGCAAAAAGAGATGATGTTTCAGCCATCTACGTTACGTGTCGTGAGTAATTGGACTCTCACAGTATGACACGCTTTCTCCTTCATCGCCCCGTGGGCGTTCTTATCATTACCCTTGCGCTGTCGGTGTTGGGGGTTATTGTGTTTCGGTTGCTGCCCGTGTCGCTGCTGCCCGATATTCCCGTACCCGAAATCACCGTCCAAGTCAACTACCCCGCTGCTGCCGCCCGCGAGTTGCAGCAATCGGTCGTGCTTCCGCTCAAAAATCAATTACTCCAAGTCAATCATTTAGAAGATATTGAGGCGGTTTCCCAAGACGGATTCGCGCTTTTAAAACTTCGGTTTGATTTTGGAACCGACATCCGACTGGCTTATGTTGAGACCAACGAAAAAATCGACGGAATTATCGCGCAGTTCCCGCGCGATATGGAACGCCCCAAAGTCATTAAGGCTGGTGCAAGCGACATCCCCGTTTTCCAACTCAACGTAGCCCCCAAAGACAATCCCCCCTCTCCAGAAAGGAGAGGGGCAGGGGGTGAGGTCGAACTCTCCGATTTTTGCCAAAACGTGCTCAAACGACGTATCGAACAACTGCCAGAAGTAGCACTCGTGGACGCTTCGGGCTTGTCACTCCCCCAAATTGTCGTTACACTGCAGCAAGATATACTGCAAAGCTTGGGCGTTTCGGAAGCCCAAATTGCCACTTTACTTCAACAAAACAACATCGACCTTGGTAACATTGCCGTCAAAGATGGACAATACCAATACAACATTCGGTTTTCGTCCGTGCTTCGAACTCCCCAAGACATTGAAAACATTACGTTTCGCGTGGGCGATAATAAGTCAATGACTAACGGCGGACGCTTGATACGTTTGGGAGAGTTGGTAAAGGTTTCGGTCAACGAACAACCCCAACAAGGTTTTTATACATTTAACGGGAAACGCGCCATTGCGCTTGCTATTATTAAACAATCGGATGCTCAGTTGCTCGAAATGAAGGCACAGCTCGACCAACTTCTAGCCCAATTTCAACGCGATTATCCCCAACTAGCATTTACCCTCTCGCAAGACCAAACCGAACTCCTCGACCTTTCTATCAACAACCTTATCAGTAACATTTTAACGGGGGCGTTGCTCACGTTTGTGATGATTTTTTTCTTCCTGCCCAACCCTCGCGTTCCTGTCTTGATTGGCATTGTAATTCCCGTTTCGCTCAGTATCACCTTTTTAGGATTTTACCTTCTCGGCTTGAGTATCAACATTGTTTCACTGGCAGGATTGGTTTTGGGAATTGGTGAAATCATCGACAGCGCCATTATTTTGATTGAAAACATTGAGGAAAAACGAGAACAGGGACTTCCGCTTGAACATGCTTGTGTGGATGGAGCAGAAGAAGTTATACGCCCTCTTTTTACTTCGGTTATGACCAATTCCGCCGTTTTTTTGCCCCTCATTTTTTTGAGTGGTCTGGCGGGAGCGTTGTTTTTTGACCAATCAGTTTCGGTTACTTTGGCCTTGGGGGTTTCGCTGCTTACTTCTTATACTTTGGTGCCTGTGTTGTATCGGTTGGCTTTTCGCTCAGCAAAAAGTTCGTCCACAGCGCAGGAAACGTGGCTCACCCGCCGAATCGAGCGAGTTTATAATGGCACGTTTAAGGTCGCTTTTCGTTTTCGGAAACTGGCTTGGGTGGCCGTTGTTAGCCTTATTGGAGCTGCCATAGTATCGGTTCAGCACCTCGAAAAACGCGGAATGCCCGCCATTAGTCGTAGCGAATTAGAAGTTAAAATTGACTGGAATGAACCGTTGAATGTGGAGCAAAATTACCAACGAGTGGCGGAATTGCTAAAGGGAGTTTCGTCGCTCTACGTCTGTAATTATGTGGGTCAGCAGCAGTTTTTACTGAACCGCCACTTACAACAATCACCCAATCAGACCACGCTTTACCTCAAAACCAAAGATGCGCAAGCATATCAACAGGCTTCAGCGTTAATCGCAAAGCGGCTTCGTCAGCAATATCCATCGGCGGTCGCGGCTATCAGGCCCGCCCAAAATGTCTTTGAACAATTGTTTGGTTCGCAAGCTCCGCCTCTTCAAATTCGGCTCTATACGACCCAAACCGATGGCACTCCCAGCCCCCAGCAGGCCGCAGCCGTTTACGACATTTTGACAAGGAATGGCCTAAAAACCAATCCCATTGCCCTACAAAAACGAATTGCGGTCAGTTTAGACCAAGAACGATTGTTACTTTACGGCATTACCCCTGAGCAGGCTTATCTCAGCCTAAAAACGCTCTTCAACGAAAATCAAGTAGGGCAGCTGCAAGCCGAGCAGAAATTCATTCCTATTGTTCTGGCGTCGCAAGCTTCCAATAAACTTGCCTCTACCTTCGTCTATAACCGCGAAAACCAACCTATTCCCCTTAAAGCACTTGTTCAGTTTCGTACGGTTGAGGATTATCGTCAATTTTATTTGGGAAAAGAAGGCAGTTACCTGCCTATGGATGTCGCATCGGCGCAATCCACCTTGAACACCATCCAGTCGTTAGAGCAGCTCCTCCGTCAGCTTCCTAATCTTCACTATCGTTTGGTCGGTGAGTATTTTCAAAACATCAAATACCTCAATGAATTGGCGTGGACGGTTCTGATTGCAGTTGCCTTGTTGTTTTGCATTCTTACGGCCCAATTTGAATCATTATTACAGCCGTTGATTGTGATGCTCACAGCCTTATTGGGCATTTCTGGAGCGATTTTCACCTTAGCACTATTTGGGGAAAGTTTGAACGCGCTCTCCATGATTGGCATAGTGGTGTTGATAGGTTTGATTGACAACGACTCCATCTTAAAGATTGACACCATGAACCGCGAACGTGCCAACATTGGGTTAATGGAGGCGATTCGATTGTCGGGTAAAAGAAGGCTAAAATCGCAATTGATGACCTACCTAACCACAGTTTTGGGACTATTTCCCGTTTTATTTTCGGGAGGTTTGGGAGCAGAACTTCAACGTCCGTTGGCACTGACGGTTATTGGGGGAATGACCGTGGGCGTCATTGCTTCCTGGACGATTATACCGTTGTTGTATTATTGGATTGCGCAACGCCAACAGCGTTAAAATAAACGGGTGGTGAGCAACTCGTTTTACCAATTTGCAATCTACTATTATTTTATTTTTTTACACTAAGTTTTTTTTAACTTTACCTTACCTTAGAACGGCCAAAATACTCTTAGCCGACAAGCAAAATAGGCTTTTCACTGTAACGATAGAGCACTTTTTTAACAAACCATACCATGAAAACTCTTTTTCTCACACTATTTATTATAACCTTTAAGGTTTTAGATACTTTTGGCAACAATGAAAGTTACCAAAAAGACAACCAATTTTCAAACCAAGATAGTGCACAAATCGAATCAACCATTCGGTTTGAAGTAAAAAACTTATCAGCTCCTTACATACTTTTAAATTACAGTTTAAATTATTTGACGAGTATTACCGACACTTTAATAATCAACAATGGAATATGCGAAAAGAAATACCGCTTTCCAAAATCAATGAATATGGAAGTGGTTGCCAATGGAATTGGCCGTAAAATATTCATTGTACCAGGCCATCAACTTACAGTAAGCATTGATATGAACAATAAAAAAAATGGGTTTGTATCTTTTCAATATCAAGGCGACTACAAAATCGCCAACGATTATTTACAAGAGATAAACACTACTAGCAGAATGCCACTTTTAAGAGATATAGGAAAAACTATAACGGATGAAGGTTATTTAACAAAAATAGAAACTCACTATAACAAGTTAGATTCGGTATATATCATTTATAAAAACCTGGTTAATTTATCATCAAATGAGTTAATGCAGTCTTTCTTCGCAACTGAAAAAACTGAATTAACTTATCATAGATTGGGAAGATTAATTAA
>NZ_JBYFCK010000033.1:0-50830 GCF_057652155.1 Runella sp. R0.1_18
AAATGAATCGGAATATCATTCAAAATATCGAATCTGTCCTACAAGGCTCTTTTCAATGGGCTACCTAAACAGTTACCTATTTTCAATAAATGATATTATAGAATTTAACCTTTGTAAACCATCTATAATCTCAAATTTATCATCATTTGTTTTTGCAAGTAGTATTAGTGGAATAGGGAAGTCGGAAATTATACTATCAATTAAAAATTGCTTTTCATCAACCGTCCAAACTAATTTGCGTTGATACTTTCGATTAACTAAAAATTTTTTTTCTGAGTATTGTCTATAAATTTCTTGAATACTCATTCCTCTTGGTGTCAAGCTCATATATTTGGGATTTGTCGTTTTCTATAATTGCCACTAACGGTTTTGGGCTTTGCGTTCGGGCGGGTTTCGGAGCACAAAACTGTCAACCAGCACTGAACTTGAATAGAAGCACAAAGCTTCAAGTTTGCACGTCACCCCGCCTGACGCAAAACCCGTGTTAGCGGTATGGCGTTTTATTTCTGCCTTACTTGTCATATTGTAGGAAAATGAAAAAGCATTACTTCGATTTGAATTTTCTTATTACTGTCGTCAGGCAAAGAAAATTCGTAATTAATAGAATGTTCGTACGTGTCTATAAGATGTTTGATGAAATTTGGGTGTTTAGTGATTTCCGTTTTAATTGTTGTTACGATACTGGTCATTTCTTTTTGGTCAACAAAAAATATCAATGCTGTTTTAGAGTCTCTGTGCGTTAAGTAGCCCAACAATTGGTCTATGGCTTCCATTAGCTTTTTCTGTCCTTTCCAGAACTTACATTCTGCAACAAAAAGATTCGTCCCGTCTTTGGAATATTTTAGAAGGATATCCGTCTTGCCCTTTTTATTGAAGGCTTCACCAACACCTGTTGTTGCTTCGTATCTTGTTTCAAGGAATAATAAAAAAATATCCCTTAAATCTTCTTCATGTTTATCCTTGTATATTGATGGTTTTCGTTCTATTGCTTTTCCAACATTGTACAAAACTTCTCTAATGTCAGCATAAACTTCCTGTTGAAGAATTGGAACCTTCTCTTTTGCAACTGTTTTGCTTGTTTCTGTTGCAGGAGTTGGAATTGCTTTTTTTACAACTGTCGGAGGAACCAAAAATTCTGTGGATTTTGGATTTACCTTCAACCCTATTTTTTCCATAAAGTCAAACTTCTTAGAAACGACTCCCTTGCGACTTTCCAATGATTGTTGAATTAAATTTTCTAATCCGTCATTCCAAGGTTTTATTTCAGCGTGAACACGAGGCAAGTTTGTCTGCAAAGTTCCGACAATACTATTTACTTGAGAGAAGTATGCGTTTTCATCAAGTTGTGTTAGTGTTATTGTTGCGGTAACGTTAGTTCTGTTAATAGTTGCGCTTTTGTCAAGATAAACTACTGTTGATGAAGAAGGCATGCAGTAAAATAAATCTGCGTTTCCTTCAAATGGAATCGAAACGAAAATTTCAAACACTTTTTGATTGTAATTTTCACCCCAATCATTTCTTCTTTGTCTTGTTGTCTCTTTAGGCTCTGAAGGCTTGGGTTCTCCGATTGTAATAGGATAAATGGTGAACTCTTCTTTAAGTTTCTGAACAAGTGCGGGAATATTTGTACCGTCTGTTATTTCTAATTTGTCAATGCGTTCCAAAAGTGACTTTCTATATGCACTTACAAATTCACTTAAATAATACTTGTTGAATAAATTTCCCATCATTGTTTATGTCTCATTTTTGTCGTTTTACGCTTACCGCTAACTCCCAAATAGACGAAAGTTTTGCAGTATTTTTCGTATTTATTTTAACTATACCAATATTTTATTGCACTTTAGATGTCGTACTTTTTGTATTGTGTACATACATCATCCCAGCAAAAATCTCCAAATCTCGCCCACTTAACAGCCAAAACGACACCAAACACAGTGCTCAACCCAAAACTAATTAAAAGATACAGAGGTAGAAAAAGCAAATGTGTATGCCGTTTTGTAAATATATCCCAAAGATTAGTTGATTTCAAAACTAACTGTCTAAATTCTGAATTTTTTTTTCAAATGGGTGTAGGCCTCTCCTTCGTCGAGGTGACAAAGGGTTTGTTGAGGTGGCAAAGCCTTCGTCGAAGTGACAATGCCTTCGTCGAAGTGACAAAGGGGGCGTCGAGGTGGCAAGTTTAAAACCCTGCTTGTGCCACCATTATTTTTTTGAGTCAATTCCCAGTACCAACGGTATCATAAACGCATTTCGGCCTTCTACTTTTACGGTTTGGGCGATGTTTTCATAGGTGGGTTGCTGGTATTTTTGGGCGGCCAACGTAAAAATCCGCGCGGTGTGTTCGTACGACTGTGCTTTGATTTGTTGGTATTTCCATTCTCTTTGACCGTTCAAATAAGGAACTAAAAACTCCACGCAGGGGCGAATTCCTTTGCCGTCTTTGGTCGTAAAATTCCATAAGTCTGTCTTGGTATGCTCTGCCAAGCGGGCCAGGGTCATAAAACCCCACAAGTTCATATTGGTATAATTCCATGAGAGCGTTCTGGCCAACTCGTGCGGTTGACTTCCGTCGGCTTTGAGTTGGCTTGCCATGCGTTCTTTGGTCACGGTAAGCTGCTTTTCGGCTATTTCTTGGCGGCCACAGGCCAAGGCAAGGGCGACAAGCTGCACGTCATAATACGTCCCGTGGTTGTTGTGTTCGTCGGCTTCATCTTTGCCCAAGTCGCTGGTCATCAGCCATTCCATGTACGACAAAAACCATTTTTTAAGCTCTTGCTGAGTGGCTACGTCCCAATGTTTGGAGCCTGCCAACAACGCTGCCGCGTCGCACACTTTTCCTATTTCACGCGTTTCGATGATACCGATGCCCCTGCCTGTGTTGATGCCAGGAATGCCCTGTCCGTAGTTCAGGTGGGGATTCATGCGGGTTTCAGGGTTCAGAAACCACGTTTTGAGCAGTTTTGCCTCAAATTCGGCGTACTTTTCCTCGCCCGAATAAAAATACGCCAACCCCAAGATCTCCGACTCCGCCATGAGTTTATCAAAATGGTCGTGGTCAGTAATGCCATTGATTTCGGGATTTCGGTCGCCGTCGCGGCGAATGTACGGTTTTCCGTCGGGCTTGGCAGGGTCAGGCCACCAATACGGCGCTTGCGACATATAATCGTGTTTGTCGCCACTAGGTGGCAACGGGATTTTGTCCATCACCGAATACACCTTGTTGTTTTTGATCAGCTGATCGGCTTCTGCCAATAGCTGCCGATAAGCGGCTTTTAATGAGGCGTTTCCCTTAAGAATTAACTGTTTGTTTGTGTTCAAAACTTTGGCATCCATGAGGAGGGTCGCAGGGGATTTTTGACCTCGAACAGACAAAGTCATTGCCAACGACACGATAAATAAAAAAAGGCGGTTGGGATACATAATAATAGAGAAAATGGAAGTACGTACGGGAAAAAGTCGCAGGTTGAATTAAAATACCGTCCCCGATTGAATTTTTGATAACCGACGAATATCCTCTAATTTTAGCGCCGAATCCTAAACATCATTCCATGATTTCTATTTTCAAATGCAAGACTTTGCTAGTCGTAATCGCCGCTGTTGCATCCAACATCGTTGTTGCACAGACGTCCAAAAAAACATCAGGAAACCCCATTTTTGACGGCTGGTATGCCGATCCAGAAGCCGTTATTTTGGGGAAAGAGTACTGGATTTTTCCTACTTTTTCGGCCAAATACAAAGACCAAGTGTTTTTGGATGCGTTTTCATCGAAGGACTTAATCAAATGGGAAAAGCACCCTCGGATTATTGATACCTCCGCAGTGAAGTGGGCAAAAATGGCCATGTGGGCACCTTGTATCGTGCCAAAAGACAACAAATATTTTTTGTTTTTTGCTGCAAATGACATCCAGAGTTCGGAACGCAAAGGGTTTGGAGCTAACAATCCTGATAAAGACGATAAAATCGGAGGCATTGGCATTGGCGTTGCTTCACGTCCCGAAGGGCCGTACAAAGATTATTTGGGCAAACCGCTCATCAATCAGTTTTACAACAAAGCGCAGCCCATCGACCAAGCTGTTTTTAAAGACAAAGATGGGCAGTATTACATCATTTATGGGGGCTGGGGTCGCTGCAATATCGCCAAGTTAAAAGATGATTTTACGGGTCTTATGCCGCTCGAAAACGGCGAAATGGTGAAAGAAATTACGCCCAAAGGCTACGTAGAAGGGCCAATTATGTTTATTCGGAACGGGAAATATTACCTGATGTGGTCGGAAGGCGGCTGGACCAACGGCACCTACAAAGTGGCTTACGGCGTAGCGGACTCGGTTTGGGGGCCATTTGAGAAAAAATCAACGATTTTGGTGGCCGACGAAAAAGTAGCAACGGGCGCAGGGCACCACTCGGTGATTAACATTCCTAAAACTGACGATTGGTACATCGTTTACCACCGCCGCCCAATTCCGAATAAAGACCGCGACCACCGCGTTGTGTGCATCGACCACCTGTATTTCAACGAAGACGGCTCCATCAAAGATGTGAAAATGACGTTTGAGGGAGTTGAAAAACGGACGTTGAAGAAATGATGGTTGATTAATTAAGCAAAAGCAGACTGGCTATCTAATGCTCAAACCCCAGTCCTTTAGGCTGGGGTTTGAGGAGATTCAGCCTATGTTCACAAGAGGCTTGTTTTATTTTGCGCATTTACTTTATTCCCCTTTTTACTCCTTATAAAAAACCCTTTTGACGCGTTCACTAATCCCCGTTAGGATTTCGTACGAAATGGTGCCGATTTGTTCGGAAAGATTGTAAATGGGAAGTGCTGGCCCAAAAATAATGACTTCATCGCCTTCTTCTACTTGTACGCCCGTACTGTCCACCATCGTCATGTCCATGCAGACGTTACCAACCACGGGGCACAAAGCACCATTGATAAGCACTTTGCCAACGCCTTTGCTAAAACGGCGGTCGTAGCCGTCGGCGTAACCAATCGCAATGGTCGCAATCGACGAGGTACGTTCCAAAACACCTTTTCGGCTGTATCCGATGGTCTCGCCTGCGGGTAAATGTTTTACCTGGGACACTACCGTTTTAAACGTTCCAATTTGTTGTAATAAACGCTGTTCTTGACGATTAACCTCCACGCCATACAGCCCAATTCCTAGCCGAACCATGTCAAGCTTATAATCGGGGAAACGAACAATCCCCGCCGAATTGAGAATATGACGCAGCGGGCGATAGCCCAACGCCGCCTCAAGCTGTGCAGCCCCTGCCACAAAACGCTCGTATTGCAGACGTGAAAAATCGTTGTGAATGGCTTCGTCTGCCCCTACCAAATGACTGAAAATAGATGCCACTTTTAAGGTAGGATACGGTGCCAAACGCTCGATAAGGCGGGGTAAATCGGCATCCGTAAAGCCAAGACGGTGCATTCCTGTGTCGAGCTTGAGGTGGATAGGCAACTGTGCGGCGGCAGATTTTTCGGTGATAAATTCGAGCCATTCGGCCAAGATTTTGTGGCTGTAGATTTCGGGCTCTAGTTGAAATTCCAACAACTTATCGAAGGTCGAATGCGACGGATTCATGACCATGATGGGAAGCTCAATCCCGTTTTGACGCAGTGTGACACCTTCGTCGGTATAAGCTACCGCAAGGTAGTCAACGCGGTGAAACTGTAGTAGTTGAGCTACTTCGGCACTCCCACTTCCGTACGCAAAAGCCTTCACCATGACCATGATACGGGTATCGTTGCCAACCCGATTTCGGTAAAAGTTGAGGTTGTGGGTAAGTGCATCAAGGTTGATTTCTAACACCGTACCGTGAACGCGCTGCTGTAGGCGGTTGACAATCCGCTCAAACTGAAAGGGGCGTGCGCCTTTGATAAGCACAATTGCGTCTCTAAAGGCATTGGTGTCTAAGCTGCCCAAAAACTCCGAAGTACTAGGGTAAAATTCGGCAGGAATGCTGATGAGGTGCGCATTACGGGCAAAGGCATCGCCAATAGCAATGAGTTTTTCTACTCTTTTTTGCTGCAAAAGCGTATTGATTTGGGCGTACAACTCCTCTTCTTTTTGTCCCGTTTGAAGCAAATCAGAAAGAATCGCGCATTTGTGCGGGCGTTGTTCTTGTTGGCTTAGAAAATTAAGTGCAATGCTCAGGCCAACGAGGTCGTTGTTGTAGGTGTCGTCAATCAGATAACAATCATTGATGCCTTCCTTGAGTTCAAGACGCATCGAAATGGGTCGTAAACGGGAAATCCGCTGACGAATTTCCCCCGAAGGAATACCCATGTGAAGCATCAAAATCAAACAATGAACGAGGTTCTCGACCGAGGCATCGTCGGTAAATGGCACAGCGAAGAGTTGGTCGTCAAATTTGTTGACCTCCGATTTCATGACAATATAGGTCTGATTGGCATCTTTGTGCCAATCTACTTTGACGGTACAGGTCTCTGAAGTTCCCCAGCTTATTAACTCACAAGTTGGATTTACTGGCTTGAGAATCAGTCTTATTTCTTCGTCAATGTCGGCGTAATCGGCCCGATAAATCAGGTGCTGACTTTGGGTAAACAGCCGAAGCTTTTCTGTTGCCTTTTGTTTCCGACTGCGGAAACCTTCGTCGTGGGCAGAGCCAATATTGGTGAAAATTCCGATGGTGGGGCGAATGATTTCTTGCAAAGCCTTCATCTCGTGCGACTGCGAAATACCCGCCTCAAAAATACCTAGGGTATGCGTATCATTGAGCTGCCACACCGAAAGCGGAACTCCAATTTGAGAATTATAGCTTTTAGGGCTTTTAGCAATCCGAAAATCGGCGCTCATCAACTGGCTCAACCATTCTTTGACAATGGTTTTTCCGTTGCTACCTGTGACGCCAACAACGGGAATATCAAACTGGGTGCGGTGGCGTTTGGCCAGTTCTTGCAGGGCTTTGATGCTATTGTCAACTTCCCAGATTTGGGCATCTTCAAAACTTTCTAACTGGTCGGTAAGGGCATCGGTGAGTGCTTTTTTCTCAACTACAAACTGACGTACACCTTTTTGGTACAAATCACCGAGGTAGTGATGCCCATCGTGGTGTTGGCCTTTGATGGCAAAAAAAAGGGTCTGCTGAGGAAACACCAACTGACGGCTATCGGTCAGCAAGTACGTCGCTGAGGTTTCAATGGGTGTATGTAAGAACGTGGTGGTTATCATTTTCAATAAAAAAAGTAATGCCCCAAAATTAACGTTTCTCTGAATCACCTTTTTGATTATCTTTCGAATAAATTACACTTTACCCAATGTCGCCCGAAAATTATCTATCTAGCAAGGACGCCACGTTGGCGTCTGTCATTGAAGCTACGCCTACTTTTAAAAAAACGGATTGGAACAAAGACTTGTACTTGGCACTTTTGGAAAGTATTGTTTCTCAGCAGATTTCGGTCAAAGCGGCGGATTCGATATTTGCCCGTTTCAGGCTGTTATTTCCTGACCAGTATCCGCATCCAGAACTGCTTTTAGCCCAGACCGACGAACAGCTGCGAAGTGCAGGGCTGTCGTTTCAGAAAATCAATTATCTCCGAAATGTAGCCACGTTTTCGCTCGAAAAAGGCATGGATTATGCGCATTTGGATACGCTGACGGACGACGAAATTGTTGATTATTTGATTCCGATCAAAGGCGTTGGGCGCTGGACAGTCGAAATGCTGCTGATGTTTGTGATGAATCGTCCCGATGTTTTTCCTGTCGATGATTTGGTGATACGTCAAAAAATGGTGAAAGCGTATCAACTAACCGAAACGGGCCGACCTTTATTCAAAAAATTGCACGAAATTGCCGAGCAGTGGCGCCCGCATCGCACCATGGCTTGCCGCTATTTGTGGCGCTGGCAGCCAAACGAGAAATAGTTTGGTCTGTTTTTTGAGGGAAAATTAATTAAAGAAAAACTCATCGAAACTATGGAGGTGAAAATCTTGACCAGTAGTCAATATTTCAAACTTTTGATGTTGATTTATGGAGTCATGCTGTTAGGACAGGTGGGAACGGGAGCGGTCTTCTTTTTTTTAAGAAGCACCCAAGAAGAGGTAATGCAAAACAATGCTGCACTGGGGGAAATCTTTCAATATTTTATTCCAATTTTGATTTTAATGCCCTTTTTGGGGTGGATTTTGTCAAAAAGTACGCTCAAGAAATTGAAAGAAAACGACCCACTTTCTGACAAACTTCGCACGTATCAAAGTACCATTTTGGTAAAATATGCCTTCTTTGAAGGAGCCTCTTTGTTTTCGCTGATTGCTTATTTTTTGACGGGAAAAAACATGTATTTGGGCATAGCAGGGGGGTTGGTGTTGTTCTTTTTGAGTCAAATTCCAACGCCTAAGCGCTTGTCTGCGGAAGTCCCCTTATCGCTCATCGACGAATCGAAATTGAACGACCCTGATGCTGAAGTGGCCGAAGTCCCACTGAAGGATTAAGGATTTGTTCGTACTTTTGCACGCTATGACGCGTCGAGTAACATCATCTACACCCCCTAAACGCCCCCTTCCGCCCGTTGGGTGGGCTATCTTAGTGGGGCTTCTTGTGCTGATTGGAGGGGGAATTTGGTATTATAACCGCCTGAATATCAATCAATGGAGGCATGTGTCGAAATTAGGGATTCGTTTGCCGATGAAATTTCAAATTCATGGTATCGACATCTCAAAACACAATGGCCGCATCAATTGGAATGACCTGCGTGCGATGAGGTTTGAGGATATTCGCCTTCAATTTGTCTATGTGAAAGCGACGGAGGGAACGTCACTGATGGACAAAGACTTCAAAACCAGTTGGCAAAAAGCCGATGAAGTGGGTTTGTATCGGGGGGCATACCATTTTTATATTCCGTGGAAAGCACCAGAACCGCAGTTTGAAAATTTCAAAAAGATGGTCAAACTCAAGCGCGGGGATTTGCCTCCTGTGCTTGATTTTGAAATTGGAACCAACGTTTATTCACGAGAACAAGTAATTGCCAACGTGGGAAAATGGCTTCGTTTGGCCGAAAACTACTACGGTGTTCGACCTATTATTTATACCAATGCTGATTTTTATCGCCGTTATATCAAAGATAACTTAGACCAATACCCGCTTTGGATAGCCGATTATTCGGGCTGGACACTAGACCGCTACGATGATGCTAAAATTCACTTTTGGCAACACTCTAAAAGCGGCTATGTTCATGGCATCAACGGAACAGTTGATTATAACGTTTTTTTAGGGGAGGTCGAAGATTTAAAGCAACTTTGTGTAAAGTGACCAAAAATTAGTACAAATTTTCCAAGTACTTGTATCCGCTTCCCGTATTGATGAGTAAAACACTTTCTGAAGGATCAATGTGTTGGCTTTTTGTTAGTTTTTGTAAGCCTTTGAAAAGCGCAGCGCCTTCAGGTGCTACAAGCAATCCTTCCTGACAAGCTATTTCCTTGACGGTTTGTACCATTTCATCTTCCGAAACGGAGACAGGAATGCCTCCCGATTCACGCAGTACTTCCAACATCAGTGCTTCGGCAAATGGTTGAGGCACTGCGAGGCCATTGGCTACTGAAGGCTTCCCTTGGTATTGGGAGGCATTGGGCTGTTTTTTGTTCCAAGTAGCTACTACTGGGCAACAGTTTTCGGCTTGAATCGCATACATTCTGGGTAATTTGATGGACTCCGAAATCCAACCCAGGGCTCTTAACTCAAAAAATGCCTTCCAAATCCCGATGAGACCTGTTCCGCCCCCAGCAGGGTATAAAATGACGTCGGGCAGTTGCCAGTTAAGTTGTTCGGCAATTTCGTAACCCATTGTTTTTTTCCCTTCCAAACGGTAGGGCTCTTTCATTGTAGAGACATCAAAGTAGCCGTTTTGCGCTTTTAGTTCGGCTACTTTTTTTCCACAATCGCTGATGAGGCCATCTACTAACACAAGGTTAGCACCGTATAACTCACATTCTTCTTTGAAAACTTTGGGGGTATGGCGAGGCATCACAACGGTAGCTTTGATGTTGGCGCTAGCGCAATAAGCGGCCATTGCACCTCCTGCGTTTCCTGCTGTGGGGATGATACAAGCTTCAACCCCAAATTCCTTTGCTTTGGAGATGGCCATACTCAATCCGCGCGCTTTAAAAGAACCTGTCGGGTTGAGGGATTCGTCTTTGAGTAAAAGTTGCCGATAGCCGTGCCGATTTGCCCATTTTTGGAGCGAAAGGATAGGCGTTCCTCCTTCACCAAGTGTTACTTTATGAGCATCATCAAAAAGTGGAAGCATTTCGCGGTAGCGCCACATGGTAAACGGCCGATGTACCAACACCTCGGGAGAAAGAGAGGCGGGAATGTGGTAGGTGGTGAGTAACGGCTTCTGACAACAGGGCGAAAATGTCGCTAAGTTGGTCAGCGAGTAGGTTTGTTGGCATTGACTGCATTGAAGGGCTGAGGCGTGCGATATGGAGGGCTGAAGCGAAATCATCGTCGATGTTTTTTGACAAAACTAAGACGAACATACAGTCCCTGAAAAGTCAGATTTTTGATAGGGTATTCTAAAAATTTATATCCTTCAGGCAATGTTTTACAAACAGTCGAGTTAGCTTGTTATTTTCTTCACCCTGGCGCTGTACAATATAAAAATCGCGGTGAACGTCGAGTCCCGCTAGGTTAATTTGAATTAATTCGCCGTTTTTAAGTTGTTTCTGTACCGATAAGTAGGGTAAAAAGGCAAGACATCCGTTTTCTAAGATGAAGTTTTTGAGGGCTTCAGTTCCCCCAATGATGGCTTGAACGTTTAATTGGTGAGCTGAAATTCCGTGCTGACTAAGTGCATCTGCCACCACAGCCAACGTTCCTGAACCTTTTTCGCGAAAAGCAATGGGAAGGGTGCTGAGTTCATGGAGCGTTCGGGTTGTTTTTTCGGCAAGTGGGCTATGAGCAGCACATACGGCCACGACTTTGTCGCGGAGCCAAAATTGATAGGAGACCGATGTTAATTTATTTTTTCCTTCTACAATCCCCACATCCACTTCGTGGTTGAGAAGCGCTTTAAGAATATTTTCAGAGTTTCGGTTGATGAGTTGTAGGCGGATATGGGGAAAAGAGTGCCGAAACGAAGAAAATATACGGGGCATGAGGTAGAGTGCTACGGTAGTACTTGCCCCTACGACGAGAGCACCTTTGGCTTCTGCTTGGTGACGAAGGGTTGAGATATCAAACTGCAATTCTTGCTTTAAATGCTGAGCTTTGGTAACGTACTCAAACAAGATTTTCCCTTCTTCTGTCAGGCAGATTCCATTGGTTTTACGTTCAAACAACGCGAGGCTGTAAAGTCCCTCTAAGTTTTTGATGTGCTTACTGACAGAGGGCTGAGAGAGGTATAGTTTTTCGGCCGCTTTCGAAAAGTTGAGCTCTTTGGCTACTTCCAGGAAAACAAGGTGAGCAAAGTCTATCATCAAACGTGTGCGTGTTGAACTCGTTGCAATCTACGTCCCTTTTGCATTCGAATGGGCTCAGTCGATAAATAATTTTTCGTAGGGGCTTGTTTTTATGCGCAGGAGCGAGCTACTTTGTTCTTCAGAAGATGATTTAATACTGCTTATTTTTTATGCTAAAAGCCCACCAAATCGTTCGCAATTACGGGAATCTACCTGTTTTAAAAGGGATTGATCTGACGATAAATAAAGGAGAATTAGTAACGATAGTGGGAGCTTCAGGGGCTGGAAAAAGTACCCTTCTTCAGATAGTAGGTACCCTCGACCGCCCTGACAATGGAAAGGTTTGGATAGATGGTACCGACGTATTTGCCCTCAAGGAGAAAGAGTTAGCGGCATTTAGAAACCAAAAAATAGGCTTCATTTTCCAGTTTCATAACTTATTTCCTGAATTTACGGCCCTCGAAAACGTGTGTATGCCTGCTTTTATTGGGGGAAAATCGCCCGAAGCTACAATTAAAAGCCGTGGAGCCGAATTGTTAGAAATGCTTGGTCTTAAAGACCGTATGCAACATTTGCCTTCGCAGTTGTCGGGCGGAGAACAGCAGCGGGTAGCCGTGGCGCGGGCGCTTATTAATAACCCTGCCATTGTCTTTGCCGATGAGCCAAGCGGCAATTTAGATTCCAAAAATGCCGAAGATTTGCACCAACTTTTCTTTAAACTTCGTACCGAATTGCGTCAAACGTTTGTGATAGTAACCCACAACGAACACCTCGCCGATCTTGCCGACCGTAAGTTAGAAATGCTTGATGGGCTCTTACGCTTGTAGCTGATAGGGGTATTAGTAAAACTACTGTTCGCTACTAAGCTGAAGCATGGCTTTTCGGATGGCTTCATTTTTGCGTTTGCGTTGTAAGACCGTAGGGGCAGCCATGCGTTCTTTGCAGTCAAACGAAGGACAACGTTCGCAGGTTTCGTTGACTTCGCGTTTGGGGATGTCGGCATTGTTCAAAAACTTAATTTTTGCACGTACATTATTGTCCAAACGGATACCCATCGAAACGCTTACGTTGAGGTTGGGAGTTGGTGACATCGGCTTGGCAAAAGCCACCACAAAGTATTCGTCTTGGGTGTCCATATAATGCGAAATCTGCATTCGACACAGTGTATGTTGATATTGGCTTTTTGACTGTAATTCAGCGAGTTCCTGCAAAATTGTCAACGCTACCCAGCGGCGGCAGTAGTGTTCGTCGCGTACGGTGTGGGGGTTGTGTTTGCGGGCGATGTGCATTTCTTTGGTGAGGTCGAAGCGATTCTGACCCGCAAAATTGTTGAAACGCAAAAAGAACAATTGACTGATTCCAAAGTACTTAGGGAGAATATTACTTAGCCGATAGCAGAAAGACTCGGGTGTACTGTGGAAATATTCGATTAGTTGGACGAGGGCTTCTCCGTCAAATTGGGGTTGCTCAAAAAAGTGACTTAGTTTTTTTGCCAGTACCTTTCCTTTGATAATGATTGCACTTGCAAAATAAGAGGCTTTGTAGTTGTTCAGAAGCTGTTCAAACGACTCTGCTTCCACTAAGTGTGTGGTATTGAGGCGGTTCTTGAGCTTCATGTACTGGTACCCTAATTCCCGACCATAAATAAAAGCGCGCTGATTGGCATCGAGTTGGGGGCTTATCAATAACCGTAATTTATCACCTCGTGGAACCAGCATCGACCGAATACCGATGAGTTCGGGGTATTTTTTTTCGTCAATAAATTGAATTTCGTAAGGGTAATTTTTAACCAACAAATCCGCCAAGTATTTATCGTTCAAAATCAACTCCTCAGGGACTTGGTAGTGGGCCAAAAATTGCTCGGCTTCTTGTTCCAAATCCTCAAAATAATTGTCGTACATCTCTTGGTACGTGCGCAAAGCCGAAAAGTAAAATTGCTCAACCGACATGTTGTAGTTGCGGGCAATTTCGATCAGCGTTCCGATAAAAGCACTGAGCTTCGTGGGGGCATCGGAGAGCATTTCGAGCAAGTCGGCGGGGTCGATGCCAAACAAATCTAAGGGAAGTTCGGTCAGGATATTTGACTGAAGCAGCTCCGAAATAGGTTCTAATTTTTTACTGAGTTTAATCGAAACCAACGAATCATATTCTACTTCAAGGGCACGAGAAAGTGCAATGATTTTGTCAGATTTAGGATATTTTTTTCCTTTTTCAATTTCATTGATGTAAGAAATAGAAAGCCCCGTGCGCTGCGACAAGTCGCTGAGAGACAGAGATTTGTCGAGGCGAAGTTGTTTCAGTTTAAGTCCAAAAACGAGGCGAATATTATCTTGGTTCAGTGGCACTTGATGAGCGGATGAGTAAAACATGAGGAACTCGAAAACCTAGGCTTCGCTTTCCTATTGATTGATTTGGGTAAATTTAGCACTTTTTCTTTAATCACCATAGCCGCCGCCCCCTGGGGTTTCGATGCAAAGCGTATCGCCCGTATCGACTTCGACGCTGCAAATCCCCGCCAAGACTTCTTGAGTTCCGTCGGTACGGGTTAGGGTTTGCTGGCCTACTTGGCCATTTTGGCCTCCTGCGAGTCCATAAGGAGGCACAATGCGGTGTTGAGTGATGAGTGTCACGCGCAACGGAGCCAAAAAGGTAACCTCTCGAACGATTCCATCGCCACCTTTCCAGCGTCCCTGCCCACCCGAATGCGCCCGAATAGCGAAGTTTTTGAGTCGGACAGGATAACGCCGTTCGAGTTCTTCAGGGTCAGTGATACGGGTATTGGTCATGTGTTGGTGAACAGCTGAACGGCCGTCAGCGCCTTGGCTTGCACCCGTCCCGCCGCAAATGGTTTCGTAGTAGCCAAAAGCACTATTTCCAAACAAAAAGTTATTCATTGTCCCTTGGCTACAAGCCGATAACTCAAAGGCTTTGAGGAGGGTATCTACTAATCGCTGACTGACTTCCGTATTGCCCCCCACCACGGCAGGACATTTGGTGGCTTCATCGCTGAAAACGGGATGCAAAAAGCTGTTTTCAGGTAAGCAAACCTCCACGCCTTGCATCAGTCCTTCATTGAGCGGAATGTTTTTGTTGACCAGCAAACGAAGAACGTACAAAATGGCACTGTAAATGATGGAGACGTTGGCATTGAGGTTGTTAGGGTGGCAGTTAGAAGTGCCCGTAAAATCAAACACAATTCCTTCCGTAGCGTGTGGCTGTATTGAGACCTGAATGCGATGCCCGTCGTCGAGCAATTCGGATGCCTCAAAAACGCGGTTTTTATACGGTAAAAAAGCGTGTTGGAGGGCTTCAAAAGCGTTGCTTTTCAGTAACTTCATGTACCGATGCACCTTTGCCAAACCATGCTGTTCGACCAGCTGTTGTAGTGCCAATTCGCCCGAGCGAAGGGAAGCCAAAGCAGCGTTGATGTCGGCAATATTTTCGGTTAAAGCGCGGGTAGGGTAGGGAGCATTGGTGAAGAGTTCGGTAACGGTTTCCCACTGCATTTCACCATTTTTAACCAAATACGTTGGTAATAAAACGACTCCTTCTTCCACCAACGACGTTGCATCGGGAGGCATAGAGCCTGGCGTTTTTCCGCCTATTTCGGCGTGGTGGGCGCGGTTGATGGCATAGCCGATGAGCTCGCCTGCGGGGGTAAAAATCCCCGACAAAAGGGTCACATCGGGCAAATGAGAACCGCCGTATTTGGGGTGATTGGTAATGATAACATCACCTACGCCAATGTTGATTTTTTCGCGAACAAGCCGCGCACAAATTCCCAAACTTCCCAAATGCACAGGAATGTGCGGCGCATTGACCAATAACTCAGCATCGGCATCTAGCAATGCACACGAAAAATCAAGGCGTTCTTTGACATTGACCGAAAAAGCTGTTCGCTGTAATTGAGCGCCCATTTCTTCCGCAATCGCCATAAAACGATTGGTAAATAGCTCTAATTCAATGGCTTCACTTTGGGCGTCCACGATGTTGTTTCGTTGTCCTACCAAACTAACAACCACGTCGGTAGTAGGCGTGATGACAGCTTGCCAGCCTTCGGGGATAAAACTGGTAGAAGTAGTATTGAGCAACACCGCAGGCCCCGAAAAGTAATCGCCTGCTTTCAATTGATTCCAGTCGTAGGCGGGGTATTTTGCTTGGTGAATGGGACTGGCAAGTTGTTGTAATTGAGCAGTTTCGGCTTGCGCTTGGATGGGAGATTTTTCCGAAACGACAACTTTGATGCTTTCTATCTCAATGGTTAGGTTGTTGGGACAGTAGCCAAACAAACGGCGGTATTTATCGTAAAAATAACCCTCAATTTCGTCCAAAGTAAGGGCTTTCTGCGCGGCGACGGCTACCTCTATGGTACTTTCTTGGCCTTTGAAACGTAAATACAACAAAGCGAGTGCATTTTCTTTGTCAACCAGTTCTGTACCGTCTTGCTGGAGAAGCTGAGTGCCTTGTTCGGTGAGGTGGGTCAAACGAGCAAAAAGCGACGCATGTATTTCAGCCAAAGGCAAAAGTACTTGCTGATTAACAATGCGTTGGGCAGAAGCTTGTCCCATTCCGTAAGCACTCAGAAGCCCCGCATCGTAGGGGAGAATAACGGTTGAAATACCGAGAATTTCGGCCAACTGGCAACCGTGTAACCCACCTGCTCCTCCAAAAGTAAGGAGAGGATATTCTTTGGGTGAAAAGCCTTTGGCGACCGAAATCCGACGGATGGCTTCGGCCATTTTTTCGTTGGCAATTTGTTCAAATCCCCTCAGTAATTCTTCTTCCGAAATTAATTGTTGGTTTTTGGTAAAAATCTGATGTTGAATGCCTTGGAGGGCCTCTTTGGCTTTGTCAAGGCGAACGGGAATTCCAAAACGGGAAGTATCGAGTTTGCCTAAAAGTAGGTTGACATCAGTGATGGTCAATGGCCCTCCTGCTCCGTAACACGCGGGGCCAGGGTAAGCACCTGCGCTTTCGGGGCCGACGCGTAGTTGATGCCCATCAAACGTGCAAATGGAACCACCACCAGCCGCCACGGTTTCGATGGCGAGGGTAGGATTGTGGAGCTCGATGCCTTCGATTTTGGTGATAAATTCTAAGTCTAGCTTTCCGTCAAAACGTGCGGTATCGGTGCTGGTGCCACCCATGTCGAAGGTCAAACAGCGCTTAAAACCAAGGCGTTGGGCAATGGCCGCTGCGCCTACCATTCCGCCCGCTGGGCCGCTTAGGAGGCTGTCTTTGGCCTGAAAACTTTCGGCACTTACCAAGCCACCCGCGCTGGTCATTACCTTGACCGAGTGATTGGAATGGACGCTGTTTTCTTGACGAAAAGAGGCGATGATGTTGTTTAAATAATCCGAAAGAATCGGTTGTAGGTAGGCGTTGACGAGGGCAGTTTGGGTACGTTTTAGGTAATTGATCCCCGCGTATAAATCGGTTGAACTACTGACGTAGCGGTGGCCTTGCGCCAAGAAATGACGTTGGACAGTTTGTTCGTGCGCGGGGTTTCGGTAACTGTTTAAGAAAGAAATAGCAATGGATTCTCCAGCGGTTTTACTAGAAAGAGGCAATGTAAGTGCTTCTATTTCAGTGCCTGAGGCGTCGAGTCGCTCTTCTACCTCAACTACTTGATGGTACAAAAGCGTTGGTTCAGGAATGGCAATTTGGAACAAATTAGGGCGTTGTTGCGTCCCGATTCGCAGCAAATCTTTGAACCCTTTGGTTACAAAAAGCGTCACCTTTGCGCCTTTTCGCTCCAAAAGAGCATTTGTCCCCTTGGTCGTGCCAAGCCGCATCGATAAGGGCGGAAAAGCGGCATCGAGCGGCGTTTGGGTCACAATCCTTGTCGCCAATACAGGCGCTTCTTCGTGGGTTGTAATTTCAAAATCGACGGAGTCGCCGCCCAAGTAGAGGTCATGGGAAAGTGTCAGAACATTATCTTCAACCGCCGTTATGTGGAGAAAGTCGGTCTGCCCAACGATTCGGAAAGAAAAACCAACAATTAATTTAGGGGGAAATGCCCAAGACGAGGAAATTTGGACTTGATGCGAGGCTACTTTTCGTTCAATTCTACCTCGTAAAAAACTGCTACTAAGTACTTTGGTTCGGAGAAGGTCTTGAGAAGGAGTAAGCGCAAGGCAGTCGGTAAAAGTACCGCCTGTGTCAATCCAAATGTGCCACATAATGAGGGTGCTGAAGGATTAAGCCGTAAGGGCTTTTATGATTTCTTTTAAAGCTTTGAGTATTTTAAAAAGGTCGTACAGGTGCTCGGTAGTGGCATCGTAACCTCTTGAAATACAATAGAATTTTTCTTGTAAAACTAGGAAATACCAATCTCTACCCAAGACATAGCAACCATACATGGGTTGCTGGTGGTTATTGATGGCTTGTCCTACCAGCATAGCGGCTAATGTTTGCGCCAACGGGTCACCATTGGGGTCTCTTTCCCGTTTAAATTCTTGAAAACAAAAAAAAGGAGACTCTGGGTCGCGAAAACCTGAGGCAATCATTTCGTCAGGTTTGCCAAACAAGAGTATATTTTGACCTTGTTCCGTGGTTAAGACGCTAGAGATACGTCGTTCGGCAAAAAGATTAAAACGATAAGGTTCCGTAAAATTTATCAAACTGAAAATAGGTCCAATAAAGTGCAGGCTCAAGTCTTGTTCGTTCCACGAAGTAACGTTTGTCGTGAGGAGTTGCTGAAAAATGGGCAAGGTTAATGTTTCTGCTTGGGTTAATTCCTGAGTTATACTTCGATTTAACCAAGTATCTAAGCTGTCGAGCTGATTTACTTGCCTCAATCCAAAGTTTTTCTCAAGATAAACCAGTGTACAATCACCAAATGACTTTTCTTGTGTTTCCATTTTTTCTTTATTGAAAGTGCTTAAACAAAGTTACAGCTTTCTCATTTTCGTTTACGGCTAACTTGCCCTTGCGTGAGCCAAAGAAATAAAACGGTGACACTTACCAAATAAATCACGTTGCGGGAATCGACCAAACCACGACCCAAATCAGCGTATTGTTGGTCGAGCGAAATCCACGAAATTGGATACGACAAAGAACCCCAAAAATCAAGCTTTGCCACGGCACCTATGCCCGCAAAAAGTAAAAAGCTGATAAAAACGCCTAATACAAAAGCGACGATTTGGTTGTCGCTAAGGGAAGACGCCCATAATCCAACGGCGACAAAAACAGCCGCTAATAAAACCAAACCAATGTATGAACCAAAAACAGCGCCAGAGTCCACATTTCCCACAGGGCTACCTAGTTGATACACAGTGATGTAGTATAAAATGGTAGGAGCTAGGGTAAGAATAATCAATACCCAATCGGCCAGAAACTTCCCAATAACAAGGTTCCAATCGCTCAATGGTTTGGTGAGCAACAACTCTATCGTCCCGTTGCGAAATTCTTCAGCCAACGACCGCATCGTAACGGCAGGGACAAGAAAAAGCAAGACAAAAGGAGTAAGGTTGAAAAACGAAGTCAGGTCGGCATATCCATAATTGAGGAGATTGGTATCAGGAAATACCCACATCAATAGCCCTACGGCAGTCAGAAATACCGCCATGACGATATAGGCCGTCAGGGAGCTGAAAAAGGCATTGATTTCTTTTTGGAAAATGGCAAACATTATTAACTAATTACGAATTGGGAATTACGAACAGAGGTCCATTTGTTTATCCGTGTGCTAAAATCGTCGATAATAGAACACGGATGGCTTGGATTTGACACAGATTGTTATTCAAAATCAAAGGGTTTGTCTTTTTTCATAATGGCAGAAACAATCAATGAAATGATAAATCCCATAAGGATAGCCATAAAGATGCCAAGCGCGAAAGTGATGCCAGGCGTTGAAAATTTAGCGCTCATTTCTATCGCAGCATCAATCTGGGCATCGTCCATGCCACGGTTTTCTAAGTCTTCTCTGGTTTTATCCAGAATTTGTTGACGTAAAGTAGGATCCACAAATTCGTTGTAAATATAATTGTAAACCCCTGCCAAGAAGCCACCAATACCCGACAATAAGGCGCCGATGCCAAGACCTTGGCCATAAGACATAAAGCCACCGTTTTGGGTACGAAATTCTTTCATAGCCATTACCATCGCAAGGATAGGAATGATAATGCCCATCCAAGCGAGTCCTGGGTTAGTTACTTGTCCTGTTACGTAAATAAGGGTACTAAAAATCATTGAACCAATTCCTGAAATAGCACCCCATTTTAAGGCGGCGCGGGCTGTAGTAGGTTGTTGTTCCATAAAGTAGCTTAGTTTAGTGGTAATTAATCTTGAAGTTTGCGTTTCAATTCAAAACTTTCTCCTAAATACAAACGACGCACTTGTGGGTCGGCGGCGAGTTCCTCGGGTGTTCCTTGTTTTAAGATTTTACCTTCAAACAACAAATAGGCACGGTCGGTGATGGAGAGCGTTTCGGATACGTTGTGGTCGGTGATAAGAATACCAATGTTTTTGAATTTTAATTTTGAAACAATGGTCTGAATGTCTTCGACGGCAATGGGGTCAACGCCAGCAAATGGTTCATCGAGCAAAATAAACTTAGGGTCAACGGCCAGACAACGCGCAATTTCCGTCCGCCGACGTTCTCCCCCCGATAGCACCATCCCTTTGTTTTTGCGGACGTGCGTCAGGCTAAATTCTTCTAGTAGTTCTTCACATTTGGCTTTTTGATCGGCTTTGCTTAGGTTGGTCATTTCAAGGACGGCGATGATGTTTTCTTCGACGGTCAGGGTTCTAAACACAGAAGCTTCCTGCGCCAAATAGCCAATTCCCAAGCGGGCACGCTTGTACATGGGCAAATCGGTGATTTCCTTATCGTCGATATAAACATGGCCGCTGTTGGGTTTGACAAGCCCCGTTGCCATGTAAAACGATGTCGTTTTCCCTGCTCCGTTTGGCCCCAACAATCCAACAATTTCACCCTGCCCAACTTGGTAGCTGACGTTGTTGTTAACAAGGCGTGAACCGTATTTTTTTATCAAATTTTCTGTTCTGAGAATCATAGTAGTCTGTTCGGTCAGGCAGCTTTTAATTGCAAGTCAAAGTAAGAAAGCAATGCTACTAATTGTTCTGAAAGTTCTTGTTTGAGTTTGCGATATTGCTCAATTGTAAAACTGTCAGGGTTTTCCAAACTTGAATGAAAAAGGATTGCTTGGTTAACACGTCTAATTTTTTCAAGGGTATGAAATATTTCGATGTCATGTTCGCTTTGGATTTCCATCATCTGAAAAGTTAAGTTCAATAATGCCTTTATTACGATGCTTTCGATCTGTACCAAATAAAAATAGCCACTCTTTTTTATCGAATTCACTTCGGAAGTAGTCTGTATGTGTTGGCGGATACTCTCTTAAAAAGTAATAGTCAACCCATTTAAATTCCCTTTTTAAATTCCTAAATAAGACTTCATGTTGACTAAAAGATGTATTGTCAATTAGGGTAAGTACATCTATATCATTTGGTAAACTTTTTTTCGTCACAAAACTTCCATCAATCCACTGACTAAATTTTCCTAACTTCAATTGAAGCATTGTATCTATGAATAGTAAATAATCTTTCCAAATCGTTTCCCTGCGTTCGTTTGTTACAAACAATGTCTCCATGCTATGCAATTGCATTGGTATGAGCTCATATGGGATTAAATTTCCAAATGTATCGAACATATTAACCTTCTTCAAATCGTATGTCTTTCAAATACAATTGTAACGTTGTCTTATCGCGAAACGTATTTTCTTCGATGGTATAAGCGATTGAAAATGGCTTGCCCGACATAAGTTTTGGGTAAAAATCGACCATGCCAAAGCCAATAGCGGTGTATTTGGTGGGGCCTTGTGGGCTGGGCTGAAACACTTCCAATTTTAAGTGCTTTTCTTTCATCAACGTCGGATTTCCGCTCATCCGTACCTGATGACTCGCAAATACGGGGGTCATGTTTTCGGGGCCAAAAGGAGCCATCTGCTTGACGATGCCGTAAAATTTGGGCGTAATGGCGTTGAGATCCAAATCCATATCAATCTCAATCAACGGGGTAAGTTGCTCTGGACGAATGCGTTCACTTACAATATCATTGAACTTTTTGCGGAAAGCATCAACATTCTCAACGGGCAACGAAAGCCCTGCGGCAAAGGTATGTCCCCCAAATTGTTCTAATAAATCGGAGCAGGCTTCTATGGCTTCATAGACATCAAACCCAGGGACGGAGCGCGCCGAACCCGCCGCTTTTCCGTGCGAATTGGTTAGGATAACCGTTGGGCGGAAAAAATGCTCAATGCAGCGGCTCGCCACAATTCCTACGACACCTTTATGCCAATCTTCCTTATAAAGCACCGTACTGTTGGCCGTTAGCATCCAGTCATTTTCACGAATCATGTTCAGGGCTTCGTCGGTAATACTGGTGTCAAAATTTCGGCGGTCGCTGTTGTGTTGATTGATTTCTTGGGCAAATGCTTCGGCTTCCGTTTTGTCTTTTGATAAAAGTAACCGAACTGCCTCTTTGGCGTGTGCAATCCGTCCTGCGGCATTGATTCGTGGCGCTAGTCCGAAAACCACACTGTTGATGTCGAGTTCGTTGCGCAGTCCTGCCAGTGCCACGAGGGCATTGATGCCAGGGCGTTTGTGTTTATTAAGCTCTTTGAGGCCCAAAAAGGCCAACGCACGGTTTTCGCCCGTAATATGTACGATGTCGGCGGCAATGCTGACGACCAATAAATCAAGTTGTTGGTACAAGACCTCTTCATCACCCATTCCTTGTTCGCAAAGGGCTTGTAAGAGTTTAAACCCGACGCCGCAACCCGTCAATTCTTTGTAAGGATAGGGGCAATCTTCACGTTTGGGGTCAAGAACGGCCACCGCAGGAGGAAGATGCTGGTCGGGGCGGTGGTGGTCACAAATGATAAAGTCGATGCCGCGACGTTGGGCTTCGGCTACTTTATCGGCTGATTTGATGCCACAGTCGAGGGTCACAATGAGCTTAACCCCTTGCTCTTCGGCATAATCAATTCCTTGCCACGAGACCCCGTACCCTTCGGTATAACGGTCGGGGATGTAGTATTCGAGCTGTGTGTAGTATTTTTTGAGAAAACCATAGAAAAGAGCCACCGACGTAGTGCCGTCCACATCGTAATCTCCATAAATGATGATTTTTTCGTTGTTTTCAAACGCACGTAATAATCTCGCTACGGCTTTGTCCATGTCCTTCATTAAGAAAGGGTTATGGAGGTGAGCGAGCGAAGGTCTAAAAAAATCTTTGGCTTCGTCGAAAGTCGTAATACCACGTTGCACAAGGAGTTGTCCCAAAAATGGATTGACATTGATGGATTTGGCAAGGGCTTCCGCTTTAATTTGTTGCGATTCAGAAAGTGTTGTTCGGTATGTCCAACGTTTGGTATTCATAGCTTGCAAAGTAACGAAAATATAGTCAATTCCGTTTAGATACCCCAGAATCTATTCCGAGTTTTTTAGATATTTTTAACATTCCCTTGCCAAAATAGGCAACGGTTTTTACATTTGCTTTACGATGAATCCTGACCTCAAAAAATACCTCGCCCGACTTGCCTACTTACGTAGCGCATGTTCATTTGTTCCATAACGAGCAAGGTTAAAGTTGCCTGTGGGTAACTCTTTTTCTTCCCAATTTCATTCCAAAAATCAACAAACTACCATGCAAAATGTATTAATCATTGGCTTGGGGAAAGTGGGCTCATTGGTGGCTACTTTGCTCCACAAGCGTTTTAATGTCAAAGGGCTAGATAAGCGCAAGCCTAGCCGAAGCTTTGCTTTTGAGGTGATTGAAGGCGATGTAACCAACGAAGCCTTCATTGAACGCACCTTATCGGAGTTTGACGCCGTCGTTTCGTGTATGCCCTACAACCTCAACTTGCCGATTGCGCGGGCTGCCTTTAAAAACGGTATTCATTATTTTGACCTCACCGAAGATGTTCCGACCACAACGGCAATCCGAGAAATGGCCGACACTCACCGTGCAGTGATGGCGCCACAATGTGGATTGGCGCCTGGCTTAATTGGCATTGTGGGGGCTGATTTGGCCAAACGTTTCGAGCGTTTGCGTGATATTGAGCTTCGGGTGGGTGCATTGCCAAGGTACCCAAATGGGTTGCTAGGGTATTCGTTTACGTGGTCGCCTGCGGGGGTCATCAACGAATACATCAACGATGCTGAAGTGATTCAAAACGGCGAACGAAAAATGGTGTCGTCGTTGGATGGTATCGAAGTCATTAATATCGAAGGGCAAGAATTTGAGTCGTTTAGCACGTCGGGTGGGTTAGGAACCATGTGTGAAACTTACCTAGGTAAAGTAGATACCCTCAACTACAAGACGATTCGCTACCCGGGTCACGCCAAGCTAATGCGCTTCATGCTGTACGAACTAATCATGAAAAACAACCGCCAGCAGTTAGAAGAAATCTTGACCGCTGCCAAGCCTCCCGTTAAAGAAGACGTCGTGTATGTGTATGCCGTCGTGGAAGGTTGGCAGGCTGAAGGACTTGCGCGCGAAGAGTTTTATCGGGCGTATCATCCCATTGAAATAGATGGCGTGCATTGGCGGGCTATCTCGTGGACAACGGCGGCTTCAGTAGCGGCGGTGGTAGAGATGGTAGCCGACGGGGCGTTGCCACAGCAGGGATTTATCAAACAAGAAGAAATACCATTTGAAGCTTTTTTAGCGACTACCAATGGTAGCTTTTTTAAAGAGTAATAATGCGTATTTAAAAATATAGTGTCTTATAAGTGACTTTCAGACAGGGAGTTCCGTATATGACTATAAAACGTTAATAAAAAACCATTTCTAGATTCGAGTTAAAAGCCTCATGACAAAAAAAATAAATCGTCAGACCGCACTTCGTGCCTTGGTTGGAGTAGGTGGAACACTCCCCGTGTTGGGGCAAGAACGTTCCAAAAAAGAGTTAAAAGAATTTCAAGAAGAGTTTGGTGTGGCTTGGCGCCGTTCGCTCGACTATTCGTTGACGATTATAGGTCAAATGCCCGAAGAGCATTTAGACTTTCATTATACCCCCGAAGCCATGACTTTTCGCGGGCAGTTTGTGCACTGTATCGTATTTACTGCCATGCAATTTGCGGGCAGATTCGACATCCCCAATCCTTACGATACCAAAAATGATTGGCAAAAACTCTCAAAAGCCCAACTCATCGAAGAAATGAAGGGTTTTTATGCGTGGGTCGAAAAGGTAGTTGGCGAACTTCCCGCCGAGCGACTTGCTCGCCATGAAGGGTATGCAGGTGGAAAAATTCAAGCATGGCGTTTCTTCTATGCCATGGAAAACCATATTATTCACCACCGTGGACAAGCGATTTGTTACTTACGCCTGAAAGGTGTCACTCCTGAAGGATACGTAGGTTGGTAGGTGTAATCTTGGTATGTTAAACCTATTAAATTGATTTTTAGTAGGTTTAAATATGAGTTTTTAGTATAGTATGTATATATGTATAGTATTTTTGTTAACCATTAATTACCCATGAACCAAAGCTTACTAAAGTTCCGCCAAAGAATGAAGCTAACCGTTGCGTTGGTTTTGTACGTGCAAATTGTGTTTTCCCAAAACCTAGTGGTTTGGGAATTATCTGGAGCGACGGGGAGTCAAACAAGTAATACCCCTTCAACCCTTACAACTGGTATAAATTCGGGTCTCTTGGAGCGAGGGACTGGTATCACGGTCAATGCTTTTGCAGGAGCAATGAACTCGAATGGCTGGTTTAGTTCAACTTCACCAACAACCTTGACGGAGGCAATTACAAACAATGATTATTACCAATTTACGCTGACCGTTGCCGATGGGTATAAAGCAAAAATAACAGGTATTGGGTTAGTACTCAGGGCGTCAAATACAGGCCCAAACAAAGTGACCTTGCGTAGCAGTGTCGATAATTTTGCCGCTGACCTAGGGACGGCTACTGTTACGACAACAGCTTTGCTAGAAACGATGTCGTTTACAAATGCACTGACAAACCTGACTGGAACGATCACATTTCGGCTGTATGGATACGGGTCGGCGGCGAATGCAGGCTCAAACCCTAGCAATACAGGTACGCTGAGGATTGGAGCAGGGGCAGTAGCCGCCGACAATGATTTGATAATCGTAGGAACGGTTGCCCCAACCGTAAGCCTCGCGGCCAGTAGTACGTCGGGAAGTGAAGCGGATAAAACTGAAATAACCTTGACTGCAACGACTTCCTCTAACGTAGCGGGTGATCAAACAGTAGAGGTAGGGGTTTCGGGAACGGGAGTTACAACGGGCGACTACACGTTGTCGGCAGCTAAAATAACGATTCTGAGTGGCACAAAAACGGGGAGTATTACGCTGACGGTAGTCGATGATTTTGAGGCAGAAGCGACGGAAACAGCCACAATAACCTTGGTTAATCCTTCCTCAGGGCTAGAATTAGGAACGACCTTTGCCGAAACGGTAGAAATTACGGATAATGATACCAAGGGAGTTGTTCTTTTGGAGTCTGAAAACGCGACAAAAGTTACTGAAGGAGGGGCGAATGATAGTTATACCATTGTATTAAATAGTCAGCCCACTGCCAATGTTAGCATTGGTATAACAACTGGAACGCAATTGACGGCTATGCCTGCGACCTTGACGTTTACAATGGCCAATTGGAACATTCCCCAAACGGTCACAATCAGTGCCGTGGATGATGCGACAGTGGAGGGAAATCACTCAGCGACCATAACGCATACAGTGAGCAGTGCTGATGTTATATATAACGGACTCTCAGTGGCTTCGGTGTCTGTAATGATTACTGACAACGATCAAGCATTTAATTGCCCTACGTTAACAACGCAAAATAGTACCAGTTTTGAAACCTGCAACGATAATTCCGCCAACGATATTACCATTGAAACTACCCGCAACGACTTGTCAGTGAAACTGGTGTATTTTTCATCCGCAAAAACTGGGACAGAAATGTACACGGGCGGAACGGTAATTGGAAATGCTACGGCTCCGTCGGGAGCAAGTGCGCCTTTTTTGGTAAATTTTAATGACCTCATTTTCCCCGTCAATCAAACAGGGGCTGACGTTACTTACTACGTATATGCCATCTTAGACCTGGAAGATGCCGAACTGACAGAGGCTAGTTGTCGGCCAAGTTTGCAATTTGTTATAACAATAAAGCCTCTGGTGACAGCTTCGGTGGTAATTTCATCTGACGATTCTGACAATAACATCATTGCTGGAACAACTGTAAACTTTACGGCAGTAGTAACCAATGGAGGCGATGCGCCGAGTTTTCAATGGAAAAAAAATAACCAAAACGTAGGTACGTCTAGTACTACTTATACAGATGCTCTACTTGCTGATGGTGATGTGATTAGCTGCGTTTTGACGAGTAATGCCGTTTGTGCCGCCTCTCCTACGGCAACCAGTAACGAAATAAGCATGAAAGTGACTCCCGTAGAAGTGGAGTGTGTGCCTCCATCGGCTTTTGAAGTAACTGGCGGGGGGAGTTTTTGCGTTGGTGGAGATGGCGTTGAGATAGGGTTAGCTAATTCTGAAACGGGAGTAAAATACCAACTTAAAAAAGGAGACGACGATATAAACGCCCCGATTGAAGGTACAGGAAGTGTGATTTTATTTGGAAAAATAGCGGTTGCAGGAACTTATACTGTTGAGGCTACGCGTACGGCGGGAGGATGTACAACCACCATGAATGAAAGTGTAAATGTAACGACTGACGCCGTAAGTGTTGGTGGAAAAGTAACATTGGAGACGGGGGCAGGATTGATTTGTAAAGGAACTTCGGGTAGTAATTCTTATGAATTATCTGGGCATACAGGAAATGTGCTGAGATGGGAGTCGGCTAGTTCGTCAAGCTTTGAACAGCCTAAAATCATTGCGACTACTTCCACATCACTACAAGTCAATGTCGGTGACGTCACCGAAACCACCTATTATCGAGCGGTTGTACAAAACGGGTTATGTAGCGTAGCCTATTCTGATGTTGTTTCAATTACAGTAGAACCATTACCTGCAAAATTCAATGTGACGGGTGGCGGAAGTATTTGCGCTGGCTCAGTCGGAGCGGTTTTGCTCAGTGGATCAGAGGTGGGGGTAGCATATTCGTTGGTGAAAGATGCTAATGAACAAGTCGGTGCGGTCGTCGCAGGGATGGGAACAAGCTTGAGTTTCGGAGAAATAACAAACGCTGGGACATACACAATAAAAGCAGCGAAAGGGGCATGTGTCGTAGCAATGGAGGGCGAAGCGGTTATTTCGGTACTGGCAAAGCCTACCATTTCTCTAAAAACGCTTCAACAGACTCTTAATGAGGGAGATATACAGCAACTTTGTGATATAGACGCCAATCCTGTTAATAACTTGCAGTTCACGGTTTCGGGTTTGTGTGTTTCGGGGTCACTCGTTTGGAGGGGACAGATTGGTAATGGGTCGTGGAGCAGTTGGTCAACCACCCCACCAGTTTCCCAATTGTCCAATAATCAACCTCACCGCTACCAAGCCGCCTGTGATATGAATTGCCCTGCTACGTTTACAAGCCCAATGGAGGTGACAATCAATCAGCGTGCTTCTGTTCCTCAAGCGGTTTCTCTAACGGTAGATGGTGTTAACGTTGCGGCTGGTGAAACCAAGGAAGTATGTAGTTCGGCCAGCCAAGGGCTGTTATTTCATGCCACTTGTGCAGTTGGAGAGGTGGTTATTTACTCAGTTGATGGGGGTGAGTATAGTACTACCATTCCAACGGCTTTGGTTGATAATCAGTTTCACAATTACCGTGTGCGTTGCCGAAAATCAGATGGAACGGCTTCGTGCGTAGAAAGTGAGTCGGGGGTGATGCGCTTAAAATTGGTAGCGATGCCTGCGGCGCCAACCGCAACACTGTCATCAACCGTAAGTTGTCAAGCAGGAGCAATTTTTAGTGGGCAAGCATCGTGCGGAAACCTGAAAACAGTATGGTACAATGCCCTTACGGAGGCTGCCCTGCCTAACCTTCCTGCCACGGTTCCAGCGGCGACTACTTCGTATTATGCACGCTGTCAGACTGAAAATGGATGTTTGAGTGGTAAAAGTAACGTTGTAACATTTACCGTAAACCCAGTTCATATTGCTCCAATCGTAACGGTAAGTCAAGCCTCGGTCTGCATGGGGACTACGGTGACTGTCTCGGCCAATTGTCCCGCTGGCAGTAGTACTTTTTGGAATACAGGCGTATCATCGCCAAGTTTTGAGGTATCGTTTAACAACGTAACAAAGCAATCCTACTGGGCTAAGTGTGTTTTTGAAGGAGGCTGTCAAAGCTTAGAAAGTGCGCATCAGGACATACGCTGGAATGCTTTCGTGGTAACGCTGATTAATCTAGGTCAAAGTCAATCGGCGGTAAAGCCAACAAACAACCGTGATGAATGGAAAAATAATTTTATTGGCCGTGATGGCGGGGCGGAGTTGGAGCAAAGTACGCAGCAAAATCCGACGTTGTATTTTGTAGAAAATATCAATAAAACCGCACCTCGCTACTGGACAATCAATGTAGATGCTTGTGGCTTAGGTACAGGAGGCTCATTGACTTTTGATTTGTTGGCAACACCAGAGATGGGCGTCATTCGTTCTTACAATACCCATGAAAATAATGCCCCTTACTTTATGTACGCCAACCGCGACGGCTGGACGGAGCTTTATGGGCCAAATCATCCCGCTTATGGTTTTTATGAAGACAATGGAAGTGGCGGAAACGTTTATGACGCTGGACTACCGAAAGGTTTGTACAAATTGAGTGTCCGTTATTGGGATATGAAAGGCTGGGGAAGCATTTACCCTGCTACCCGTAAGCCACAAGGCAACGTATTAGCGTATCAAGAATATTGGTTTAGAATCCAGTCTAAAGAAGGTGTCGGAGTAGGGGCAGCGAGGGAAGTGGCAACTACTTTGTCATCCCGACGGTTCGCCGATGCGAGGGATCTAAATCCGAACAGCTTCGCCACTGTTCTCCCCAATCCAGTGACTAGCATTCTCCGCCTTCAAGTGCAAGAGAGCAAAGGGCAAGTAGTACAAACTACCTTAATTGATGCCTCGGGACGCGAAGTATTGCGCCGACAATTTGTTGCAGAAACCAACACGCACGAAGAAGAATTTGGGGTGAGTGAATTACCGACGGGAGTGTATTTCTTGAAAGTATTGACCTCAGAAAAACAGACGACTTTGAAAGTGGTGAAAGTGCAGTAAAAGAGCTGGATTTTACCAAAATGAATTAACAAGGCCCGCTATGGCGGGCCTTGTTGTTATAAAAGCTCGGTTGGGTCAATGAGCCTGTGCTTGATGGCAAAAAGCACCAAGCCTGCTGAGTTGCGAGCACCCGTTTTTTCGAGCAAGTTGTTGCGATGCCCATCGACAGTACGAACGCTAATAAAAAGCTGATCGGCAATTTCTTGGGCAGTTCGTTGTTTACAAATGAGGCTAAGTACTTCAGTTTCTCTCGAAGTGAGGGTCGAAGGGATGTTATCGGTGAGCGTAATTTTTTGACGCTTGTTACTCAGCCGATTTTTCATGGCATTCAGAAACGCCTCATTGAAGTAAAAATCTTTGTCAATAACTGTCCGAATGGCTCGCTCTACTTCTTCAGGTTCAACGTTTTTGAAAAGATAGGCATTTACCCCCAGCTCCATCAAATGAGTGACAAAACGGTCTTCGCCATAGACAGAAAGGATGATTATTTTGATAGAAGGATAGTGTACGTGAAGGAGCTTGGTGGTTTCAATGCCATTTAACTCAGGCATCGACAAATCAAGCAATACCACGTCGGGAATGGGTTCAAAGTTTTGAAGCGAATCAAGCAAAATGCGGCCGTTATCAGCCTCTAACACAATCGAAATATTCTCAAATGTATTGATAATCGACGCCATTCCGCGCCGAAAAAGTACTTGGTCGTCGGTAATGGCTACGCGGATGTTTGCCATAGATGAAGTGATAAATTATTATGCGGGAAGAGGAACGTTAACGGTTACTTTGGTGCCTTGATTGGGCTGGGTAATAAACTGCAATGTACCATCAAACATACGGGCACGAGTTTCGATATTTTTAAGACCTAAGCTTTTTTTGCGATAAGCCTCGTCAAAATCAAAACCGCGCCCGTTGTCGATGTAAAGTAGGGTAAGTTGGGTGTTTTGCTTTTGAACTGTAATCTGAATTTGAGTTGCTTGTGCGTATTTAATGGTATTATTGAGCAATTCTTGCACAAGTCGGTACAGCATCAAGTTGAGCGAAACGCTGGCTTCGGGAATGTCCTCAATTTGCCAGTCGATGTCGGCCTCAGTCAGTTCAAGCGATTTTTCGCACAACCCTTCGATGGCATAGCTCAATCCAAACTCTTCTAATCCGCTGGGGAGTAGGTCGTTGGATATGCGTCGAACGCTATCAATGGTTGCGTCAATCAGTTCTTTGTATTTTTTGGTTAAGGAAACGATTTCGGGCGAAATTTTTGACTCAGCAGGCATTTGGCCTACCAACAAGCGCATGGCCGAGAGTGCAGCCCCAATTTCGTCGTGCAAATCACGGGCAAGCCGTTTTCGCTCCGACTCAATCCCCTCCAACGTACTGTTGATGAGTTCTTGTTGGTATTTGAGTTCCATTTTTCTATAATTTAATTCTTGACGAAATAGACGGCGTTGGTAAAGTACAATAAACCCTACCACGCAACCTACCAGTAAAATCATCACAAACGACCCACCGAAAATAGCAAGGTATAAATCTACTTCTGATGAGGACTGTTCCATAAACCGATTCCAATTAAGATGTACAAAAGGGCTATTAGGCACGAATGTAACCCCCACGACATGTAATTGAAAGCTTTATTTTCTTTTAAAATGACGTTGCTTAGGATAAACAAAACGAGGTTGCCCGCAAAGTAGAGCAAGAAGCCCGTGTTTATCCAAAAAATGGGTTGTTGAGTAGGGTTTTTAGAACTAAGTTCAATCAATAGTTTGTAAAAACATAAAAGTGAAAAAATAATCACCAAAAGGGCCTCTAATCCCCGAGAATAGGTGTTGAACTCCGTGATTTTTTGAATAAATAAAGAGTTCAACACCGCAAATCCCGTAAAGAAAACCATCAAACTGGGCACCAAACGTCGGTCGTAGAAATACCCAAAAAAGCTGAAATAAAATAACGCAATGAGGTTAAATTCTAACACAGTATATAAATGAAGTATGGGCAAATTGGTACCAAATACTTCACTAAACCACGTGGCAGTTAACTCCGTTAAAAGTCCAAGACCTAGAAATGCAATGACGTACGTACGTTCTTTCTTAATAAATCTATATCGGTAAATGGCAATTCCGATTGGAAATATCAGGAAGTAAATCGTGTGGTAGAGCATCCATCTCAAAAAATCTTGTATCATTTAGGTTACGGTTAATTTTTAATCGCAAGATGACCCATCTGGGGCTGGTATAAAAAGAGGGCTTTTGGGGTCGCATATAGGCGGACAAGGGCGACTCACATCGAAAACTTGGTAATCACCTCGTACTTCTTTTCCTGTGGCGATATCATAAACTGTTTGCTCTCCAATCAAATCAATGATGTCATCTTTGTCATCACCGTCATAATCTTTGATGGTTGTGCCCTTCACTGCTGCACTTGCAATAATAATACAAGGTTCATAACCAAGTTTTGTATCAGGATTGGGTTTAAGACCTATATAGATACGGGCATATTCAGAATCAGGTTGAGCAAGCATCTCGACAAAATCGGCGCGGCGAACTACAAATGCGCGTATGTCTGAAGGTTTAAAATCAGGGTCATTGGCAGGGTTAGCATTGATCCAGTTTGATACCCACGACTGGGCGTCAGCTAGGGGCACTGCTACTGATTGCCACTCGTTTTCTTGGTCTTTGGTTACGTGCGTACTCATGAGTCTTTTTTTAAGTTGAGGGATGATTGATTGAAAAGTCTAAATATAAAGAAAACGCACAAATCTAATGGCTTCCCCAGCTAGAATTATAGGTAAAAATGCCTGTTTTGTACTAATAGGTAAAATTACGGGGTTGGTGTAGGTTCAAATGCCTGTTTTGAAAAAAGGGTATTTTAACGGATACGGAGGTGGCAGATGTTTTTCAATTTTGTATCGGCTTACACAACTAGGCTAAGGTCAATATCTCAACAAATATTTACCCAACGTTATGAAAAACTCTTCAAAATTTTAAACATTAAACTTTTCACGTTATGAACTACACATTTAACAAGACCACTTTTCGGTCGTTTTATCCCGATTGCGAAGAAACCAAAGACGGCACTGCAATTGAGTACAAAGTGGAAGACTCAAACTATCGGGTTTATTATCCAACCAATGTCGTTAAAACGTCAACGACGATGCAAATGACGGTTCAGCTTGACCATATCAGGGGAGGTGCTACCGATGACCACGTTATACTTGTTCTCAATTATGATGACAAAGCCCATTTGTCGAGCGTAAGTTATACATGGGAAGCTGGAAATGATGGGTACCAAATTCCTGAAACACTCATCAAGGCCGTCGATATTGCCTTTGACGTAGCGGGTTTACTGGGTGCTTTTGAAACAGCAGGCATTTCGGAAGAAGTAGCCGAAGGAACAAAAGAAGTGTTCGACGTATGTTGTAAAGCGTACAACGATATTTCTAAAATTGTGGTGAAATGGAGTGACAACGGAGGACGTATGTACTTCATCCCTGTGGTTTGTCACAGTATCATTCGTCTCACCAATTCGGTATCTGTTTAATTCACCCTTAACTTCCTATTGTCATGAACTTCAACTATAATACTTTTAGCTCGACTTTAGATACCTACGATGACGTAGATGTAAAACATAGCAGCACAAACAATGGCTGGTTTTATAAGGACTCAAAAGATGATTCTGATTTTAACCTGGTGGTAGAATATTCGTACGACGATGATCACAACTACCGTACGTGGCGCCAAGAATTGACCACGATGGAAGGCAATTCTGGAATGTTGGTTTCTACCAAAATCGATCATATTCGGGGTGAAAACCAAGATGACCACTTAATTTTGATGGCCTGTTACAACGCTGTTGGAGTGATTTGTTATGCCCAAGCGTTTGTTCAAATGAAAAACGAAGACCCCATTCATACCGACGTTATTACAACAGGAGATATCCCTGATCAAATTCACGACCAAATACAAGCGCACATCAAAGACGATTATGGTATTAATGGAAGTACGGATGGTCGCAAAAAAATTCCACACATAGCCAAAGTCAATCTTTACAGCATGGCGGCGGCGGTTAGTGTTTAATTATCAATTGGTTTCATTTTTAATCTTTACTCAACGTTATGGCAAGTTTACAAGACAGTACCCCGTTTCAAAACGTGGTTTTTAAAGCCTCGCACAATTCGTACGATCGGAAAGAAAGCCTTTCAGAACAACTCACCTTAAAATCTCCCATCTATCAGTGTGGATGCAGAGGGATAGAACTCGACATTTGGCGACATTCAAGTGATTCGATGAATGATGGATATTTTACCGTGAATCATGCGACGAATGGAGGCCCAAAATTATCTGTTTATTTGGATCAGTTATCAGATTGGCACACCAAAAATCCTGACCACGATGTAATTTGGGTGATGCTAGACATCAAAAGTGACCAAGGTGATGAAGGGCTATTTCCTGATGAAATTGATAACTATTTGACAACCTACTTTGGGCGTGGATTAATAAAAACACCACATGACCTTTTTCCAGGTTTAACAGATTCCAACAAACTCTCAGATGTAGTTCAGGCACAAGGTTGGCCAACCCTTGGCTCGTTAAAAAATCATTTTATCTTTTGTCTGAGTGGCAACGAAGACTGGAAGAAAGTCTATTATCGAAACAACCGTTCGCAGCGTATTTGTTTTGCCGATTGTGACAATGCAGACCAGCTGACTGTCCCAAATTCAAGGGTTGTCTATAACGTAAAGTCAGGTAGTGGAAAACAAGCTGATTTTAATGATTTGATGCAGAAAAAAATCTTGATTCGAGTCTATGATGTGGACAGTGAGGGCGATTGGGACAAGGCAATGGGCATGGGTGCTAATATTTTAGCGACCGACAAAGTGTCAGATTCCTCTTGGGCGGAGGTATCACCACGGGATTTATATGCGGCACAAACGCATCTGTAGTAATAGTTAACCGTTTGCAAAAAGCGATTTGGAGAGATTTCAAGTCGCTTTTTGCGTTTATTGACTTCCAGTGTTTATTTTGGCTTCCCTTTATAGGTTTAACTTGTTGATATACAGTTTTTTATAAACAAACTGGCCCCAAAGAAGAGCCAAAATTGGCAATTTTCGGGTTTTTTGTGTATTTTGTTTTTACCACAAAAAAAATGTACCCCGATTTTAGGACAGAGCTTATAAGTAAAAACTTATTATCTTCATCTTAAAATAAGACAAAAATGGGAAAGCGTACCAGACGAAATTATGATGGGAGTTTTAAGGCAAAAGTTGTTCCTGAAGTCTTAAAAGAGCAAAAGACCTTAGCTCAATTGAACAGCGAATTTGAATTGCACGCCACTCAAATAAGTGAGTGGAAAAAACAAGTGGTCAGTGCCATACCCAGTTTGTTTACAGAGAAAAAAACAATAATTTCAGAAGAAGAAAAAGAAGAACTAACAGCTCCACTTTACCAGCAAATAGGTCAGCTGAAAGTAGAATTGGACTTTTTAAAAAAAAGATTGCGGAAGAATCCATAGGCTTGTTGCTGTTGAAAAGAAAAAAATGCTTGACCCACACAACAGCAACTTGAGCATTAGTCGGCAATGTGAATTATTAGGATTAAGTACGCGATATAAATTAGGTTTATGTTAAATTCGGTGAAATTAATTTTCCAAGATTTTCCTAATTGAGCTAAGCAACGATTGACCGCATAGGAAAGAGTTTCTTGATTGAGGTAATCTATTGGGTCAATTTGTTCTTTTTTAATTTTACGCCACAGTGTTTCAGCAATGTTTAAGTGTGGTGAATATGGAGGAAGGTAAAATAGATACAATCCTCTTTTCTTCCAGAAATTGTAACTATTTAGGTACGCAATTTGCATAGATGAGATTATGGAAGAGTTGATTAAAGAAATATCGGACTTGAAGGCATTGGTAAACCGCTTACTACTTCGTATTGAGGAGTTAGAAGCGGAAAATGCCGATTTGCGTCGTCAACTTGGCCAAAACTCCTCAAACTCACACAAACCACCTTCAAGTGAAGGGTATGCAAAGAAGCCTCTTATTAAAGCAGCGCTTCCAAAATCATCAGGTAAAAAGCCAGGAGGCCAGCATGGTCATACAGGCAAAACCCTTCAATTCGTAGAACATCCTGACGAGATTCATATCCATAGTGCCACTCATTGTGGCAGTTGTGGTCTTGCCTTACAAGGTGAAGGACAAGTGGTTTCCCGCCGTCAGGTGTTTGATTTGCCTCCTACTCGTTTGTGGGTAAGTCAGCACGAATTGGTAGCCCACCGTTGCTCATGCGGCCACAAGCAAGTAGGCCAGTTTCCTGCGGATGTGGTCGCTCCCGTTCAATATGGTAATCGCATTCATGCTCAGAGTATTATGCTCAATGTCGATTATCGTTTACCTTTCTCAAAGATAAGCCAATTATGGGCTGATTTGACGGGTTATGCCTATAATCCAGCGACACTAAGCAGTGCTCAAGGCAAGCTTTATGAACAGTTGGCTCCGATTGAAACCCAAATAAAAGAACAGCTCAAAGAGTCTCCTGTCTGTCATCGCTTCGGCGCTCCGATTTGACGAAACAGGGCTACGCATTGAAGGGGGACTAAAATGGCTTCATTTAGCGAGTAACAATCTATATACATACTTTTTTGTTCACGACAAACGAGGTCAACAAGCACTTTTGTCAGAAAAAAGTATTTTTTCCCAATGTGTTAATTGGACGATTCACGATTGCTGTCGGACCGCCGATGTGGCCGTCTTATTTTACGGTAGGCAAAGGACGACACAGCCTCTGTGGGGCACATTTATTGCGAGAATTGCAAGCTCTCATTGACCAAGCACGTCAGTGGGCTAAAGACATACACGAGTACTTATTGGAAGCTTATCGAGCCACTCGGCAAGGCCCAATTCCTACTGACCAACAGGCGCATTGGAAAAGTCGCTACCAACAAATTTGCCAACAAGCCGACCAAGAAGAACATCCCCCTATCTACTTTATCAAATCGAATGGTCGCTTGGGTAGAGCCAAAAAGACGACAGGACGTAACTTATTACAGCGCTTGATTCTTCATCAAGAGGCCGTGCTTGCATTTGCTCGCACCGGCGACCCGGTTTGAGTCAGGCGTACCCTTCACAAATAACCAAGCCGAGCGCGATTTAAGAGCCGCCAAAGTGAAACAGAAAATTAGTAATTGCTTCCGAAGTATCGGTGGGGCGACTGCCTATGCACGTATCGCTGGATTCATTTCTACAATCCGAAAAATGAATCGGAATATCATTCAAAATATCGAATCTGTCCTACAAGGCTCTTTTCAATGGGCTACCTAAACAGTTACGGTATTAATATGATTGAATACAGTAGCTATAGTGCTTTTAACGAATGTAAACGTCTAAGAATCAGTACATTTAAACATAAATCAACATTTAACCAGTGCACTCACATTTCAGCAGATAGAATTTATGCGACGAATGAAAACAGGAAGTATTGCACTAAGAACAATATTATAACTAATTTTTGTCGAAAATGGGCTGGCAAAGATGACAAACAAACGAAACAAATAAAAAACATTTTAAATAAAGAACGGAGTACAAGTTTAGAGGGGAGTTTTGGGACAGAAAAAGAACATTATTTGCTTGATAAGATAAAGGCTAAAAACCCTCAAACTGAAAAAGTTTGGCTATTTTTTGAAATTCACACTGCCAATGCCGTTAAGGTCACAAAAAGAAGAAAAGAGAACAAAAATACATTTCTGCTATCCGAATAAAATAAAGGAAACGTCAAGAAATTACCCGCTCTATTTAAAATAGAATGGTTATTAAACTGTGTTAATACGTTAGAAAAACGCAGAAAAGGCTCACGTTAGCTACCAGAAATAGTATTATTTTTATAATTCGACAGTTTTTAAGTAAAAAATCCACTCAACTTGGAGTGGATTTTTTGAAAATATTTTTTGAAAAAGTAATTTCCAAGGGAAGCCTAACTCAAAATAAGACAAAAATCTGTGCTTGAAGTCTCTAACTTTCTATTATTTCCGTGTCCAATAATTAGCGGTTAGCACAGGTTAAAATAGCCAAAATAGAACTAGATTTCCTATTGATTGCTTTGCTTATTTTTTTACTATATAAAATGAACCAGGCTCCCTGTCTATTGTTAATAATGGAAGTTTTTCTTTAAGTAACCCATAATGTCGATGTTTTAAGTAATTTAATGCTCCTATTATTTCCCATTCATCATTGCAACTTAAAAAAGCTTCTAAAAGATATTGTTCATTCCAGAATCTAGTCTCATTAATTACCCATTCTTCTAAATAATCACGAGGAGAAAATATATCATGTATGTGTACAATTACCCCTTTTTTCAATATTGGCAAAATTTCCAAAAACTCAAATAGAACATCACCTTGTGGTCTTATCATATGAGATGAATCAATAAATAATATATCATTCATTTCTAGTTGAGCGAAAAAACTGATTTCAATATGTTCAACCCTTTTGCGAATAACCTCTACTCCAATTTTTTCTAACCAAGGCATTTCATATGGTTCTATACAAATATGATTGCAAGAGTAGTTGTTATTAGTACTTTTATTTTTACTAATAGCTAATCTCGCTATTTTTGTTGAATGCCCTGATCCTATTTCTATTATTTTTGACGGTTTTTTGACTCTAATAAGAGAATATAAATAATCAGCATCTCCACTTTCAAAGGAGCCATTTTTATAATTAAACTCTGTCTCACTTATGGAGTTTTCAGGGATACTTTTTAGCTCATTTTGAAAATAAAAAGAATTTAATAGGGCTAGTTGTACTTCTTCATTCCATTTTATTCCTGGCAAAAAACGTTCTTCAGAAAGAGATTTATTTAAATGTTTATGATTTATTAATGGCTCATAATAATGATCCCTAATAGGGTAGATTCCTGTTAAATTAAATATATTTTTTGAAAAATACATTTTTCTCAAATCAATTTTACTTATAAACTTAAATATAAGTGCAGATGCCAAAACCATTGGGGACAGAAGAATATCTATAATTGGCAATAAACGTTTTAGTTTGTTTTTCATTGTAATTAGATATTTGGGATACTACCGCTGTAAGTGTGCAAAGTGTGAATTATAATTTATCTTAATGTTTGTGGATTACTGACCTTATTGCCAATTTGGAAACTGAATCAGAAATATCACTCTCAACCTAACAAGGATACCAAAGCAGTATGTGTAAAACAGAGTCGCTTTGACGGCAGTTAAATTCTTTATACTATCGACAATGATACTATCTCATTTTCAATAATAAATGTTTATGACAAGCCATATGAAGGTCTTTAAATTAATAAGTAATATTTTTGACACGTATAAAATCTTGAACAGAGATATAAATAAGCTATCAGATTAAAATATTCTCCACATATAACTCATCTATTTTGAATAATGATTGGTTGCTTATAAAATAATAATAAAAGATCTTCAAATATAAAGCATTTATCTTTCATTTTGAATCGTAACTGTTTAGGTACGTCATAAATATGCAAAGTGTTGAAAATCAGGTATTTGTTATTGCTATTGTTAGAGAATTGCTTAAAAGGTCGCATTTTTTGAATTTTTAAGGCTTACTTTTACTAAAATTTGTACTATTCTAATTAGGTATTTGCCTTGTTGTTGTACTTTTTAATAACTTATTAAGCGTAATTGTAAACTTGCTCCTTAGTAGAGGGATACATCCCGAATTTATCTGTTGTTAGAAAGTCTCATCAAATTCTGAATGACATCTTGTGTATAAGTTAGCTGATTTGCAAATTTAGTACTTGAATTGGATATTATTGACTTTTGGAGCGTTTCATTAGTGAGTACATTCACACTGTTTTTAATAAAAGTTTCCCAATCACTAGGAGATTCGCTCTTTAAAATGATTGAATTAACCATATCTTCCCCATAATTTACTATTTCTCCCACATTCCTTAAGAAACATAGGAGCCCAGCCTCCATCGCCTGAACTGTAGAAATAGACATACCCTCATAATCACTCATTAAGACAAACGCATCGTACTGAAAGAGAAGGTTTTGTGTTTCATCAATTGGGCAAATTCCATTGTATTGGATAACATCGTTTAGCTTTAATAAACTTATTTTCGATTCTAATAACTTCCACATTTGATTATCTGGGCCATAAATATCAAGAGAAATGTTTACGTTTTGTGATTTTAATTCATTAATAAAATTTATAACTAGGTCAAGCCTTTTTACTTCTGAAAGACGACCTAAAAATATAAACTTAGTAGTTGAGTTGTTTTTTAAATTTTGTTTTTCTTTTCTAAAATGCTGAAGTATAAAGCTGATTTTTTTTATTTTTTTATTTTTTATATACCTTCTTATAAAGTTTGATGTTGATTCAGAATCCGTCCATATTTCGTTACAAAAATACGATAAAAATAGAGTGCTGATTTTGTCAAATATATGCGCAAATTTTCCACTATGTAAAAAAATAATTGACTTTTTGGTTTTTAGAAATAATAGTAATATAAAATGCAATAAATGCGACTTCCAAAGTGAAGATATAATTACTTGATAAGGTGATTTTTTATTTAATATGGATATACATCTGTAAAAACTAGATAGTGAATTTATTTGTAAAATGCTTTCTAAATAATTATTTGGTATTTTAGTTATAATGTTTGGCTTAATTGAGCCTACACATACAAGAGTAAAGTCAAAATTTTTGTACAAATCTTCCAATGAAGAAATTACTGCAGTTTCAACGCCCCCAATTTCTAAATTGTGGATAATATGTATGACTTTATTTTTCTTCATAAGTAATATTGGATTTGTATTCGGATATCGAACCGACAAAGGTAATATAAGAGCAGATAAACCAATACCATGGATACCAGTAATTACTAATAAACAAGTAATGTATAATTCCTAATATAAAAGAGAAGAAAAGAAAGAAGCTTAATGGGAATATTATATCCTTAATAATCAAAAAAATACTCACTAAGTAAATAATGAAAAATATTGCTCCTATGATTCCTGATTCAAATATAAAGGTTTGATATAGTACAAGAAAACTTTCTGTATTTGCTTCCAGACCTGCTCGAAGGTAACCAGAAGGGCCGTACCCAATTACTTTATTTAACAATGGAGCATTTTTATAACTAGTTTTAAATAGGTAAGAACGAAGAGAACGGTCATCCATTGAACCACTATTACTGGCTTTTTGGTCAATATCTATTGCTAGTTGAGTAATGATTGGGAAATAGCTGTCTACAATAAATGCACTACTAAATAAGATAATGCCAGAAATTATAATTTTTGATAAATAAAAAACTAAGTGTTTTCTAAAGTATCCAAAAGAAATAAAAAGCCCCACAGGTAGGGCAAAGAATGCTGCTGTACTAAAAGTCATAATAATAGCAATAATAAAAACCGCCATTATTATTGCTTTTAACGACTTTGAAAGGTTGCAGATATTTGAGAAATATAAATAATAAATAGATATTGGTAAAAATAAATCAATCATAAATGCAAAATGGCCAGGTTCTTCAGCTAGACCACGGGCTCTAATAGATTTAAATATATCACTCAAAGCAAGAGCATTCATCTTTTCTACAGAAGGATGTGGTATTATACTATCAAAGTCAATAGACAAAATATTTTTGGCAACAAATTCAATAACTGCAAAAATACAAGAAAATAAAAGAACCCAAGTGATTAGTTTTGAAATAGATTGAGGGCTAATTTGATCTTTATTTAAATTTAATAAAATAGATGTACATATATAAAAATTTATGAATGATGCCAAGTAAGCAAAAAGATGGTTAATAGTTTTGTCAAATATGAAAGCAATAGGAGGGGAAAGTATATCATTAATAAAAAAACTTATCAAAATAATCAATAAAAAAATAATAAGGTATATAAATGGTTTTTTTTGGGGAATTTCTATCTTTTTTTTGAATAACAAAATTAATAATATAAATAATGAACAACAACTTCCTATTATTAATGGCCATGACAAACTGTTGCTAATGCAAAAAGCGCTAGTAAAAGGCATTGAAATAATATAAGTATAGAGAAGATATTTTTTCAAAATGAAATTATATTTAGGTTTTTTTGTTTTTTTAATCTAAAAAATTTCATTAAGGGGAAACGCTTATTTATTATTAAATAATAAGACCAACTGACATATTTTACTAAAAATGATAATGAGACAGGGAAACTGTGTCTGAATTTTTTGATAATTAGATGTCGTTCTTCGTTCATCCTTTCTGCCAAACGATTGGTAATTGAATTTTCATGATCTCGAAATACAGTAAAATAGTGAGGAATATGTTTAACTTTATAAACTTGGGTAATACGCAGAAAATAATCATAGTCAGAGGCGTACTGATAACTTAAATCAAAATATCCAACATTAGCAATTACTTCTTTTAGTAAAAAAGTAGAAGGTTGTGGCATAAAGCTACAATGTTCAGATGCCAGCAATGATTTGTAATTAACAGTAAAAAGCTGGATTGGGCGGAACGTATTTCCTTCTTTTTTTATAATATTACCGTAATATGCCCCAAATTTCGAACCGTATTTACAAAAATAAGAGGCAACTTGGCTAATTACCTGAGGAGAAGCTAAATAATCGTCTGAATTGAGTGACATCCAAAGTTGACCAGATACTTTGGTCAAGCCTTTATTAATAGCATCATACATATTTCTATCAGGTTCACTCTGCCAAAAGCTTATTTTAGACTCATATTTTTTGATGATGTTAATGGTATTATCGGTACTACCTCCATCAATAATAATATATTCAATATTGGAATAGTCTTGATTTAGAACAGATTGAATTGTTTGCTCAATAGTATCTATGCTGTTATAACAAACAGTAATAACAGTAATTAGAGGTAAGTTACTTGAATTATACGTTGTATCCACTTATGTGCAATGTTTCAATTAAGGATATTTATTTATTATTGTAGTCACTATATTAATTTTTCTTTAAAAAACGGAAATTATTGAAACGAAGACGTAATTCATTTATAAATGGACTACTTTTAACAATCCAGAATAACCAACAAAAGTAAATAATTGAATAAATGATAAAAATCAGTACCCAATTTGTTGAACTCTTAGAAAAAATAAAATTAAAAATACTTGCTCCTATTAGTAATACCAATAGTGAAACAATGTAATTATAATCTCCTTCAAACCGAAGCATATCAAAATTTAAATTATTTTTTCTGTGAAAAAGATAAATGAGTATGCCAGAACTAATCGATAAACTAGCAGTCCATGCACTAACTACTCCATACCCCTCAAAAAAGAATCCACCTAGAACGCCCAAAAACACATTTAATAAGGCCATTGCTAGGTGCTGTATGATATTGTGTCTAAGTTGCCCAACTCCCATATTACTTATATATGCAGGAACACTAAGCGTATTTAAATACCAACCTACAACCAATGTATAAACGCTAAACACAAAAAAAGTTTCGATTTTCCCAATCCAAATTAACGATATGAATGGCGCAAAGAAAAAAAATGAGAATAAAAGTGGAGTACTAATAATTGTTAACAATCTAAACATCATAATATACAAATGTTGAAAATTGTTAGTAGAATTAATTGATGTCTCAACTATTTTAGGAACCATTACTTGATTTGCAGTTACTATGACACTCCTGATTTGTGTAACAAGCCTGTTTGCCATTTCGTAGAAGCCTACAGCATCAAGAGAATTATATTTTGCTAAAAGAAACTTTGTTATGGGGTCGTAAAGTAAAGTAGAAGCAGAGGCTATTTGCAATTTAATAGAATACTTAAAGAAATTAATAAAAAGTTGTTTTTCAAAGTTAAGGTTGAATATAAAGGGCGTTTTCATATAACGGGCTACCATAAAAACACTTCCTAGAAGAATAAATAAAGTGTATATAATATGGGCTATTACAATCCCCCATAAGCCTTTATAAATTAAAAGATATGCTGATATAAATAAGGTTATACTAGCAGCTATATTTAAAATAGAACGAAGATAGTTTACTTGAAACCCATCTAGAGTGTACATAAAAACGTTTGCTAGGTTCAATAGCCAAAACGCTAATAAAGCCAATGGAAATATCTCTTTTGCTGTAGCTACTTCCGATGGAGATTGTATTAAAAATTGGAACAACCAGGAGGCATTCAAATAAAGAACCGTACAAATTAAAAAATTCAATAATGTAGTAATTATAATGGACATGGTTACAATAGAACGCGCTTGCATCATATCTTTTTTTACATGAGCTTCAGCAATAAATTTTACTATTCCAACTGGAACACCACTGTTGGCCATTCCTGCAAAATAGGTAGTTGTCCATACGATTGACCAGATTCCCAATTGCTTTGCCCCCAGTTCACGTATCCATATCCCATAAAGTAGAAAATATGTAAAGCCAGTTGTGATTACTTGTCCGACTGTTGATAACGCATTTATAAGAAGCCGGTTGTGCATAAGCGTATTGTTTAATTCCTAGTGGTAGCGTATTTTTTTAAAATACTTATAGAGATACCTATAATTATCCCGATAATACTAAACCCAATAACTATTAGTGTACGTTTGGGTTCACTTCTTTTCAATGGGATTGTAGGAGGTTCTAATGTTTTAAACACTGGCGTGTCTTCTTGTACTCTTATTTTTGCTTGTTCGTATTGTTGCGATAAATTATTAAATAGGTTTTGAGCAAGTATGTAATCAGCTTGAAGTCTTTGCTCTTCTATTTTAGCTGTTTGAAGTGCTAAAAAACGATTTTGATCTCTAAAATGAGCAAGTTTTGCTTCTGCATTTTGGTAACGTTTTTTTGCTTCTATTACTTGATTGCCTAAAAATTTTACTTGGTTTTTTGCTTTGTCAGTTCTATAGCTAGTAACGTACTCTTTTAAATATTCTACTGACTTTTGTGCAACTGTTGCAGCCACAACAGGGTCTGGCATTTTCGCGTTAATGACAATTACTCCAGTTTTTCGGTCGAATGTAATAACTATTCTACTTTGAAGTTCATTAATCAAATCGTGCTGTTTTTTTGTTAATTCCACCGCCTTACTGGAGTTTTTGAGGTCAAGAAGTGAAGTTTTCTCATTGCTATTATTTGAAATAATAGAAGATAACCATGAATGATAGTTTTCACTAAGAAAATCTTCCAATGTCATCGTTTTTTGCAATTCTGAGGAATAAATTGTCTGTTTTAAAAGATATAAATTAAAAGGTAAACTTTGTAAAATATTAGGATACAAATCAGGACGAACGGCATCTGTTGTGCTCATCTGATTAAGGTCTATTCCAGCAAGCCCAGCTAATGCACTAAGTCCCCCCATCTTTCCTAATGCACTACTTGATTGGAGTTCAGGCATTAGCTGTGTCGAAGATTCAAACTCTTTCTGGGCAGTTAAGGCATAAACTATTCCTATAAAAGCTAATGCTCCGCCCCAAATAGATATTCTTTTTCTATTTGTTTTTAAAAAAGATATGATTACAAATATACTGATTTCAGTATCATTTGTAGGGTGTATATTTTGATGTTCACTGGTACTCATTTAATGAAAACAAAACGTTTTAAATTATACTTTTAATTCCTTAATATAGTTGCCAGAGCTATAATCAACGTACTTGTGAATGATAAAATAACAGGAGCTGTAATATCTGACTTTTTATTATCAAGTGGCTGGAAAGGTACGTATATAGTTGCGCCTGGCTCTACTTTGGGATAAATTCTGAAGAACAAAAATCGGCGCGTTCGTTGGGTAAAGCCATTTGCATAGGTAATAAAAGCACGCCCTCTTTGTGCTAACTCTTGATATCCTCCTGCTTGAGAAAGATAATCTTGAAAATCATAGCCTTTGGTAAAGTTTATTGATGAAGGGTTAAGTACTGCCCCGCCAATACTGACAATCTCTGAACGTTTGGGAACTATAAGCGTATCACCATCCTCCAATGTGATGTTCCCTTCTACTGAAGGATTATTCATAATTTGAGCAATGTCAATACCTATTCGTGCTCCTTTACGTTGAAATAATGCTCCTGGTAAGTAACCAGTCGTTTTTATTCCGCCAGTACGCTCTAAAAGGTTTGAAATTTTTTCATCTGTATTAACAATTGCGTATGATCCTGGATAATTTACTTCCCCCATTACATAAACACTTCGTTGTTGTTCATAATTAGGAGCTTTTCTAATATAAATTATGTCAAAAGGCTGAAGTTTAAATTTGGAATCTTCGGGAGACAGGTTTAGCTTAGGGTCAATATCTAATTTTATAATTTCAACTTTATACTCACGGTCAGAGTTTAATTCTTTTACTCGTCGGGCGATTTCGATTCTGGAACCAATAGCTCCTTCTGTAAAGCCTCCTCCAATTAGTACTAAATCAGCGACAGTCATCCCTTCTGCGTAGGGTGTATCTCCTTCACTGTTAACTTCACCTAAAAGTGTGACAAAAGCTTCTTCTCGTAGCTCTTTAATTGATTTAATTACAATACTATCTTGCCGTTGTAATACAATATCTGAAGCTTCTGCTTTTAAGACTTTTTCGATATCTACTGAAACAATTTGGGGCTCTCCATTTTCTTTTTCTCGAAAGATAAGTGCTCGGTTTTTGAAAGCATTTTCTTTAAGCCCATCTGCTTTTTTTAAAAGCTGACTAAAGGTTGTAGTTTCAGAAGTGATTGCATAATCCCCTGGTCTGAACACAGCTCCATGAATTTGGACACGGTTTTGATAACGTTCAAGAATCTTACCTACTTCGATTCTATCACCGTTTTGAAGTTTAAAATTTTTCAATTCGGCTTGGGGAATATTTAAAACTTCAATCTCGCGGTCTGTTGGCCGACGCCCTGTAACATAGGCTTTATAAGCGATACTTGTGAAGCCTCCTGCAAATTGTAATAATTGGTCTAGAGATTCATTTTCCTTGATTTCATAAATAGCTGGCCGTTTTATTTCACCGTCTAATTCTATCCGATTAGAATAAAAAGGTACTTGAATTATATCTTGATCTTGGAGTAAAATATTATCTGATTGTTCGCCTGTTAATAAAAATTGGTACAAGTCGATTGTGCGAACCAGTTTATTATTTCTTAAAACTCGAATATTGCGATAGGATCCTGTTGAATCGGGTCCTCCACATAGATAAAGAGCATTAAAAGCGGTAGCGAGTGATGAAATAGTATATGTACCAGGTTTTACAACTTCTCCTATAATACTTACTCTAATACTTCGAATATTACCAAGGTTAATGACGGCATAAGTCCCTCCACCTGTATTTAGACCTGAATATGCTTGCCGTAATCGAGAAACAAGACGTTCTTTAGCTTCATCAATTGTTAAGCCGCTGACGTACACAGGAGCCAAGTTTAAAACCTTAACCGTACCTTCAGGAGAAACTTTTAATCTATAATTATCAGAAGCATTTCCAAAAATATCGACAATTAGCTCATCATCAGGTCCTAGCTGATAGTTTTTAGGAGTGGCAATCCGAAGATTAGGTTCAAATGTTAACTCATTGCTTTTGAAAAGTTTACTCCCAAAAATTTCAAGTTTCTTGGGCTTTACTTTGAGGGTATCTTCTAAGTCTCTTTTGTCCTTGGGGATGTCGCGTTTACTAAGCTCCCCAATTTGTTTTCGACCGTTTTGTTTTGAAGTAGTGTCTGAAAGATCTTTCTTATCGGTTAGACTTTTTTTATTTTGAACCTCTGCAATTCGTTGACGCATGCGGGCTATATCCGACAGGGTATAACCTCTTTCGAGTGCCGCTTGCTCAATTTGCATTTCTGATAGACCACTGGCTTGAGCTTTTTTGTAAAATTCTAAGACTTGCTCGTCTGAAAGTTGATTAACACTGGTTGATGTTGATTTTTGACTTTGCGCAAAAAGTGTAAAACCAGTGAAGAGAAGACAAATTGAGAGTAGCCAAATCCTCTCAGTCACTTTCGTTAGTTGCATACGACTCGTATTTTGGTCATCAATTTTGAAGGTAAAAAATTGGAAGCTTTCCAGCCTTCAAAATTAGGTAAATCACATTGTATTGCCAAACTTATCAGTAAGATTTTGGATTTTACTAAGTTGATGAGGGGGCTAGCTTTCTAGCTTTTTTTTAAAAATATTAAAATTTATGGTCGAAAATGAGGGATTTATGCCCATAAAAATCAAAAACTTAGCGAAACATTAGGGCGTACGCACCAAATCGTCTTTCTTTGAGGGATTGATTGTTTGATGGATAACATAAAGATGAAAATAATACAAGTAATCACCCTAGGACACGAATTTTATGGTGCCCAAAGACATGTGATAGACCTCTGTGAAAGCTTAAAAGAGGAAGGACATGAAGTTATTCTAATGACAGGAAGTGTTGGGAAAATGGATGCTTATGCGCGCAATTTAGACATTAAAACCATTCATTTACGGCACCTTATCCGTTCTATTAACCCTTACCATGATCTACTAGGTGTTATTGAGCTCGTAAAGTATTTTAGACAATTAAAGCCAGATGTGGTCGCTTCGCATTCCAGTAAAGCAGGAATTTTAGTGCGTATCGCGGCTTGGTGGCTTAATATACCTAATACATTCACTGTACATGGTTGGGCCTTTGCTGAGGGCAGTAGTTTTGGGGTTAGAAAAATATATCAGTTGATTGAAAAAGTGATAGGCTGGATTTCATGTAAAATTATTGTAATCGCAGAATCAGATCGCCAATATGCCTTAAAGCTAAATGTTGTTAATGCGAATAAAATGAGATTAATTTATCATGGCATTCGGCCACCTTTGTTGACTGAGAAGCCTTATCAAAAGGCCTCCACTTTGTTTACAATGGTTATGTCTGCAAGGTTTCAAAAGCAAAAAGACCATGATACACTAATTGACTCACTTGTGCCGCTTAAAGATTTGCCCTGGCAGTTGTTTTTTCTTGGAGATGGCGAATTATTATCCGTAGCAAAATTCAAAGTGGCACATTTAGGATTAGAAAAAAAAATTCATTTTGAGGGAGCAGTCGATAACGTATCAGAGTATTTGCAGAGAGCCGATGTATTTCTATTAATTACTAATTGGGAAGGGCTGCCTCTTTCAATTTTAGAGGCAATGGCTTGTGGGTTACCTGTCATTGCTACTGATGTAGCAGGTATTAAGGAGGAAGTCTGGCAAAATGAAAATGGATTCCTCGTGCCTAGAAAAGGTGTAGTGGAAATAACTAACGCTGTAAAAACTCTTTACTTTGACGAAGGACTAAGAACAAAAATGGGACAAAAGTCGAAAGAAATTTTCAACCTGAGATTTAGAAAAGATTTGATGACAAAAAATACTTTTGAACTCTATCAAGAAATCGCCCACTAAAACCATTTTTGGAATCTTGCCTATAACTGCTTTGAGTAGCCACCAACATTAAAAAACTATGTGTCTTGCTCCCCTAAGCCGCTACCAAATTATAGTAGAGATTTTGATTTTTGTCAATAAATTGCTGCGGGGTCAAATACCCCAATGATGAGTGTGGTCTATCAAAATTATAATCGTTCCACGGCACGAGCCGCCCCGCAGATGTCCAAATCGTGCTGTACTTCTTGGACGGTTTTGAAATACTTGAGATTAAGGCATTCGTTTCTTTGGGTTCCATTTAGTCGTTCAACTAAGCCATTTTGCGTAGGTTTGCCGGGTTGAGAAAATCGTATCTCTATGCCGTTTTCTTCTGTAAATTTTTCCAGTGCCCTACTAATGAATTCCAGGCCATTGTCGCATCTGAGGTAAGCTGGCTTACCTTTTTGAATGATCAATTCTTGCAAAAGTTTGACCAATTTTCTGCCTTTGATACTGGTGGCAGCGAAGGCTAAAAGTACCTTACGAGAACACTCGTCAAGTACGTTCAATATCCGAATCTTCTTCTCATTGCTTAGTAAGACTGGGGTAGTCCTCAAACGGCGGACACTTTACTTCGCAAATTTAAAAATTGATTTTGATTAAAGATTTCTTCAAATTTTTCTGGACTTTGGTAGCCCAAAGATGAGTGTCTTCGCTTACGATTATAATAGACTTCAATGTAGCGGCCCGCCGCCTCGGTCAAATAACTCTGTTTTAGCATCTTTCAAGCAATCAAAAGCCCCTTTTTCTAACATTTCGCGCTTGATAGTGGCCCAAATTGACGGGGCCGCCCGCGCGGTCCGCGTAAGCGTTTTCATAAACGGATTTCTTACCTGCCATACTTTGCTTAAAAAAGTGTTTATCAACGAGTTGTTTGAATTTAGCTCCAAAATACTGACCGCCTCTGTCAGAATGGAGAATAAGTTCAGCGGGCGGTCTATGACGGTTTATTCCATTTTTCAGTGCTATTATTACCAGTTCCTGTGCCATATTTATATCCAAGTGCCATCCTACAATCCTACGCGTGTACAACCGCGGTGGCGGCCCACTCCATCCATGCTGCTAAATAAGCCCATTTCCCGTCTTTGAGTGGTATGTATGTTATATCTGATACCCTGGCTTGTTACACTCAAAGTTGGCTTTCAATAAATTAGGACAAGCCATCAATCCATGTTTACTTTGAGTAGTCCTTGGAACAAATCGCAGCGGAATCGCCTTCGGGGCTGTATAGCTTTTAATCCTTGAGTTTTGAGTAACTTGCGAATTTGTGACGGCCTATTTTATAGCCATTAGCCTGCATCTCTACTCGTAAGCGTCGTGAGCCATAACGTCTGCGATGCTCTTGAAATACTCGCCTTATTTCATCACTTATCCTAGTTTCTGTTAGCTCCTGATGCCTCTTGCCCTTAGTGTATTCATAGTAACTACTCTTGCTGATATTGAGCACTTTACAGATAATTCTAACCGAATAATTAGCAGCCTCTCGCCTGACAAAATCGTATTTGTCAACTATTCCGACTTGGCAAAAATTGCTGTAGCCGCGCGGCGGTCCGATTTTTTTAGGATGTCGCGCTCCATTTCAACTTGCTTCAATTGTTGGCGTAATTGTGCAACTTCTTTTTCCAAATCGGATACACGATTGTTGCTTGGATTACCCATCTTCTCTTTCCATTGATAGATAATACCTTCACTAATACCGAGTTCCTGAGCTACCGATGGAATGCTCTGACCACCTTGTACTTTTAGTAATACTTGGTGCTTGAAATTTTGCGGGGCCGATTTCTATGGTTTAAACAAGGGTTGACCTATAATTTTTATCATATTTTTCACCTCGCTCCACCACAGCAT
>NZ_JBYFCK010000034.1:0-49965 GCF_057652155.1 Runella sp. R0.1_18
GTTTTACCATTTTGATTGTGAAACCTAAGAAATTCCCTCCAATTTTAAATGGTTACACCTTACGGGAGCAGGACACTTCCAGCCAATTGACTGATAACCCGTTGAATACGCGCCGTATCGTTGAGGCGAGCTACCAAATCTCCTATTTTCCGAGAATCAAAAAACGACTTTGGCAAATCCAGTAGTGTTTCATAAAACCCTCCAACCATTCTGTTATTGAACTGCTTAGATTGCCGCATAAGAATATACGTTCGCAGCGACTCCAAACCTACCCGCACCAACAGCAAAAATGCCACCAAAGCCACTCCTCCAACTAATTTTGTGGCATTTCGTGATGGCAAAATATCGTCAATCAGTTTTTGAGAAAATACCGCCATCACCATACCCAGCAGTGCCATACCTAAGCCTAAAGCCGATGCTGTAACCAATAGTCCCCAGTCGTCTTGTAATAAATCTAACAGCCACTTTTTCTTGGCCTGTTGCTGCACTTTTACCAGTTGCAGTCGTTCGGTAGGGCGTAGGGTCAGGCATTTGCCCGATTTCCATATTTTCTTTAGTTCTTCTTCCGAATAGGTAACAATACCTTTGGCAGGGTCGGCAACAGTAAAAACCTCACCCCCTGCCCCTCTCCTTTCCAGAGAGGGGAGAGAAATTATGTAATGCTGTAAATTTCCCTCCATCACTATATGTAAAATAACAGGCTGACGGTGTTCAATAAGTGCCTCAATATCGGCCTCACAACCTTCGGCTTCTAAGCCAAGTGAATTGGCTGCTTGATAAAGCCCCAAAAGGGTAGTGCCTTCTTTGGTCGTACCGCTGAGTTCGCGCAGGCGTTCGAGCGAAGCATCGCTTCCATAATATCGCAGCAACATTCGCAAACATGCTACGCCGCAATCGGACGAGTCTTGTTGAAGAATAAATGATTTTTTAAGGGCTGTTTGTTGTTTATTCATGGCTTTGACGAATCATTCTGTTGTCTTTTCAATTTTCTGAGCTGCTTGGGTGAGATTTGTCCCTTCATTATTTTATACTCCCACTCTCCTATACCAGGACTCATTCGTTTTAATTTAGGATGTCCTACCAATAGTCCCCAACTTATTCCACATTTTATATAATACGATTGATGCGGTTGGACATCAATTATAAGACCTTTGGTTATTTCTGTTTTTGCCCAAAGCTCAGTTTTACCAGGCTGAATAATAGGCACTTTAAACGCATCTCTCACTCCAAGACGGCCCACTTTGGTATCGTTGATATAAATGTGGTACCTGATAGCCGCGCCCATTAGTTTGAAGGGGCGGTAAAAATAGAAATAAGCAGTGCTGTCACTCTTAGAAAAGGCGTTATCATTTGAAGTACGCTGCGCCCATGCGTTTACAATTCCGAAACAACTGATAAATGAAATTAAAATCAGTATTTTCATACAACTTACCTTCTTACTTTATTTCCCAAACCCTCAAACGGCACAGGATAAACGAGTCCCAAACCAATAGTTCAGTCATAAACAAGGGCATGATTTTAAACGAAAACCGACTGCTGCAACGTGGGCGAAAACCACCTTTAATAGCTGATAACTCATGGAAAAGTAACTTTTTCATAGCTTTGTAAGAGAATATTTAGGTGGGTTATCAGTAAGCAACGAAACAATTTTTTCAACTTTCACTACGCCTTTAAAGCGCTCAATCAAAGCCCCTTGGGCAGAATATAGTAAAGAAGAAGGAGTAGAAACAAAACCAAAGCGTTCATGACATTCATGGGTTTTATCTTGGACAATATGAAAATTTTTGAGTGACTCAAAACCGTAGTCTTTGCTGAATTTTTGCAGCACATCTCGCTCTTCGGTTGACACGAGCACCATTTCTATATCTGACAAGGCGGCTTTGTTTTTAACGATGTCTTTTATTTCCATGCGGCAAAACTCACAGCTCGAATCAAAATACACCAGCCAAGTTGTTTTGTCAGCTATGTCTTTTTGTGTGAAAGCACGCCCCTCCAAATCCGTAAATTGAAAAACTGGTACGTGCGTAGTGCGGTCGTTAATTTCTTTTTTGTGGGTAATTTTCTGAACTATACCATACCCTAGGTACGCACCTCCCACCGCCAAACTTATCAGTAAGGCGTATTTTAACCCAATTCGGCTCATGTTTTTATGAATAAGAAAGTGTCAAAAACATCACTACTGCTATCCAAATTGCCAGCCCAGCCCCATAACTTGCCGAAACAACACTTAAGCCACGGCCTAAACGATCAACCACCCCCTCGTGTTCATACCCGTGTTGATTTTGAAGAAGGGGTGCTACTTGATAAGCCAATATCCCCCAATAAACCACTTCAAATACGTTGAGCACCTGTAACGGATAAAGCCACCAAGCTTCTAAGGTATTAGGTTCAAACAGGCTAAGGAGCGATAAAGGATAAAACAACTGTAAATCTTGAAGTGTATAATTAGGCTGAATAAATAAAAACCAAAGAATCTTGGCAATAACTGGAATCAAAAAAATGACCTCAGCCTCAATAGCGGCAGCAAACAAGGATTTAAACCAAAAGCGATTGGTCGCCAGCCATACGCCCAAACTTAGCACCAAAGCTACCAACGAAAACTTGATAAGATACACCAGCGGAACAAGCACATAACTGAGCCATTCCCATTTTTTCCCTTGAGCAATCATGGCCTCTATTTGTTCATACGAAAGCTGGTCAGCAAGAGTATTAAAATAGAGCGTGTCTGAAATCAATGTTTCTTTCATAAGCCACGAAAGCCCCAGTACAATAGTACAAAACAATAAATAACGATAGTAATTGTTCATGGCTGTGATTCGGTTATTGAAAAGGTTTTCAGTTTTTAAATTTTGATTTATATAAATATGAAAACAAAAAATAAGTCAGTAAAATATGGCCTATAATCCCAAATAATTTTTTAAAACTATTTTCGATAAAATAAAAATTGAAAAGGGAATATATAGCTACAATATACAAAGTTGTATAAAACAATTGACGTAGTGTTATGTTATTCATTTTATTTTTCTTTTTAGGCTCTACTAATTCATGAATCTTTGATTTTCATGAATTAGTAGAACTGTTTTCTTAAATCCAATCAAAAGTACGACCAATTCCCCATGCAGCGCAGGCAACTCCTAAACCTGCGCCGATAGGGCCAAGTGCAACACGAGCTCCTAGCCGTGCTAATGCAAGAACGGTTAAGTCTGCGGCATCTACTCCACCACATACATAATCTACTCCATTTTTCCAGCCACCACCAGCTATGTTTGACATGGAAACAGTGTTAATTTTTTTCATATTTATGGTTGTTAACATTGATATTTTTACTCCAATTATAATACTGCTAAATCTTCCCTGAAGCAGTTGCTAATGGCACTAATAATACACAAACGGATGAATAAATAGCATTAGCTCCAAATGCTACAGGTCCCAATGACCAAGAGATTTCAAGTAAAGCGGCAGACACTCCACAAGAACCTGCATAATATTGCCACCCTTTTCCTTTTCCCTCAAACTTTTCCATTTCCAAAACTTCTAACTTTTTCATGTTTTAAAAAAATTTGATTTCATGTCCCTACTCTTTTCAGGCTTTTCGGGTTTCGCCTTTGGGAGGTTGGCCGCACTCCCTTTGATTATCAATTGATGATACAAAGGTCATCGCTACAACTGCATTTTTCAATAACCTAGCGTTATACTTTATTCGAGTTGGTTATAATTTATAACTTCTCAGAATAAACCCACTAGGCAGCACTTGCGTGTCGTTTGGTTAGTGCTTGTAAGGCCAACTCCTGCGCCGTACGAGAAATCAATTCAGTCATTGGTAGCTGATATACCTCTGCCAATTTTTGAATACACTCAAACGTAAAGCGGGTTTTACCACTTTCTCGCTTGCAGTAGGCGGCTTGGCTAATGCCTAACTGATAGGCAATTGCTTCTTGTGAATATCCGTACATCTCTCGAAGGGTTCGAACTTTTATTGTCAATTCGTCCATTGTTTCAGCGGCTTGTTAGGTTCAACAAAAATCAAAAATCGCGGGTAACTGCCCAAAAATAATACACGAAATAAGCCCCAAGCTGGGTGAACGTGGTTTTGCGTCGGATGAAACTAAAAAAGCTCCGCAAATCAGGCAAATCCTGACCTACGGAGCTTCGTATTTTTAAAAGGTTTCCTACGCCTTTGGCGTCAAAAACTTGGCTTTGACAAACTGCCATACCATTGGCAATACCGAAAGGCCAATGATACCAAATATCACTAATTCAAAGTTTTTCTTCACAATGGGCAAGTTCCCGAAGAAGAAGCCCAGCATCGTCAAAGTCGGTACCCACAAAAACGCCCCCACAACGCAGAAAAGAATATAACGCGAATAAGTCATGCTTCCTGCCCCTGCCACAAACGGCGCAATCGTACGGACAATCGGGATAAAACGCGCCATGATAACGGTTTTGCCTCCGTGTTTTTGGTAAAACGCTTCGGTTTGTTCCAAATATTCGCGTTTGAAAAACAGAATCCGTTCTCGTTTTTTGATGGTTGAGCCTAAAAATTTACCCACAAAATAATTGACGTTGTCGCCCATTAGCGCCGCCACAATCAACAACGGAATCACAATCCAAGGATTTAGCGCCCCCGTAGAAGCCGCCAATGCCCCCGTCGCAAATAGCAACGAATCACCTGGGAGTAACGGCATCACAACCAAGCCAGTCTCCGTAAATACGATTAAAAACAAAATCAAGTACGTCAACGTACCGTATTCGGTAATAATGTCAGCAAGGTGCTTGTCGAGGTGCAGAAAAAAATCTACTACTTGTGCGAGAAATTCCATTATTTATCGTTTTTGGTTTACATTTTTATTTAGTCCACAGTCGATGGTCAATAGTCTATGGTTAATGAGCCACAGTCGGCGGTTAGTGGTCTATGGATCATGGACTATCGACTATTCACTCCAAACTACCCAAGTGAATTTCGGAGAGCTTGAGTCATTTTGATAATTTGCTCTATCTCCGAATAAAGTTTTTCGAAGTCAGATTTATTGATGATATTTCGTCGTTGTCCAACATACAGGCATGAAACTACTTCAATACTTGAACGTATGGCGTATCCTAAAAATCGACCAAATTCAGCGTTAGACTGTCCCGTTGAACCTTCAGCAATATTGAGAGAAATAGAGTCAGCTGCACGTTTTATTTGAGATGTAAGAACAAATAACTCATCTTTTGGAAAAGAAAGTGTAAGCTCATGAATAGCGCCACTAAACTCCACAGCTTTCTGCCAAACTACTAACTGTTCAAACTTAAAGGCCATTTTGTTTTTTTTAGTGTATTGTCGGGGGTTAACAGTTGATAGTTCTATGGTCGATGGTCCACGGTCGATAGTTAGTAGTCGATTGTCAATAGTACATGGTTTTGGACGATACTAGCGTCTATGGACTGTCAACTATGGACTATGGACTACAGCCTATGGACGCTCCAACCTATTTCGACAACTTCCAACGTTTGCGGGTTTTGTCGTTGAGGTAATTGGCGAACGTATCCCCACGTAGCCCCAAGCGAATGGTTTCGAGCGGAATGATTTCGTTAGGGGCGATGTTTCCAAGATTCACATTAGCACCAATCAGTTTGACAAACCATACCTGTTGGGCTTTCTGCGGTGCTTCCCAGATGATGTCTTTGTTGGGAACTTGGGTCAAAATTTCTTCTACCAACCCTTGACGAACCTCTCCACTTGAACGGAAAAGACCTACGTTACCCGATTCGCGCGCTTCACCGATTACTTTCCAGGCGCCTGCTTCCAACTCGGCTTTCATCAGCTGAATCCACTTGTAAGGTGGAATAATCTTGGTTTCGTCTTTTGAACCAACTTCCGACAACACCTTTACTTGCTCGGCCAAAACGCGAATAAAATCACACTTAATTTCGGCAGGCATTTCAATCGAACCGTCCGATACTTCGGCGTATTCCAGCTGGTATTCGTCGATAAGGCGGCGATAGTCTTCAAATTGGTTTCTTACGACAAATGCCTCAAACAGCGTCCCACCAAAGTAAACGGGAATGCCTGCACTTTTATAGACGGCAATTTTATCTTTGAGATTAGGCGTAACAAATGAGGTAGCCCATCCAAGTTTAACAATATCTATATGAGGAGCCGAAATGTCGAGCATATCTTCGACTTGACGAATGCTCAACCCTTTGTCCATGACCATTGTTAATCCATACTGACGTGGTTTGGAAGTGCGGTCGGGGACTTGCGATAGTTTGAAATTCATATCGTTTGGTTAGGTATGTCTTTGAAAGTAAACCGCAAAATTAGCGATTCCAACCACAACCTACTAAAGTGCCTAAGAAAATAACCTGACTTTCATCAATCTTTAACAAAAAACCCGCAGAATACTCTGCGGGTAAAAGCGTGGGGTTTGGAAGTCAATATAGGTCAGTACAGCGCTGGAAATTGCTGTGGATTTGCTTCGTGAAGGAGGCCATACGCTGCCTCTACAATGTCTTCAACATTGGGTTTTGAATAGTAATCACCGTCGGAACTGTACGCAGGGCGGTGAGGTTTGGCTGATACACATCTTGGTGCCGAATCAAGCCATTGGTAGGCATTTTGTCCGTCCAAAACTTGTTGCATCATGTAAGCTGACGCCCCTCCTGGCATATCTTCATCGGCAAATATCACCCGATTAGTTTTCTTGATAGAATCTACAATCGAATGGTGAATATCAAAAGGTAAAAGTGTTTGAATATCAATAATTTCTACGCTTATGTCGAGCTGAGAAAGCTGCTCGGCTGCCTCTTGTACAATGCGGCACATCGAGCCGTAGGTGACAATGGTGAGGTCGGTACCTTTTCGCAATACTTCGGGCTCGCCGAGCGGCACACAAAATTGCCCTAAATTAGAAGGAAGGTATTCTTTGAGGCGATAGCCGTTGAGAGGCTCCACAACGAGGGCGGGGTCATCGCCACGCAGTAGCGTGTTGTACATCCCTGCCGCTTGCGTCAAATCGCGTGGTACGCAAACGTGTAAACCGCGTAAACTGTGAATCACCGAACCCATTGGCGAACCTGAGTGCCAAATACCTTCTAAACGGTGACCGCGTGTACGAATAATAAGCGGTGCTTTTTGCCCACCTTTGGTACGATAATGCAGCGAAGCTAGGTCGTCGGTGAGGGTAGCTAGTGTATAAAAGATATAGTCAAAGTACTGGATTTCAACAATAGGCTTTAGACCTCGAATGGCCAAACCAATGCCTTGGCCAATAATACTGGTTTCCCGAATGCCCGTATCCGTAATGCGCAATTCGCCGTATTTTTCTTGAAGTCCCGCAAAACCTTGGTTAACGTCGCCGATTTTTCCTACGTCTTCACCCATCGCAACGATGCGCGGGTCTTGTTCAAACAAGGCATCAAAGTTGGCGCGAATAATTTGGTAGCCATCTAGTAGGGGAGAGTCTTCGAGGTATTGGGCAGCTACGGGCGTTACTTTCAGGGGAGATTCGGGCGATTCGCTGTATAAGTGCGAGCTAAAGCGGTCGTGGTTAACTTCTGTATTTTTGGCCAACCATTCTACCAGGGCGTTTCGAGTAGCGGAAGGTTCAAAGCGTAAAAAACGAAGTGCTTTGCGGATAGCCGATGTATTGTGGCGGTGCAGAGGAACAATTTCTCGTTTTAACTCGTCGCTCATTTTGAGCAGCTCAGAAGTGAATCGACTTTCGTGAGCGGCTGTTTGTAGCAAGGTTACTACTTCATTTTGTTCATGGAGGATTGCCTCACTATATACTTTCCACGCATTGTTTCGTTCTTGACGAATGAACTTTTTGGCATTTTCGTCAATCTCCTCTAATTCTTCAGGGGACGCGTAGCCATTGGTCAAAATCCACTCTTTAAACTTCAGATTGCAGTCACCTTCTTGTTCCCATTGGAGGCGCTTGGCTGATTTGTAACGGGTGTGTGAGCCTGAGGTAGAATGGCCTTGCGGCTGGGTGACTTCTTCTACGTGTACCAATACTGGAATGTGCTGAGTACGACACAGTTCGGCCGCTTTTTGGTAGGTTTCAATCAGTCCTACATAATCCCAAGCTTTGACGGTGAAGATTTCAATACCGTTGGTTCCTTCTTCTCTTTGCAGCCCACCGAGTGCTTTAGAAATACTGGCTTTCGTGGTTTGATATTCGACAGGTACCGAAATCCCAAAGCCATCGTCCCATACCGACATTAAAAGAGGTACTTGTAATACCCCTGCGGCATTCATCGTTTCCCAAAACATCCCTTGAGAAGTAGAAGCATCTCCGATGGTTGCAAACGTTATTTCATCGCCATTGTGCGAGAAATCCGTCATTCCATGCAAACTTTCGTTGCCACGGTAGAGTTTTGACGCGTACGCTAACCCTACTGAGCGCGGAATTTGTCCAGCCGTAGGAGCAAGGTCATTGATATGATTATAGGTAGTTGTTTGGGGTTTCCACAAACCATTTTCGTCCAAATAACGCGTGGTGTAGTGGTTGTTCATCGAACGGCCTGCGGTGTGCGGCTCAAATTCGACGTCGGCATGGCCATAAAGTTGGGAAAAAAACTGCTGCCACGTGAGTCCTCCAAGAGCTGCCACGACGGTTTGGTCGCGATAATAGCCCGAACGAAAGTCCCCTTTTCGGAATGCCTTGGCCATGGCTATTTGGGCCAATTCTTTTCCATCACCAAAAATTCCGAATTTCGCTCGACCTCCCATCACATCTTTTCTTCCCAACAAGCTTGCTTGACGACTCTCACATACCAAACGATAGTCGTCCAGAATATTTTGGCGCGTTAGCGCAATAAGGTCGGTGGCGAGTTCGTTTTCTATCACGTTTCTTGATGAGTATTATTTTGTAAGATTTCGTTGTTTTGGCAAGTAAATATACAGGAAAACAACGGATGTTTCAAAATACAACTTTTTTGAGTTTCTTTGTTCTAAAATTTTGAACAAAAATAACATTTGGCAAAACTTTTGCTCCTACAATTTTTGTTAGACTAGCAACCAACTTTCACAAAACTTAATTTTACACACAACATGAAAAAGGTTTTTTCACTATTCGTAGCAATTTTAGCATTTAGCGCAGTTAGCTTCGCCCAAAAAGGAGTAATCAAATTCGCTAAGAACGAAAATGATTTCGGTAAAATCGAGCAAGGAAAGCCAGTGACTTACGTATTTGAGTTCACAAATACAGGTACTGACCCAATCGTATTGGGTAACGTAGCGGCTTCTTGCGGATGTACAACTCCTGAGTGGACGCGTGAGCCAGTGATGCCAAACAAAAAAGGAACGGTAAAAGCTACGTTTAACGCTGGCGTGATGGGACCTTTCAACAAGACTGTGACTGTACCAAGCAACGCTGAAAACGGAACCGTTTACTTAACACTCAAAGGTGAGGTGATTGCCAACAAAACAGCTACACCTGCTAAAAGTGGTAAATAATCGCCCTTGAAAGTGTTCTTCAAACGATAAACTTTCATTCATAAAAAGGCTTTGGCTTGGCTGCCAAAGCCTTTTTATTTATATTCACCCCGCTCGTTAACCCACTTTAGAATGATTAGAACCATTGCATTTCTCGCCTTAGTGGTTGTTTTTTCATGTAACAACACCAGCGATAATCAACACCAAGCATCCAATCTTCTTCACGCCTCAATCGACTGTGTTTCGGATAAATCGCTTTCTCCCGAAAAACTTTCCGAAGTAAAAAAACGTATCAAGGCCGACGAAAAAGCGGCTCGTTTGGATTCACTTTTTCAGCGGAAATTCAAATTAGAACGGTTTAATGGCAATGTGCTCATTGCCCAACAAGGCGTTGTTTTGTACCGTAATTCCAACGGCTACGCCCAAGTTGAAAAAAAAGATACCCTTCGGCCTGATTCGAAATTTCAGTTGGCGTCACTTTCAAAAACATTCACTGCGGTAGCTATTCTCAAACTTTATGAGGCGGGTAAGCTTAGTTTGGAAGACTCCGTCAAGAAATTTATTCCTCAGTTTCCGTACTCGGGTATTCAGGTCAAAAGCTTGCTCTCGCACCGTAGTGGCTTGCCCAATTATGCTTATGTACTCACCGACAGCGTACGTAAACGCAATCCTTATCCGACCAACGATGACATCGTGCGCTGGTACTGCGCCGTAAAACCAAGACCTTATAATACCCCAAACACCTACTTCAGTTATAGTAACACCAACTATGCGTTGCTAGCCACTATTGTTGAAAAGGTTTCGGGAAAAACGTTCGAGACTTTTCTCCGCGACTCCATCTTTAAGCCATTGGGCATGAAAAATACGTGGCTTGTCACCACTAAAAATGATTCGCTCAATCAATTGCGCACAGCGGGCTACCAGTATAACCGCCGTTTGCCAAAAGATAATTTTGACGATGTGGTGGGTGATAAAGGGGTGTATTCTACCATGGATGATATTTTTCGCTGGTATGCAGGGCTGAGTGGTGGGTGTGTGTTACGCCCCGAAACGTTAAAAGAAGCTTTTACCCCTCGTAGTTTTGAGAAAAAAGGTATCAGAAACTACGGCTATGGTTTTCGGATGCACGTGGACGAAGCAACGAAACAACCCAAATATGTCTATCATACAGGCTGGTGGAAAGGCTACAATACCTTGATGTGGTTTAGCCCCAAAGATAAGTTCGTCATTATCCTCCTGAGCAACCGTTACAATCGAAGCATTTATCAAATCAAGCCTATCTTGCAGATTTTGGAAGGAAAAGGTGAAGTCGATGCTGAAATTGAGGAGGGGATGTTTTGAGAAAAAGGGAGAATAGGCAGTTTCTGAAAACCGCCTATTCTATTAAGGCACAAACTACTCGTCAATCAAGCGCTTCGTAATTGGCTGGTAGCTGTCGATGCGGCGGTCGCGGAGGTAAGGCCAGGTGGTGCGATAATACTCCGTTTTGTCCAAATCGAGTTCGATTACCTTCGTTTCTTCTTGGTCGTGCGAAGCCAAGTACATCAGACTTCCGAAGGGATTAGAAACAAACGAACCGCCCCAAAACTGCTGATCAGCTTCGCGCCCTACGCGATTGACCGAAACGACATATACGCCGTTGGCAACGGAGTGGCTTCGCTGAATGGTTTGCCAGGCGTTGTATTGTTCTTGGCTAATGGCAGGGTCTTGCTCGTTGACATCCCAGCCAATGGCCGTTGGGTAAAACAAAATTTCCGCCCCCATCAAACTCGTGATACGGGCTGCTTCGGGATACCATTGGTCCCAACAAATAAGCACGCCCAATTTTCCAAATTTGGTTTGAAACACTTTATAACCCAAATCGCCTGGGGTAAAATAGAACTTTTCGTAGTAGCCTGGGTCATCGGGAATGTGCATTTTTCGGTATTTCCCCAAATAGCTTCCGTCAGCGTCCAAAACGGCAGTGGTGTTGTGGTATAAACCTGGCGCACGTTTTTCAAATAAGGAAGCGATAATCACAATACCGAGTTCTTTGGCTAATTCGCTAAGAACGTCGGTGGTAGGCCCTGGGATGGCTTCGCCGAGGCTAAAATTAGCGTGGTCTTCTACGTCACAGAAATAGAGTGACTTAAACAATTCTTGAAGGCAAACAATTTGAGCACCTTGCGCAGCGGCCTCGCGGGTTTTGGCGATGGCTTTCGCTAGATTATCGTTGACATCGGCGGTACAGCTCATTTGTACCAAACCTACTTTTACGTTTCGCATTTGAAAATGATTTTAGACCGCAAAAATAACGGGTAGCTAGGTATCTACAACCTGAAAGGGATTTTTGTCAATTTTTTATAAGTCTTCAAAAGTCTGTACTTTCGGACAAAAATCAACAAACCCTTCATTATGCGTTTATTTACTAACCTAGCAAGCGCTTTTCTACATTGCGCTCTTTTGATAAGTATATCGTTTGGGAGCGTGGCCCAAACCAAAGAAAAAGTGGTCGCTTCTGACCTCACTCGCATCAAACAACTGGGCAACGTCGCGATTTCGCCCGATGGAAAACGTATCGTTTACAACGTAAATACCATTGAACCTAACGCTGACGGCAGTGATTATGACTACAAATTGCACATTTGGCTGGCGGATGCAGATGGGAAAACAGCGCCTCGTGCCCTCACCCGTGGCAGCGAAAGCGCCGTGGGGCCTGTTTGGAGCCCCGATGGAAAAAGCATTGCTTTTACCCGCAGTGTAAAGGGAAAATCTCAAATTTTCGTGATGCCTTTGGATGGAGGGGAAGCGTGGCAGTTGACGGACTACAAGCACGGAGCAGGTGGGCCGCAGTTTTCGCCCGATGGCGCTAAAATTTTGTTCTCGACCTCGGTGAGCTTTGCTACTTTGATGACAGATTCGATTCTGAACCCGTCAAAAGGGGGGCCCGCATGGAGTTTGGAAAAAGCAGGTTTTTTGAAAAACGAACAACTCAAGAAAAACACCGTCAAACCTAATCCTGATGGCACAATTGAGGAAATTAGAGCGTACCTTGATAAAGATGTGGAGGATAAAAAAGCGAAAGTAATCAACCGTCTCAATTTTCAAGGTGAAGCTTCAGCGGGTCAAGAGTTGAGCTTTTCGCATCTGTTGGTGGTTGACGTCAAAGAAGGGGCAAAGCCTCTGCCGTTGACGAAAGGGTTTTATTCTTATAGCTCAGGTGCATGGTCGGGAGATGGAAAACAAATTTGGTTTGCTACTCGTACCGATACCCTCATTCATCCTGACCGCGACTTGGCAAACCGCATTTGTGTGATGAATGCTGACGGAAGTGGTGTTCGTACTGTCTTGACGGACAAAGCCCGTAGTTTTGGACAGCCTACGCCTTCGCCCGATGGGCAGTGGTTGGCGTTCACAACGTCGCAAGCGGCCATCAAATCGGGTACGCTTGATCAGTCTCATTTAGGTTTTTTGAATTTGAAAAATACAGGAACGACCTATACTATTCATTCTTTTGACCGTTCTCCTGGGAATGTGAAATGGGTGACGTTGACATTCCCCAAAAACAAAAAAGAAGTAGGTAAAGTCGAGTATGTTTATTTTACAGCCTCGTCAAACGGCGGAACGCCGTTGTATCGTGCTGTGCCTACGGTAGATAAAGTAGAACAACTTTCTGACTATGACACAGGGGTAACTGATTTTGACGTACAGCCCAATCAAGTAGTTTTTGTCAAAACTGAAATTACGAATCCATCTGAGTTGTATCGTGCGGATGTGTTGATGAAAAATGCTCAAAAACTGTCGTCGCACAACGATTGGGTTGCCAAAAAAGCCTTGAGTATTCCGACCAAACATACGTTTACGAACTCGAAAGGCCAAACGGTGGAGTACTGGATTATGAAGCCAACAGTGGTGGAAGCAGGTAAAAAGTACCCTTTATTACTCAACATGCACGGTGGCCCAACTGCCATGTGGGGGCCAGGTGAAGGCTCTATGTGGCATGAGTTCCAGTATTTCTGTGCCCAAGGTTACGGAGTTGTGTATGCCAACCCGCGCGGTTCGGGAGGCTACGGCGTCGAGTTTATGCGCGCCAACTACCGTGATTGGGGAACAGGCCCTGCCGAAGATGTATTGCGTGCTTGTTCGGAAGCAGCCAAAGAATCGTGGGCCGATACGTCGCGTCAGGTGATTACGGGTGGTTCGTATGCGGGCTATTTGACGGCTTGGATTATTGCACACGACCACCGTTTTAAGGCAGCGTTTGCGCAGCGGGGCGTGTATGACTTGACGACATTTATGGGCGAAGGAAACGCGTGGCGCTTGGTGCCTAATTATTTTGGAGGCTACCCGTGGGAGGCCGAAACCAAAGCGTCGATGGATGCAAATTCACCTTATACGTTTGTGGATAAAATAAAAACTCCGTTTCTGATTAAACACGGTGAAAACGATTTGCGCACGGGAGTGATTCAAAGTGAGATGATGTACAAGTCGTTGAAAATCATGGGGAAAGAAGTGGAGTATGTCCGTATGCCAGGCGGAACGCATGAATTGAGCCGCAGCGGAAACCCTCGTCAGCGCATCGACCGTATGTTGCGGATTTATGAGTTTTTTGAGCGGTACGTTGGGAAGAAGTAAAAATACTTCCACGACTGCCTTTTGAAGATTAAAAAGAAAGCCCATTGAAGTGTGATGATTTTGTTGTCAACTTCAATGGGTACGTATAAATAATTACAAACCCTTTTAAACTAATTACATGAATAATCGTCGCTCGTTTATCAAGCAATTAGGGGCTGTGGCAGGGGCTGCAGCGCTTGCTCCTGAAGTGTTGGCCTTTGAGCCACAGAAGAAACTATGGTTTGAGATTTCATTGGCGGAGTGGTCGTTGCACAAAGCCATTTTTAATGAGAAAAAACTGACCAACTTAGACTTCCCTGTGGTAGCTCGTAAAGAATTTGGGATTGGTATTGTGGAGTACGTCAATCAAATGTTTAAAGACAAAGCCAAAGACACGGCCTACCTGAATGAGCTTTTGACGCGTTGCAAAGACAACGACATCAAAAATCACCTCATTATGATTGACGGCGAAGGTGGCCTGGCCGAGACTGATGATGCAACGCGTAATAAGGCCGTTGACAACCACAAAAAATGGGTAGAATGTGCCAAATACTTGGGTTGTAAGACGATTCGGGTAAACTCATTTGGTCGGGGTACAGCCGAAGAGGTAGCCAAAGCTGCCGTTGATGGATTGGGTAAATTGGGTGAATTTGCCGCTCCTGTGGGCATCAATGTAATTGTAGAAAACCACGGAGGTTTTTCTTCCGATGGGAAGTGGTTGTCGGGCGTAATGAAGCAAGTGAATATGAAAAACGTAGGTACCCTTCCTGATTTTGGCAACTTCTGCATTAAGCGTAGTACAGGGGGTGAGTGGGGCGGAAGCTGCACCGAAGAATACGACCGTTATTTGGGGGTAAAAGAGTTGATGCCATTTGCCAAAGGTGTAAGTGCCAAAACCAACGATTTTGATGCCAATGGCAACGAAGCGAAAATGGACTACGCGAAGCTTCTCAAAATTGTGAAAGACGCGGGCTTCCGTGGCATTGTAGGTATCGAATACGAAGGAAATGTAACGTCAGAATACGACGGTATCAAAGCCACAAAGAAACTTCTTGAGCGCGTAGGCGCAAGTGTTTAAGGGAATGTCGAGGGTCGAGTGCAGAGTGTCGAACAAGAACACTCCATTCGACATCGCTCGGGCGACCCCGTCTGCATTCTACCCTCGACACTTAATTAAAACTCAATCACAAAACCCAGCGCAGGGGTGAAATTGGCGTCTTCGTTCGCAAGAATGAGCGGGATACCATTACTGCCGTCGCTTCGTAACGCTTGCCCATCCGTAGTTCTAAATCCAGAATTATCAGCTAAGCGCTCAAAAGTGTATTGAGGTAAAGCAGGGTTGGCTGTTAATAGGGCGTTTTGTAAGTCAAAAAACAAATCAATGGAGGTTTTCTTGTAATTCCATTTTTTATCAATACGAAAATCTACACGACTAAATGACTTCAATCGTAGGCTATTAAGTCGAGTATAATCTTCGGTACCTACGCCCGTGGTGAGGTAGTTGCGCTGCGAAGCGGCCAAGTCGTAAGGCGTGTAAGGTGCGCCCCCTTGGTAGAGCCATTTAAGACCCAACTCCCAGCCTTTTTTAAATTTATACCCTAATTGTGTTGAAATTAGGTTGCGCGTATCCCACGCAGAAGCCACATACTTTCCATCTTTTCCCGAAAACTCAGAACGGAAGAGCGTGTAGCTAAAGACCCCAAAGAAATTTTTGGTCAGCTTTTGTTGGAAGAAAAACTCAAGCCCGCGGCTACGTCCTTTGCCCGTGCTTAGTACAGCTTCGTTGCCAATGGCTCCGAAGTTCCCGCCTTGGTTGGCCAACGAAATACCATCACGTACCGAAACGGGGTAGTTATCGTATTGCTTCATAAATCCTTCGAGCGTAATGCGAGTGGTAGGTGTTGGGATAAATTCTAAGCCTGCAACCAAATGGTCGGAACGGATATATTTGCTTGATTTATTGACAAAATTGCCGTCTTGCTTATACCCCAAAACCGTATAAATCGGCGTTTTGAAATACCGCCCCACCGACGCATTTAAACGCCATTTGTCGCTCAATTGGTAACTTGCCGAAATGCGCGGACTAATGGTTTCGAGCGGGTTGTTTCCGTCCGAGGTAAATGAGTTCATGTCGGTACGCAAACCAGCCGAAAGATTCAGGCGGTCGTCTAATAGCTTACGGTTTACTTGAGCAAAAGCCCCGAACTTGAAAAAATCAATGGCCGTGTTGAACGCAATGTTTACGGCAGGTTGAATCACCTCTCCTTGGGTATTTTTGACTTCACGGCGCAGTACGTTAAAGAAGTCGTTGTTATACTTAACATACTGAAGCATAGCACCGTAGCTATATTCCCACTTACCCACAAACTTATTCACATCCAAGCGGAGTTTGTTCTCAATTTCTTGAGATACACTTTTAAGCGCCCGATAATTCTCGTCACCTTGGCGGTTATCCTCAAAACGATCAAGGCGGTTGTTGAACATATTTCGGCTCAAGGAAACGTTAAGGTAGCCGTTTTCCAGAAGGCGTTTAAGCGAAAACCCTGTGGTATAATTCCACTGATTAATGGTGGGGTTAGAACGAAGCACGTACTCTTTTTCGGGGGAAGATTCTTTGGGAACCGCAAACGAAAATTCGTCGATGGCTCCCACTCCAATGGCTGTTAATGTAGTCTTTTTGTTGAGCTTGTGCGTGACTTTGTATTGAAAATCCCAGTAGTTGGGACGAATAGGGAGGTCAATGGCTTTGAACAAAAATTGCAAATAAGAGCGACGCACCGATGCCAAAAAGGTGGTTTTGGGTGAAAGTGGCCCTTCAAATGTCCCTGCTACCTCGGTTGAACTGACGCGAAAGTTACCTTGGAGGCGTTCGGGATTGCCTTCGCGCTGACGGAATTGTAACACCGACGAAAGGGCATTGTCATAACGGGCATTGAAGCTACTCGAACTCAACGTGGCATCTTCAATAAAAGAAACGTTCAAAATCCCCGTGGGGCCTCCGGAGCTGCCCTGAGTCGCAAAGTGGTTGATAACGGGGATTTCGATGCCATCGAGATAAAAAACGTTTTCGTTGGGGCCACCACCACGAATGATGAGGTCGTTACGAAAACCTCCCACCGAGCCTGCCGTCCCACCAACGCCTGGAAGTACCTGAATCACGCGCGAAATATCAAAGTTCCCGCCTGGGTTGTTTTTGATTTCTTCGGTAGTCAGTTTTTGAATGGAGTTGGGCGTTTCGACCGAGGCAACTGAAATAGAACGATTATAGACGACTTTGGCTTCGGTCAATTGTACCGCTTCTTCTTCAAGGTCAAACGTAATTTGTTGGGCATTTCCCGACGTGAGTACGACGTTGAATTTACTGGCAGTTTTGTAGCCTACAAAAGATGCTTTGAGGTTGTAGCTTCCTACGGGAAGGACTAGTTTAAACTTTCCATCCACGTCGGTGGTGGTGCCTTGGGTCGTACCTTCAATCTGTACCGTAACCCCAATGAGCGTTTCTTGGGTACGTTTGTCGCGCACAGACCCCAAAATGGTTCCTGTGTTTTGGGCGAACGCATTGGTAAAACTAACGATGAGTAGTAGAGCGAATAGGTGTGTTTTCATGCGAATTTTAAAATGAGCAGTAAAAAACATTTATGATTGGAATTGTGTTAATTACTACGATAACATTCCAAATGAATTATTGTTTGTACGAAAACAAAATATTTTTCAATTTTTAGAATGTTTTCACTACTAAAAAATGAACTACGCATTATTACAAGAGCTGATTGGGCACTTAGCCAACTACGAAGCGCAGCGTTCGCCGCTTCAACGGAAAGACATGGAGGGGTTTGTGGCATACCTTAATCAACAAGTTTTCGCTAAATCGTCTGACCCCAAGCTGAAATTTGAAAATGGAGAAACGGTAGAGGTACTGCTATCGCAGTTGGTGGCGTTTTTGTATCGCTATGCCAAAGGGTATATCAAAAAAGCGCTGGACTCTGCTCACCTGATTACGATTGATGATTTTTCGTATTTGGCGGGCATTTGGCAAACGGGCGGCTGCACCAAAACGGAGATTATTGACATGAACATCCACGAAAAAACGACGGGGATGGAAGTCATCAAGCGGTTATTGAACAATGGCCTCATCGAACAAACGGACGATCCAAAAGACCGCCGAAGCAAACGCTTATTGATTACGGGGAAAGGAATGGGGGTACTTTTCGGGACGTTTGAAGAAATGCGAAAAGCGAGCTTAATTATTGCAGGAACGCTCAATGAAGCGGAAAAAATGCAATTGTTACACTTACTTCAAAAACTGCACTTTTTTCATAAACCGTTGTTTCTCAATGAGCGAGAAACGGGCTTGGATGGGTTGTTGGCAATGGTAGAAGCTGCAAAATAAAAAAATAGACTTTCCAAGTTAAGCCTAAAACGTGGAAAGTCTATTTTTTCATAAATACTTACTAGACGTATTTTTCTCGAACTTGGAACAGTAACCAGCCTCCAATCAGAAACGACAGCGCGAGGCTAATCAAGTTGCTGAATAAGCTTCCTATTCCTGCTAAATTGATAATTCCACTCACCAAGCTCAACAAGAAAAGATAGTACATATAATCCCAACCTTTCTTTTGGCGTTTCATCAGTGGCGAAATAGCCAGCCCTTCTATAAGTACCATAACAGCCAAAATAGCCATCGAAATCCAGTAAACGCCCATGCTACCAAACGAAGCTAGTCCGATGGCAGTAGCACCCGCACCAATACCTAGCACGGCGAGTAGCCCTAAGGCGCCAAAAATAACTCCAATGATGCAGAGGAATGGGGAAATTTTGACCAGAATTTCTTTGACGTTGTCAGGCAGCTGAGGGAATTTAGTAAATACGCCTGCGATTTCGTTTTCGAGGGGAAGTGGTTGTGCCATGGGATTGAAAAGGATAAGGTGATAGATTTTAGGTATAGGAAAAAATTTATCTAACCTACTCCTTTTCAATCAAATAGTCAAGGAGTTAAGCCGCTTTTTATTAGCTTTCGGTATATTCTCCTTCAAGTTTTGAAATAACTGCTGTTGCTACGGCATTTCCAGCGACCGAAGTTGCCGAACGCCCCATGTCTAAGAAGGGGTCAATACCGAGTAGTAGTGCCAACCCTTCGACGGGTAGGTTAAATTGTGCCAACGTCCCCGCAATCACTACCAACGAGGCACGCGGTACACCCGCAATTCCTTTGGAAGTAATCATCAAGGTAAGGAGCATGGCTATTTGTTGCTGAATGGTGAGCGGAATGCCGTATGCTTGGGCAATAAAACCCGTTGCAAAGGTCATGTACATCATCGAGCCATCAAGATTGAAAGAATAACCCAACGGCAAGACAAACCCAATGATACGCTGACTACAACCAAATTTTTCCAAAGCAGTGATTTGTTGCGGCAAAGAAGCCTCTGAACTGGCCGTACTAAAAGTCAAAATCATCGAATCTTTGACGTGCGCCAACAGTTTGAGATACGGGATTTTCATGACAAGACAAATAACCCACAATACCCCGAAAATAAAGAAGAGCAAACCTCCGAAGAAGCATACCATTAGGTAGGCATACGAAATCAAAATGCCGAGTCCTTTCATAGCTACTACACCCGTCATTGCCCCTAAAACGGCAAAAGGAGCCAATTCCATCACGTACCCAACAATTTTAAATACTACCTCCGAAAGGCTTTCAATGGCTTTGATGAGTTTTTTGCCGTGCTCTCCTACAGCGCCCAGAGCAATCCCAAAAAATAGCGAAAACACCACAATTTGGAGGATTTCGTTTTCGGAAAGGGCTTTAAAGAAGCTATCAGGGAAAATATGCAAAATAAAATCTTCGACAGTTTTCATCGACTTGCCCGTCACGCCCGTGTCGGTACCCGCAGCAGGACGAGGCCACTGTTGTACTTCGCCAGGTCGAGTTACATTCACGACCAATAGACCCACGAGTAGGGATAAGATAGTAGCGAAATAAAAATACAACAGGGTTTTGATACCAATACGACCCACGACTTTAAAATCGCCGAGTTTGGCAACTCCCACCGCAAGTGTACAAAACACCAACGGCCCCACAATCATTTTGATCAGTTTGAGGAAGACTTTGCTGAGAATCTGGAATTTCTTGGATATTTCGGCTGCCTGCTCGGCGTCCATCGTGCTGTGTAAAATTTGCCCGATAACTACCCCTAGAACGAAGCCAATGACAATTTTGGTAGTAATGTTTAGTTTCATGAAGTGTTAGATTTTGATGTATAAGTTAGGTTTGCGGATATGATGATTTAGAGATTTTCAAAGGAAGTAAGACACTCAAAGTGCCTACTACGGATGTAGCATTTTGGAAATAGGAAACATAATGATTTCAGGTTTAGGGCAAAAGAAGCCTGTTTGTGGCACAAATTAGGAAAAAAACGAGAGAGAAGGGCATAAAAAGGCTAAAAATCCTATTTTTCACTACTAAACAGCCTGCGGGAAATTGTTGAAATTTTTGACTTACATGAGATTATTCACGTATTTAGCTTTTTCTCTGAACCTTTGAATCGTATGACGCACTCCCTACATTTACCCAACGGCCCCAACGGGCTAGAAATTTACGACATTGAGACTCCCGAGCATTCGGTAATTTTGCCTTATTATAGTTCTAGCGTGCAGGCGGGGTTTCCCTCTCCAGCGGATGATTATGTAGAATTATCGTTGGATTTGCTCAAATTCATGGTCGATAAGCCTCACGCTACTTTTTGCGTGCGAGTAAAGGGAAATAGCATGGAAGGTGCCACCATCGTGGATGGCTCACTGTTGGTAGTTGACCGCTCCAAAACAGTTAAAAACAACGATATTATCATCGCTGTATTGAACGGAGAATATACTGTAAAACGCTTCAGAAAAGAAAAAGGTAACGTATGGCTCATTCCCGAACATCCTGCGTATGAGCAGATATTGGTTAAAGAAGACATGGATTTCCAGATATGGGGAGTAGTGACATTTATTATCAATCAGCCCAATAATGTTCGGCCTTATTGACTGTAACAACTTCTATGTCAGTTGCGAGCGTGTCTTCAACGCGAAGTTAGAAGGGAAACCCGTAGTGGTTTTGAGTAACAATGATGGATGCGTCATTGCTCGCTCTAACGAGGCCAAAGCACTAGGCTTAAAAATGGGTGATTTAGCCTTTGAGAAAGAAGATTTATTCGACAAGCACCAAGTCCAGGTATTTTCTTCTAATTACGCCTTGTACGGCGATATGTCCAACCGAGTCATGACAACCATTGCCCAAATGGTGCCAAGTATCGAAGTATATTCCATCGATGAAGCCTTTGTTGACTTGCGGAATATGCCCTACGAAAACTTGGAAGAACTGGCACAAAACATCCGCCAAACTGTCAAGCAATACACAGGAATTCCCGTAAGTATTGGCGTAGCCCCCACCAAGACGCTGGCAAAAGTAGCCAATCGCTTCTCAAAAAAACGTTCTCCTCAAAAAGGGGTGTACCTGATTGATTCCGATACTGACGCCGAAATTGCACTGGTCAATACGCCAGTAGAGGACATTTGGGGAATTGGGCATCGGTACGCCAAAATGCTCAAGGAAAACAACATCCACCACGGCCTTCAATTGACGCAGGCCAAAGAGGAGTGGATACGCCAAAAAATGCGCGTAGTGGGCGTACGAATGTTCCGAGAGTTGCAAGGCGAGGTGTGTTATAACTTAGAAAACGAGCCCGCGCCCAAAAAAGGCATTTGTGTTTCTCGCTCATTTGGAAAATCGACCACCGACTTCAAAGTGATTACGGAGGCCGTGGCCAATTTTGCCGCCCGAGCAGGAGAAAAACTACGAAAACAAAATAGTTGTGCGCACATCGTCCACGTATTTTTATATACGAATCCGCACCGTTTGGACGAACCCTCTTATTTCAACTCCAAAGTACTCCAATTGCCGACATCAACCGCTTCAAACTTTGAGATAATTCGGTACGCCTTGCGCGGTTTGGAGCTTATCTTTAAACCAGGTTTCATTTACAAAAAAGCGGGGGTGATGATTTCGGGAATTGTACCCGACGATCAGGTACAAGTAAGTTTGTTTGATACCCGAAAGCGGGAAATGGACACCAAAGCGATGAAAGCCTTGGATGGACTGAACAAACGGATGGGTCGCGATACCGTCAAAGTAGCGGTGCAGGGTTTTGGCCGAGATTGGCAACTGCGACAAGAACGAAAATCAAAATGCTACACTACCCGCTGGCAGGAATTGCTGGAGGTGGGAGGGTGAATAGTAAACTTTTTTCTTCTTTTTGTGACCTTAACGACATTGACGGTGTGGATACCAAAAAATATCGCTGCGCGGCGGACTGCTCTGTGTTAAATCTTTCTAATAATTTTTCGTCACTGAGTTTTAGATAATGCTTGAAGAACTAAGCCAAAATAGCCCTGTTGAGAAAGCCAAGAGGCAGCTCCAACCATCGTTTTTTCAGGAAGCAATTCAACTAAAGATTCCAAATCAATAGCCTTATTAATAGCTCCTAAATCGGTACAATTCTTAAAAATGTACAATTTTGAAGAGTTTGCAGAATTAACGTCGAAAAGTGTATGCGGGTCGCCGCTGCGATTGCATCTGTATTTCTGTTTTGTCGTAAAAACAAAATACACAAAAACCCCGAAAATTGCCAATTTTGGTTCTTTTTCGGGGTTAATTTATTTATAAATAAACTGTATATCAACTAGTTAACACTACAAAGGGAAGCCTCGGTAAACCAGCCGTGCAAAAAAGCTGGTTTCAAATAAAAAATTCACTGACTTAGAGTGAATTTTTTGAAAAAGTAATTTCCAAGAGAAACCTTATAGCAAGCCCACAAATAAGCGATTTTTATCATCAAGATGATTATCAGCAAGCTACGTTTGCGGCCACGCCCCACCTACACGAAACCCACCAAGATTTTTCTACTTTCAATCACGAACCAACCCATTCTGATTTTGACGGCCATGATATGGGCTATGGCTTTTAAAGAAAATAGGGAAAGAACTACGATTTTTGAAGTTTGAGGCGCTCTTTTTGCACAAACGTAACTTTTACCCCTGCCAATTCAGCTATTTTAGCATTGTCAAAGTCGGTTTTTGTAAGTAGGTTTTGAACAAAATCAAGGTTTTTTTTCTCAATCCCTTTCAATTCCCCCAGCTTTCTTTCACGGGTCAATACAAACTCTTCAATACCCATAGTTGGTTGTTGTTTATTTGTGAGCGTATCTAATTCCTTGTCAAATTTAGTGATTAAGTCCTTTTTTTCAAAACGCACATACAGTTTTAGAAAATTCATCAAGGCTCGAATCTTATCTTTATCAAATTGCTTACTTAATAGCCGTTTGACCAAATTTACTTTTTGGTCAAATAGCTCATTGTCAGAAATTTTCCCTTTGAGAAGTGCCGTTTTTACTGTCAAAATAACGATAGCAAAAGGATTCTCACTTAGCATTAGCTCGTTTTCATCTTGCTCTATTATTTTAAACGTAGTGTAATCATATAAAAGCTTTGTACCGAGGTAGTTTTGTTCGAAACGTGTGGGATGAAACTGTTTATTTCTGTCGGTAAGAATAGCAAAAGCAGTTATAGGCCGCTGATACTTGTCAAATATACGATAGAAATACGTGAACATTCTTTTGCTAAAGTCCTTGTCAGTTGCCCCTTGTACTTCTATATGAACGAGTATCCACTGCTCATTACCTTCATTGGTGAAGACTTTTACGAGTTTATCTACATATTTTGGGTTAAATTCATCTTGATTAGAAGGAAAAAGCTGCTCTAATTCTTTATCTAAAAAGACAAATCCACGCTCTATATCGAAAATTTTCTCTGCATTGGGCACAAAAAATCGGAGAAAGTCATCAAATACATCCTCTAAAATTGCTTTCCATAAAGCGTCGTCACGTTTCATACTTTAGTTATTTAAAAATAAAGGCTGGTTAAATTTAATAAAAACTTACTTTTTTTCAAGCAAACTTAACATCAACCCCAATAGCCTCTTCGCCGATTTTTGAGTAACACTACAAACGCAACAAAGTAAAAAAGCGCTTTGATTGCCTTGATACTATGACCGTTAACCAATGCCACTCATGAAAAAAAGAGACTTTATCAAACTCGTCGGGCTCGGCGTTACTGGGAGTACATTGCCCCAAGAAGCCACCGCTGCCGAACCTCCACCACTCCCGCTTCCTCCTCGGCAAACGTTCAATATGTGTGGGTACGGAGCGCCCAAAATCAATACGGTGCGGATTGGGTACATTGGTTTAGGAAACCGTGGTTTGGGCGCGCTCGACCGAATTGTATATATTGATAACGTCGAAATCAAAGCGCTGTCGGATATTCGCCCTGAGCGTATTGATTTGGCTAAGAAAAAACTGGTGGGAACGAAGCACGCACCAGAGATGTATGCGGGTAAAGCGGACGACTGGAAAAGACTCTGCGAACGTCCCGACCTTGACCTGATTTATATCTGCACGCCTTGGAGCTTGCACGCACCCATGGCGCTGTATGCCATGGAGCAAGGCAAGCATGTCGCCGTCGAAATCCCAGCGGCTACGACCGTTGATGATTGCTGGAGACTGGTAGAGACGTCGGAACGTACTCGGAAGCATTGTATGATGCTCGAAAACTGCTGCTATGATTTCTTTGAATTGCTGACGCTCAACATGGCGCGCCAAGGGTTCTTTGGCGAAATTGTCCACGTAGAAGGCGCATACATTCACGATATTTTTGACTCCTTTTTTGACAAAGGGAAACGCTACGACCTGTGGCGACTTAAAGAAAACGCCCGTAACGGAAACCTGTACCCTACCCATGGTTTAGGGCCGATTTGTCAAGTATTAGACATCAACCGTGGCGATAAAATGGACTATTTGGTATCGATGTCAAGCAATGATTTTATGTTGGAAGCCAAGGTAAAAGAATTGGCTAAAACCGATGCCACTTTTCAGCCGTTGGCCCATAAAACGTTTCGTGGTAACATGAACACTACGACAATTCGGACTAACAAAGGTAAAACGATTATGTTGCAGCACGATGTAAGCTCGCCGCGTCCGTATTCTCGCATACATCTGGTAAGCGGCACCAAAGCGACCGCACTCAAGTACCCGTTGCCAGGCAAAATTTCGACGGGTCACGACTGGATTTCAGAACAAGAGATGAAGACGTTGGAGGAAAAATACCAACCCACACTTGTCAAAAAAATCGGGGAATTAGCCAAGCAAGTAGGCGGACACGGCGGCATGGACTTTTTGATGGATTGGCGCTTGATTGATTGTCTTCGCAATGGCCTTCCGTTAGACCAAGACGTCTATGATGCTGCTTCCTGGAGTGTCATTGGGCCGTTGAGCGAAAAGTCGGTTGCTAACCGTTCTAATTCCATTGATATTCCTGATTTTACGGCAGGTGCGTGGAAAAACAACCGCCCCGTTGACATTTCCCTTGCCCAAGGAGGCAATACCCCCGTTAAACCCAAATAAAAATAAAACTCAATGATTATCCATATTTCCGAAAATCCCCAAGAACTTGGCCAAGTAGCAGGTGCTGCCGCTGCTGAATATATCCGTAAAGCCCTCGCCGAACGAGACGAAGCCAACGTAATTTTAGCGACGGGTACCAGTCAGTTTGAAACCCTGACGCAATTGCTCAACGAACCCGATATTGACTGGAGCAAAGTGACCATGTTTCACTTAGACGAATACATTGCTTTGCCAGAATCACACCCCGCTAGTTTTCGTAAGTATTTGAAAGAAAGAGTATTGACGAAAGTGACAATGAAAATAAGCCATCTTATCAACGGCGAAACGCAACCCGAAACCGAATGTGAACGATTGGGGCAGCTTATTTTACAACACCCGATTGACGTGGCTTTGGTAGGAATTGGAGAAAATGGACACTTGGCCTTCAATGACCCTCCTGCTGATTTTGATACCGAAAACCCCTACATCGTCGTGAATCTCGACGAAGCTTGCCGCCGTCAACAGTTAGGGGAAGGCTGGTTTGCCACGTTAGATGACGTACCCAAACAAGCGATTAGCATGTCGATTCGTCAAATTATGAAATCGGCGGCCCTTATTTGTTCGGTGCCCGATGAGCGTAAAGCTGAAGCCGTAAAAAACTGCTTGAAAGGCGAAGTGAGTCCGCTTTTCCCAGCTAGTATTTTACAAAACCACCCCAATTGTGGTATGTATTTGGACAAAGCATCGAGCAAGTTTTTATCTTAAAAATAACCATCAACCCCCCATGCCAAACCGTCGTAATTTCCTTAAAGAGAGCAGTGTAGCAAGCATTGGAATGGCGGGGTTGGACGTGCTCAATCCATTATTTAATGATTTTTTATCGCCTTTTTCAACCATGAATGCCAACGATAGTACCGAAAACCTCATTGGGCTGTATGGCCCTTGGGCTGTGTCACTCATTGAAGGAAAACTTCCATCTCTGTCATTTCGACAAAAAGAGTGGAGTGACCTTGACCAATGGCGTAAAATGGCTAAACAGCGCTTAATTGAACGCATGGGTGTTCCTGATATTGGAGGAATGCCTACCGTCACCGTCAAAAAGCAGTACGAGTACGATGGCCTTCACATTGAAGAGTTGACTTGGCGGCTACCCTATGGGCGACCAACCGAAGGTATTTTGCTAAAACCAGCCAAAGCGAAGACTCCTTTGCCCGCTATTTTGGCCTTTCACGACCACGGCGGAAACAAGTATTTTGGCACGAGAAAGATTACCAAAACTTCTGATGAACAACATCCTTTGATGAAAGAACATCAGCAGGAATACTACGAAGGGCTGGCCTGGGCCAACGAAATCGCCAAACGGGGCTACGTAGTACTGGTGTCGGATGCGTTTCCGTTTGCGAGCCGACGCGTATGGATGCAAGACGTCCCCGCGCACCTTCGTCGGGGTTTGAGTGACAACGACCCCGAAAATTCGGAGAATATCCGTAAGTACAACGAATGGGCGGGCGAACACGAGCACGTAATGTCTAAGTCGCTCTTGAGCGCAGGCACGACCTGGGCGGGGGTATTTTATGCCGAAGATAAAAAAGCGTTAGATATTCTTTGTGCTCGTAAGGATGTGGATGCCACGCGGGTAGGCTGTGCGGGATTGTCTGGCGGAGGAATGCGTACGGTGTTTATGGGTGGCTTGGACGAACGCATCCAATGCGCCGTTTGCGTTGGTTTTATGACTACATGGAAAGATTTAGTACTTCACAAATCGTTTACGCACACCTGGATGACCTACGTACCCATTTTGCCCAATGAGCTAGATTTTCCAGAAATTTTGGGGTTACGAGCACCGCTACCAACCATGGTTCTCAACGACATTGACGACGATTTATATACGCTTTCGGAAATGAAACGAGCCGATACGATAGTAAAAGAAGTATATACGAAAGCGGGGAGTGCCGAGCGTTACAAATGCTCGTTTTACCCAGGACCACATAAGTTTGACAAAAAAATGCAAGAAGAAGCGTTTGCCTGGTTTGATAAATGGCTAAAGTAAGGGTCAGACGATAGTCAGACCCTCAATCAAGCGCTGTAGTAAGTCTGACTATCGTCTGAGAGGTTATGAAAAAGCCGTCAGACGATAGTCAGACGGCTTTTTGTTTCTAGTCCGACTATTGTCTAACTTAGGAATAAACAACAATATGTACCATTTCTTTTGCGGTTTTGGCAATGCCCTCAGGGTCAAAACCACACTCACGATGAAGTTCTATTTGTTCGCCGTGCTCCACAATTCGGTCAGGAATACCCAAACGCTTGAGTTTAGCAGTGTAGCCATGGTCAGCCATAAATTCCAACACCGCACTTCCCATTCCTCCTTGTAAGCAACCATCTTCAACGGTAATCACTTTGTCGAATTTCTGGAACACCTCGTGCAACAATTCTTCGTCCAGTGGCTTTACAAAACGCAAGTCGTAGTGAGCAGCGCTTATGCCTGCGTTTTCGAGCAATTGGCAGCTTTTCACGGCATAGTTTCCGATGTGACCAATGGTCAGAATCGCCACATCTTCTCCGTCTTTTATTTTTCTTCCTTTGCCAATTTCCAGCTTTTCAAACGGGGTGCGCCACTGCGGCATCATACCTTCGCCACGTGGGTAGCGAATCGTAAAAGCTTGTTTTCCGCTTTGAGTTTCGTCGAGCTGTGCCGTGTACATCATGTTGCGAAGCTCCTGCTCATTCATCGGTGAGGCCACAATCATGTTAGGGATACAACGCATGTAAGCAATGTCGTACGCGCCGTGGTGCGTAGGGCCATCGGCACCAGCAAAACCTGCACGGTCGAGACAAAACACCACTGGAAGCTCTTGAATACACACGTCATGCACCACTTGGTCGTAGGCACGCTGCATAAACGTACTGTAAATGTTGCAGAACACCACCGAGCCTTGCGTAGCCATTCCTGCCGAGAACGTAACTGCGTGCTGTTCGGCAATGCCTACGTCGAAGGCACGTTCAGGCATGGCTTTCATCAACAAGTTCATTGATGAACCCGAAGGCATGGCGGGAGTAACACCTACCACTTTGGGATTTTGCTCAGCCAATTCCACCAACGTATGACCGAATACCTCTTGGTACTTCGGCGGCTGTGGTGTATCGGGGATTTTTTTGAAAATCTCTCCCGTTATTTTATCAAATTTTCCAGGGGCGTGCCATTTGGTCTGGTCTTTTTCAGCTGGCGCAAAACCTTTTCCTTTGACCGTGACGCAGTGCAACAGTTTGGGACCAGGAATATCTTTAAGATCATTGAGAACGTGTACAAGATGGTCAACATCATGCCCGTCGATAGGGCCAAAATAACGTAAATTGAGCGACTCAAATAAGTTGCTTTGACGTAATAAGGTGGCCTTGAGGCCATCTTCTACCCTTGAGACAATCTCCCGCGCACTTTTGCCAAATTGACTCATTTTGCCTAACAAGTTCCACACTTCCTCTTTTACGCGGTTATACGTATGGGAAGTGGTGATGTCAGTCAAATATTCCTTCAATGCCCCAACGTTGGGGTCTATACTCATGCAATTATCGTTAAGGATAATGAGCAAATTTGTATCTGCTAGTCCTCCTGCGTGGTTCATTGCTTCAAACGCCATACCGCCCGTCATGGCACCGTCGCCGATTACCGCAATCGAATGTTGGTTTTTGAGACCTTTTAGTTGAGCCCCTACCGCCATACCCAATGCTCCAGAGATAGACGTAGAAGAGTGTCCAACGCCAAAAGCATCATACGGACTTTCTTTACGTTTCGGAAATCCTGAAATTCCACCGTAGAGTCGATTGGTATGAAATACATCCCGACGTCCCGTCAAGATTTTATGACCATAGGCTTGGTGACCTACGTCCCATATAAGCTGGTCGGTAGGTGTGTTAAACACATAGTGTAGCGCAACAGTCAGTTCTACTACACCCAGACTCGCGCCAAAATGTCCTCCATACACCGAAACTAAATCAATGATATACTGCCGAAGTTCTTGAGAAACTTGGGGGAGGTCTGCTGAGTCAAATTTCCGCAAGTCATCGGGCGTGTTGATTTGCGAAAGTAATTTACCGGGAGTTATGAGCATCGTTTAACGGCTTGAAACTAAACGTAGAAATATAACTTGCTTGCTGATAAAAGTGTTTTGCAAAGTTATGAAAAATGCCAATCGCTACCCACACTTTGTGCGGCGCATTGGCGGTAAAGCAATATACGCAATGGCTTATTGTTGGCTTGCTTTGTAGAGTTTTTGCTTCTCTTCTCGGGTGAGGCTTTCGTAGCCAGATTTTGAAATTTTATCCAGAATTGCGTCAATTTCGTCCTGATTAGGGATTATTACCGAAGCATTCTCACTTTTTTGACTAAAATGACGAGCGGTAGTGGAGGTGGTGGCACGCGCTCGCTGAGGCACTTGAATGCGTGGTTTTGAGGTAAAAATTTTCTGAAAAAATTCTCCAATATTGTAGATAGGTTTTCCCCAATCGTACCCATTTTGGAGTGATTTAATAAATCCAAACCCAACCATCGCTCCTGCCAAGTGGGCCAAATTCCCGCCTGCATTGGGGCCTACCAACTGTGCCATCGTGATGATAATACACAGGGCGGCAATGTATTTGAGACGAACGGGGCCAATGAGAAAGACAAAGAAAGTATGCTCGGGTAGTAACGTAGCGGCCCCCAAAATCACGGCAAACACCGCGCCCGAAGCCCCGATTAAACTGGTGTTAGCAAGCTCTGGTTGGAAATAGGGCACCAGGTTATACATGGTCAAAAACAGGATACCTCCCGCCAAGCCACCTAGTAAAAAAATCGCAATCAAACGTCGGCTACCGAGGTATTCTTCCAATACTTGCCCAAACCAGTAGAGCGAGAGCATATTAAAGAAAACATGAAAAGGGCCTTGATGAACAAAAAAATTGGTCAAAAGCGTCCAAGGCTTGTATAAAAAAGCACCGAAGCTCGCAGGTAAACTAAGCTGATCCATTACCCACTGGTAATAATGGGGGTATTGAGCAATCGTGAAGACGATGTACAAAATGATAATCGCCACAAAGACGATGACATTGGTCAAAATAAGTTTGATGACCGCGTTGTTCGTCTTTGAAAATTCGCCTCTAACATCATCAAAAATGCTGCTCATCGCTCTCTTCTGTTCAAATAGGTGTTACAAAATAACCCGTTTATTGTCAAACAAGTTTTGATTTGTGACTGAAAATTAGAGAAAAAGATACAAAAAGTCAAATTAATACATTCGTCTAATTTTCCAGATTTTCAATAGTATATACGCAAAAATCATGCCTCCGAGGTGTGCAAAGTGAGCAACACCCGAATCTTGGATGTTAATTCCTGCATAAAGTTCGTACAAGGCGTAAAAAGTAACAAAATATTTGGCTTTAATAGGAACAGGAAAAAACAACAACATCATTTCCATGTTTGGGAAAATGAGTCCAAAAGCGGCAATGATACCAAAGATAGCACCCGATGCTCCTAGCATTGGGATATTGATTCGGTTGTCAATGGTACTTTTTACAAAAGCAATACTGTCGTTGATGTACGAAATATTCTTAGGCTGATCTTCAAAACTATTGAGAAAATCAAGGGCGGAGTGCTTCACATTGGGTGCAAAACGAGTCAAAAAATCCAAGAATGCTTCGGGAGAAGGATATTGGCTGTACAAATCCACCGCTTGTTTTAACTCATACATCTCATAAAAATTAATCGCTGAGTAAAGAAAACCTGCGCCAATACCCGTAATAAAGTAAAATATCACAAAGCGTTTGGGGCCAAGAACGTGTTGTTCGAGCAAAGGGCCAAAGAAAAACAACCCAAGCATGTTGCTAAACAAATGCCCTACGTTTCCGTGCAAAAACATGTACGTGACAAATTGGTGCGGCTTAAAACTAGGCCCAGTGACGGGGTAAAGCGCAAACAAATTCTCAATGAGGGGATTAAGACTTTGTAAGAAATAAATGAGTACGTTTAGAATAAGTAAATTTCTAACAGTAGGGGTGATGTTAAACATGGCTTTCTGGGCTTATTTTAATAAATTAGCTATTTTATCTAATGCCAAAATGGAGAAAATCGGTTCACCAGTTGGGGTGTAATTAGGATTAGAGGAGACAAAAAGTTGGTTGATAAGTCGTTCCATTTCATCAGAAGAAAGGCGAATCAAATGCCGCGATGCAAAACGTTTGGCCAAACTTCGAGCGGTTGTTTCGGCTCGATTAAGTTGAAGGTCGGCATAGCTTTGGCGGAGTTGTTCGGTCAGTTCTTCAAAAATCTTTTGCGCATCTTCGGCAGGAAAATCGGTTGGCATACTTCTCACCACAAGCGTATCGGGACCTAAGGAGTCAAAATCAAACCCAAGGGCCAAAATTTCGTCACGCATTTCGAGGACAAGCGGCACGTCGGCCAGCGGTAACCGAACCGTAATCGGAAACAAAAGTTGTTGCGAAACGGCGGTTTGCGATTCTAGTTGTTTCAAATAGCGGTCATAAAGTACCCGCTCGTAAGCCGCGCGCTGGTCGATAAGCATCATGCCCGATTTGACCGATGACACAATGTAACGATTCTGGATTTGAACGGCCAAACGACGATTTTGGAGTTCTTCGTCTTCTTTGATTTGGACGTCGTTGGCGCGGCTGCCCAGCGTTGGACTTGGCGCGGAGGGTGCCATTGGGATAAACTCGTCTTCTTCTCCCAAATCGAGCGTGGCCTGAACAGGCGTGGTGTCTGTTTTCTGAAACCCTTCAAACAATTTATCCCAATTGGCTAGGTTTGACTCTTCCCTCGGAGTTTTGCTCGGAGGTGAGTAAGAAGAAGCGAAAGAATTACCACTGTTATCACTACCTAAGCTTGGATTACTCTCTCGGGAAGAGGGCATAGACAGCGGCTTGATGGGAGTAGAACGCGATGGCAACGGACTCAAGAAGTTGACATTTGAGTCAAAATCAATTGAATGAGAAAGGTGGTTGACGCTGATTGCTTTTCGGACGGCGGCCATCAACAGGGCATAGACCGAGCGCTCATCGTCAAATTTTATTTCGGTTTTGGTTGGGTGAATGTTGATGTCAATGTGCGATGGGTCGAGGTCGAGGTGAAGTACATAAAACGGATGGCTTCCCTCGTTGATGGTACCTTCGTAAGCCGATAACACCGCATGGTGCAAATAATTATGTTTTACATATCGGTCGTTGACAAAAAAGAACTGCTCGCCCCGAGTTTTGCGGGCAAACTCAGGTTTCCCGATGTAGCCTTTTACGGTTACAAAAGGGGTTTCTTCTTGGCAATTAATGATATTCTCGCGGTAGTTTTTTCCAAACATATCCACGATACGGCGGCTAATTTTACCCGAATACAAGTTGTAAATCTCGGTATCGTTGTGGTAGAGCGACAAGCTTACTTCGGGGTGAGCAAGGGAAACACGCTGAAACTCGTCGAGGATATGACGCATTTCTACCGAGTTTGTTTTGAGAAAGTTGCGACGAGCAGGTACGTTGAAAAATAGGTTTTTTACCAAAATGTTCGTCCCTGGCAAACATGCCACCGACTCTTGCGATTTTAAGTCAGACCCTTCGATACGAAGCAGTACCCCTACTTCGTCGGCCGCACGGCGTGTACGCATTTCTACTTGAGCCACCGCCGCAATAGACGCCAACGCTTCTCCGCGAAACCCCATCGTCCGAATACGGAACAGGTCGTCGGCTGTGCGAATCTTGGAGGTTGCATGTCGTTCAAAACTCATGCGGGCGTCGGTTTCAGACATGCCAACACCATCGTCGATGATTTGAATGAGCGTACGGCCCGCATCACGAATAATTACCTGTATATTTTTAGCCTGTGCATCGATGGCATTTTCCAACAATTCTTTTACCACAGAAGCAGGCCGTTGAACTACCTCCCCCGCAGCAATTTGGTTGGCAATGGCATCAGGAAGCAGGCGAATTATATCTTGCATATCGAGCGTTGGCTTTCAAGAATAGATAACAAAATAACACAGGAAAAACGTTTATCAGATGCCATTTTGTTGAAAAAAAATATATCCTAAAAACAAATCGAAAAAAAAATGGTTTTTATCATTAAAAAAACAAATATTTGAACTTTGCATAGACAGTAACCTGTGAGCTGACCGTACTTTAACAAAAAAACACCCCGTAAAAAAAGTTTGGCACGCTGTTTGTGAGAGGGCTTAAATAGACGCCTAATGACCTCTACGTTAAACAGTTGTTAAACATTAATAACCCTTCGAAATGAAAAAGCCTAACCTACACTTAGTTTTTCAATGGCTTATTTTTCTGCCAGTTATCTTGCCTTTGTGCATTGTGTTTGGAGCTATCCAAGGAGTAGTCAACACGGTTGAACAAATGGCCCACCAAATGTGGACTGATGTATCGACCACTGATAAAGTTGAAACGTCCGATTTATGATTTTTTTTGAGAAAATAAGCTCCCAATCCGTTGGAACATTTTCTTCTCGAATTGTAAAAAAAATAGATACTGACCGAATACCCAGCCGTATATCAATAAGATAATTTGGTATAAAGGCAGAATAACAAAAATGTTGAAGCACCAGACCGCCCATGTTGCTTCAATCCCTAACCATTTGACCATCCAACGCTTGGTGTACATGACCGTAAAGCCAGTACACGCAAATACAAGCAGGATGACCAATACTTGCCATCCACTTTTTACGTTCCACCGTTTCTTTAGTTTGTCTATCCAATTCATTGAACGCCCATTTATTGGGTGATGGAGGGTTGTGACTTGTTTTTGTTTTTTTGGAAAAAATAGCCAAAGAGGCTACTCGTACAAAAACGGTAGGTGCTCAAGGCCAATTTCCTCGGGGTCAAGTGATAAAAACTCTTCCCAAAATGGATCATTGGGCAGAGCAGCTCGGCAAAGAATCGACTCCTTTTTGACGGGATGAACAAAAAACAACCGACGGGCATGTAGGTTGATACTACCGTCGTTGTTGGCGCGGGCATATCCGTATTTCAAATCCCCACGAATCGGACATCCAATTGCGGCTAATTGTACCCTGATTTGGTGTGGGCGGCCTGTGATGGGCGTTACTTCCAACAAAAAGTGCTTATTGATTTCACCCAAAACACGGTAATGAAGCTCGGCTTTTTGCGCATTGGGTACGGGCATGTCGTGGGCTGTGACAAAATTCTTGGCTTCGTCTTTCACCAACCAATTGGTCAATTTATCTTGGTTTTTGGGAGGACGACGACGAACTACGGCCCAGTAGGTTTTTTGAACTTCGCGCTTGCGGAAAATCTCGTTCATGCGCTCAAGCCCTTTGGAAGTGCGCGCAAAAACAACTAGTCCGCTCACGGGACGGTCGAGGCGATGAACTGTTCCTAAAAATACTTCACCAGGTTTTTCGTACTTTTCCTTGATGTAGTCTTTTACTAATTCCAATAGAGGTATATCGCCCGTGGCGTCGCCTTGGACAAGAATCCCTGGGGCTTTGTTGACAACAATGAGGTGGTTGTCTTCGTATATGACGTGAAATGGCTTTGCCATTGAGATAAAGCGTTTGTGTTAATTAACGGTAACGGATACGAGCGGGGGATAGTTTCAATACGATTCCTTTTCGTTAGGGAAATCGTTGGATTTGACGTCCTTCACGTAGTTCTGAACGGCGTCGGTCATGATACCGTGCAAATCGGCGTAACGACGTAAAAAGCGTGGTTTAAACTCCTTTGTAATCCCCAGCAAATCGTGCAAAACGAGGATTTGGCCGTCGGCATGAGGCCCTGCTCCAATCCCGATGGTCGGGATACTCACGCTTTGCGACACTTTTTGAGTCAGCGACGCGGGGATTTTCTCCAACACCATGCCAAAACACCCAATTTCGTCAAGCATTTGGGCATCTTGCAAAAGCTTTTCGGCTTCGGCCTCTTCTTTTGCTCTTACCGTATAGGTACCAAATTTATAAATAGACTGCGGTGTAAGTCCCAAATGCCCCATCACAGGCACACCCGCACTGAGGATACGGGTAATAGAATCTTTGATTTCGATGCCTCCTTCCACCTTGACGGCATGGGCACCCGACTCTTTCATAATCCGAATGGCAGAGTCAAGCGCGGCACGTGAATTCCCTTGGTACGAACCAAAAGGCAAATCGACGACCACAAAAGCGCGTTTTACGGCCCTAACTACGGCTTGGGCGTGGTAAATCATTTGGTCGAGGGTAATCGGCAGGGTCGTTTCGTGGCCTGCGATGACATTGGAGGCTGAGTCGCCCACCAAAATAATATCAATACCAGCAGCATCAACGATGCGAGCCATCGAATAATCGTACGCAGTAAGGGCCGAGATTTTCTCGCCTCGGTGCTTCATTTCTTGAATGATGTGGGTCGTTATTCGTTTTACTTCGACAGAAGATAACTGTGTTGACATAGCAAATTATTATACGATTTTTGGGAGTACTACTAACGAGGACGAAGCCACGGTTCGGGGTTGAGGCGATTGGCTTTGTTGTTATTTAATTTCCAAATCTGAAAGTTAACTTCTGAAATTCCTTCACCATCCGTAGCAACGACCCCAATAACGTCACGCGCTTTTAAACGCTGCCCAGGTTGAACGTTGACGCTTTTGAGTTTTGCATAAACGGTGTAAAAGTCGCCGTGCTGAACCAGCACCACGTTTTTCATCAAATATTGGTTCTCGATTCCTAAAACGACCCCATCAAATACGGATTTAACGGTCTCACCTGCTTTTGTTTGAATGTCGATTCCGTGGTTTTCTTGGTTAACATTTTTCATTACTTCTTTGGTCCCAAAACCATCAGAAATGAACCCTGGTACAGGCCAAGGTAAACGGCCACGGTTGGCTGCAAAAGAGGAAGCAAGTTTTACTTCTGCTTCATTCATCCCGCTTTCATTCACTTCTTCGACTTCTCTTTCTTTTTTCGGCTCAGGTTTGCTTTCTGGTTCGGCTTTGGCTACCTCGTTGTTTTCTCGGGGTTTTTCAGAAGGTTTGTTCCGAGCGGCTTCTCGTTCGGCCCGTTCGCGCTCAGCGCGTTCGGCTTTTTCGCGGTTGGCTCGTTCGCGAGCAGCAACACGGGCTCGCTCGCGGCGTTCTTCGATTTCGCGTTGAATGATGCGGGTTAAGGCATTTTCAAGTTGTTTGTTGGCTTTCCGCACTTCCGATACTTCGGCAATAATTTCTTTTTCGCGGCCGCTCAATTCTTTTACAACTTTGTCTTGTTCGCCTTTTAATTGTTCCAAATTTTTCCCTTCCGCAATCTTGGATTGGAGGGCGTTTTCTTGGTCTTTCTTTTTGTTAGAAATGCTCGTTGATTTAGAAATCATCAACGCTTGCACTTTTTTCATTTCACTGACCTGCTTTTCCCGCTCGTCCGTGTATTGTTTTAAGTATTTATAACGAATCAAAAACTGATTAAAAGTAGGTGCCGAAAACAAGAAACTAAGTTCACTAAGACTATTATTGCGTTTGGCAGCGTTATAAATCATCTTTGCATACTCTTCGCGAAGTTTTGAGAGGTCTTTATCAAGTTCCAATTTTGCTTTTTGCAACTCGCTCAACTCATTGTCCATTAATTTGAGGTCTTCGTTGATGAGTTCCACCTTGCGATTTTGGGCGTTGATTTGCTGCTTGATGGCCTTGAGCTGCCCCAAACTAGCACGTTTTTGCTCCGTTGTTTTTTTCAATACCCCCTGAAGTTCTTGCAAGCGTTCGAGGTTTTCGCGTTTTTCTTTCTCTAATTGTTGACGACTTTTTTGGGCAAATCCCTGAAGACTTGCTGTGAGTAACCCAACAATCAAGAAAGAAACAAAGCGTATTCGATAAATGGCATTCATACAGTAATTTTAGTGTTAGTTTCGTTCGTATTTGGCAGGAATACTGAACGGAAAGCTCAAGGGTTTTTCGCTCAACTCAACTTTTTGGTGTTTGATCCGAAACACCGTTTGGTAGCGTTGTTGGTCTTTTTTTGACTCGTAATCCAACTCAATCAAGCTGGTGTAAGGAAATAAGTAATTGTTGAGCTGGGTAAAATCTTCGTAGTCGAGCGTCAGTGAGTTTTTGGTGGGCTGCTCAGTTACCAACAGCTTTTTCAAGCGGCGATTTTGTTCACCAATGTAATTTTCAAGGGAAATTTTACCTTCGTCTTGGCGAAGCATAAAATAGTCTTTTTCTTTTTTGAAGCGCTGCCCTGGTTTCTTCGGAATGGGCATATTCCCCACTAAAATCGACTGAATGAGGTCAAAACTTAGCTGAAAATTAAACTGCTGACTCAGTCCTGCGAAATCGTATAAGTACACTTTTTTGTTATAACGATCCACAATTTTGATGGAGTCTTTGGTAATGATTCCCCGCACCACTTCGATAGGACCCTTGGAAATCTGTAACCACAGCAAACTGTCCTTACGCATCCGCATGGTCACGCTGGCATCATCAATTTCTTGGTCTTTGCTTTTAAACGATATTTTCGACTTGGCACTTAAATACCGAAAATCAACATTTTCGATGCTGACTTTAATGTCTTCAGGTTCAACGGTTGGCTTAACGGCTACTGCGGTATCCTTCTTAGGTTGAACGATGGTATCTACTTTTACGACAGCAATGCTGTCGGTGGGGACACTTTGCTGGCTTTTTTGTCGTTGGCGATGGCACGACGACAAGCCTGCAAAGAGCGTAATTCCCACAAAAAACAACCAATTGAGCTTCATTCCTTTGTTTTTATTCTATCAACTGTCCTGTTGCAATTTTTTTATCTATTTGTTGGCTGTTTTCTCCCATACTTTTGGCCTTTTTCCATTGTTCCACGGCCTTTTCTTTTTCCCCGAGTTGGTACAATACGTCCCCATAATGCTCTACAATGGTACCGCTTACCTTGTTGTTGCTTTCAATGGCTTTTTCGAGGTAAATACGGGCATTTTTGTAATCTTTCATCACGTAGAGTACCCAAGCATAGGTATCTAAGTAGGTTGCATTGGTGGGATGACGCTCCACTACGCTTGCGGCCATTTCTTTGGCGCGCCCGAGCTTATCTTTACGAAGCGATAAGAAATAGCTGTAATTATTGAGTACGTGGTCGTTTTTAGGGTCAATTTTTAGGGCAGCTTCGTACGAATCATCCGATTTGGCGTACTCGCTAAGTCCGTGGTAAGCATCTCCAAGTTGGGCCAAAATAGCGCCTTGCAAATCTTTGTTTTCGCTCGTCAATTTTTGCGCTTCTTCGAGGGCATCCACAGCCTGTTGGTAGTGTTTTTTTACAAGATGTGCCGAGCCGTTGGAATACCAAAAAAGCCCTTGGTTCGGAAACGTTTCAATGGCTTGTTCCGAATGGGCAATGAGGCTGTCCAGTTGATTCAAATCACTATCAAGTTGCAATACAGCTCCCCACACTTCATACATTGATGGGTTGATACGGGCGGCTTTCATGTAAGCATCACGTGCTTCTGCCTTGCGGTCAGCTTTGGCGAGGAGGTCGGCATACACCACATAAGCCCGCATGTCTTTGGGATGGGCCTTGACGATTTCGGCGGCACGGTTGAGCACTTCTTGGCGTGTAGCCTCGTCTTTGGCTTCCCGCAACAGTCCCACCAACGCCTGCATTTTGGTGTCGATGTCGGCATTGGGGTTGTTAAACATCTGCCCCATTTGCTGGTCAGCAGCCTTATTATCCCCATTTTGTCTAAAAAGTTCCGCCAGCATGATGCGGGCATCGCCTTGGTCGGGGTTGATTTTGAGGGCTTTTTCGAGTTGTTCTTGTGCCTCTTTGGGGCGTTTACCCATGATAAGCAACTGCGCCAATTCTACCACATATTGTGCTTCAGTAGGCTCGGCATTGATGAGTTTATTGGCTTCGTCAATGGCTTTGTTGGGCTTATCTAATTTGAGATAAATCCGTTGCTTTTGGTGAATAAGGTCTTCATCAATACCCAGCGATTTTTCCACTTCGTCGTACGCTTTGAGGGCTTCTTCGTACTTTTCATCCAAAATATACACCGCCGCAAGCTCAAGTCCATATTCGGCATTTTCAGTATCTTTTCGGATAATGTCTTTGTACAGTTCTGCAGCCTTGCTGTATTTGCGTTGTTGGCTGTAAATTTCGGCTAACTGTATGGTATAAAACGTATTATCTGGTGAAAGTTGGGTTGCTTTTTGGGCATAAATAGCGGCTTCATCCAAGCGTTCACGTTTGAGAAGAACACGCGCCAACTCGTAGTTAATGGCAGGGATGTTAGGGCTCATTTTGAGGGCAGTCCGAAGCACACTATCAGCCCGCTGGTATTCCTCCATCGTAGCGTATTTCATGCCGTCGGCAAGCAAAGATTCTAACTCATATCTTTGCGATTTTTGGGCGTCGGTTTCACCGACAGGTTTATTTTTTTGAGCCATCACAAATTGGCTCAAAAAAAGGACGACCCAGAGAAGGGATGGATTTTTCATTGATTAAGAGAATCTCGTTGGCTGGTGCTGTTTAAGGCTCAATCTATCATAAAAAACGAGATAAACGAAGCAAAATTGGAAGAATTTAGCCGTTTTACCAAAATTTATGAAAAACCTACCCCAAAATAGGTGTTTTAAGGGTAAGCGATTTCAAGCCAGACAGGGCAATGGTCGGAGTGTACTGCATCGGCCAATTGGCGACAAGCTACGATTTTGTCTTTGAGGTCGCTACTAATTGACTGATAATCAATGCGCCACCCTTTGTTGTTGCCCCGTGCTCCTGCCCGATAACTCCACCAACTGTATTCTACCAAGTCGGGGTTGGCATAGCGGAAAGCATCCGTAAAACCACTTTCAAACCATTTGGTCATCCAAGCACGCTCTTCGGGCAAAAATCCTGTGGTGTTTTTGTTACGAACGGGGTCGTGAATGTCGATTTCTTGGTGGGCAATGTTATAATCCCCCACAATGACTAGGTGCTGACCTGTCTGGCGAAGTGCATGAATCCACTCGTAAAAATCCTCTAAAAAACGCATTTTGACATCTTGCCGCTCATCGCCGCTTGTTCCTGAAGGAAAATAAGCATTAATGACGGTCAAACCGCCAAAATCAGCCCGAATGACACGTCCTTCGTAATCGTACAACTCCATTCCGCAGCCATGTACACAGCGGTCGGCGGGAGTTTTGGCAAAAATAGCCACTCCGCTGTAGCCTTTTTTTTGGGCGGCGTTCCAGCCTACCAGCTGATAACCAAGGGCTTCGAACTCAAGCAAACTCACTTGGTCGAGGGTAGCTTTTACTTCTTGAAAACAAAGAATGTCAAAAGGTTTGTCGGCGAGCCATTCGACAAGGCCATTGCGCATGGCAGCTCGAATGCCATTGACGTTGTAGGTAAGAATTTGCATAGCAGGGATAAAAATTGGTCGCAAATATAAAGAGCGCACCTCAACGAGATGCGCTCTTTAGTAGATTCTTTTGGGGAAGTGAGCCGCCCCTCGTCGTTTATTTAGTGAGTGATGGCTGCTTTTTTGTCGGTTTTGTCACTAAAGAAAATCAAGAACAAAACAAGTACTCCTGCTGCAATCCCTGCGGGAACTGTCCAGACACTCAGCCAGTTGGTGATATTTTCGGCGTTAGTGTTGTTGGCAAGCACTTGTCCACCCAACCAAGAGCCAATCCCCATCCCGATGCCGTACGTTGCCAAGGTGATAAGCCCCTGCGCCTGCGATTTGATACGCTCACCTGCTTTGGTATCGGTATAAATTTGCCCCGTCACAAAGAAAAAGTCGAAACAAACGCCATGGAGTAAAATAGCGGCATACAGCATCCATTCGCTGGTTGAAGCATCGCCATAGCCAAAGCAAAGGAAGCGAATAATCCAAGAAATAAGTCCAACGGCAAGCATCCATTTTACGCCCAAACGGCTAAATGCTAACGGAATAAGCAACATAAAGCCTACTTCCGATACTTGACCAAGTGACATTTTGTTTTCAACAAACTCCATGCCCGATGCCCGCAACGAGGGGTTAGCAAATGCGTAGTAGAACGACAACGGAATGCAAATCGCTACGGAAGAGATAAAGAAAATCGTAAATGAACGGTCTTTGAACAATGAAAAGGCATCGGCGCCGATGATTTGACCAATGTTAACGGGTCCCGTAGCACGTGGTGGGGTGTTGGGAAGCGTAAAGGCCAATAGACCAAGCACCAACGACGTTCCCATCGAAATTTGGAAAATAGTGGCTTTATCGCCCACGTTCAAGAAACCAATGAGGTTGGTAACAGCAATCCAAGCCACGGTTCCCATCACCCGAATGGTAGGAAAATCTCGCTCGGGCGATTCGATTTGACGCATCGAAATGGACGTCGTAAGCGCAATGCAGGGCGCAAAGCACAAGCAGTACAATAAAATATACCAGAAAAAATTACTAGCATCGGTGACTTGCGAAAGCACAAATAGCAACCCAGCGCCGATAAGGTTGAGCACACCGAGTACTTTTTGAGCCGCAAAATATCGGTCGGCTACAGCACCAATAAAAGGCGAAATAATCATAGCAATAGAGAAGGCCGTATAGGCATTCCCGATTTGGTCGCCCGTGGCATTGAGCTGTTTACCAAGATAAACGCTCATTTGTCCGTACCAAGATCCCCACGTAAAGAATTGGAGGAACATCATGAGCATCAGTTGTATCCGAACCGAAGATTTCATAGTTAGTTTTTTAGGGTTTTAATGTTGAAGTGGCGAAAATGGTGCTTTTTACGGTAAATTTCAAAAAAAGTGGGTTTGTTGCTGATACTACTCTTTGATTTGGGGAACATACTAGCAGCCTTTGCCTCCCAGCGCGATTTTGTGGGTAATTCGGCGCTTTTTGTGAGGAGTATTTGTAATTGGTAGGTTTACAAATTTTAGAATAAGGTAGCTTTTGTATTTTTGCTCCATGAAGCAACTAATTCAAAACCTCCAAAACGGACAGACGATTTTGGAGGAAGTGCCCGCCCCTCAGGTAAAACGCGGTGCGGTATTGATTCACACCCGACGGAGCCTTGTATCGTTGGGGACCGAACGGATGTTGGTCGAATTTGGGAAAGCCAACCTGATTGAAAAAGCCCGCCAACAACCCGAGCGCGTCAAAATGGTGTTGGATAAAATCAAGTCGGATGGCTTGATGCCTACCCTAGAAACAGTTTTTAACAAATTGGGGCAGCCTTTGCCGTTGGGATACTGCAACGTAGGAGAAATCATTGCCGTTGGGGAGGGCGTGACCGACTTGCGGGTAGGCGACCGTGTAGCCTCCAATGGCTCTCATGCCGAAATTGTGTGTGTACCAAGGCATTTGGTGGCCAAAGTTCCCGACAATGTCACCGACGACGAAGCTTCGTTTATGGTCATTGGCTCTATTGGTCTTCAAGGAGTTCGGCTACTGAATCCTACTTTGGGCGAAACGGTGGTAGTAATTGGACTGGGGTTGATTGGGTTGCTCACGGCCGAACTGCTGCGCCTGAATGGTTGTCGGGTAATTGGGGTAGATTTGGACGAACAAAAGTTAAAGATAGCGGCGAGCAAAGGCATCATTCCGTGCAATCCACGCCTGGGCGACGACCCCGTGAAGTTTGTGGAAAGCTATACCCACGGCGTCGGAGCGGATGGCGTCATTATAACAGCTTCGGCCAAAACCGACGAGATTATTTCGCAGGCCGCGCGTATGTCGCGGAAACGAGGGCGAATTGTTTTGGTGGGTGTGATTGGACTTCAACTGAGCCGAGCCGAATTTTACGAAAAAGAATTGACGTTTCAGGTTTCGTGTTCCTACGGGCCAGGTCGTTACGATGACGATTACGAACAGAAAGGCGTCGATTATCCGCTGCCGTTTGTTCGTTGGACCGAAAATCGAAATTTTCAAACCCTCCTTCAATTGCTGGAATCGGGGCAGTTGGATGTAAAACCGCTCATTACGGAGGTAGTGCCATTGGAAAATTATGCCACTATTTACGGTGATATGAGCAGAGGTGGCACGATTGCCTCGCTACTGGCGTATCCCGAAAAACCTTCGCTTTCCCGAACCGTTCGTTATAATGATACGGTTTTTGAAGCAAAAAAAGGAGTTGTTGGAATTATCGGGGCGGGTAATTTTACCAAAATGACCTTGTTGCCCGCCTTAAAAGGTGGAGCAGGTCAATCAAATATCAAATACATTGCGAGTGCAAACGGGCTATCGGGGACGGCGTTGGCCCAGAAACACGGCATTGCCCTCAGTACCACCGACTACCGCGAAATGTTGGCCGACGATGAGGTGGATTTGGTACTTATTACCACTCGTCACCACCAACACGCGCGCCTGACGATTGAGGCTTTGCAGGCAGGGAAACACGTGTTTGTGGAGAAACCTCTGGCGATTTTTGAGGAAGAATTGAACGAATTACTCACGATAAAAACGTCGGTTGCACCTGCTGCAAGTGTCACGGTGGGATTCAATCGCCGCTTTTCGCCTCATGCTCAAAAAATGAAATCGCTGTTAGGCAATGCCCCGATGAATGTGATTGCGACCATGAACGCAGGGTTTATTCCTGCCTCGTCGTGGGTGCATGACCGTGCCGTGGGCGGAGGACGGATTTTGGGAGAAGCCTGTCATTTTATCGACCTGATTACATTCCTAACAGGAAGTCGGGTGACGGCAGTATGTATGAACGCGATGGGAACAAACCCCACTGAAACAACTGATAGCGCCAGTATTTTATTGAGGTACGAAAATGGCTCAACGGGCGTCATTAATTATTTTTCCAATGGAAGCAAAGCGTATTCAAAAGAGCGAGTAGAAGTGTATTCGCAGGAACGGACGTTGGTTTTAGATAACTTTCGTACGTTGGAAGGATACGGTTTTAAAGGGTTTTCAAAGCTTAAAACTACGCAAGACAAAGGGCACAAAGCGCAGTTTCAAGCATTGATGGAACGAATTCAGAGCGGTGGAGCTCCCCTGATTCCTTTTGACCAAATTGTCAATACAACCCAAGCCTCTTTTGCCGCCCTTCGGAGCTTAAAAGAAGGTCGTTGGGTGGAATGTTAGATTGAGTGTCAAATTTCAAGTGCAAAATGTCGAATTATAGTACTCTCATTCTGCATTCTACCCTCGACATTCTAAACTTATTTTTCTTCCTTTTTATTTAACATCAAGCCCGCCATCATAATGAGGGCAGTGAGAATGATGATTTGAATAATAAGCGATTTGTTGATTAGGGGAATCATTTGAGTGGCAGGAATGCTTAAAAAAAGAAGAATGGTGATTAAACCTCGCGGCGCGACAAACACCAAAGGTGAAAGTGGAATACGGTAAATCTTCAAAACCGCCGCTCGAATGATAAAAATCCCCGCAACGATGCCTATCGCCCACACAAAAGTGTCAGCATTGAGGATTTCGGCCGTTTCCATCAAATACCCAAAGAGCAAAAAGAATAAGACCCGAATGACAAATGTGGCTTCGACGACAATTTCCTTAAACTTCGCCACTTCACGGTCAAGAACGCTGGGTTTAAGCTTTTCTATCCAGCCAAATCGCTTGATTTCGTCTAAATTTCCCAGAAACAATCCAAAAATAAGAATAAAAATTAGGGCAGGAAGGTGATAAATTTTTGAGATATTATAAATCAAAATGATGAGCAGAATAATGGGTGCAAATTTGATGTGGTGGTCGATTTTGCTCAATAAGTAAGACAGCGCTCCCGTGGCTATAAACGAAATGAGAATAATGGCCAGCAACTGACCAACAAATTGCGTAAGCGAGCTAAAGCCAAAGGTTTCGTTGAAGGCCACAAAATTAAAAAATACCACGCCCAAAATGTCGGAAAGGCTACTTTCATAAATGACAAATTCTTTTTGGGTATTCGGTAAATTTTTGACACTCGGAATGGCAATGGCGCTACTGATGACGCACAAAGGAAGTACGTTTAATAGGGTATCCTTAAAAGATGCACCTCCCCAATAGACAAAAGCGATAGTTGTTCCGATCGCTAAAACTACCATAGGAAGCAGTGCTACCATGAATGATTCTTTGACAGACCCAAGTTTTGAACCATTAAGTTGTAATTCCAGTGAACCTTCTAAGACAATGAGAATTAGTCCAATAGTCCCCAAAATTGGTAGTACAGGTGTGAGATTTGGAATAAAAAGCCCCGTTGATATCGAAAGTTGACGAACTCCCCAACCCATGAGTAGCAATAAAATAACGGATGGTATTTTGGTTTTTGAAGAAGTAATATCAAATATATAAGCAGCTAATATTAAAAGACAAATGGTGATGATAATCGCGGTTGTCATTGGTGTAATTTGGTTAGGAGAACGAGCAATAATAACTAAACCTCTGAAAAAAACAAAGGGTTAGGACTTTTGCAGTCCTAACCCTTTGAGGGATAAAATCAAAGATTACAAATTAAATCCAAACGAATAGACGTCTTCTGGATAATCAAGGTACAAACCCTCCATCTGAACGCGCCCGCCGTTTTTGTCTGCCAGAGCTGCTTTGAGTTCTTTCACCGAACGGACAGGTTTGTCGTTGACTTTCGTAATCACAAAACCTTCTTCTACACCTACTCGGGCAAGTTTTCCGCCTTGCATAGCCGTTACTTTTACACCTCCACTGATGTTGGCACGTTGAAGACGTTGTACTTCGCGTGAGTTGAGGTCGCCAAACTGAGCACCAAGCGAACCAAGGGCGGCATCTGCTTCATCGGTTTTGATGATTTCTTTTCCACCTTCGCGGTTACGGAGAATCACACTGTAATCTTTCACCGAGCCATTGCGGTTAACGGTCAAGTTGACGGCTTCGCCTGGGCGCTTACGGGCCACAAGTTCGCGGAATTTAGGGTCAGAATCCACCTCAATGCCATCGACTTTGGTGATAACGTCACCCACTTTTAAGCCAGCGTCTTTGGCGGCACTACTGCCATCGCCAAATCCTTTGACATAAATTCCCGTTGCTACTCTAACGTCGTATTGGTCAGCTTTTTTGCTGTCGAGTTCTTCAGGGATGATACCAATGTATCCACGTTGAACCCCACCGAACTTAATAATATCACTTGATACTTTTTTTACCAAACTAGCAGGTACGGCAAACGCATAACCTGCGTAGCTTCCCGTTGGGCTGGCGATGGCGGTGTTAATACCCACCAATTCCCCTTTGAGGTTTACCAATGCACCTCCTGAGTTACCAGGGTTAACAACGGCATCGGTTTGGATAAACGACTCAAGTGGCGTGTCACCTCCTTGGCGGTTGGCTGATTGGCGTTGGTTCAGAATTCCAATTCCACGCCCTTTGGCACTTACAATCCCCGCCGTAACGGTTGATTCCAAATTGAAGGGGTTTCCTACGGCTACTACCCATTCTCCCACTTTGATGGCGTCGGAGTTTCCAAACGCAAGCGAAGGAAGGTCTTTGGCTGGAATTTGAATGACCGCAATGTCTGTAGAAGGGTCAGTTCCAATGACTTTGGCTTTGTAGGTGCGCTTGTTCGACATCACTACTTCGAGTTCTTCGGCACCTTCTACTACGTGGTTATTGGTGACAATAAACCCGTCGGCGCTAACGATGACCCCCGAGCCTGATGACTCTTGCTTTTGAGGCCCGCCACGGCGAAAACCGAAGTCTTCTCCAAAGAAATCGAATAAATCCATGCCTCTTTGCTGGGCTTGGCGCATGGCCGATGCTTTGATGTGAACGACCGCAGGCGTGGATATTTCGGCCGCATAGGTAAAATCAACGGCTGCACCCGCAGGAGGAGCCGAAGTGAAGCGCGTCAATGGGCTGTCGGCTTCTTTGAAAATAACGTCTTTGGTATCGTCAAGACCTCCAATAAGCTTGTAACCTCCGATGGTCGCTGCACTTGAAATAAGTCCAACCAATGCCAATGATTTCCAATTCTGATTCATGACTTTTATGAGCTTTTGGTTATGGTTTTTTTGAGTGATTGCTTGTAAAAAAGTACCGAGATAACGCGTTTTAAAAGCATTCCGTGCCCCAATTTCTAACTTTTAACAATATTTAACAAGACATTGTTTGGAGAACACTTTCTTCTGTAAAATAATAATGCGAGCACGCCAATTCTGCCAAAATGTCATTTCGTTGGGGTGGTTTTTCAACATTTTTCCCCAAAGAGGCTGACGAATTTTCTGCTATATTTGCAGCTTAATTGATTCGTAAACCTTGTAGGTTTTTAAAACCTATAAGGTTTCGATTAGAAACAACGAATAAATGGCGCGAATCATTGCGATTGATTACGGAACCAAACGAACGGGTATTGCGGTGACAGACCCATTGCAAATCATTGCGACGGCGCTAGATACGGTTCGTTCGCATGAATTAATCGACTTTTTGAAGCGCTATGCCGCTACGGAAGCCGTTGAGTCGTTTGTGGTAGGAATGCCCCGAAAATTGGATAATACCGATACCAACAACACGCCGCACGTGAAGGGCTTTATCAAACAACTCAAAAAAGCTTTTCCCGAAACACCCGTTTACGAACACGACGAGCGTTTTACCAGCAGTATGGCACTCCAAACGATGATTTCGATGGGAACCAAAAAAAGTGACCGTCAAGATAAATCCAATATCGACAAAATGAGCGCGACTATCATTTTACAATCGTATTTAACCACGAAAAAATAATTTCCATGATATTTCCCATCGTAGCATACGGGGACCCCGTTTTGCGTAAAGTGGCTCGACCTATTGAAAAGGACGAAATCAACTTGGCCGAATTTGTAGCAAATATGTACGAAACCATGTACGAATCGTCGGGCATTGGGTTGGCAGCGCCACAAGTAGGACAAAGTATTCGTGTGTTTGTCGTAGATGGTACTATTCTCAACGAGGACGAAGAAGAAGAGGACAAAGATCCAAGTTTGGAAGGATTCAAAAAGGTGTTTATCAATCCCCAAATTTTGGAAGAAACGGGCGATGAATGGGCGTTTGAAGAAGGATGTTTGAGTATTCCAGGCATTCGGGCGGATGTATATCGTCCCGAAAAGCTCAAAATAAAATACCGTGACCCTGAGTGGAACGAACACATCGAAGAATACGATGGCATGGCGGCTCGTATCATTCAACACGAATACGATCACCTAGAAGGTAAATTGTTTACGGACTATTTGCCGATGCTCAAGCGCCAAATGCTCAAAAAACGCTTGGCTGACATTACGAAAGGCGCAGTGAAGGTAGATTACCGTATGCGCTTCCCGAAGTAAACAAATCGTCGGGTTGTGAGCAACCCGACTTCTGAATTGTTCTTACATTCCTCCCTTAAACTTCACCGCCATGGATCTCCGCAAAAAAGCTAAAAACGTACTTTTTATCGACATCGAAACGGTTTCGTCGAAAGCTTCATTTGACCAGCTTGACGAACGAATGCAGGAGCAGTGGGAACGTAAAGCAGCCAATATTCGCAACGACGACCACGTAGCGCCATTCGATTTGTTTTACCGTCGAGCGGCGATTTATGCGGAGTTTGGCAAAATTATTTGTATCGGCGTTGGGGCGTTGTATTGGAATACCACCGACGAGCAGCCGCGTTTTAAAGTAAAATCCCTGGCGGGCGACGACGAACGTGCCCTGTTGTTGGAGTTTAAAGAATTGCTCGAAAAATACCCCCAAAACCAACTCATTCTCTGCGCTCACAATGGCAAGGAGTTTGACTTTCCCTACATCTGCCGACGGATGTTGGTCAACGGTATTACGCTGCCCGAATCGCTCCAGCTTTCGGGGAAAAAGCCGTGGGAAATCCTTCACCAAGACACGCTTGACATGTGGCGCTATGGTGACTATAAAAGTTTTGCGCAATTGGACTTGTTGGCGGCGCTTTTTGGAATTCCGAGTAGTAAATCGGACATCAGCGGCGAAGATGTAACACGGGTGTATTATGCCGAAAAAGACCTCGACCGCATCCGTCGCTACTGCAAAGAAGACGTAGTGGTTTTGGCCCAGCTTTGGCTGCGTCTCAATCAATTTGAGACAGTGAAGCCCGAGTACATTGTGCGGGCAGAGTAGAAATCATGTTTCGGTCTTATATTCAATGGCAACAAATGATAGTATTAACCCTGATACACCGAAAAGAGCAATATTTTTTAATAAATTTGATAAATGACAGCAATGGATAAGGAAAGATATAAGGCAGACTTCAAAAGGGGGCTTGAAAGATTTACCAATAAGTTAGAAAAATATGTCTCAACTGATAATGGCGACTGGTCAGTAAAGGGGTTCATTGATGTTTATAAAAACATCTATACAATTTCTTCTGACACTAAGATTGTGTCAAAAATTCTTGAAATACACATTTTTCCTCAAATCCTTCAGTTTGCTGACGAAATTGGATATAAAATATTACTAACTGAGCACCAAAATTATTACCCTGATCTAACTTTTATAAATAAACATAATGAAGAGGTCAAATTTGCAGTTGATTTAAAAACAACTGTAACTGTTTAGGTACGCTATTTGCATAGATGAGATTATGGAAGAGTTGATTAAAGAAATATCGGACTTGAAGGCG
>NZ_JBYFCK010000035.1:0-41593 GCF_057652155.1 Runella sp. R0.1_18
GATGGAACAACAGGTTTAGCTAAAACGGTTAGTCCTACAACAACAACTTCATACACGGCTACTTGCACAGTTGGCACTGCCCCATGCGCGGGAACAGGTACAGCAACGGCCACCGTCACGGTTACGCCCAAGCCGACACCCACACCGACGGTCAACAGCCCAACGATTTGTGCTGGTCAATCAGCAATCTTGACAGTTTCAAACTGTGCTGGCTCGGTTAGTTGGAACGATGGAACAACAGGTTTAGCTAAAACGGTTAGTCCTACAACAACAACTTCATACACGGCCACTTGCACAGTTGGCACCGCCCCGTGCGTGGGAACAGGTACAGCAACGGCGACCGTCACGGTTACGCCCAAGCCGACGCTTACCATTGAAACGACTGGTTGTTCAACCGATTTAACCACTTATTCAATTTCATTTACGAGCAATGGTTCTGTGGTATCGGATAAAGGGACTATGTTAGCCACTACTATATCGGGTATTCCATCTGGTCAAACGGTCACTTTAACTGCAAGCTTGAATGGCTGTACGACTGTATTATCAGTCAATGCACCGAATTGTAATTGTCCAAGCCAACCTATTGCCCTCGTACCATCTCAGGTAGTTTGTAAGGGAAATTCTTATCCTAAAATGGAAGCAAGCATAACGGGTTCAGGGACAATAGAATGGTACAAAACGAATACCAGTACAGAAATATTAGCAACAGGTACTACATTCACCCCCACGGGAATAGTGACAGCCAATGATAGCTTCTTTGTTGCAGTAAAGCCTACTGATTCCTCTTGTCCTCTAATGAATCGAACTAAAATTACTATTACCACACAAACTTGTCCCGATAATGTCGATGTAGCCTTGAAGAAGTATATCAATAAGAAAATCGCAAAAATAGGTGACGAACTGACTTATACGTTAGAGGTATTTAATCAATCGAAAGTAGGTGCAACGGGAGTAGAAGTAACGGATAGTATAGCAACAAGTATTCAGTTTTTGGCTGGAAGTTTTGTGGCAAGTCGTGGTAATGCGACTATAAGTGGAAATGTGATTAAGTGGATTATAGGCGATATTGCAGCTAATGGTGATACGGTAAAGCTATCCTACAAGGTAAAAGCAGTAAGTGAAGGAGTCCATTTCAATACAGCCGAAATATGCAAAACCAATGAAAAAGACATAGATTCAACCCCCTGCAATAATAAGGAAGAGGAAGATGATCTTGATCGCCAATGTTTTAGTGTTCCAATTAAATTATGTGCTGGAGAAAAAGTGCAGATGGACGTAGCTTTGAGGTATACGGAAGTGAGCTGGTTTAAGGATGGCCAGGAAATTATTTCTTGGAGAGGGCGCAATAGTGTCTTGGCTGAATCAGTAGGCACATATACCTTCACATCCACTAATGTAGCGTGCCCTGTGAGTGGTTGCTGCCCTATTATTATTGAGCCTGGCGATAACTGCTGCCCTGTGCAGTTGTGCATTCCACTTACAGTAAAAAGAAAAAAGAGATAACTAACTAATCGGTATATTTAAAGCTCCTGTTGACGTTGTTAAGAGGAGCTTTTTACTTATTATGAAGCTCTTTCTGATTTGATTAATAGTATTTTCTTTTTTTGTATTTGCAAATACGTTTTACACAATTCCCTGATTCTCATATTGTCCTGCTCCCCTAAGCCGCTACCAAATTAAAGTAGATATTTTGATTTTTGTCAATAAACTGTTGTGGGGTTAAATACCCCAGAGCTGAATGGGGTCTATCAAAGTTATAAGAGTTCCACCACTCGTCCAAATCCTGCTGAACCTCTTGTACTGTTTTGAAGTATTTCAGGTTAAGACACTCTTTGCGTTGCGTACCATTCAAGCGTTCTACAAGCCCATTTTGAGTGGGTTTACCCCGCTGTGAAAATCTAATTTCAATGCCATTTTCTCTTGTGAATTTTTCTAAGATGTGGCTGATAAATTCAGGACCGTTGTCGCATCTGATATACGCAGGCTTGCCTTTTTGAGCTATCAACTCCTGTAAAAGTTTCACAAGTTTTCTGGCCTTTATACTTGTCGCAGCAAACGATAGAAGTACTTTTCTTGAGCATTCGTCAAGCACATTTAAAATTCTTACTTTACGCTCATCACTCAAAAGTACATCGCTTAAAAAATCCATAGACCAGCCTTGATTTATCTGTTCTGCCGGCAACGGATTTATGGCTACTCTCTTTATCTTCTTACGTGCTTTGGGACTTCTTAAATTTAGCTTTTTAGCCTTATAAACCCTATAAACACGTTTTTTATTCCACGTTTTAGCTTGATTACGGCACTAATAAAACAATAACTTAAAACCCCAATTGGGCTTTTCTGCGGCTTTGTCTTGCAACATCTTTTCTATTTCGCCATCTTCGTTTTTGCGTTTACGCTTATAGTACAAACTTATTCTTCGCTGCCCTAATACCCGACTGCATCGCCTCACGGAAACCTGCTTTTCTACACTAATTTGCCTTACGATTTGTTGATGGATAAAAGGGGCTACAACTTTTTTAGGAGTTCATACCCCTCCTTGAGTATGTCGTAGTCAAGGCTTTTGTCGGCTAGTAGCTTCTTTAACCTTGCATTTTCTGATTCTAACTCTCGCATGCGCTTGAGCTCGTCTGTACCCATACCCCCATATTTACTTTTCCAATTGTAGAAGGTAGCTGGTGAAATACCATGTTCGCGGCATACATTTTCTATGTTCTTGTCTTTGCCTACGCTACCCAATATCGCTAAGATTTGAGCTTCGCTAAATTTAGTTTGTTTCATTGTTTTACCATTTTGATTGTGAAAATTAAGAAATTCCCTCCAACTTTAAATGGTTACGTCTTGTGGGAGCAGGACAATATAAATTATATTTTTTTCTTATCTTTTGATTGACTTTGCTACTTTTGTTCTTTAATACTAAGGCAAATAATGAAAAACTTGATTATCTTATTCATAATGGTATTTTTTTTACAAATAAGCTTTGCTCAAAAAACACCTACAACCATAACTGGTTGGCAACAAAAATTACAAACAGCCAAGCATGACACCACTAAAATGGTTTGTTATTTAGAAATAGCTAATTTACAAATTAGAGCAGATAGTATTTTTTATTATGTTCGGAAAGGACTAAATATAAGCAAAGGATATCCCAATCATATTATTAATGCTAAATTGTACAATGGTTTAGCTATGGCTTATGACCGATTAGGAAAATCTGACTCCGCTGCTTATTATTATGACCAAGCCTATCAAATAGGTTTAAGATTGAAGGACGACAAACAAATTAAATATGCACTTTTCAATAAAACTTTGTTGTGTAAATCGTCAGGACAACGCATAAACGAGTTACAACAAATACTCAAAAAATACAATTTTTTACAATCTAGAGCTTACGATAGGTTATTACTCTTTAGTATCTATACTAATATTGCTCAAGATTATATTACATTAGAAAACCTTAATAAAGGGAAAGAATATTTGCAAAAATCTCGAAAATTTATGATTTCTTTTCGAGACTCTGTCTATTATAATGTTCAATACTCAGTACTTTTATCATCTGAAGCAGACCTTTTTTACAAAAGCAATACTCCATCCATTACTCAAACCTTTTCCGAAAGGTATAAACCTTTTTTAAATGAAGCAGAGAAAATTGCTTCTATCAAAAAGAACGAGTTATCATTAAGTATGATGTCGGTAGTATATGGAAATTATGCTACTATTTTAACCCTTGAAAAAAAATATAATGAGTCTAATTACTACATCAATAAAGCTACTGTTGATATAAAAGTATTACCTGAAATCATTTTATATAATAAATATTATTCGTTGGGAAAAAACTACGTAGGGCTGGGTCAAATCAAAAAAGGGCTTATGTATCTAGAGAAATCCTATAATTTTTTTAAAAACTCTCAGTTTGATGACAAAGAATTTAATATATTAGAGAACATGGCTATGGCCTATAGTAAACTTGGAAAAGTCAAAAAAGCAAATGAATATTTAGTAAAAGCATTGAGTATTAATAAAAAATATAATAATAACCAACAACAACAACTAAGCTTAGAAGTAGAAAAACAACTCGAACTTTCTGAAAAGCAAAAAGAAATAGCCTTCCAAGAATTCCAGAACAAACTCAAAGACGAACGTATCAAGATAGAACAGCAGCAAAAATATATGTTTATTGGACTTTCAGCTTTAACCATTTTTCTTTTGGCTTGGGCGCTTAGTAGTTATCGAAAACAACGTCACCTAAGGCGCCTCTTAGAAATACAAAATTATTCTTTAGAAAAGAAAACGAAAGAACTTACCGATGCAAATCATGTCAAAGATAAAATATTTGCTGTATTGGGGCATGATTTACAAAACCCTATCAACGAACTAAAAGCGATATTGATGTTATTTAATTCTAATGCCATTACACCATCAAAACTAAAAGAATTTATGATACCACTTGCAAACAAAATAGAATCAGTTGAGGGGATGTTAAATAATCTTTTATATTGGTCACTTTTAGAATTAAGTTATCAAAATAATAAGCGTCATTTAGTAGATCTTAATCCTATCATTGAAAGAGTATTACAACAGTTAAAAAATAACGTTGAAGCAAAATCCATTAACATATTGTTGGAATTAAAACCAACCGAAGCCGTAGTAAATGAAAAGGAAATAGAAATTGTATTGCGTAATTTACTCTCTAATGCCATTAAGTTTACCCCCATAAACGGTACTATTTTAATAGAAAGTGTAAATACCAATAATCAAGCAAGCATTAATATAAAAGACTCAGGTATTGGTTTGCCAGAGTCTTTTAATTATAATACGCGCTTCCCAGAAACTCAAAAAGGTACATCTGGTGAGAAAGGAGTAGGATTGGGTCTAAAAATCTGCAAGGAACTAGTTTTAAAAAATGCGGGTGAACTTACCCTTAACAGTACTCTTGGTGGTACAACTGTATCTCTACTCTTTAAGTAAAGAGCTTAAATTTTTACTCATCAATATGTTTGTTCTTATCAAATAGCTGTAATAATCCTTCAAATTGAGGTCGATATGATTTTCCAATTGGGATAGCTATCTTTCCAATCCAGATATTTTTTGTATCTATACTAGTAATTTTTTTTACGTTAACAATGTAAGACTTGTGTACTCGTATAAATTTTTGAGAGTCGAGTTGAGTATTTAAAGATGAGATAATTTCATTAACAATATAAGGTACTTCGTTATAAAAAATTTTTGAGTAAATAGTAAAGGCTTCTATATAATCTATTTCATTTAGATTAAACCTTTGTAATATTCTACCCATTTTTACAATAATAAAGTCATTATCCAGAAAGCTATGATTACCAAAGTTTATAGATAATGCTCTATTTACAGCCATTATAAATCGCTCAAAAGTAAATGGTTTTACTAAATAATCTACCGCTTTTCCAATTTCGTAACTATCAACCGCATATTCTTTATGCGAAGTAGTAATGATAGTAGGTGGAAGATTGGAAAAACTTCGTAACAGTTCCAAACCTGAAATATCAGGTAATTCAATATCTAAGAATACTAAGTCTATTTTTTCAGAACAAAGGATATCGACGGCTTCAGAGTACGTTTGACAAGTCTTAACTAGTTGAAAAAGTGGCATCTTTTTTAAATAACTTTCAAGCATAAAGCTAAATACTTCACTATCCTCAATGATTAAACAGTTTCTAATGTGCATAATTTAAAAAGTTAAGATAAATTGATATTCATAAAAAATGTGCCAAGAAATCAACAACTTACCTAGGACATAACGCCAAGGATTATTTTTATGTATCAAAAAGGTCTGTTTATGTGTATAAATTAATCTTTTTGTGTAAAAAAAATGCTTTTTTGTATAATAACAAAAAAAGAGACAACTATCTTAAAGTATTTTACATATTTGACATGCCTATATTATTGACTTTTGTAAAGTCAAAATAGATATTTGGTGTTATTATTTTAGATATTGGTGATACCTTATTTATAAATATCAAAATTGGACTTCGATTTGTAGTGGGGGTATAACATACATACTTAGTACCCTACACGATGAACGTTTTTTTTAACCTAAAGGCATTGATAAAAATGCCATTAATCTCACTCTACCTACTTCTAACGGGGTGTTATACTGAATCTAAATATACGTATTCAGCAACATTATTATGTACCATTGGAGCATCTTCTACACCCAAAGGTATTGATTCTTTACCTATGCCACATCATCGTGAAGGTACTGGTAATAGTCATTTAACAATTTCTACTATCCATAAAGATGCCCAAAAGTGGTTTGACCAAGGACTGAATTACTTGCATGGGTTTTGGTACTTAGAAGCCTATCGGGCATTCAAAGAAGTCATTAAATACGATTCTACTTGTGCCATGGGCCATTGGGGTTTGGCAATGTGTGCCCCAGGTTTTGGGGGAAATGAGCCCATCTGGCAAAATTCTATCAATAAAGCACTCAAACTTCAAGCTTCTTGTACACCCTTTGAAAAAGATTTGATAGAAGCTTCGGCTGTATTGGTTAATGGTGGCATTGCAAAAGCCCAAACACCATTCAGAAACCTTTACAAAAAGTACCCCAATCAACCCGAAGCTATTGCATTTGCTGCCATCATTCTACGTCAACACGATAACGCAACTACACAGCAAGAAGTAAAACAGCTTCTTGAAAATTCGTTCAAAAAATATCCCAATAATGCAGCGCTAATGCATTATTATATCCACGTAATGGAACTACGGCCTGACTTCGCTAAGGCGTTTTCTGTTACTGAAAAAATGCTCAAAATTGGCAAAAACTCTCCACACCTGTCACACATGCCAGGCCATTTGTATTATCTGGTTGGTAACTACGAGAAAGCTGCCAAGGTTTTTAATCAGACTCGAACTCAAGAATTGGCCTACCACAAAGCTGAAAATATCCCCCTCTCTTCTAACCAAAACTACATACATAACTTACAATTTTTGGCAGTTGCACAGGCTGAACTTAACGACTACAAAACTGCTTACAAAACAGCCAAAGAATTAGCTTACATAACGCTGAGTAACAAAATCCCTAATACTGGAGCCGCCCAAATGCTACTATATGAAGGACGAATTTTACCTGCTTTGGTAGCCATCCGCTACTGGCAATGGCGAGATGCAAAAGATGAACTTAATTTTTGGCTGCATACCCCAGATGCCCCCATCACCAACCCGATGGTACGTATTTATCTGCAAGCTATAAGGGCTTATGTACAAGGTATGGCATCAATAACTCCCAAAGAAGGAAATACCCTCGTTTCAGCAAGCAAAATGGCACAGGACGAGATTGCCATTGCCAAAGGAGCCGAACTTACCCAATTGATGCAACAGTTTGAAAGGGAAGCAATGAAGTATCAACAAACAGCAGAGTTCAAAAGTATCAACGAAACCTACGATATACTCAACATGGCTCGCTACGAACTGGCGGGTTGGATAGACAACCTTAATGCTTCAAAACCCTTCAATGATGCGGCGTGGCAGGAGGCCATCAAACTGCAAAACCTAATAAAGTACGACGAACCACCCCGCCTAATGTACCCCATAGAGGAGAGCTTAATTCGGTTGCATCTCTACCGAAACGACAAGCAAGCGGCTTTGCAAGCTCAAAAGGCAGCCCTCAAGCGGAGACCCAATAGCAAACTAATTTTAGACTTAATATAACATAACAACTAATTTTTAAAACTAACATGATACAATCAAAAAAACGCCCCAACGATGGGCTGAATTTAAAACCCTGGTACAACCTCCTCGTAGGCATTGCTCTGCTTTTTTCTACCCAAGCCAATGCTCAAGTTATGCTATATGACCTCAAATATGCTACTCAAACATATACCTTTTTAAGAGGAGACCCTAATCAAAAAACAGGATTCGCTAGTGCTAGTATTCAGCAAGCACACATCTGGATGCATTCCACAGGTAATAGTTCTGTGTTTCTAACACGAGGTGCTAATGGACTCGCAGCAGATGGGACAGGTACGTGGGTTGCCCCTACAACGGCTATATTACAGTCATATAGTTTCATCACTAATACTTATAGTTCAGTATCATCAGGTCCAAGTCCTTTATTTTTGGGCAAGTTTTTTTCTGTTGGAAATGGCAACTTTATACTTACAGGTGTGGGTACATCGGGAATATGTAAATATACACAATCTGCTGCTGTATCTCCCACAAACCCATCGGTTTTGACTGTTATCAATGCAGGTGTAACAGGCTTATCAGCGAGTTCGTTTAATTACGCCAGTTTTGCTGATGGAAGTGATGTTTATTTTCATCGAGGTGCCCCTTACGAAGATATGTTTAAGTACAATGCTATTACCAATACGGTTAGCCCTGTTACTACCCTTTTAACTACGGGCAATGCCACCAGTTCGTCGGCAAAGATAGGCAATGCTATCTATTACAAAACGCCAACAGGACCTTTGTATAAGTATGACTTAGTCACCCAAACTCACACAAAAATCCAAGCGAATTCGGATGCTATAACTCGAAATTATATGGTTACTGACGGGCAAACTTTATATGCATTACCAGTCGATCTTTCACAAACATTGTACGACTATAATTTTTCAACGAATACATGGAGAGGTCTTGCAACTTTCCTTCAAATGTCTTCAACCAATAGGTTAGTATGGAATGGCACTTCTACCGTACCCGATGCAACAGCCTCGGTAATATCGGCTACTTGTACGGGTACAAGTACCAACAGCAATGCCCAACTTATACTAAATTCTTTTGCTAATGTTACCAAAGTTGGATATAGCATTGGTAACACCTATACGGGGCCTGCTTTTGCTTCGGCAACTACACTGACCACTGCCCCTTTTACCGTAGCAAGTACCTTGCCCAATCCTACTGTAAATCAGCCTTATACCATACGAGTTTTTGCTTCGGCTACGTCTTACATAGATAAAAAGGTGTTGATTAGCCCTATCAACTGTACGGCAGCAGATTTAAGCCTGACGGTAGCAACAGCAACACAAACAGGCAATAAAGGCGAAACGCTGACCTATACTTTTACGGCTACCAACAGTGGGCCAAACGCTGTAACCGATGCCATAGCCAATATCAATATTCCGAGCAATGCAACCCTGCTAAACGCCAACCCCAGCCAAGGAACTTATACCGAAAGTACCAAACAATGGAACATAGGGGCAATAGCCAATGGCGGTAGCAAAACACTCACGATTAGTGTAAAGGTCAATTAATAATTATTCATCATAACATTTTAAAGTGTAATTAATTTTTAAAACTAACATGCTACAATCAAAAAAACGCCCCAACGATGGGCTGAATTTAAAACCCTGGCACAGCCTCCTCGTAGGCATTGCTCTGCTTTTCTCCACACAAGCGAATGCTCAAAAAATTGGAACTTATCATTTGAGTAATAGTACTTATCACGGAGGTGATTACCTCAGGCAATATACCAGAGGTGTTCCAGATAATCTTCCGATAGGCCCTAATGTTGTCAATTATAAAAACGACATAATGTGGATGAATGGATATAAGGGTACTTACTTTGCAACACGAGGAGATAATGGAACAGATGGATCAATTGCAGGTTTAAGTACATGGACAGCCCCTACAACAGCTGATTTAATAAAGTACACTGTCGGCATTGGATGGAGTAACGTTTCATCAAGTACAAGCCCTTTGTTTTTAGGCAGGTTTTTTTGTATTGGAAGCAACACTTTTATACTTACAGGTGTAGGGACATCAGGAATATGTAAATATAGTAGTACTTTAGCTGTATCTGCCAGCAATCCATCGGTTCAGACCGTAATCAATGCGGGTGTAACAGGCTTAACAGCAACTTCGTTTAACTATGCCCAGTTTTACGATGGAACTTATATTTATTTTCATCGAGGTGCCCCCTACGAAGATATGTTTAAGTACGACCCAGTTACCAATACCGCCAGCCCTGTTACCACCCTTTTAACTACGGGCAATGCCGCCAGTTCTTCGGCAAAGATGGGTAATGCTATCTATTACAAAACGCAAACGGGTCCTTTGTATAAGTATGACTTAACCACCCAAACCCACACAAAAATACAAGCTACTACGGATCTTATAGTCCGACGTAGTATAGATACTGACGGTCAGTATTTATACGCTCTACCAAGTAATGGTACTAACACAGTATATGACTATAATTTTGCAACAAACACTTGGAACGAAACTGTAAACGCCGTCTCAATTTATTCAAATCAAAGGCTTGTATGGAATGGACTTTCAACCTCACCCACCGTAACAGCCTCGGCAATATCTGCTACTTGTACGGGTACAAGCACCAACAGCAATGCCAAACTTGTGTTAAATTCTTTTGCTAATGTTACCAAAGTTGGGTATAGCATTGGTAGCACCTATACGGGGCCTGCTTTTGCTTCGGCAACAACGCTGACCACTGCCCCTTTTACCGTAGCAAGTACCTTGCCCAATCCTACGGTAAATCAGCCTTATACCATACGAGTTTTTGCTTCGGCTACGTCTTACATAGACAATACTGTAATAATTAGCCCTATCAACTGTATAACAGCAGATTTGAGCCTGACGGTGGCAACAGCAACACAAACAGGCAATAAAGGCGAAACGCTGACCTATACTTTTACGGCTACCAACAGTGGGCCAAACGCTGTAACCGATGCCATAGCAAACATCAATATACCGAGCAATGCAACCCTGCTAAACGCCAACCCCAGCCAAGGAACTTATTCTGAAAGCACTAAACAATGGAACATAGGGGCAATAGCCAATGGGGGTAGCAAGACATTGACGATTAGTGTAAAGGTAAATTAAATTTTAAACAAACATTATTATGAAAACAATTATATCAAAACCTAACACCCGAAACGCTAAGTTTCTATGGGCATTCTTTTTGATTTTATTCATCACGCATCATTCATCATTTATCACGTCAGCCCACGCCCAAGCCTGTGCCTCTACTACGCCCTCAGTTTTGGCAAAATGGACTTTTCAAGAATTTACTGCAAATGCACAGTGTAACGGTGCTATTCAAAGAAGTAATGCTGCATCAAGAATATATCCTGTGTTAAAGTCTGATGCTTATGTTTATTGCCCAGACATCAACTCGGGTTGTGGACAGGCATTATTAGGTAGTACGGGGCATACAAACACAACTGATTTTTCCAATGCCCTTTGTTTAATGAATTTTTATTATGTAGAAAGTCTTATTGGTGGAAAATTTTGTACTGGAATTCCTTGTAATGGATATGACCCTAATAGTACGGTTTGGAATCCAGCTATTCCTGCCAATATATACACAACCTATATTATACCCCAAGGTAAGTATGGCTGTTTGAGTAGTTTTAGTTTGAAGATATCAACGCCAAACTCAACTACGCCAACCTTTGCAAAACAAGGTGTAGCAGTGTATCGCAATGGTGTACAGATTTATAGCCAAACCCAAAATATTACAAAGCCTCATGAGGTAATGACATTTACATTTCCAAGTACAGCAATGTTTTGCTCTGATGGCTCTAAAGAAGTAACGTATAAAGTTGTTTTTGGATTGGTTGAACGTTTAACAGATTTTAAAGCAGGTCGCCCAACAGGTTATGATGATATAACAATTAATGGTACTTGTGGCAGTAACCCAAGCCCCATTGCCGCTGTAACCCCTGCTACTTGTAGTGCTACTGGAGCAAATAGCGATGGTAGAATTAGCGTAGTGCCTGGTTCTTTTGCAACTACTTACAAAGCTGCTTATAGCAAAGGCAGTACTTATACTGGCACTGCCACCTACGCCAGTGGTAGCACTGCCATACCTATAACGGGTACAGTAGATGCCAAACTGCCCAACCCAGCTTCGCCTCAAACTTATACCATGCGGATATTTAGCCCTACGTGCTATACAGACAAAACCGTAACGCTCAATCCTGTTGTTTGTCCTGTTACCTGTAGCTCGCCTACGGCTAAGGTTGCCGCTGTATTGGCTACCTGCACAGGTACAACAGCCAACAATAATGCCCAAATTGCCGTTACTGGTGTAACTTATGGCGACAAAGTAGCCATATCGACAGGAGCAACTTATACAGGTACAGCCACCTATACAACTGCTACGCCCTTAGTGTCGGCAGCATATACTTTTACAGGTTTGCCCAATCCTGCTACTAACCAAACTTATACCGTTAGGGTATATAATGGTAGCAATACTTGTTTCAAAGATTTTCAGGTAATACTTGCCAATAAAGACTGTACCCCAGTGATAGCTTGTACATTTCCAGATGGTACTGTAAATGCAACCCCTGCTACTTGTACGGGCGGCATTGCCAATAGCGATGCTCAAATCAATGTGTCGGGTGTAAGCAATGGCGACAAAGCTGCCTATTCGATAGGGAATACCTATACAGGTACTACTACTTACGCTACGGCTACGGCATTGGTAAGTGGAGCAACCAACTTTACGGGTTTGGCAAACCCAGCGGCAAACCAAACTTATACGGTTAGGATATACAACGGTAGCAATACTTGTTTCAAAGACTATCAGGTAATACTTGCCAACAAAGATTGTGCTCCAGTAGTACCTTGTACATTTCCAGATGGTATAGTAAACACAACCTCAGCCACTTGTACGGGTAGCACTGCCAATAGCGATGCTAAAATCAATGTGTCGGGTGTAAGCAATGGCGACAAAGCAGCCTATTCGGTAGGGAATACCTATACGGGTACAACCAATTACGCAACGGCTACAACATTGGTAGGCGGAGCAACCAATTTTTTAGGTTTAGAAAACCCAGCGGTAAGCCAAGTTTATACCGTTCGTATTTTCAACGGAAAAGATAATTGTTACAAAGATTTTCCTGTTACTATCAACACCACAATATGCGTACCTACTTGTACCACTCCGACAGGCACTGTAACGCCTACCCAAGCTACTTGTACAGGAAGTACGGCAAACAGTAATGCTCAAATAGCAATAACTGCCGTAAGCAATGGTGACAAAGTAGCTTATTCGATAGGTTCTGTGTTTTCGGGCAATAATTATAGTGCGGCTACTGCCTTAGTGGGAGGTGCATACACCTTTACGGCATTGCCCAACACAGTAGGTGGACAAATTTATACCGTTAGAATTTACAACGGTTCGGATGCCTGTTATCGAGATTATAGCGTTACCATCAACGAAAAAATATGCGTACCTACTTGTACTACTCCCACAGGTACTGTAACGACTACTCAAGCGACTTGTACAGGAAGTACGGCAAACAGTGATGCCCAAATAGCCATAAGTGCTGTAAGTAATGGCGACAAAGTGGCTTATTCGGTAGGTTCTGAGTTTTCGGGCAATAATTATAGTGTGGCTACTGCCTTAGTGGGAGGTGCATACACCTTTACGGCATTGCCCAACACGGTAGGTGGAGAAATTTATACCATTAGAATTTACAACGGTTCGGATGCTTGTTATCGAGATTATAGCGTTACCATCAACGAAAAAACCTGTGTGCCAGCCTGTACCAGACCCACAGGCACTATAACCCCTACCGATGCCACCTGTACGGCAGGTACGGCAAATAACAACGCCCAAATAGCCATCACTGCCGTAACCAATGGCAACAAAGTAGGCATTTTTGCCGATGATATTTATACAGGCCCAGCCTATTCGGCAGCCACAGCCTTAGTGTCAGGAGCATATACTTTTACGGCACTTAGCAACCCAACAAGTGTAACAACTTATACCATCAGGGTATTCAATGGCAATGATGTTTGTTACCAAGATTACAATGTAAACATCAACTCAACTACTTGTCCTGTCCCAATACCACCTTGCGTTCCACCAATAGGTACAGTGCTTACGGCTACACAAGCTACTTGTGGAGCATCGGGCATGACCAATATAGATGCTAACGTGGCAGTAACAGCCGTAACAGGTGGCGATAAAGTGGGTATTTCGGCAGGAGATTCTTACACAGGCGTATCTTATGACAAAGCCGTGGCTTTGGCGGCGGGAGCTTATACATTTACAGGCTTGCCCAATCCCTCAGGAACACAAGTTTATACAGTAAGGGTTTTTAATGGAGCAGACGATTGTTTTACAGACGAGACAGTAACACTCACAGAAAAAGTGTGTGGAGCTTGCCAAACAGCTTGCGGAAGTATTTCGTCAGCCTTGGCTACCGATGCCGTGAGTAGTAATAATACTGCTTGTTTTGCGATTTGTTTGGGTACACAAAATATTGACCTTAAACTTACAGCAGGTGTAAGCCCTACTGCGGGTAGTACCTGTGGTAGTACAGGCACAGATTTTGTTTGGACATTTACCCTACAAAATACAGGTACAATGGCTGCTACCGATATTCAAGTAGCTGACCTTATGCCCGATGGTTTGACATTTGATTCTGCAAACCCAAGTGTAGGTACTTATTCTCCTGGTTCAGGTTGGTTAGTGCCGAGTTTGGCAGCAGGGGCATCAGCTACGCTTACGGTTACTACCAAAGCATTGGTAGCAGGTACGTATAAATATACTGCCGAAGTAATGTCTGCCTCACCGCTCAATGACCCAAACAGCACCCCTGCTAATGGTGTAAGCACCGAAGACGATTACAGTAGTGCTACTGCCACCGCAACAGGCAATAGCTCACCTACTATCAGCAAGGAGTTTAGCCCTATGCAAACGAAGGCTAATACACCAGTACGTTTGACGATTAAAATTACCAATAACGAACCTACACCTGTAAGTCTTACCCAAGATTTTATAGATGTATTTCCAACAAGTCCTGTCGGAGGAACGCCTTCTGCAATGGTAGTAGCAGCTACGCCAAATTTGAGCAGTAATTTAACAGGAGTAATTGCCACCGCAGGAGGGGCAAGCATCAAAATACCAAGTGGAACAGTGCTTCTACCTGGGTTAAACCAAATATCAGTAGATGTTATTGTACCAAGTGATGGTATGTATTGCAATGATATTGCCGTAGGAAGTCTGAAAACTACCATGGGTAATAACTGTTTGGCAACTGAGGCTTGCGTAATTGCTAGTAGTAATTTCCAAATTCCTCCAAGTATCAAAAAATCATTTAGTGTATCAAGTGTCAATACCAATACCAATGCGACACTGACCATCACCATTCAAAATCAAGACCCTTTGAACTTTACTCTCAGCGAAAAATTTGTGGATTATTTACCAACAGGTTTGATTTTGGGTGGAGCTACTTCGGGTACTTGTCCTAATATCAGTACATTCGGTAGCACCGACCAAGTGGGTCTTACAGCAGGGGCGGTTATTCCGACAGGTTCTTGTACCATTGTTGTGCCTGTAAAGTCTGCCACAGCAGGAACTTACTGCAACAGAATTGGATTGAACCAACTTACGGGTACAATCGGTACATACGAAAATATTGGTAATCAAAATATTGCAGAGGCTTGTTTAACCGTGGTAGCTGCACCATGTGCCGCCATAGATTTGACAAGTATCACACAAAGCCCAATTGGGAATATTGCCCCTAATGCTACGGTAAACTTTACTACTTTGGGTACAGGTATTGATGCCACAAAAACAGCATTCAATTGGTCGAACAGTTCGATAGGTGGAAGATTTAATCCACAAGGTAATACTGCAACTTGGACAGCCCCAACAACTGCGGGTGTTTATACCCTAAAAGTAATGGGTGATAATCAAGTAACAGGTTACGGAGCTTGTAAAGATTCGGTAACGTTATCTATTACAGTGACGCAGGCTTGTACACCGCCAGTTGCTACCATTTTACCCAAGATACAAACGATTTGTGTTGGAAGTGTAGCTGCTGCTTATACGGTTAGCCCAAGCACAGGTGTAGAATACACATGGTATGGCCCATTAGCTGATACCACCAATAGTTTAGGTACAGCCATTGCAAGTCAAACAACGGCAATGTTTACGCCCTCAGGAACAACCTTAACCACAGCAGGCACAAAATATTATGCCGTAGTTGTGAATAATACAGGTGAGGTCACGTGTGCTGATACTGCATTTGTAAAATTAGTTATCAATCCCAAACCAATAATCGCAGATAATTCTGTCACAATATGTGCAGGAGAGTCAGTCGATTTAACTTCTAAAATTACAAATTACAATACGTATTTAAGCCCAGTGTGGACAGTAGGAACGGCGAGTGGCACGGCGGTCACGACGCCAAGTTCGGTGAAACCGACAGCAACGACGACCTATGTGTTGGTGGCCCAAAATGCAGCGGGTTGCAAAGACACGGCCAACGTGGTAGTGACGGTGAATCTGAAGCCAATCGCAGGCACTGACCAGACGTTGGCTTGTGCGAATGCCGCGACGAATACGCTGACAATTTCAACGACGCTAGTACCCAGCCCCGCGGGGGGGGCGTGGGCACAGCTAGGAACAACTCCAGCAACGGCGACGATTTCGGGCAATAACGTGACAGACATGAGCGTAGCAGGCACGTATCAGTTTGTGTATACCTTGAACGGATGTAAAGATACGGTAGCAGTGACGGTGTCACCTTGTGCTGGATGCGTCAAACCCGATGCGGGAGCCGATGCAGCCTCGGTATGTCAACCGACGTCGACGGCGAAGTTGACGGCGGTGACGGCAGGTGGTACGTGGGCACCGATAGGTAGTCCAGCCAACCCAAGTGCAGCGACGATAGATGCGAGTGGCAACATCAGCGGTTTGAATGCGGCAGGAACGTACAGGTTTGTGTACTCGGTGACGGGTGGTGGTCAAACGTGTACGGACACGGCTCAAGTGATTGTCTTGGCCAAGCCCACGATAGCCGATGGTTCTGCGACGATATGCGCGGGCGAATCGGTGGATTTAATCTCGAAAATCTCAAATTACAATACATATTTAAGTCCAGCGTGGACAATAGGAACGGCGAGTGGTACGGCGGTCACGACGCCAAGTTCGGTGAAACCGACAGCAACAACGACCTACGTGTTGGTGGCCCAAAATGCAGCGGGTTGCAAGGATACGGCCAATGTGGTGGTGACGGTGAATCCCAAGCCAAGCGCAGGCACTGACCAGACGTTGGCTTGTGCGAATACCGCGACGAATACGTTGACGACTTCAACGACGCTAGTACCCAGCCCAGTGGGTGGTGCATGGACTCAGCTAGGCACGACCCCCGCAACGGCGACGATTTCGGGCAATAATGTGACAGGCATGAGCGTAGCAGGCACGTACCAATTTGTGTATACCTTGAACGGATGTACGGACACAGTAGCAGTGACGGTGTCGCCTTGTGCGGGATGCGTCAAACCCGATGCGGGTCCTGATGCGGCCTCGGTATGTCAACCGACGTCGACGGCGAAATTGACGGCGGTGACGGCAGGTGGTACGTGGGCACCGATAGGTAGCCCCGCCAACCCAAGTGCAGCGACGATAGATGGTAGTGGTAACATCAGTGGCTTGAATGCGGCAGGAACGTATAAGTTTGTGTACTCGGTGACTGGTGGTGGTCAGACGTGTACGGACACGGCCCAAGTGGTGGTGTTAGCCAAGCCCACGATAGCCGACGGTTCTGCGACGATATGCGCGGGCGAATCGGTAGATTTGACGACAAAGATTACAAGTTATGGAACGTATTTAAGTCCAGCGTGGACAATAGGAACGGCGAGTGGTACGGCGGTCACGACGCCAAGTTCGGTGAAACCGACAGCAACAACGACCTACGTGTTGGTGGCCCAAAATGCAGCGGGTTGCAAGGATACGGCCAATGTGGTGGTGACGGTGAATCCCAAGCCAATCGCAGGCACTGACCAGATGTTGGCTTGTGCGAATACCGCGACGAATACGTTGACGACTTCAACGACGCTAGTACCCAGCCCCGCGGGAGGTACGTGGACTCAGCTAGGAACAACTCCAGCAACGGCGACGATTTCGGGCAATAATGTGACAGGCATGAGCGTAGCAGGCACGTACCAATTTGTGTATACCTTGAACGGATGTACGGACACAGTAGCAGTGACGGTGTCGCCTTGTGCGGGATGCGTCAAACCCGATGCGGGTCCTGATGCGGCCTCGGTATGTCAACCGACGTCGACGGCGAAATTGACGGCGGTGACGGCAGGTGGTACGTGGGCACCGATAGGTAGTCCAGCCAACCCAAGTGCAGCGACGATAGATGCGAGTGGCAACATCAGCGGTTTGAATGCGGCAGGAACGTACAGGTTTGTGTACTCAGTGACGGGTGGTGGTCAGACGTGTACGGACACGGCTCAAGTCATCGTTGATACTAAACCAGTAATTACAGTTGCCAATGGTTACCCATCATGTCGTCAAAACGGCACTGCTTATTCGATTAAATTTGTGGCAACGGGTGGTGTAGTCAGTACAGTACCTACGTTAACAGTAACGGGCGATAGCATCACAACTATTCCATTGACAACCTCTTCGATAAAACTCATCATTACCAGTCCAACAGGATGCAGAGACACCCTCACAGTCAACGCACCTATTTGCGACAAACCCGTAGGAAGCATCGGAGATTTGATATGGAAAGATTTCAACAACAATGGTGTACAAGACCTGCCCGCTGAAAAAGGAGTTGCAGGCATCAAAGTCAACGTGTACGCTGCTTTGGGCGGAACTAAAACAGGTTCAGTACTTCAAAGTAAAACCACGGCAACCGAAGGGGATTACCTCTTCACGGGTTTGTTGGCAGGCGATTATGTCGTTGAAATCGACAAAACGAGCTTGAACGATACTTGTGCTATTTCAACAAAGCAGAATACTGGCACTGACGATACCAAAGACAGTGATTTCAACCCAACAACAGGGTTGAGCCAAGTAATCACCTTGAGTCCTGTCTTCAACCCTACTACTCCCGCAGAGTTGTTGGCGACTAATAACTTCACCGTAGATGCTGCTTTGGCCAAAGTAGTTCTTTGTGCTAAGCCAACGCTGACCCTAGGCGGGGTAGTATGTACAGGCAATAGTACCTACAGTGTCAACTTCAGCGCAAGTGGTGGGAGTGTCACCGTAAGTGCAGGCACCCTGAATGGAAACACAATTACAGGTATTCCAGTAGGGGTAAACGTAGTAGTAACAGCTTCAAATGGAGTTGGATGCACTGTCTCGGCGACACAACAAAGCCCAAGTGATTGCTCACAAGGAAATAATTGCAGCCTACCTTTGCTAGGTGTTGGCCAACCCATTTGTAATGGAACTACTTACTCTGTGGCCTTCAATGTAGTTAATGGCAACGTAACAACCAGTGCGGGGGTGGTATCGGGCAATGCCGTAATCAGCATCCCTGTCGGAGTTGATGTAGTGCTCACAGCTTCCAATTCGCCCACTTGTAGTTCAAAAGTGGAAGTAAAGTCACCCACCGATTGTAGTAGTCCGTGCGTAAATGCCGATGTATCGGTCAGTTTACCAGTATGCGAAGTAGTAGGTGGAAGCACTTACAAAGTGAATTATCTGACTACCACAGAAACAGTAGTCACTTCAAATGTAGGGACAGTGGGTACAGGTGTAATCACAGCCATCCCTTCAGGAACAACTCTTGTGTTGACGGTAAAGAAGGCAGGTTGTCCCGACAAGGCTGTAACCTTGATGAGTAAAGTGTGCCCAGATTGTGTCAAGCCAAGTTTTAAGCTAATTACCCCAACGCAGTGTTCATCGGATAACAGCACCTACTCGGTAGTGGTAGAAATTAGTGGGAAGTTAGGGACTCCTAAGTTTAGCTCTGGTATTGCGACGGGTACTAATCCCTATACAATTTCAGGCATTCCTAATGGGGCAAACTTACGAATAACCGACAGCTTGAATAGCGTTTGCCAGTTTGATACTGTAATAGTAGGCCAAAATTGTAACTGTATGCCGAAGCTACCTATTTTACTGACGGCCAGTATGACAGCTTGTGCTGGCGATACCTTCCCGACGATGAAAGCGACGGTAGTCGGATTAGCCACAGTGGAATGGTTCACGCAATCAACGGGAGGTACAGTCGTTTCTACAGGACTCAGTTATAAGCCATCGGGTAATGTACCAGCGACAGGTGCAGCCTACTACGCTCAAGCTCGCAGTACGGACCCTTCTTGTCCCACGGCAATAAGTACGAGCCGCGTCATGGCTACCATCAATGCCCAAGATTGCACCAAGGAAGTTGACTTGGCATTGAAGAAGTCTATCAACACAAAAATTGCTCAAATCGGTGATGTCTTGACTTACACCTTGAAAGTCTGGAACGAATCCAACAGCAACGCCACGGGGGTAGAAGTGGCAGATTCAATCGCGACGACGGTACAATTTGTAGCTGGAAGCTTCGCAGCGAGTCGTGGGTCTGCAACGATTACAGGTAACGTCATCAATTGGAACGTGGGCAACATTGCCGCCAATGGTGACACAGCTACGCTGACCTACCGCGTGAAGGCAACGCAAGAAGGAGTACATTTCAACACGGCAGAAATCAGCAAAGTGAATGAAAAAGACAAAGATAGTTCACCGAGCAACGGAAAAGACAGCGAAGATGACATGGATCGTCAGTGTTTTACTGTACCTTTCAAACTGTGTACAGGAAGCAAAGTAGAAGCATCGGTACCAACAAAATACACCAACGTCCAATGGTTCAAAGATGGTGGTTCTGTGCCAATTGCTTCGGGGAATGTAGTCTTGTTGAGTGGAGTAGGTATTTACACTTACACAGCTTCTAACCAAGCTTGCCCCACAGGCGGCTGTTGCCCTATTATCATCGAAAACAGCACCAATTGCTGTCCAATTGAAAAATGCGTGCCCTTTACGATAAAGAAAATTAAGAAGTAGATAAACACACCCTAACTCACAAGAGGCTGTCTCAAAAGGACAGCCTCATTTGTAGTTATAAATAGCTTTATTGCAAAAATTAATTAATATGCTGAATATTAATTAGTTACAAAATGGTATTATTTTTATAAATATCTGATTTTCAAGTACATAAAGATATTCATGCAACAAAGCCGTTATAAATTAGAACTTTCTCAATTTAAAAATTATATTTCTCCCTTTATTAAACGAAACTTAATCTTCTTTTTGCTTCTCGTCAATTTCATCAGGGGTTAAATTATCGAACACCAGAACAAGTATTAAAGAGAATAAAAGTACTATAAACAAAGCGGAAAATAGAATGATCTAGTAATTTCGTTATTCAACAAAATGGTCCACTTTCAGGGGCGCAGTATATTACCAGTATTTAAGAATATATACTACTATACCATTTTACCAAATATTTTTTAACCAATAGTCTATAACGGCGCGCAACCTCCAACACCACTCCATCAATCATTCGTATTTCATTTATTCTTTTATACTTGGGTAATAAAATATAACTACAGTTGATAATACGCCCTTTTCGTATCTTCAAAAAATGAGAAGGCAGCTTTGGCTCATAGAATGATAAAGTTTTTGAAGCTAGTACCTGAATATTATTTTTGAGAATAAACGCTGTATAATTCCCTCGACCCTCTACTCTTAAGATTTTATCAAATGGAATCACAGTTTTATTTCGGTTTAAGTAAATAGCGGATTCTGAACAAGGGCGTAATGATGTTTGCATATTTTGAGATGTTTAATTACAGACTTATACCAGCAATCCATCTTTTTGTAATGTATGTTCTATATTTTTTATGCAGTAATGCAATATTTTAAATATTTTCGCCTTATACATGATAAACTACCCCACTAGAAGTATAATATGAGTATGAGTTTTAAGCGAGGGCTTTCAGATGGTGATATTGTCGATGGAATTTTAGCTGGAGGAAGAGAACGAGACAAAGCGATTGAAGCTATTTATACACAAAATCGGAGTTTTCTAATAAAATTCCTGTCAAATCGCTCAAATACCAAAGACTATGTTAAACAGCCTGAGGATATTATTTGGGAATCGGTAGAAGCTTTAGTGCATAATATTATTGAGGGACGTTATGTTACCCAATCAAGTGCATCACTTTCGGCATACCTAACTACGATTTGTAAAAATTTATGGCATAAATTTCTAAGTCAGGAGTCTAACCGTGAAGAACGAGACGATAAATTTGCAAAAGAAATTTATGAGGACGAACCAGATATTAGTATTTTACTAGCTGAAAAAGAGAGGTGGGATAGGTACTTGGCCATTTTTGACAAAGCAGGGAAACACTGTAAACAAATTTTTACACTGTGGTTAGTGGAAGGAATGAGTGGTAAAGAAATGTCAGACATACTCATATCAGAAGGAAAACTCAAAAGCGAACAGAGTGTTAGGAACGCAAAAAGCGACTGCCTTGAAAAAGTGACATCTCAGTTGATGTCCCGATAATTTACAAAAACAATGAAACGAACTGAAGCAGAAATTCAACTGATAAGTAGCTACCTTCTGAGTCAACTTACGGAAGAACAGAAAAGAGCGTTTGAAGAAAGAATTGCGTCTGATAGCATTCTACAAGAAGATGTCACAAAATTAAAACTTCTGGCTCAAGTCACAGAACGGCAGTTACTAAGGGAAAAAATTCAACAAATTCAAGTAGCTAAATTTGCAGAATGGGCCAACGAAGAAACAACGATTGCGGTAAAAGTTATACCACTAAGAAATAGGTGGTTATTCACAAGACAACTAAGTGCTATAACTTCTGTAGCATCTATCGCAATTGTTATGGGTTATTTGTCATTTAGCGATGTAACTTATGAACCTATGGCTTTTTCAGAACGAAGTAATAATCATGTGATGAATGACCCCGTATTAGAGAAACTTAATAAAGCAGTCTCGTTAGTACAACACGGAAAATCTCTTGAAGCTACCTTGGTTTTTGACCAAATCGAAGAGATTCCCAATATACACCCTTATTACCGTGATGTGGCTACATGGTATGAAGTCGTAGCTCTACAAAAAACAGGTAAAAACCAACAAGCAAAAGATTTATTAGAACAAATTGAATCCAACCCTAAATTCCAATTTAACATACCAACAATTGATAAATGGAAAGTAAAGTGGAAATTGTTGTTTTAATTTTTTTGTTTTCTCCACAAATAATACCCACTTGCAAGTCCTATCAAAATAAACAATACTACAAACCATTTCCAATGGTTCTTTACTGAGCTTTCAATAGGATTCGTTCTTCCTATGAGTATTAAATTTGACCAGTAATAGGGGTGGTCATATCTTCGAGCAAGATGAGAACTCAAAAAGTCCAGCTTAGCACTTTGTAATGCCTGATCGATTGTAAGACCCTGATTAAGATAAACGTGTAACTTCGTTGAAATGTAAGCTGTTACGTCGTCATTGGCGTTCCAAAGAGTCGTAACTACCGAACGGGTACCTGCATACGCAAATGCCCTCGCAAGGGACATAACGCCTTCTCCTCTGTGTAACTTCCCTGCTCCCGTCTCGCAAGCACTCAAAACAACCAGCTGAGTATGGCTCAAATTCAAATCATACAATTCATTGGTAAAAAGACGGTACTCATTGCTATCAGGATAAAAAGCTATGAATGAGCGCATAGGGTCATTATCATTGGTCAGCGCATGTGTGGCAAAATGAATGATACCGTGATTTCGATATTGCTCCAAGAAGTGTTTTTTAGTAGCATCTTTAGCAAGATAAACATCACCACCAATCTGTTTTACCTCCCTTTCAGAGGCAGGAAGTGGTACAAGGGGGTTATCCCTAAAAGCACCATTGTTGGGTGCACTACCCGTAAAAGGGGCAATTGATAATCTCGAAGGATAAGACTTTGTTTTAAGGGTATCCAATAAAAGACTCACCGAATAAGCGTAACTGATTGCATACTTTTTTAGTAAATAATCATCAGGTTTAGCAGCTAATACTTCAAACGGCAAATAATTCAACTCTGTATCACGCACAATAATTAACCGCTTTTTGCTTGAAATCAATGGTATAATAGGTGTAATCAGATTAGTGTAAAGGTTTGCAGAAGATTGTTCACCTTCATACATTTTGCTTCCTGGATTTTGGCTTAACAATGTTCTAAATTGCAAAACTGATTTTCGGAAACTACTATCAACCCCCTGAACTACTACCTGTGAATGTTCACGTGTTAAAACCAATATATAAAGTTGAGTAGGTGTCAAAAAGTATTCAACTAAGGCTGCGTCATTACTAAGAAGTTTCTGTCTAATGTAATTTTTGTTAAATGACTGTGTAGCGTATTTAAGCTGAAAATAGGCGGGAAATTCTCTCTCAAATCGTTCGGTAAGTAGTTCTAATTCAAGTTCTTTATCTAGCAGCTGTGCTTTGTACTTTTTTGTATTGAGGCTGTCAATTTGCTGAATTATGACTTTTAAACTTGCTATCTGTTGAAATAATCTTTTCTCCTTGGCTAGTAACTTAGCAGGAATTGTTTTAGGCTTGATATCGGCTTCTCGAGTAATATCTGAGAGGATCGCAGCTCGGCTTTTTTCATAAAAATCATAGATAAGATTTTGGTAGAGAGGTTTATGCGTACGTTTATACATTTCGTGAGCAACCCGTATAGCTTGTTCATAAACTGAGTAGCTATTTTCAGTAAAGAATAATTTCGCTTCTGGAGATTGATAACTAAGTCTCATTCTATCGGCTAACTGTATAGCTAACTGATAGGTGTCCAAAGCTGCTTTTAAATCTTTTTCTTGGTGTGTTTGGTTGTGCAGTTGGCTGAAAGCACTGACCTTACCTAGAAGAGATAGAAAAAATTCACGCTCAATTAAAATATTATTCAAATCTGGGTTTTGATAAAAATCGTCACTTATAGAGTGTCGATGGCCTGCCTCTAGGGATTTTTGATAAAATGCTAATGCTTTTTTTGATTGGTTTTGTATAGTGTATAATTGAGCCATTTGCCCCAAGATATCGGCAGTTTCTATGCCTTTCGGGTTGTTTTTTTTGCTTATATTCAACGATAAGTGAAAACAATGAAGCGCCTTTGGCAATTGTGAAATTGCTTTATAATATATACCCAAAGCACGCCAGTAACGTTGCTCAAATAGTTGATTTGCAGAAACTTTACCCCCAACTTGGTTTAGTTTGTACTTTTTCCAGGAGACATTAATAGTTTTGAAAGCTGCTTGAAAATTTTGTAAGGCCAGATAACACTCTGCTAAATTGAGCCATATCCGTTCCGCATTGCTATTAATACGGCTAGATAGAGCCAGTTGGTAGTATTTTAACGAAGTATCATATTTTTTTTGATAAAATAAACTCAATGCCATGTTATTGAACAATACCCCTACATCAAAAGTTGAGACACGGGAAGATATGGAGAGTGTTTTTTGAAAATAAGTATCTGCCAGTTTAAAATCGTTCTCATGTAAAGCTCGAAGACCTCGATCAAGAAAATGATAGAGAGCTTCATCGCGGGTTTGAACCAGTTTACTTTTTTCAATAAGTGCATCTGCTTTATCAGCAAAATAATCAGCTGAATCACGTTTGTAAAGCCCATCATAAAAAATGGATAAATAACTCACAATACGAAACTCAATCGTATCATTTTGAAATTTTGGAAGTAAACTCAAAGCACTACGGCCTAATTGTACTGCTTTTAAAGTATTACCCTTGGTCAATTCTAGGGCAGCTAAGTCGGTGATAGCAAAGGCAAATTCTGCAAAATTTTTCTGTTGACGCCGTATTTCAACTACTTGGTGATACCATTTCTCTGCATCTTTGATATTCCCTTTTAAAAAACTAGAATCCGCTTTACGCTTATAATTAACCGCAACGTTTTGTTGTGCTATAACCTCTAAGTCATAGCACAACAAAACAATCATTAATAGTATGTATTTTGTTTGCACGTCTATGTTATTTAATTCCCCTCGCCTTTATCATCTGCTGAGGAGGGGTCTGGTGTGTAGCCAATATTAACTGGACAAACAGGGCATCCAAGCATGGTTTGGCCAGAGAAATCTTTATTTGAATTGGGTATAAAAATTTGAATGGGCAAAGCAAATTTGGTACCTATGCCTTTAAACTCATACTTGATATAATAAATTTGATTGCGTTTTGGTTTTGCTTTGGCTGTTGCAGTCAAGTCTATGAACCCTATAACTGGGTATCCTCCGATTGGGGCTGTTTTTTTACCAACTTTAATCTGCTGATAATCAGGCTTACCCATTCCCACTTTTATGACCGACGATGCTCCTTCAGTCCACACACGACTTTGGAAAACAGTAGGAACTTTATTGTAGTCCAAGTGTACTAAATACGCTTTACGGAGCATTGGTTCGCTTGCTTTGTAATGTCCTTCCAATATGGTATAAAAGTAATTCTTACTGATATTTGGTGCTACATAAATGAGGTCTGCGGTAATCATAGCTACTTGCTTCCCATTGATAGCTACTACCTTACGGTTATGTCCCCATAAGTCGATGTTTATCACACCATATGAAGTAAGATTGTTGAGATTAAAAAACATATCCTCCTTTATTTTACTGTTAGTTTGGCCTTGTGCTGCCTCTACAGCAGCCATAAACTCGGTCACATTGAAAGGTTTAGGCAATTCCTTCGTTATATACAACTTTATTTTATTACCTTCTACAACATAAAAAGCATTGCCAGAATTGGCTTGTGCTAATTTCAAGCTTTTGATGGGCTTTTGAAGCCAATCTGTCGTTGATTTAGCATCAATTTTTACATTAACATATTTGATTGAGGGTTGTTGGTTTGGCTGAACCGATAAGAAGCCTGTTACAAAAAGTGCGATAATTGCCAATAATGTTTTCATTCGATTGGTTTGTTTTTTACTTATACGTTAGGGTAGAAGTTATGTAACCAATTCTTGGTTATTTTTTTAATTCCGCTTTTGGAGATATTCCAATGCTCCTCAAAAGGCATCACTCAGTAACATTAAACAGTCGACATTTTTGGGGTAAGTAAAAAGCCTCTCATCATAGAGAGGAGAGGCTTTTACAACTATTCCTCATCAGATTCATCGTTTCGGATGGCTTTAGTTGCTCTGTGAAGCATCGAGAGTTGAGTTAGTTCAGCTAAAAAGTTTTGTTCTTTTCTTGATAGCGCATTTCGGAGTTGTAAACCTTCTCCGCCAATAATTCCAAGTCCAATCAAAATGTGCAAAATTTCGTCAATAATATTTATTATATCATCAACCCAGCCTGGAAGGCTACCAAAGATTAATTCCAAAATTTTTCTGATGATTTTTTTGATTTCTATCACTAAATCGGCGATGCTCATTCGAGTGATTATTGAAGTTGGGTTCGCTACCACAGCCTTGGCATTATCAAGAAGTAAGATACCCGATGAAATCTTCAAGAATCGTTCTGTTTCAACGATTCTTTGCTTACTTGCAACTGCATAAGAATCGTTTATGAAAGTAGCTAACTCTTTAAATTGCGCTTTAAATGCTGGAGCAAAAGTTTCAATACTCAGTTTGACATCTTCATCTTTGGCAGCTTTGAGTAACCCATCAATAATTTCAATGGGTAGTTTTTCGATTTTTTGTAAAAACTCTCCAATAATGCTTTTGGAAAGATTCGGTAATTCAGTTGATGGCATAGCAGTAAAAATTTAACAACACCCTACTTCCTATCAAGCCGTTTCGGGATTCTGCTTTGGATTATTTTATTTTTGACTTCAGGTTTTCAACCTCTTTTTTCAAGATTTCGACCTGCTTTACTAATTCTTCATACCGTTCACCAAACGCAGGTCTCGTATTAGTAGTAGCGCATACTTCGATGCAGGGGTCACCTTGAACGCGAGTTCGAAAGACATCCCCGTTTTCATCCACCATCAGTAAAAAGCCACAGTTTCTTTGAGGCAGATTTTGAAATCGAATATCAGCCACATTACGGCTATTGACGTGCAATAAGCGTTCTGGGCGAGTCACATTTGTTATTGTGCCATAGTTATCTAATCCTATTCCTACTCGCCCTGCATCACTAATTACCAGCGTATTTCTATTAAGTGGTCCTAAAATTATGTTACGACTATTTGGGGTATTAATATTAGAAGTGCTACCTGTGTTTATATACAAATTACCTCGTAGATTGGGTATATTTGATGTTTGGTTTACCCAAATCATAGCATCTCCTTTTTGAACAGAATATTCTCCACTGTTTGCAGTGACCCCAAGTTCAAGAGTCATATCTTCTGTAGAAATTCGTTGATTTGCTAAAGTGACTTTGTTAGTCCATATATGGTACCTAGCTCCAGGTGTTGTTGTTCCAACTCCTAGGCGCCCATCAGGTAACATCGTCATTTGTGGAGACACTCCATTGACCCACTGAAATGTAGGTCTATTTACAGAGCCAGCTCCAATCGCTGCCCCTTGGTAGCCCTGCTGAATAAACCCAACCCTTGATGTAAAAGTCATAATTGGAACATTACCATTATCTCTTCCTGTAGGTATGTTTGCCAATAAAGCGAGTCCTGCACCAGTCCCAGAATTTCCATGAATCATGGGAGTAAAGCCTTGGGGTAGCCCATTTGTCCCTCGTGCATTAGATATTCGAAGAAAATCATTGTTATAAATATTTCGTTGCCATGAAAACTCTGCAATAACACGTGGGTTGCTGTTATTATTGAAGATGACAGGTTGAGTAGCTCCAATAATTGGCGCTGAATTAATGGTTAATTGCGTTTGAGCAATTGAAACTACGCTCACCAAACAAAACATAAGTTTGGTCAACACGAACTTTATCTTATTCATTTGTGTAAAATTAAGTTTATAAAAACACCTACTCTATAAGCTTTTCGGTATCGGCTCCCACAATCTTTAAACCGCCAATGGGGGCGTATTACATTTCCTCACTTCGTAAATTTTAATGGGGCAATAGGAATCTTATTAGCCTTCAAAAATTCATTGACGGCCAACACCATTCGTACCTTTTGCTTTTCATCGGCTGTTTGATAGGCAGTCATGAAATCATCATTAATACCAGTACCAGGGTTCACTACTCTACCATATTGCATACTTTCCATGATTGGTGGCAAGTTGTATAGTCCACTAGGGTTGGCCAACGGAATCGCGTAACTGTAATTATCTAAATCACCCATCTGATTAATAGCAGGATCAAAAAAAGGCGTAAAATCATTTGGTAAAATGGTTCCTCGTTGCTCGGCAGTTAATAACACATTGGCATTTGTAGTGAGGTAATTTCCTGCCAACTTTGTGCTACTTCCCGTTACCCCACTTCCAGCACTTAACTGAGGTTCTGATACACACGATTGGAAAATTTCAATGTATCCTCTTATTTCAAGGTTGGCGTTTTCTCTTATGGTATCATCAAGTACATTCGGAAGCAATTGAAAAGAGCCTGTTTGGTTTCTTTCTAGTTTTACTGTAATAAACCCTGCCTTGGCTACGATAAAATTGTTGATTTCGCTCCGGATTTCAATTGGCCCATTGAGCAGACCAGCTTGAATTGCACCAGTAGCTTGACCGCCCGCAATATCATAAGCATACAAGTAATTATTGCCCATGATAGGATTTGGAGCAAGTATTCCAGTTATTGGATTGAGTTCTCTATTGGCTACTAAGTAGCCTGGATTACGGGTAGTAATTGTAGAATCTGATGGGTCATCGGTACTAAAAACAACTCTTATCTTTAAGTATACCCGTCGATTCGTTTGATTAGAGATGGTTAAAAAATAACCCTGAATAGCTCTACGAGCAATAGCATTTGTATCAATAAAATTAGGGTTGGATAGAACTCTTGGGGCAATTCTCTTAATCAGCAATTTAAAATTTGATACTAACATAATTCTACTTATTTCCGTTTTTACCTACTCTACAAGCTTTTCGGTATCCGCTCCCATGGTCTTTATGCCGCCAATGAGGTCCTGCTTGAACAAAGTGGTAGCTAGCCCCTTGATTTTTGAAGGAGTACACAACTTTGGATAATACTTTTTGATTAAAACTTTATGACTCTATTGAGCCACTAGACATTTCCACTCTGTTCCGTTATAAAGCCTTAGACAGTTATTGGTTGTATCAAAAATCAAGGCTCCTTTTGGAGGAGAGTTCAAAGAAGAGATAGCACTTGAGGAGAGTTGTGGAATGATCATAAAATTTGAGGTGATGGTTGTGGCTTGTGTTGGTTGTGACGACTGACCTATACACGTCCCCGTTAGAAGAAGCCCATTTCCCCAATCGCAGGGTGGTGTCAAGTCCGTCCCTGCTTTTGTATAAAGAGGGGTAATAGTTGGTCCATTTGCCCCAATAAAAACCTTATCAAGTTTCCAAGTGCTATTGACTCGGTAGATTCGATGCTGAGTAAATGGGACAGGTGAAGACAATGCCCAAGGAACATCAATGTAAATAGTACTCCCCGCATCACTATTAAAAACTTGGGAGTTTGAGGGGGTTCCTACATTGTAAGAGGTGTTAGCACTTGAAATAGTCGCTCCTATCACTGAGATTTGAGCATAGACAGGAGCAAGAGCGAAACAGAAAACAACAAATGCAGCGTATTTCTTCATAAGATAACAGGTAAATTAAATAAATAAAACATTGATTAACTTCCAAACGGGTAACTCTTACCATTTTGAGGAATTATACCTGATGTTCATTGATTTGTAACCTAGGCTTCAATTTTTTTTGATTTTTATGTATCATTATGCCTTTAACGGTCACTTGTATAGTTCAATATTTTTTATCAAAAAGCATAAAAATCAATATGTTACACTTTTTATTAGGAGGGTATGACCTTGAAATGATTGAGATTAGAAATTTACTTGAAGAGAATAATTTCCTATTTTCAGATAAAAATCTTAGTTGGGGTGCAAGTGTAGATAACTATAGTGATGTCATATTAGCCCATCCACTACACCATTTTGTAGGAGTAGAACTTGCAGTAAGAAATCCTTCCCTTTTACCCAAGTACTATATTGAAATCGATCACCACAATGATAAAGTTAATTTACCATCGTCGATAGAGCAAATTGCAACAATGCTCCAAATACCGCTGACAAGGTATCAACAACTTATAGCGGCTAATGATAAAGGCTACATTCCTGCGATGAGAGCCTTGGGAGCCACTGAGGAGGAAATCAGCACCATTCGGCATTTGGATAGAAAAACACAGGGGGTAACTCCAGAAATGGAGTTGATAGCTATTGAAGAACTCAACAACGTTCATTATTTAAATCACGATTTCATCACATTAAAAACGTCGTTGGACAAATTTTCGCCTCTAATTGATAGAATTAGTAAAAAAAAAGTACTTATTTATAACTCGAAAGTACTAAACTATTACGGGCAAGGGGTCAAAAATCTTGCTTTTAGCTTTAAAGATTTAATAGAAGCTCAAAAAATTTACCACGGTGGAGGTGACAATGGGTATTTTGGAACAGTGGTTGGCGCCTTTTCAGAATCTGAACTAAATTTTTTAATTTCTAAAATTATCGACCATGTCGCACGCTTCGATTCATAGTTACCACATTTTTTTGTTTCCATTTAAGTGGGAAATCTATCAGGGAAGTAAACACCAAGAAGCCCCACTTACCAAACGGGCGAACCTTGTTGAACTTTCCCAAAAAGTGAATGAAGATTTCTGGGAGAGGTTCACCTATCGCCCTCAAATTGATTCTGATGGTTTTCATAATTATGGTGAATTTGCGTATTTCTATGACCATACCCGCGACGTACTAAACCTCAACGAAGCCTATGAAGGAGTTAATTTAAAGCAATATCGCTATAAAGGGCTGTCGTTAAATGCTTGTTATGAGTTTAGTACTAAGGCAAAATCTTTCTCGCTCGAAATTGAAGATGTTTTACTCAATCTTTACGAAAATGGCGTGGGTGTCATATCTCTGTTTCTCAAAAACACTACTTACGAAAATAAAGAAGATATTTTTCTAATCAACGATTTTGGAAGGCGTATTTATCCACAATACTTGGGCGGCTACATTCCTCCCACCGATGCTCCCAAAGGAAGTTTTTTAGCTAATCAAATCAGCCTAAGCGGCGTAAATACGTGGTTGGGCAAACATGTTACTGAAGATTTTTCTCATTACAACTCTCTTGCTCATCTCCAAAATCAACCCTTTGTCTTACCCAAACATCTTTCCGCTTTTATGGGGGAAGGCTTTAAAACAATGCACCCTGGTTTAGATAAGGGAGAGATTGTGGTTAGCCCCATCATTGACGACCGAATGTTTACAGTTTGTATTTACTACAATCAAGAGTTTATTGAAAAATTAGCAAAACGTCCTTTATTTAATTCTACTACAAAAACTAAAAATGACGAATTCGGATATTCAGCAAATAGTGATTGGTATCAATTCATTTTTGTGGATGGTAGTAGTCCAAGCTGCTATAGCCCTGAAATGATGCGTGATCACATACAGAAAGCCACCTATGACCGTTGGTTAGCCTACCGAAATAAAAATCGGTTAGAAGGGCATCTTTTTGGAGTAAGCCGCTATTCCTTTGTGGTTGTAGCATCACCTGCTTGGTATAATCAGGTCATTGTTCGTAAACACATTTCGCACCAATATTTCCAACTCGTACTACTAAGTTTGGTTCAACGAGTTTATCTTATCAATTTTTCGGGAGAAGTAGCACGGATTTCGCAACGACTCAATGGTAAAACGACGCTGTTTAATACTGAAACAAAGGCCATATCGCAACTCTACCTGCTTTATATTCGGTTTGTAAATCGGATATTTTTTCGAGAAATAACTTCTCAGGAACAAGGTATTGAACTATATGATAAACTGCAAATCCAGATGCGTATTAGAGATGAGGTAAATGACCTTGATAAGGAAATCAGCGAACTTAATACCTACGCCGAAGCCCAACAACAAAACCGCCTGACTTGGATAGCAGGTATTTTCCTTCCTCCTTCATTAGTAGCGGGGATATTAGGAATGAATGCAATTATGGAGAACGGAGAGGATTTTAAAATTAACATTTGGATGGGAATTGGTCTCATACTTATGACCCTTATTTTTTCAAATTTTATTCTTTACCTATTTAAGCCAAAAAAATGAAAACAGAGCCTTTATTCAAAAACATCTTAATTGGCCTTTGTGCGCTAAGTATATTTATTGTTCTACTCTTTTCTTTCTGTTGTCACAGATTTGAAGAAACAGTTTATTCCCTCCTCATCTTATCTGTATGCTTTATTACCACCTTAGCTTGTCAGCTTTTATGGGCAAAATGGGAAGCTGAAAGAGCCTTAAAACAAGGAGAATTTGATAGAAAACAGCACATAAAACAGTTAGAAAGGCAAATAGAAGAACTCCAAAACAAACAACATTATCCAAAAACTAAAGAATTGTTGACTTTAGTAAAGGATTACAAAAAGGATAACTTCGAAAGTTTTAAGGAATTTATTGAATGGACTAAAAACCAATAATCGACATGTACAAGCTTGAATTCACCCTCCGCCAGCATACTCCACTGATACATTTTCAACATACCCAAGATGGAGCAACTCTAAGGGCTACCGAGGTAAAGCCTAAGTTGGATAGGTTTTTGATTGATAAACTAAAAAAGAATAATCAATTTGACTACAATTGGTTAATAGGCAGTGATGCTTCTAAGGAATCTTTGGATTATAAGTTATTCATCTATCCACACAAAGATTCTCGTAAAGAAAATATTGGAATCGAATTATATAATGCAGGTAATAGAGATAGGGGAGCTATTTCTCTTGTTTTAGCCAATATGGGCTTGCAACCTCAAGATAAAAACTATAAAAAGTTTATCTTATATAGTAATCCCCAAAATACTGGAGAGTTTATTGTAGAGATATTCAGCTTTCATACCAAGCTCTTGAACCAAATTAAAGAAACATTCTCTGACTTTATTTTTAGAAATAATTTCGGAAATCGTCAAACCAAAGGCTTTGGGTCTTTTTACATACATGAAAAAGAATCTATTTTCAAAAACTCTACATCAAAATATTGGTTTTCGATTGATCTGTCAAATTATACTAATTCAGAAATGGAAAGGCGTATATTTGCCTTATGAATTACGACTCAAAGATACACGAAAGTATAGATTACCTGTTAGAACAAGAGCGCAAGAGCTCCTTGTCTTTGATTAGAGATCGAGTGCGTTTTATTCGCTTGTTGAAAAGCGGCGAAGCAAAAACACAATCTGGTGCTGGTCAATTGATTGGTTTATGTGAACGTCAGTCCCAACGGCTTTGGCGCATTTACCAGCAAGAAGGACTTGCAGGCTTGCAAAAAAAGCCATCTTGGGGATATTGGGGTAAGTTAAGTAGTGTTCAGCTAACCCAACTTCGTCAATTTTTACTAGATGACCAAGCCGAAACATTAGCCGACATACAAGCCTATTTAAAAAACAATTTGGGCGTAAGTTATACTATTGGTGGAGTAAGCGACTTATGTAAACGCCTAAAAATCAAACTAAAAACGGGCCGCCCAGTCAATGTTCGTCAGCAAGCTGGGGCCATAGAAGAATTTAAAAAAAATTCAAAGATCTAAGGCAAAGCTATGCTGATGAGCTCATATTTTTCCATGATGAACTTAGGGCGGGTACACGCACAGAATTGAGTCGTAAATGGGCTCCGATAGGCCACAGGCCTATTGCTCCTGTGAAGATAGGCTATGAAAACACCTATTTATATCTAACGATTTGTCCATTTACAGGCGAAGGATTTGGGGCTTTTTTACCCAGACTTAACAGCAAATGCTTTGCATGGTTTGTGGCTAAAATTCAGCAAGAATTAACCGAAAAAGGCTTGTCACAAAAAGCCCTTTTTATTGCCGACGGGGCAACTGCTCATAAAGAAGAACTCTTTGATAAACAAAGGATTGTGTTTGAAAAACTACCCGCTGCTTGTCCAGAACTTAATCCTGTAGAGCGCCTGTTCAAGGAAATACGTAAGAGCCTGAAAAACAAAGTTTTTGAAACGCTGGAATTTGCCCAAAAGTGTATTCAAAAAGTTGTAAAAGAGCTTTGTTATGAGGAGGGAAAGATTACTTCAATAACCTGTTTCCCTTATCTGAAAAATACGACATAATAATATTTAATTAGTATTACATTTCTAATGAAGAAAAAATTAAACACGTTTTTGAGCATATTCACTTATTATGGAAGGCACTTCGGTCAGGGTTTAACGATGGTTACAAAGACAGAAATACCCAACAATTTAATACAACATTTTATTTCAAATCTCTAATGTTTGCTTATGCTAAGTCAAAGAGAATACAATGGGAAAAGAAAACTATAAAGAATATTATTTTTCAGAATCAATTACAACAACAAAAAGACAGACGGAAAAATATTGCCAGATCCTTGAATCGTCAAATTAGCGACCAAGATTTTAATAAAGAATTTCCACTTTTCTTTCAATCAAATTTCAAATACTTGATGAAAGATATGCTCGGACTTGCTATTGAAGAAGAATGGATTGCAGAATATAATGACAAGTTAACAAAGAGACATGTACGAAAAGAAGATGATGCATGGAAAAGCCATGATGACAAAATAGAACGCTATGCCTCTCCTATTACTTTTAAACCAATTTTTGATGAGCAAAAAAACAGATGCCAAGTATTTATTTTCATCAAGCCCATGCCTTCTGAAATGAGAGAGCAATGGTTTGAAATAAAGAATAATACAGGCACAACAGTATATTTACAGATACCCAAATCAGAGGTAGCCAATCTTACTGACTTTTTTTTATTTCTTTTTCAAAAAAAAGGCGGCATATATGCTTTCGATTTATCAAATCATATAGAAAACCGCTTCAAGATGCAATATGATAGAGACAAGCGAAAAGAAGTAGAGCATCCTAAATGGGTAACTATTCAAAAGATTATCAATGAAATTAGGAGCAATTACAACAAATGAACAAACCCATGAACCAATACCTCGCCATCACCCTCGGCCCTATTTACGAGACCTTTCGAAGTGTGCGACACACGCGCGAAGTATGGGGTGCCAGTTATCTGTTTTCCTACATTGCCAAGCGTATCATAGAAAAACTATGCGAGAATGGTGATACAGCTGCCAATGCGCATCATTTTGTCCAACCTAATATTTCAGACGAACGACTTTTTGAAAAAAATCAAAAGATGGGCGTTGGGCTTTTTCCTGACCGCATCATTGTCAATGCTGAAATTTTAAAAGGAAAGGATTTTGAAACAGAGATAAAAAGTAAAATCATTGATGAGTTAGCGAACTTGATGGGCGATACACAAGGGTTTTTGAAAAACTACCTTCGTATAGACTGGTGTTTTTGTGAAGTTAAAGAATCCGAAAACCCTATAAAAATAGCCGCTGCTTATTTGGAAAGTGCCGAGCTGCAACCCCGAATTGTCAGCAGTTTTGATTTAAAACTTGAAAACAAAAATGGAAGTACACTCCAAGCCAATGTCTTGAAGTTGTTCATGAAAGCCGTCAATAAAAACGGTTTTTTAAAAGAACATTATCAAGAAAAAGATGTAAACAATACTGAACGTTTTGAATCTCTGGTGGAAATTTCTACCCGTGAACTTTGGAAAAAAGATGATGCCGTTAAAAGTAAATACATAAAATTGGTGAACCAATATTTATGGAAAGACGATGAAGACGTTGACTCAGACGGTGATTTTGTCAAAGCATTACAAAAAGATTTTAAAGACGATTTCAAGACCTACCACAAATACGTATGCGTTGTCAAAGCTGACGGTGATGGTATCGGCAAACTTATCACTGGATTTACGGCGAACGACAAAATTGCGCAAATAGGAAATCTATCAAAAGGTTTGCTCGAATGGGGCCTCGAAGTAAAAGACACCATTCGTAAGTATGGAGGCGTACCTATCTACGTAGGTGGTGATGATTTATTATTTTTTGCGCCTATCTGCAATAGTTATTCTACAACTGCTTCCCAAAATATCTTTTCCTTACTGAAACAAATCAAAAAATCTTTCGAGGATAAGTTTGAAACGAATTGGAGTACCAATGGTGGAGACAAGGTTTCCTTGTCGTTTGGGCTATCCATAACTTACTACAAATTCCCACTATCGGAGGCTATAGAAAAGGCAGGCAAACTGTTGACACTGACAAAAGATGCAAGTAACAATAGTAATGGTGAAAAAGGCGGGAAATTAGCCATTAGTTTCCTCAAAAATAGTGGTAGTACATTTGATTTTGAGCTCAAACTGAAAGAAGATGACGCACTGCAAATGGCTTTTGGGGAACTATACAACACCATGACATCTGACCAATCTTTTCTGAATGGGGTCAATTTTAAACTCCGAGACAATCAAGAACTTATTGAGAAGCTAGCCGACAGTGAAAGCCGTTTACTGAATGTTTTTGTCAATGTTTTTGAAGAAGAAATAATCCCAACTAAGCGCAAAGCCAAAGACGAGTACCTAATGGTTCTCCGTGAATTTTTGCGCCTATCTTTCAACAAGTCGTACCATCGAAACAAAAATACTCGACAAAACCGTATGAAAGAAGGTACTATACTGGCCATGCGAGAAGTGTTTTCGGCTGTACGTTTTGCCAAATTTTTGCGTGGTTACGAAGAACTAAAAGACTAACTTTATGACTAATCAAACAACTTACTTCATCCAGCTCCGTCCGCGTGGTCGCTTCTTTTTTGGGGGTGACCGTGCGTTTACCGCCACGGGCGAGGCCGTTTATAGTGCCGAATCGTTGTATTTCCCTCAGCAAACTGCCTTGTTGGGTATGTTGCGCTATACCCTACTCAGGCAAGATCCCAAGGCAGCCATAGGCAACGGATTTGAACACGATGCTGAGGCACAAAATTGGGGTGGAATTTTGGAACTATCTCCTATTTTTTTGATAGATACGCTCACTCAGAAAAAGTGGTTGCCATTGGGAATGAATTTTCAACAAGACCCAAAATCTAAAGAAGTTGTTGAATTAAAAGCTCCTGTTGATAAAAAAATAGAGAATTTTAATCCTAAAAATGGATTTCTCAAAAATCAATGGACCAATGGAACTGATGTTTGCTCAGTTGAAGATTTCTTTACTGAAATCGAAACCGTGGGAAATAAGAAAGACCGACAGGGCAAATCACAGATTGAAGGTTTTTTCAAGCAAAAGGCTTACTGCTTGAAAAAACGTTTAAACAACAAGCCTGTTGATTTTAGTTTTGGATTTTATGCTTCTTTCAAACAACCACAGGCATTTGATAAAGTGCCATCAGTAGTACTGGGCATTGACCAATCGACTTTTAGCTTTTCAGCAAAAATAGAGGCTTCTCCCTTTAACGAAAATCAAACCCCCTCGGGAGTTAAAAAGTTGGTGTTGATAAGCGATGCCTACATCCCAAACTACGCTGAGCTGCAAGCCCAATGTGATTTTATTTTGGGAGTTAGCGTTCCCTTTCGTTATATGACTCCTGTTAAAAACAATAACTACTTTACCGAAAAACGACGGACAAATCAACAGTTTAACTTATTGGCGCGGGGTACAGTCATATATCCAAGAGATGTTGACAAAGTTATCAATTTATTACAAAGCCCCACTGCCTTTCGGCAGGTAGGGTACAATCATTTCAAAATCTCATAAAATCATGTCTGTCCAACTTTTCACTCTCATACCACAATCAAACCTCCACGCAGGTGCAGGTAGTTCTAATTACGGGGTTATTGATAATCTCGTGCAACGTGATGTAACCGACCAATACCCTTGTGTGTTTGCCAGCAGCCTCAAAGGGGCTTTTCGGGAACATTATGAAGAAGTCCTTAAAAAAAATGCTCCTGAAACCGAAGCCATTTTTGGAGGCACTGAAAAAAAGGGGGGATATATTTTCTCAGATGCACATTTATTGGCTCTGCCTGTTAGGAGCAACCAACGTGCTTATTTCATGGCTACCTGTCCAGCACTTTTGCAAAAGTTTCTGGATGTAGTAACGAAAGATTATGGCCTTTCAAATCCTATAATTACAGCTCTCACTGCCGAAGTTGAGTTAATCAAAAGGGTGTCAGCATTACCAAAAATTATCGGTCAGCCAATACAGAACCTAAAAATTGAAGATTTTGCCAATGTCGGGAATGATGTAGTAAATATACCCAAGTTCAAAGCACTGTTAGGTAACGATATCGTATTACTCTCAAATGATGATATGCAGTACCAATGCTCCGACTATGCCTTGCCAGTGCTGGCTCGCAACTGCTTAGACAATGGCCAAAGCACCAACCTTTGGTACGAACAAATCATTCCAAGAAAGACAGTCTTTTATTTCTTGGCTGAAAATATGACCAGTAGTCACACTTTCGATATAGGAAATAAACTTGTACAAATAGGGGGTAATGCCACGGTAGGTTATGGACGGTGTCAAATTTCTAAACTTTAAAAACACATGAGAAAGATAACCAATCTGATGGACAAGGCAGAAGCTGCACTCCTCCAAGAATACGAGATAAAGGGTAAAAAGCACCAACTTGTTAAAGATAAGGCCATAATTGAAAAATCGAAAGTGAGTGCCATTGCGGGATTTGGTGCGGTAGTTATCAACTTGGATCTGTTACCGGCGTTAGCCGTTTATGAGAACAATCACCCCGAAATTGTCAAAGCCTTGGGTAAAGTAATAGAAAAGGACAATCTTTTTGACCAAGCAAAAGCAACCGCCAAAGGAACACTCACCGCGCAACGTCTGCTCAAAGAACAGGTAATAGATGCATCAGTAGCTCTTAAAATCATGGCCAGAACTTTTAAAATAAATGATGATGAAAACAAATAAGAACTTCGGCTATTTGTTTGGGAAAGATTACTATAAAGGTTTTGACTACGATTTCAAACAAAATTATCAGAGTGATAAGGCCAAAGAGAAGTATTTTAATGGTTTTTTTGACCCAAAGCATGCTCCCTTTTTCGATACGGAGTTTGAAGAAAACGAGATTCCTATTGATCCCACAAACCAATTTGATCTTACTACCCGATACCCTGGACTTACACTTGGTACGGGTTACGGTCATGGTGTAAAGGGCGTGAGTGGTGATTTTAAAATCGGATTTTCGTTTGATTATACTACAGGACTGCCCATCATTCCTGGTAGCAGTCTCAAAGGTACTTTGCGGTCGGTCTTCCCGAATGAAAAAGGTGCACACGTTCATAAAAATGTGTCGCAGGAGATAAAAAGCGAAAAGCGAAAGTATATCCGAACAATACTAAAGGTAGCCGATGACTTTGATGTAGATGCCTTAGAATTAGAAATTTTTGAGGGAAAAGTAGAAGGCAAATACCTACCAATGAGTCAGCATGATATTTTTTTGGATGCTGAGATTGTAAAGCCTAATACACAAGGTTTAATTTTTGGCGACGACTACATCACGCCCCACGTGGATACTGAAACTCGCCGCCCCGCCCCGCTCAAAAATCCAACGCCCTTGCGATTTTTGAAAATACTTCCTAACGTAACCTTTAGATTTTCGTTTGAATTAAAAGACGGACTTATCTCAACCGCCGCCCAAAAACTCGCTCTTTTCCAACAAATCCTCCTCGACCTCGGCATTGGTGCCAAAACAAACGTTGGCTATGGCCGACTTAAACCTCCTAAATAGCTATGTCTGCTTCGCTACTGACTGTCGTTTTTGAAAATCAATATGTTCAAACCCACGACATACCCCAATGGCGGCGGGTGGTTAATGATGTGGTAGGATGGCAAGAGCCACTCCTGCACAATCATACCCCTGAAAGGGGGGAGTATCACCGCTACCCGTTGGTACAATATCGCGCCATTGATGGTTTGGGGGCATTGGTTGCCATAGGAGAGGGTGCGAGTGTATTGCTCCGTATTTTACCTTTGCTTCAAGCCGAACTTGGCAAGGCTCACTTGGATTTGGACCAAGCCCAGGTCACAGAGGCAGGTCGTGTACAGTATTCGCTTTACCGATGGTTGGCGCTTAGTCCAGTCAATTATAAAGAATGGCAACAAACTCGTTCGCTCATTGAGCATTTGCAGTTGTTGGAACGTGTGCTTACTGGTCAGTTGATAGGCCTACTCAAAACGCTCGAAATAGCTCCCTTGCCCGTGGTGAAGGTATGTATTGAACACCTCGATGAATTGGGGCATTTCAGTATTCCGACCGATAAAGGGGAGGTGCAGCATTTGGCTTTTGATGTAAAGTTTAACGCTACGGTGCGTTTACCCTTGCATCAGTTAGGCATCGGGAAGTTTAGCTCCAAAGGCTATGGTATTTTACACAGTTTGCCCACTCCCAAACGCCCATACAATGAGCCAACTCAACAAAACAAAAAAGGTCAGGAGGCTCGCTGAAATTTTCAGCAAGCTTACCTCAACCGCCGAAGTGGGGCAGTTTTTGGGAATATCTCCGCATCAACTTACCCTTATGGCGGAGTTTCCAGCGTATCGGTGTTTTACAATTCCGAAAAAAAACGGGGGGCACAGAATTATTGAAGACCCTCAAAAAAACCTCAAAAAAACACTTCAACGCCTCAACGACGCGCTGCAATGCAGCTACTTTTGCTACAAAACCCACGCAGCCTACGGATTTTTGATTAACCCCGACGACGACCCCGACCCGCGTAATATCCTTACCAATGCTCAAAAACACATCGGTAAACCTTGGCTATTGAATGTGGATTACGTGGACTTTTTTCACTCAGTGAGCACCCACAATGTAGCCAATTTAATGCTTTCGGATTATTTCTCGTTCGACGAGCCTACGGTGAGTATTCCGATAGTAATTGAGCAGGGTATTCCGATGCAATTTGCGCAGCTGTGGATAACTTAGAGAAGTGTTGC
>NZ_JBYFCK010000036.1:0-39472 GCF_057652155.1 Runella sp. R0.1_18
ATTAACGAGTTCGTAGCAGTCGTTGATGGCAATGTTGTCGAAAGTCACGGCCACGTTTTGGGTAACGCCCATGGGCAACAGCACACTTACGTAGCCACGGCCTGTGGAGAGGCTACTTTTTTGTTGGAGTAGCCTCTCTTACAAGCAAAACCCTTATGCTCGATTCACACTTTCGTGTTTCTCAAAATGTCAATGAACGATATCGCAGTTACCAACACGGTACTCCGCACGGGCTATTTATTTTGGGTGCGTAGTAATCTTTGAACACTACGAACAACGAGGGGGATCATCCCTTATTCAATCATTTACTTGATTAAATAAAATTCATTTAACACTTCTGGTTCTATTAAATCTTCTTCCTTTAATTTTTCAAATACAGGCTGTAAAATTTCTTTTTTATTTTGCAGACTTATTTGTGAAAACAATAAGTGTACAACATCATCTGATGTATGTAACAGGGAACTTATCATTGCTAAAAACCAGTCATGTGCATTTCTCAACAACAATTCTATGTTATTGAGTAAAAATATCACATAGTCATTATCACTGTAATTGTGTTCTAATAGACTAATAATTGATTGAATTAAATCAGGCCGTTGGCTGTCGTCATAAATTACTTTACACAGACTATTAAACATCCATTCATTAAATATATCCATAGACATATTTTCAAGTTTCTCAAGGCTGTCAATAAAAATTTTCTCTTGATTAATATTTGATATTTTATTGTTTTCAACCAAGGCTGAAATTATCTCGGAAAGTTTACTGTTCACCATATTGTTACAATTTTTTCGTTAAAAATGTCAGGGTATTGATTTTGGTTGTTGTCTATTAATGCCCTTAATTTACTCATTACAGATTGATTATAAACACCATCTTGTTTATAAATATCAACTAAATTTTGAATATCAAATCTTAATGCTTGTGAAGGGCTTAAATCATAGTATGCTTGTCTTGTAATTGGATCCATATTACTACGAAATGTAGCGGTTCTACCATGCCTTGTTGTACTTGAAGGTATCCCCGATGTTTTTTCAATAGTGATTGCGTTCCCTTTGTAATAACTCCATTTTCCTTTACTCCAATGGTTTGAATATGTGGCATTTTGTAACAATCTTGACATATAAGCGTTTGAGGGTACATGATGTTTTTCAAGATTTACTAATCCTTTTCCTAAATCACCATACGAGCCCACCTGCAACTCTCCGCTAATTATATCTCGGATCTCTCTTAACGCAGCCTCCACCGCCCAATCACAAGCATCATCGGCAGCATCGGCAGAGAGGCGGCAGTTGGTACGTTTGTAAAGTTTTAGTACACCATTTTTTACCTTATTTCCAGTTGAGTTGATATAATCTACGCCATACAGTACTTTGGATTCTATCCAGCCATTGCCTGTTTTCCAACGTATTTCACTTAATACCCCATTGGTACACTTGAATACTTTTTGCCCCGATTTCATCACTACATCCACTACCCCGCGTGAGGCAGTTTTTACAAACTTCCCACCAAGCCCATGAATAGCATGGTGAATGACCTTGATTTGGTCACTAATATTATCAACTGCCTTTAGAATTTTGGTAAATTTAGCGGCTTGAAGTCCTGCCTGTCTTTTGATTTGAACCCATGCTTGGTCTCTGACCGTTTTATTGGTGACCAATTCTCGAATCATGTCAAAAGTCTCAAAGGTTTTTGTCATGATTTCGATACACTTGGGCGAAGGATTAAATGTACCAACGTTTGGGGAATAGCAGGTGGCTATGTCGAGTATCGAAACGGCAGAAGAGAACAATTGGCCAACGGTACTATAAGCACCATCTATAAAGCCCGCTACAAAAGCAGGGTCAGCTTGGTAATAAGCTAATGGTGGAGCAATGGGTACATCCCACAAACATTTAGGAATGATACCATCGGGGGCTGTGGCAAAACCACTGCTTGCACAAAGCTTGAGCACTTCATAAATTTCTTTCCAACCCCAACTTTGAATCTTAGTTGTACCTTGATAAACAGCGTTTTTGGCTTGACAAACAGTAGTAACTGCTGCTAATCTGGCGGTACGCTGAGCCGTGCGCGCCCCAAATCGTAGTTTGGAGCGAGTTTTATGCGTCGGAGACGCTGGGCCGTGTGCGCCCCAAATTGTAGTTTGGGGCGAGCCTTTAGTTTGGGGAGGGCAAACTAAATAAAAGGAAAGCCTGTTTTTAGGAAAAAATAGATAAATGGCCCCAAAAAACAAACTTCCCCAACCCACCCTCAAAGACCGTTTTGCGGCGCTCAAGTATTTACCCCCGTTTTTTAAGGAAATTTGGAATACCCACCCGTGGATGACAGCGGGCAATGGACTGCTACGTTTGGTACGTTCGGCTATTCCTTTTGGTACGTTGTATTTGGGCAAATTGATTATTGATGAGGTAGTAAGACTAATCAATTCCCACTCGACGGATACGTCTTGGTTGCTGTGGTTGATTGGCCTTGAGCTTGGGCTGGCGGTGCTGTCGGATGGCCTCAACCGTGCCACGTCCTTGCTCGATGCGCTCTTGGGCGATTTGCACGCCAATCGTTCTTCTATTCAAATCATGGAACACGCCGCTACCCTCGATTTGGCGCAATTTGAAGACCCCGTTTTTTACGATAAACTCGAACGCGCCCGTCAGCAAACCGTCGGACGCACGGCTTTGTTGGCCCAAACGCTGGCGCAATTCCAAGACATTATTACCATTGGTTTTCTGGGGGCAGGCTTGGTGGTGTTTAGTCCTTGGTTGATTTTGATACTGGTACTGAGCATCTTACCCGCGTTTTTGGGGGAGTTTTACTTCAACGCCGAAAGCTACGCCCTTTCTTACCAATGGACGCCCCAGCGCCGCGAACTCGATTACCTGCGTTATGTGGGAGCCAGCAACGTCAACGCCAAGGAGGTAAAGCTCTTTAACTTGTCGAAATTCTTGACGGAGCGTTTTCGGGAAGTATCGAGTGGGTACTATGAGCAAAACAAAAAATTGGCGATGCGACGGGCGTTTTGGGGCGCGCTGCTGACGGCCGTGGGGACGGCAGGCTACTACGGCGCTTACGGATACATTGGACTAGAAACCGTCAAAGGGAGCATTACGTTGGGGAGTTTAACGTTTTTGGCAGGGTCGTTTCGGCAGCTAAAATCGTCGCTCGAAGGGGTTCTGAACCGTTTTACGAGCATTTCGCAGGGGGCGTTGTACCTCAAAGACTTCTTTAATTTTTTTCACCTCCAACCTGAGGTGGCCTCGCCGCTGCACCCGCGCCCATTTCCTAGTGTTATTCAAGAAGGTTTTGTGTTTGAAAACGTCAGTTTTCGTTACCCAAATGCGTCCAAATGGGTGTTTGAGAACTTGAATTTTACCCTAAAAAAAGGCGAAAAACTGGCGATAGTGGGTGAAAATGGGGCAGGAAAAACGACCCTTGTGAAATTGTTGACCCGCTTGTATGATCCCACCGAAGGCCGTATTTTGTTAGATGGCGTGGATTTACGCGAGTACGATTTGGGTGAATTACAACGCCACATTGGGGTGATTTTTCAGGATTATATTCGTTTGATGATGACTGCGCAGGCCAACATTGCCGTGGGTGACATCGAGCATATCCACGAACTCCAGCGCGTGCAAACCGCCGCTGAGCGGAGTTTAGCTGCTAATTTGATTCAAAAATTTCCAAACGGCTTGCAGCAAGTGTTAGGACGGCATTTTAGCGGAGGTACGGAGCTGTCGGGCGGAGAGTGGCAAAAAATTGCCTTGGCCCGCGCCTACATGCGGGATTCTGAGTTGTTGATTTTGGACGAACCCACCGCTGCTTTGGACGCCCGCGCTGAATACGAGGTGTTTCAACGTTTCGCGGAATTGACACAAGGGAAAATGGCCTTGTTGATTTCGCACCGTTTCTCCACCGTCCGCATGGCCGATCGTATCATTGTGATCGAAAACGGTGAGTTGTTGGAATCGGGTAGCCACGAAACGTTGATGGCCCAAAAAGGACGTTACGCCGAGTTGTTTCAACTACAAGCAAGAGGTTATACCTAGAATATCGAGGGCACATCCCGAAAGTTTCAAACTTTCGGGATGTTTTTATTTTTACCTAAAACTAAACCCGCGTTTTACCTCAGTATATTCACGTTTATTCAAACGTTGAGCTTACTTACGGACTCGTGCGTTAACTTTAATTCTGCCTGGCGTTACCTTTTGGTATTTTTTGAACACAATCACAAACTTAATCGGAGTGGTGTAGCCCAAAAGGTCAGATACTTGCTTTACCGAATACCGACCGCTCTCAAGAAGCTCGCGTGCTTGTTGCATTTTGTGCTCTATAAAGTACTGGTGGTAAGGTGTTTGGTATAAGCTTTTAAATACACTTTTAAACTTGCTTGGACTTACTTTAAACGAGCTTGAAACTTCGTCAATGGATGGTATTTTAAAAGAAAAATCAGAAACAATTTGTTCGTGTAATTGCTGGATTTTTTCTACAAACTCGTCCTTAAATATATATATATCCTCAGAAGTATTGCTAGGTGTGTTCGTTGTGGATTTGCTAATTAAATTGGGGTAAATTCCTGTAGAAGAATGAATACAACTAAACGGAATTCGATGTTCAATAAGTAGCCTAAGAACTTGGCTTGAATCGCTTTCGGAAACAACGATGCTAATGTGCTCATTAGCGGGAGACGGTAGAGGAATATTTGTAATGGTTCCAGAGTTCATAGTACAATTGTTTAAAGAAAAGAGGATTGTCAATAGAATAGGAAATTATATACTAAATACTTTGCAAATAAGTGCTAAGTTGTTCGTGTTCATCGAGTTGTAATTTCTTTTTGATACGTACCCGAGATAATGTAACACTTTTGGGGCTTACTCCCAGAATTTGAGCTACTTGCTTAGGAGATAAGTTGATTTTTAAATAGGCACAATGTTTTAGGTCTAGTTCGGTAATTGAGGTTGAACGTTGGCGAAGCACTTCAAAAAAATGAGGTGATACTGCCTCAAAATGAAGCTTAAACTTATCCCACTCATTTTCATCGTTTGTATTATTATCAAAGGTTTTTAAAAGGTGTTTTATTTTAGTTCGTAAGCTAGGGTCGGCATTTTCGTTAAGCTGTTCAATTTCTTTTTTTATATTTCGTAACAAATCACTTTGTTGGCTCAAATGCAGGGTGGTTGTGGCGAGTTTTCGCTGTTCAAAATCAATTTTTTGCTGTAATTTTTCTTGTTCTAATTGGGTAAGCTGTTTAGTGAGCTGGTGATTCCGATAAATCAAAAAGCCCAAAGTTAGGGTAGTTAATAAAATACAAATACCAATAATAATGGCATATCTTAGCCGAACATTGGCTGCCTGAACCTCTTCGTCTTTTTGCGCAAGTTCGAAATGTGTTCGTTTGGCAACTGAGGTGTAGGTGCGTTCATTTGAATAAACAGAGTCACGCATTTTGATAGATTTCTGACTATTTATGAACGCATTTTTGAAGTCACCAATTGTATAATAGTAATTGGTCAACAGATTGTGCGCCCAAATCTTGGTCGAAGAAAATCGCGCTTTTTTATAAAATGCCAAATAACTTTTTTCTGCCTTCTCGTAATTTTTTTGTTTTAAATAAATCGTGCCAAGGATACCATCAACCTCGCCCGCATTGAACGTATGTGGATGTACCTTGTACAGTCTTTCGGCGGTAAGAATGGCCTTTAAGGCATCGTCATAACGCTTTAATTCAAGGAGAGTAATGGCATATTCGTAGTAATGATTTCCACATTTGTTAGAGGTATTTTGCTGACATTTAGCAATCGCTTGTTGATGAAATGTAATTGCTTTGTTAAGATTTTCTTCACGGGAGAATACCGAACCTAAGGCGCTTTTTGCGGTACTTTCTTCGAGAGATAATTGGTTCTTTTTCGCTAGTTCATTTGCTTGAAAAAAATAATATTTTGCTGTTTTAGTGTCACTGATTTCATAGTGATAATACCCCATGTCATAATAAAAACGAAAAATAGTTTTAACCGTAAATGCTGAGGCATTTGATTGGATGGTTTTTTCAATATTAAGTAAGTAATCTAAGCACGTATCACATTCTTTGATTGTTTCGACAATGAGCAAGTCTGCCTGAACTTGCCCTTCTAAATAGCCTATTTTTTTTGCAGCCGAGGCTGCTTTTTTTGCATATTCAGTGGCAAGGGTGTTGTTATACCAAAAGCGGTAGGTTTCGGCATAGCCCAGCAGGCAGATGACCTGTGCCAATGCTGAATTTGGGTGTTGTTCCTGAAACTTTTTTACCAATGAAAAAGCCTTGCTTGAGTCTATGGCACTGTAGGTTTCTATTTCTGCCTTGGCTGTCAGCCACTCCTTGGGCATTTGGTCGAAGCCTACGTTATGATTTTTTGTACAGTTATTTACCCCCAAACAAAGTATTGCAAATAACAGCCATATTTTGCACTTTTGATATACCTTTTGGGCAATGATAGCCATTTGTAACCTATCATTATGGTTAAAAAGCTGTTTTGTTAGGCCATCTTTGACCCTTTTGTTCTGGGATACACTACTTGTCTCAGTTGACGTCATCTATGTTTTGAATGAATCAGAATACACCATTGAACAAATTGTTTGCAAAGTAGTTCGAGCGGCGCTTACAAATTTCGCTAGGACATTTTTGTAGCATCTAACTCAAATAGAGCTTCAATGCAGAAAAGCATATAGCTGATGCCTAATAAATGCTTATACCAATGTGAATGTATTGAAAAAGGTACTTATGCAAAACAAATAAGGATTAAAAAATATACGTATAGATAGATTGGTAAAATAACATAGATATAAAAATTGTGATATTGTAATGATTTTAAAAGAAAAATGTACTTACGTGCATGTAATTTGAAGGATGCTAGAATTTTGCAATTATTAAACCTTGTTAAAAGACATACTTTCTTTAGCCTGTGAGATGTTTTATTTTGTTTTTGTTAGGATGCTTATTAAGCACTTTTTCAGGGAAGAGTCAGACGTATCCGGTACTTCATTACAAGGGAACTAAGACGACTTCGCTGGGAAGCTATCTTCAGTTTTATGAAGATAAAAGCCGACTGTTTGGTATAGAACAACTTCAAAAACTGCCCCCAAAAGCGTTTCAAAAAAATACTAAAACGGCTCCTAATTTTGGCGTTCGTAGCTCAAAAATATGGTTGAGGGCATCGCTCGAAAACCAGACGTCAGGAGCTCTTTATCTGCTTTGTGACGAAGAGAATATTTTCAAAATGGAAGTTTATGTTATCGACCAAAAAGGGGTAATTAGCTATTATAAAACGGGTTTTTTGGAAAAATATAACAGCCGATTTTTTCATAATAATCAGCTGACAGTACCGCTGGGGACTCATCCTCAAACAGTTTATATTGGAATAAGTGGCGATGCTACCTTATTGGCCTCAATGTACGTGGCGTCTGAGAGAGCGCTGGCGAGTTGGCAACACAGAAATGACACTTTTGAGGGTGTCTTTTTGGGGTGGATGTTGCTCGTATTTTTGTATAATTTATTTATTTTCATACAGTTACGTGAACGTCTTTATTTTACCTATTGCGTTTATGTCATCACTTGTACGTTTGTGGTTATTCGGCTCGAAGGCATCGGTTTTGATTTACTGTGGCCCGATTACCCGTCTTTTAACCGTTGGATTGATACACCGTCGGTGATTAATACATGGCTGGTGATTTTGTTTGCCATGCAGTTTCTTCAAACCAAAGCCATTGTGCCGCGTCTGCATCGCATCCTACAAGTATATTTGGGGTTGGTAAGTTGCTTACCCTTGCTCGAAATCTTTAACATTCGGCCCCTATCCAATAACCTGACGATGTTGTCTTTTTTGGTGAGCTGTACTTTGCTGATGACAACGGCTATTATCGTGTTTTGGAAAGGATTGCAGCAAGCTCGGTTTTATTTGTTGGGGTGGACGGTATTTCTTGGCTCGGTGGTTGTAATTACGTTGTGGAAAATGGGAATCATTACAAGTACTCATTTTTTGGTATATAATGCTTTTCCTATTGGAACGATGTTAGAAGCTGCGCTTTTCTCTTTTGCCCTTGCTGACCGTATCCGCATTTTTCGGCAGGAAGCAGACGACGCTCGTTCGTTGTCGCTGAAACGTTTGGAAGAAAACGAAAAGCTGCTGACCGAATACCAACGAGTTCAGGAGCAAAACCGTCAATTGCAAGAGAAAAACGCCCGTGTTGTTCTCGAAGACGCTCCCCAACCGCTCAAGCGCCTATCGGTGCCGTCGATGAACGGTGTGCTGTTGTTGCCGTTATCAGATATCATTCACTTGCAAGCGATGGGAAGTTATTGCAATATTTTTTTGACGAATCAGAAAAAAGTGATGGCTTCTAAGCCGTTGGCGGATTTTGAGCCATTTTTGGTGGAAAATGAATTTATGCGGGTACACAAATCTCACCTTATAAACTTACGCCAAGTAGTGCGTTATGTAAAAGGCGACGGCGGAACCCTCATCATGGCCGATGAAAGTGAGGTGAGCGTGTCACGCACGAAAAAGGCCGAGCTACTCGCAATTTTAGGGATTTGACGTACCTTTGTGCTTATTAAAGGCTAAATCCCTTTCAAATGCACCAATCATTTCAACTTACGCTGCCACCCGACGTGGCACTCGACGATACGGCTTTTCAACAGTACGTAGTTCGTCATTTGGGGCTACAACAAGCCGAAACCCTCACAATTCGTAAATTAAAGCAGTCCATCGACGCCCGCTCGCGGCAAGTGAAAGTCAACGTGTCGGTGGAGGTGTATGCCGATGAAGCTGCTCCACCAGCGATTGTCTATCAAAAAAATTACCCAGACGTATCTAATAAGCCTGCCGTGGTGATTGTGGGCTGCGGGCCTGCGGGGATGTTTGCAGCCTTGCGCCTGATTGAGTTGGGCTACAAACCCATTGTACTGGAGCGCGGTAAGGATGTACGAGCGCGTCGGCGCGATTTGGCAGCGATTAACAAAGAACACATCGTTGATCCCGATTCCAATTATTGCTTTGGAGAAGGTGGGGCAGGGACGTATTCAGACGGTAAATTATATACTCGTTCCAACAAAAGGGGCGATGTACGACGAATTTTGGAAATCTTGGTGGCGCACGGGGCTACCGAACAAATTCTATACGATGCCCATCCGCACATTGGCACCAACAAACTTCCCCCGCTGATTGCCGACATGCGCGAAAGCATTCTGCAAGCAGGTGGGGAAGTGCATTTTAACACGCGAGTGGCGGATTTTATACTTGATAATCAGTCCGAAGCGATTCATGGTGTCATCACGTCCGACGGCAAAGAGTACGTGGGATTGGGGGTGATTTTGGCGACGGGACACTCGGCCCGCGATATTTTCGAACTATGTCATCAACGAGGCGTTTACATTGAAAGTAAGCCCTTTGCCGTCGGGGTGCGGATTGAGCACGCCCAAAGCTTGATTGATTCGGTGCAGTACCATTGTGCTGATCGAGGGGCGTATTTGCCCGCGGCCTCATATAGCTTGGTGACTCAGACCCGCGTCAACGGCGTACAGCGGGGCGTATTTTCGTTTTGTATGTGTCCAGGTGGGTTTATCGTTCCAGCGGCAACGGCGCCAGGCGAATTGGTGGTCAATGGCATGTCGCCTTCGCGACGCGATTCCCGTTTTGCCAATTCGGGCATGGTAGTGAGCATCGAAGAAGTAGATTTAAAGCCGTTTGCCAAGTTTGGGCCATTGGCGGGGCTTGAACTTCAAAAGAAAATTGAACAAAAAGCCTGTGCCATTACGGGGGGGGGGCAGATAGCGCCTGCGCAACGGGTGCAGGATTTTATCAAACAACGCACGTCCAGTAGTTTGTTGGAAACATCCTACCAGCCTGGGCTACAGTCGCTGGATTTACGCGAGTATTTGCCGCCGCACATTGCCGAGCCTTTGCGGTTGGGTTTGCAAGATTTTGGAAAAAAAATGAAGGGGTATGTCTCAAACGAAGCACAATTGATTGGCACCGAAAGCCGAACCTCTTCTCCCGTACGTATCCCCCGCGATCGCGAAACGGCAGAGCATCTTCAAACCAAGCGACTTTTTCCATGTGGCGAAGGGGCAGGTTACGCGGGCGGCATCATGTCAGCGGCTTTAGACGGTACGTTTGTGGCGGAGTGTTTGGTGAAATTGTATGGGAAGTAGTTTTTTGTCATGCCGTAGGCATCTATCACCGTGTTATACCTTCCCGAAAGTTCAAAACTTTCGGGAAGATTTTTATAAATAGTGTGTTGGGATTCTCAAATCCCAACGAAGGGGTTGCTCACAACCCCGATTGTATTCATTTGTTGCCTCGCGGGGATTTGAGAATCCCCGCTCACTACGCCCACGGCATTGTCGGCATTAATTTTTTTACCCTTCAGGCAACCCATCGGGTTATTTCTGCATTTCTATCATTGAAACCAAACGAAGTAAACCCGTGTATCGCTGGCAGAAAGTTGTTGAAATGTGCAAAGAAAACAACCGATTCGCGCAGAATAGGCTGTATGAGGGCTTTGCCGCGCGACTGTTTCGGCTTTGTATGCGTTATGTTCGGCACAGCCAAGATGCGGAAGAAGTATTGATGAATGGTTTTTTGAAGTTTTTTAGAGGCTTGCCCGATTTTGACTACCGCGATGACCACAGCCTGGAAGCTTGGCTCAAACGTATCATGGTCAACGAAGCCCTCATGCACCTTCGTCAAAAAAAGGCATTGCCCGTATTTACGGATACCGACGAAGCGGATGGCGCCTATAAAATAGAGCTGCCCGATGCGTCGATTGATGCCGAAGCAATTTATGCCGCACTGCTCGAATTACCAGCGGGCTACCGTATGGTGTTTAATTTGTACGTCGTAGAAGGATTTAAACATGAAGAAATCGCCCAACAACTGAACATCAACGTCGGAACTTCCAAGTCGCAGTTGAGCAAAGCAAGGGCCATGTTACAACAACTTTTAAAACAAAGAGGCTATGAGCAATACGGAACGATTTGACGAATGGGTGAGGGGAGAACTGGATAGCCTCGATAGCCCACCCGAAAACTTTCGGTCGGGGATGGTTTGGCAGCAATTACAAGCCGAACTGCATCCTGCCGCCAAGGAAAAACCGTTGTTTGGTCGCCAAGGGAGGGTCATAGGTTATCGTATTGCCGCAGCGGTAGGGCTACTGTTGTTGGTGGGTGAAATGGGCTGGAGAATGCAGTGGTTTATTGATAAAAATACTGATAATCAGATAGTTAAAAAAAGTGTTAATGCGCTTCAAAAACATTCTTTGGTCACAATATCTAGGGAGCGTATTGGCCAGAAAGTTACGCCCGAACGGTCCCTTGTTCGTAAAAAATTAGCTGTGGCATCATCGCCCGCGACCCACCTTGCGCTAGCTCCTGCTCTTTCTGAAATCGAGCCAAACCACGAAGTAAAACATCCTGCTACTGAGGTTGAACCCGTGACGGTTGTTAAGTTGGAGACTGTTTCCACAACACCCGAAGTAGCCACGGCGTTGCTGCCCGAAGCAAGTCAGCCCGTTGCGACCAAACCGTCCCGTTTTTTTACGGCCAAAAACAAAGCCAAGTCTTCCTTTAAAATTATCCATGCCAACGAATTGGCTGATTACCACAAAGTAGAAATGGCCGAAGCCCGTGAAAAAGAGGCCAAATCCAAAGGGTTTGTGGTGATTAATTGGCATACCAACAGCGAGAATCAGTCGGAAAGTAGCATCATGACGTACCTCAGAAAAAAAGATTAAAACACTCAAAATCCTCTAAATACCATGAAAACCTTCATTACAACGATGCTCGCAGCGGGCATCCTAAGCCATGCTTTTGCTCAAAATTTACCAGGAACAAAACCTTGGATGCTCGAAAAGCACAGTCGTTATCAATTTGAGTTGGAAAAAGGAAATAAGCTGGTGGTATATGCCCCCAACGTGCGCAGTTTACAACAATTTCAAAACATCGACTCTACCCTTGCGTTGTTTGTCAGGGATTTTAAGAAAATAAAAACGGGTCTGGAAGAAACGACCAATGCGCGCACGGTTATTTACAAACCCCTTAGTAACGGACAGTGCCAACTGGATTTGAAAGAACACACCTCTGCCCAACAGCGTTTCCAACTTAGGCCGCAAAATGCCGAACCTTTGTTGCTAAAAACATCCCAAGATACGCTGCTCATTGTGCAAAATGCAACCGCTCCCATTCAAATTAAGGTAGGAAATGCCAAGGCTAAAAGTTTGGTAACGAATGAGTTGGTGTATTTTTGTTTTGTGTTGAACAACTTAGAGGACGCCGAAGTATTTGCTGAAACATCGACAGCCAACGCACACATACGGAAAGCGTTGGAGGATGTAAAAAAATACACGGGGCACGACCTGATCGACGAACGGTTTTCGTTTGAATACACTGACACGCCTTTGTCGGGAAGGAAGTTTAGAAAGGTACAAAATAAAAAAGAAGACTTTATCGCCGTTCATCCCTCGTTTGGAATCGGTTTGTTTAGAAATCAATGGGTGCCCAACTCGCAAGTTGATTTTACGTTTGTGCCCAACAGGTACAAAACGATTGGCTACACGGTGGGATGGCGCAGTATGTTTTTCACCGAGCGCGATGATCAGACCCAGCGTTTTACTACCCATAGCAATGGTTTTGTGCAAGTAGGCGTTACCTTTTACGATTTTAGACGCCCTTCCTCAAAACAAATAAATACCCAAAAAGTGCTGTTTGGGGCGTATTTGGGGCATTCAGTGACCAGAAATGGGCCTATTTTTGACAAAAACACGTGGAATTTTTCGATGACTGTCACGACCTATGGCATGTTTAAGATACAGCCCGAAATCTATTTTAACGGTTTCTTCAAAAGCGTCCAACCTGGTTTACGACTACAAATTGGGATTTAGGAGTTTGTGAGGGTGCGAGCAGAACGCTCGCACCTTCGTGCGTGTCTCAGTATGACCAGCACGATAACCATCGTGTAGTCCGAGTGAATTTTTGCCTTACAACTTGTCGATTATACCTTTAGAAAGCCCCGTCAAATCGGAAATATCTGATGATGATAGACCTTTGAGTTTCATTTTTTTTGCAACTTCTATTTTCCCTTCTATTTTTCCTTCGTCAAAAGCTGTGTCAATCACACCTTTCAAATCCCTGTATGTTTTCAAACTATTTTCATAATTGTCCAACTCTGCTTGTCCAAATTTTGCCAATTCAGCTTTCTCAAAAGCTTGGGTAAATACTTCGTCCTTGAAAATTGTCGGGATTGTTTGAAAATCTTCCAAATACTTGATGAAATACAACCATTTGTCCAAACGGGTTTTCAATTGCTCTTCCGTTTGTTTAAAATTCGGCATTTCAAGATAGATGTAAGTCAGCTTATCATAAAAAGTCTTCCCGTTTTGGTTTTTCAGTTTTATGGTATGAACTACTTCGCTTTTTTCAGGTTCATTTTCGTAGTCGTCAAAAGTAAAATCCAAAATGCCAACACAGTATATTGCTTTTAGATTATAATTCCATTCACCTTTTTCAGCCTGTTCCCGAATTGGAAAGGTAGAATAATAAATAGTTCTTTCCTTAAAATAGTTTTGTTTGGCTTTCTGAAGCTCAACAATGAACTTCTGGCCATTTTCATTTTCACAATAAATGTCATAAATAGCTTTTCGATCAGCATCGGTTTGCCCTAATTGTTCCGTATTTTTGAAATTTAGGTCAATAATCTTGTTGGTTTGAGGCAAAAGGGCATTCAAAAAGTCGATAAGCAAGGGCTTACTGGCTTCTTCTCCGAAAATCTTTTTAAATCCGAAGTCGGTAAATGGGTTTATATATTTTGCTCTCATCTTTTTATCTAAAATTGCTAGGCAAATTTAAGCATTTTTGTCCATGTTAGCTTTGTTAGTTAAATTTTGCCAGGTCACTGGCATGGTTTACAGATGTGTGATATGGTGGATTTTTAGTATAAAACGGGGCTGCCAGAGCGATTCAATAAAATTACTGCGGTTGAACATTGCAGAAATGTTTCATAGAAGCACTATAGCCTCGCTTTTGGCCAAAAACGCTCGTACCCTTTATTATTAGCAATAACTGTGTTGACCCAGCGTGGAGTATCGGCCCCTTCCCGAAAGTTTTAACAAACCCCAGCAAAAATCCGCCCTATGTGTAGTTTCCCCTTCGATGATAACTCCATAACAAAAGCAAAAAGGTTGGGTGAGTACTCACCGCCCACCCGTATTTCGTTTAATACCGAAAGCGTTCGGGGTTTTATGGCTTGGCTCTTAGCCACGACGAAAGCTTAGCTGTTAGCAGATATTTTTCTCATTTAATCGTTAAGTCTTTTGATGTTCGTTTAATTCTCGCCAATCCAGTTCTACTTGAATTACATTCTGTTCGCACGATACGTAAACTTGCTTTTTCCGTATGATACTTTCTGAATTGCTCAGTCCAACTTTCATCTTTGAAAATTATATGATTTTGTCCATTTGAGGTGTATTCAATTATTTCTAAATCAATCCTGTTAACTTCTTTAAACCTATCAACAATAACCGAAAAAGTGTTTGGCTGTCTGTGGTCAACAACTAATTCAGTCCATTTTGATAATATGCCTGTTTCTTGACATTTTACTTGCCCTTTCACTGAGTTTTTGTCAAAATACTCTTGTTTAACCGCTTTAATGTCGGTATGAATTGAATTCCTACAGGCAACATAAAATAGTTTTTCAGGTGTATATTTAGTGTTATTTATTATCATTAAGTACGAAATATATGTACTTGTTTCATCGCTGTAAAATACTTCAAAGCACTTCGTATTAAATTGAACTCTTGCAATTTTTATGTCTTCAATTGTTATCTCAGCGTCATTGTTTTCTTGGCTTTCATTTAATTCGATTTCATCAATTAATTCTTGTTCAACATTATCTTCGGTAGCTTCAAGTTCTGCTAAATAATTAAAATAGTCATAGTCTAGCAAGTCGATAAGGTCGTCAAAATCAGAGTCACTTAATGATTCTCCAAAGTCATAGGAGTTTAATATGGTTCGATAATGCGCAATCGCATCTTTTTTGAATTTGTACTCTTTCCGTCCTATTTTAAAAGATTTTCTCATTATTGTCACCTGTTTCCTGAGATATTTGCCTAACAAGTAGCTAGAAGCCACTCCATCGTCGTTAAATATTTGTAAACGTTTGGTAGGAGGCTAAGGTACCTAGTACATAACCTACCACATGGGAGTTCAGCTTAGCTACTCACCATTCCCAAAGTAAAAATATTAGTGTAATTACTCAAGTAGTTGAATTGATTTTTTGTCTGCACCTATCAATCTCACCAACAACCTCAAAAGCCAATAGAAATTAACGACATAGCGCTGTTGGTTTCCAAACAAAACAGCGTTACGAGCGGTTAATGGTGCACCGCGGTAGGCAATTATTTTGAAAATTGTGCAAGAAAATCATTAGTTTTTTGTAAAAAAAAGATTAATAAAAGCATAATACCGCTAAATTGCGCTTTCGTAAAAGCAATAGTAATGTAAAGATGCCGTTTCACGATTTTATACATCGCCTCGAACAACAACTGCAGTTGCCACTGCCGGGGCAAGACGCGCATCTGAAGATGGCATCGGCTAACCGACTGCGGTTGAAGGCGCAACCCAATGAAAAAACGCGGCGCTCTGCGGTCTTAATTTTGTTTTATCCTTACCGCGATAAAATTTTTGCCCCCCTCATTCTCCGCCCCAAATACGACGGAGTTCACGCAGGCCAAATGGCTTTCCCTGGAGGACGTTATGAAAAAACGGATGAAAACTTGATACGTACCGCACTTCGCGAAGCCCAAGAAGAAATTGGCATCAAAGCCGCCGACGTGAAGGTGCTTGGTAAACTGACGGAATTGTTCATTCCTCCCAGCAACTTTTTTGTATTGCCTGTGGTGGGCAAACTCCCCTACAAACCCGACTTTTACCCCGACCCGCGCGAAGTGGAGGCCGTCCTCGAAGTGAGCCTCGACGAGCTGCTCGACGAAGGGGTGATAGGTCGCACTCAGCTCGAAGTGCGCGGGGTTACTATCGAAACCCCTTTTTACGATATTCAGGGGCATAAAGTGTGGGGTGCTACCGCCATGATGATAAGCGAGTTGACGACGCTTCTTGGATAATATCCTTCTTTTAACAACTTTTAAGACCGACGTTTCGTCGGCTTTCTACCGAATTTGCTAATTTTGGCACGGCTTTCGTAGAAGAAAGCCAAAGCAGCAACCTAATTGGTGTCCCAATGTATTGATTGTAAACTCAAGACTTTTCACATTTCTACTAATTATTCATGTCTAAATTTAACCGAATAAACACCCTCTCTGGCTGGCTCGTATTTGCCGTAGCGCTAGTCACTTATGTACTCACCGTAGAGCGTACAGCAAGCTTTTGGGATTGCGGCGAGTTTATCGCCTGTTCGTACAAACTCCAAGTACCCCACCCTCCAGGAGCACCACTATTTTTGCTGATTGGCCGTCTGTTTTCGATGTTGGCCATGGGCGATGTCACCCAAGTAGCGTACTGGATCAACATGGTGTCGGTGGTATCAAGTGCTTTCACCATCCTATTTTTATTTTGGAGCATCACGTTGTTGGCCCGCAAAATTTTGGGTAAACAAGACGACGAGCTTTCAATGGGCGAAATCATCGCCGTGGTAGGCTCAGGACTTGTGGGCTCATTGGCCTATACGTACTCTGATTCTTTCTGGTTTTCGGCTGTCGAAGCTGAGGTGTATGGCCTTTCGTCGTTCTTCACGGCCATCGTTATTTGGGCGGTGTTGAAGTGGGAACGCATTGAAGACGAAGCCGCAGCCAACCGTTGGTTGATTTTTACCTTCTATTTGGTAGGGTTGTCAATCGGCGTCCACTTGCTCAACTTGGTAACCTTGCCTGCGTTGGCGTTGGTGTATTATTTCAAAAAATATAAACCTACCTTGTGGGGTGGAATCGCGGCGTTTGTAGGAGGTTTGGTGGTGCTTGTCATCATCAACTCGGGCGTGATTGTGTGGTTGCCGTCGATTGCGGGTAAATTTGAAATTTTCTTTGTTAACACCTTGGGTACACCTTATTCGGTGGGTATCGTGGTGTTTTTGTTATTGTTTGTGGGTGCCTTAATTTGGGGAATTCGCTACACGGCCAAAAAAGAAAACGAAATATGGAACGTGGCACTGTTGTCGTTTACGTTTGTTTTGATTGGCTACGCTTCTTATTTCTTGGTGTTGGTTCGTTCTAACTTCAATCCACCAATCAACGAAAACGACCCAAGCGATGTCATCAGTTATGTTTCGTACCTAAAACGCGAGCAGTACGGTAGTCGCCCGTTGTTGTTTGGCCCTGTGTTTACGGCGCGTCCCATCAATTCGGAGCGAGGCGAACCGATTTACCGTAAATCAAACGGTCGCTATGTCATTGCCGATTACCGCCCAGAATACGTATATGAGAAAAACCAGCAAATGTTGTTCCCGCGTGTACACAGCAACCAAGGTAACCACCCGCAGTTGTACCGCGACAAGCTTAATTTGGCCGAAGGTCAAAAACCAAGCATGGGCGACAACCTATCGTTTTTCTTTTCGCACCAGTTGGGACACATGTATTGGCGTTATTTCTTGTGGAACTTCGTAGGTCGTGAAAGCGACGAAGAAGGCGCAGGTGGGCTTCGTCCGTGGGATACCAACGAAGGATTGCCCGACGTCATGGCCAATAACCGTGCCCGTGATAATTTCTACATGATTCCGTTTATTTTGGGTCTTTTGGGTATTGTGATTCAAGCCTTCCGCCGCCGTACCGACTTCTTAGTGACGGGCTTGTTGTTCTTGATGATGGGGATTGCCCTCGTCGTTTACCTCAACTCGCCACCAGTAGAACCGCGCGAGCGTGACTATATTTACGTAGGTTCGTTCTACATCTTTGCGTTCTGGATTGGGCTCGGGGTATTGTTCATTTACGATTTCTTGACCAAGTTCTTAGCTTCGGCCACGACGCGTGCAGGTATTGCTACGGTCTTAGGGTTGACAGCGCCGTTGTTGATGGGGGCTAAAGGTTGGGACAACCACGATCGTAGCCACCGTTATCACTCAGTTGATTTTGCCAAAAACTTGTTAAATTCTTGTGCGCCAAACGCCATCTTGTTTACGGGAGGCGACAACGATACCTTCCCGCTTTGGTACGTGCAAGAAGTAGAAGGCTTCCGCACCGACGTGCGCGTTTGTAACTTGAGCTTGTTGGGTACAGACTGGTACATTGGTCAAATGAAGCGCAAAACTTATGAGTCGCAGCCGCTACCTATTTCGTTGAATTACGAAAACTTTGCGGCAGGTAAAAACGACATCGTGCCTTTCTACGAAATGCCAGCCGTGAAAAATGGTATCAATTTGAAAGAATACATGTCGTTGGTAAAACAAAACAACGCAGCGATTCAGGTGCCATTGACAAGCGGAGAAATGACGAGTATTTTGCCATCGTCGGTGTTGGTATTGGGTATTAATCCAGAACAAGTGCAAAAGATGAACATCCTTAAATCGGAGTTGGCGTCGTTTGTAAAAGATACCATGCAGTGGAACATCGGTAAGCGTGATTTGTACAAGTCTGACCTTATTATGCTTGATATTATTGCCACAAATGACTGGAAGCGTCCGATTTATTTCTCAGGAACGTTGACCAACGAAAACTACCTCAACTTGAAAGAGTATATGCAGTTGGAAGGATACGCTTACCGCTTGTTGCCAGTGCGTGTGCCTGGGGCTTCAGATGGTTACGTAAACACCGACATCATGAGCGAAAACTTGATGAAGAAGACCTTCTGGCGTGAGCTTGACAATGCCAATACGTACTACGACGGTACGTTCAAAGGCTCGCCAGCGTTCTCGGCGCGTATTGCGTTCATGCGTTTGGTAGATCAGTTGATTCGTGAAGGAAAGATGGACAAAGCCAAAGCGGCAATGAACTTTATTTTGGCTAAAATGCCAGATAAGACCATTCCTTATGACCAAATTTCGGCCAACTACGTAGGGTTCTTGTTGAACTTGGGCGAAACCAAAAAAGGTCTTGAAATTGCCAACACAATGGCTACGCGGGCAGAGTCGATGTTGAAATACAACATTCAGCATCATTCTAACCAAGACAGCAATATCCAATTGTACATCCTTCAAACGCTTGCCAATGCGTGTCGTGAAGGAAAACAGGATGCCGCTGCCAAGAAATACGAAGCGTTGTTGCAACAATACATGACAGCACTCGGTGGCTAGTCGGTGAATACTACAAAAAAAGGCTGCCTAACAAGGCAGCCTTTTTTTATGGAAAATGTGCGCTTACTTTTTGCTAGCGGCGAGGAGAATAAGCACCCAGCCGATGATCATCAGGGTACCTCCAATGGGTGCAATGGCACCAAATGCACGAATTCCCGTAAAGCAAATGGTGTACAACGAGCCCGAAAAAATGACAACGCCTACTAAAAAGGCATAGCCCGACCAGTTGTAAAAGCGCTCAGCATTGACGGCGCAGTTTTGGAGTAAAATACCAATCAAAACGAGGCCAATGGCGTGGTAAAACTGGTATTTAACGGCTGTTTCGAAGGTATCGGCTCGGCCGCTGGTTTCGAGCATGGCTTTGAGTGCATGGGCGCCAAAAGCCCCTAGCGCCACGGCAAGTGCTCCTAATAAAGCACCTGCTTGGATGAAAAATTTATCATTCATACAAATTGAAAAAACGTTTTTGAACCAAAAATAGATTACTTTCTTTATAAATCCGTTTTTAGGCTAACTTTGTAGATAGAAACTTACCATAGGATTTTGACTTCCAACGGCATGAACTTATCAGATTTTGTTACACTTTGGAAACATCGCTACCGAAAATATACCTACATAGCACAAGAATACGTATTTGCATCTGCTACAATCGTACGTTTTTTTGGGTTAAAATTGTCTTTTTGGGGACGTAAAAAACTGGTGGCTATCATTCGTACGGAACATTTTGGCGACATTGTGGCGGCCGAACCCCTTGCGCGTCAAGTACGAGAAGCACACCCAAACGATTATATAGTGTGGGTTGTAAAGCCTAGTTTTAAAGAGTTGGTCGCAACCCATCCTGCCATTGATGAAGCTTGGGCACAGCCTACGGTGCTACGCCGTTTGTTGGTTTTTAATTCGGGGGTTTTTGATAAAGTATATAACCTTGAGTTTTGGCAAAGTAACCTTGACACTGTCAGTGGGAGAGTACATCATAATGAAGTGGCAGCGGCCAAAGATATAACCGTATTTAATTACTTTGAAAAAGGTAATTTGTTGACTATCTTTCAGTTGTGTGCTGAGTTGCCCGTCAAAGATGATGTGCCTCAATTGTATATTCCAGCAGCGGACGCGCAAAAAATTGCAAATTTAAACTTGCCCCAGAAACTAATTGTAATTCATTGCAGTTCCAATTATCCAGCCAAAGATTGGTCAGTTCCCAATTGGGAAAAGTTAATTGATTGGCTGACTGAAGACTTGGGCTATACAGTGGTAGAAATTGGGCTGCAAAGCAAAAATTCGGTGAGGAGCGCTAAGTACATTGATGCCTGCGGAAAGTATTCATTGTTACAAACGGCGGAAATCATTCGTAGGGCTCAGTATTTTATAGGAATAGACAGCGGACCTGCTCATTTGGCAAATGCTGTAGGTACGTATGGTATATTGCTTTTTGGTAAATTAAATAACTTCGATACGTACATGCCATACTCAGGTGATTATCAAAATGGCAGAAATGCTCGTTTGTTGTGGCAACTTGGTAAAACGTGTGCCGCGCTTGAATACCACTGGGTACAGGAACAAATAGAAAATATTTTGGCAAAAGAGACCAAGGAAGTAACGGTGTAATTGGGGATAAATGGCAGTCAGTGAGTTAAGGCAGGTAGTATTTTTTTGTTGGCAAAAAGTAGTTCATTATCCTAAATTTTGGAGTATCATTGTAGTTGATTTTGACACAAATGGAAAACGATAAGTCCCATAATTTTCTTCGAAAAGGCACGTCAGGGTATGGCTCGCGAGCGGCAAATAATAACCGCTGGTTGGAGTCGGGAGCGGGTGCAGGAAAACTTCCACCTCAAGCACTTGAGCTGGAAGAAGCAGTGCTGGGGGCTTTGATGATTGAGAAAGACGCGCTCAATGCGGTTATTGATATTTTAAAGTCGGACAGTTTTTATAAAGAAGCGCACCAACGCATCTATAATGCCATTATTACGCTCTTTACAAACTCTGAACCTATTGATTTGTTGACGGTTACAACTCAACTGCGTCAATTGGGCGAGCTAGAAGTGGTGGGCGGAGCACAGTATATTACGGCCCTGACCACCAAAGTAAACTCAGCGGCTAACATCGAATACCACGCTCGGGTCATTGCGCAAGCGTCGATGAAGCGAGAAATGATTTCGGTGGCATCAAAGATTTTGCAAGATGCGTTTGAAGATACGACCGACGTTTTTACGCTGCTAGATGCCGTAGAACAATCGCTTTTTAAAATTTCTGAATCCAATATCCGCAAGAATTACGCCGACATGAGCGCGCTCATGACCGAGGCGTTGCGCGAGTTGGAGCGCCGTCGCGAACAAAAAGACGGTCTGACGGGCGTTCCGTCAGGTTTTACGCAACTCGACCGCCTCACGTCGGGTTGGCAGCCTACCGAACTTGTGATTCTTGCAGCTCGGCCAGCGATGGGTAAATGTTTGGGGAAAGGAACAAAAGTAGTCATGTTTGACGGTACACTTCGCAATGTGGAAGATGTACAAGTCGGTGATTTGCTAATGGGAGACGACTCGACGCCTCGAAAAGTGCTATCATTGGCGCGAGGCAAAGAAAATATGTACTGGGTGCACCAGAATAGAGGGATAAGTTATCGGGTGAATGAAAGTCATATTTTGTCGCTCAAACGTAGCCGAAATGATGGTGGTCACCAAAAAGGCGATGTACTCAATATCGAAGTTCGAGATTACCTTAAAAAGTCGAATAAATTTAAGAGTAACTACAAAGGCTATAAAGTTCCGATTGAAATTTCGGAAAAAGAGGTTGAAATCGACCCTTATTTCTTTGGCGTTTGGTTAGGAGACGGACATTCATACAGCTCTCGTATCACAAATACCGATCAAGAAGTTGTCGCTTATTTGGATACATACGCTGAGGAGTTGAACTTACAACTTGTTAAGTACCAGCAGAAGGGTAAAGCCCCCAATTATGGAATTACTTCAGGCCAAAGAGGGGTAAAAACCGAAGTGTGTTTGCAGCAGGAGCTGCGGAAGTTGGATACGATTGGCAACAAGCACATTCCTGACAGTTATTTATACAATTCTTCTAAAAATCGACTCAAGCTTTTGGCAGGGTTGATAGATAGTGACGGCCATTACCAGAGTGACTATGACTGTTACGAAATTACCCAAAAAAACAAGCGATTAGCCGAACAAATTAAGTATTTAGCGGATTCGCTTGGGTTCAGGGTTTCTTTGAACGCTAAAAAAGCGTCTATCGCTTCTATTGGTTACGAAACAGAAGTGTATCGTGTCAGAATTAGTGGCGATTTGACCAAGATACCTGTAAAAATTGAGCGAAAAAAAGCGCGTGAAAGACGTAGCAATATTGATTGGCGCGTCACAGGAGTTCAAGTGGAGTTCGATTGTTTGGATGATTATTACGGCTTTGAAATAGACGGGAATCACTTGTTCTTGTTGGAAGACATGACCGTCACGCACAATACGGCCTTCGTTGTTTCAAGCCTAAGAAATGCTGCCGTGGATTTTGGAATGCCCGTGGCGATTTTCTCCCTGGAGATGTCGGCGGTACAGCTGGTCAATCGTATGATTTCGGCCGAAGCCGAGATTGACAGTGAAAAACTAAAAAAAGGAAACCTAGCGCCGCACGAGTGGACACAACTCCACCAACGCATCGACCGCCTGATGCGCGCACCTATCTATATTGATGATACGCCTGCCTTGTCGATTCTGGAGTTGCGGGCAAAATGCCGCCGATTGAAACAACAACACGACATTCAAATGGTCGTCATTGACTACTTGCAGCTTATGCAAGGTGACAGCAGCAAAGGGGCAGGAAACCGTGAACAAGAGATTGCGTCGATTTCGCGGGCGTTGAAAAACTTAGCCAAAGAGTTGAACGTACCCGTGATTGCCTTGTCGCAGTTAAGTCGTGCCGTCGAAACCCGTGGAGGCGACAAGCGTCCGCAGCTGTCTGACTTACGTGAATCGGGATGTGTGACAGGAGATACGCTTATTATTAATGCAGAAACGGGCGAAAGAATGCCTATTAGGCAACTTGCTGAACGAACAAATCCGAAAGATAAAGTCCCCTGTTTGGGGGTAAATGGGCAGTATAAAGTCGGGGCTCAAGAAATTACAAATGCCTTTTATTCGGGGAAAAAAGAAGTTTTTGAACTTACTACAAGATCAGGTAAAAGTATAAAAGCCAGTGCAAACCACCCTTTTTTGAAACTTCAGGGGTGGAGCCGTTTGGATGCGCTAAAGGTTGGTGATAAAATCGCGGTTCCTCGCCGTATCGAGGTCAGTAAGCCTGCGAATCCTCTCGGTGAGGAAGAACTGATTTTGCTGGCTCACTTGATTGGTGATGGTTGTATTTTGCCAAAGCAACCTTATCATTACACAAGTGCTGACGAGAAAAATATTGAGATTGTAGCGTCAGTAGCCCAAAAATTATTTGGCATAGCAGGTAAAACAGTGCCACAAAACAACTGGCAACATTTGTATTTGCCGTCTCCTTATCACTTGACACACGGAAAAAAACATCCAATTACCCTGTGGTATGAGCAATTGGGGTTGGAGCGTGTGCATTCGTACAATAAGCGCCTTCCTGAACAACTTTTTAAGAGTGACAACCAAAAAATCGCTTTGTTCCTCCACCACTTATGGGCAACGGATGGAAATATAAGTTGGAAAAAGGCGCAAGGGCGAAAAGACGCTGCGGCGATTTATTATGCTTCCTCAAGTAAACAATTGGCCGAACAAGTCGCGCATTTGTTGCTACGATTGGGAATACGCACTACAATAAAGAGTATAAAGTCAGAGAAGTACAGAGATATGTATCACGTTGATGTTCAGGGAGTAGTGGCTCAACTTGATTTTTTACAACAAGTTGGTTGCTTTGGTCAACGCGGTCAAATCATTCCTGAGCTTATTGCGGCACTTCAACAAATTGAGGCAAACCCTAATGTGGATGTTTTACCCAAAGAAGTGTGGGATTTGTTTATCAAACCACTTAAAGAAGAAGCCGAGCTAAGTTGGCGTCATTTTGCGGATAAACTTCAGGTGGCTTACAGTGGAACCAGTTTGTTTCAAAAGGGAGTTTCAAGGACTCGTTTGGAAAAAATCTCTCAATTATTTCCTGCGGCCGCAATGCTTAAAGCACTGTCAGAATCGGATGTATTTTGGGATGAAATAGTGTCTATTGTTCCACTAGGAGTTGAAGATGTGTATGATGCCACCGTTGCGGGGGTACACAATTTTGTGGCCAACGATATTATCATCCATAATAGTATCGAGCAGGACGCGGATATGGTTGCGTTCTTGTATCGTCCTGAATACTATGGTTTTACGCAAGATGAGGCGGGCAACTCGGTAGCAGGAGTAGGAGAGGTGATTGTGGCCAAAAACCGTAGTGGTTCGCTGGATACAATACAATTAAGGTTTATTGGAAAATACACCAAATTTGCTGACTTGGATGGCTTCTATGGAGCAGTTTCCTCGCCTACGCCATCGTTTAATCCCGAAGCCAAGGCACAAGCGGCTAGTTCGTTTGATACACCACCTACTTCTACGGGTGGGACATTCAAAAGTAAAGCCAACGATTTGGGTGATATGGGGATGAATTTCCCTCCGCCAAACCCGCTGGATGAACCTCCGTTTTAAGATAAAAAGGGTTGTGGATTTGTCCACAACCCTTTTTATTAACTGATAACTATTTCGTAGCGCATTCCTTTAGAACCAGGGCCAATGGGTACCATAAACAGCGGTAATTCGCCTGCGGTAGGATGAACGAGCACAAAAGAGCCCTGTAAATAATATTGCCGTGTGAGATCGGTTTCCAATTCTAACGTAAAAGGTTGTCGAAATTTATCGGAAGCGCTTCCCCATGGCGTCACTTTGATGAGTTCGGCAGGATGGCTAATTTCCGACGCAAAACGAATGGTGAACGTTTGATTTACAAGCGGCTGAAAATCAGAAATTTTAAGGGTCTCTAACATAATTTTCAACAATTAAGAAATACCATTTTTAGGTTTCCACTCCATTAGGTAATAGTAAGTATTGAACTCACCAATTTTTACAAAACCCAACCGTTCGTAAAGTCGTCGGGCAGGATTATTACACTCTACATGGATGGTGGTTGATTTCCCCAACTCCGTTCCTTTTTGAATGACCGCTTGAAGCAACTGACTTCCAAGGCCATGCCCTCGGTAAGGAGGCAAAATCGCAATATCCATGATGCGCACTTCGGTAGGACTATAGTTCCAATGCACATAAAGCCGACCGATGGTGGTATGATTGGCTTCGAGAAGCTGTAAATCGGCCCCCACATAAAACTCACGGTAGTACTTATGTTGCGCGTAGAATTGCTGTTCTACAAAGGCCCTTTTTTGTTCTTCTGACCACGCTGGCACCAAGGCCAATTCCTCGGCCCTGGTGCTGGCATAAATATCTAACAAAGCAGGCAAATCAGCCTCGGTAATGGGCCTAGCCTGAACAACAAAATCATTCATCTACGTGCGCGGAGGGAAAACTCCCTGTAAAGCTATGTTAAAATAAAAAGTCAGATAAGGCATCATGTTGTTGTGCGGCTGGTCGCCTCCTGCTGGGGTTACAGCGTTTGCTGACATAGCCACTGTTGATCCACCAGGGTTAGTGTTATAAAAGTTTGCCCGTGCGGGATATGCTCCAGTAGGGCTTGATTGTAAACCACTATCATTTAAGGCATGGACAGTGTGACTATGCGAGGGGATTTCAGACTCTAGCAAAGATACAGTTTCAGAACCACCTGTTTCACCCAAATCATGGAGTGATAACCCTGGTCCTTGGCCTGGGTGCATGGGAGCGCGTCCCTGTAAATCTGGTAAGGCAAAGTTCGATTTGCCATTTCCTCCGTAGGTGGTTCCTAAGAGTGAAAAAAGGGCGGTGTTTTGAGAAATAGGCAATAATTGGCCATCACACCAAGCCCAGCCTTTGGGGGCAAAATTGAAAGGGAATATGCGTATTTCGGCAACAAATGGATCTGCCATGGTCGTTGTTGAGTTTAGGGTAAAATCAAAATAAAACGAATACTACACACAGTAAAAAAATCCCAACTATGTTGGCGATGGAAAAATGCCAAATAGTGAAATAATAAAATCTACACAAAGGTAAGGTTGAAAGTTAGTGTGCGGTTGGGAGCCTCCTGTCGAACTCATTGTACTTGGGGCTAAATTACTGAATCCTACCGAGGTGTCAGATGAATAGAAATTGGCAGAGGCATTGCGAGCAAAGGTGGCTCCCGCTGGGCTTCCCGTACCTCCTGAGTTCTCAGTACCTAGAAAAACATGGCTATGGGCTGGAATTTGAGGCACGGTTAGTGTAATTTCTTCTGCACCGCCCGTTTCGGCCAGTACAAAACCATTGCCTTGGTGAATGGGAATCCGCCCCCGCAAATCGGGAAGAGCAAACGTAGATTGACCGTCACCTCCATAAGTGGTTCCGATTAAATTAAAAAGAGTCTCATATTCTGAAATCGGCAGCAATTGCCCTTCGCAAAACATCCATCCTGCTGGGGCAAAATTGCCCCCAAACATTCTTATTTCTCCAACATAAGGTTGAGCCATTTTTGTAAAGTGGTTAAAGGGTTTTCAAAAGTTTCAACAAACAGGCACTATGTTCGACTTAGGTTGGGCTTGGGAAAATACCCTGTAAAGCAACACAAAAACTAAGTGTCAAAAACGGTTGCATGTTTAAATGGGCCTGTGAGCCTCCTGTAGCAGTAATCATTTGTGCCCCCATCGCTACCAAATTACTACCGCCCGAATAAAGTTCGGAGGGTGTGGTGTCGGCAATACGAGCATTTGCAGGTGCAATCGTATTTTGGGTTGTACTGGTTGCGTTGGCTACGTGTGTGTGTGTAGGTAGTTCCGCAATACTTAATGTATGCGCTTGCTCACCGCCACGTTCTCCTAACGTATGACTGCTCCCCACGTGAATGGGTGTACGGCCACGCAAATCGGGTAACCCGAAAGTTTGCCGCCCATCGCCTCCAAACGTAGTGCCTAAAAGAGAAAATAGGGCTTGATTTTGGTTGATGGGTAGGAGTTGCCCATTGCAGAGCGCCCAGCCTTTGGGAGCAAAGACGAAACTCATGATCCGAATTTCGGACAAAAAAGGTTCTGCCATAACATTTGAGGGTTTAGTGAAAAAAATATTAAGATAAAGGTCTTGATTTCCAGAGTTTAGTGGAGTTGTTGGTAAGGTGAATGTTGGTCATAACGTAGTTGTTAGCATAAAGATTGGTCTTGAGACAAACCTCACCACGAGTACTTTGGTAATTGGCAGTAGTACTTTTTTCGGTGGGAAAAAGAGACTCAAACGTGGCTTCTTTTAGTTGTTGGGAAGCTTGAGCTACAGCTTGGAGCTCAAATAGCGACCAACAGGCAATTTTCTCCCATTGCCCTGACGCTTGGCGTTTCCAAAAAGGAATCAGTAAGGCTAGTACGCCAGCCGTTGGGTGTGTTTTCTCAAAGACTTGAAAACAGTACTGCTGCTGCTTGTAAAAGTAAGTTTGGTTATCTGTTGACAAAAACTCTTTGGATGAGAATTCGGGTAAATGTGTTGGTATTTCTGACAAGGCAACGGGTTCAATTGGACAGGCACTAACAAGCTGCGATAACCAATCTGACCATGTTTGAGGAGGTAGCGACTGAGCAAACCCCGATAAAAACGGAAGGCTGCCCAAGGAAGTGCCTAGTAGCTTTATAAACGGCCGTCTTTGCATAACTGAGTAAAGATAAGTAGAGTATTTCTAACGTTGATATAAAAGTTAAAAGTGGTACATCTGAATATTTTCAGGGTATATGTTTTTAACTTATATAGCAAAGATACAAAAAAATAGTATATATAATTTATTTTTTTGATTTTTTTTTGGCTACTTTTGGTTAATAAATTCATTTTTACTCAATTTTTGAAAAACAAATACGTTATGAAAAACTCTATGCCCGTAACAGTGAGCATTCTGCTCAGTGTGCTCATTCATTTCTTTTCGCTACCAGAAGAAAAATACCTAGTAGCCAATGAAACAGCTACCAAAAACCAACCTTCTTATAAGGCAAATAAAGCAAGTCCCCTGCTACCCAAGGAGCACCAATTTTTAAGCCCACTAGCACCCACTAACAATGGCGTAGCCATGGCTAACCAAGTACAAACGTGGTGGTTGGCTCCCTCCGTTTCGGCGACTAAAACAGTAGCCCAAGTAGGAACTGATGCGGGCACTCCTGGCCCTACGCCAGGGGACGTATTGGAATACACAGTGACCATTACCAACGCATCGACAGTGGATAATGCCACGGGCGTAAAATTTACCGATACTGTTGACCCCAATACGACTCTCGTACCAGGCTCGGTTAAATCAGCCCCCATTGCGGTCAATGACTCTTATTCCACCGTAGGAAACGTTTCTATTGATGTTCCAGCAGGTACTGGGATGTTGGCCAATGAAGTTAATTTGGATGGAGATCCGCTCCAAGTAACAGGAATAGACGCGTCATTAACGCAAGGAAATGTTACATTTAACTCCACTGGAAGTTTCACTTTTAACCCTAATCCAGGTTTTGAAGGGACAACTACCTTTCTCTATACCGTTACAGATGGTACGTTTAGCGTAACAGGCAAAGTAACCATCACGGTAACGGGAATGATTTGGTTTATTGACGATGACGCACCATCGGGTGGTGATGGGCGACTCAATACACCATTTAATACGTTGAGTACCTTCAATGGTATTTCATTGGACGGTACAGGCGATAACATCTTCCTATATTCTGGTACTTATACCAATTCAAACAGCACGCTCTTATTGGGACAACAAAACCTGATTGGTCAAGGTGCAGTAGGAACCAGCCTCGCAGCTTTGGCGGGGGTGACTTTTTCGGTACATCCACCCATGGGAGGGGTGAGCATTCCTAGCATTAATGGTACACGTCCTACCATCAATCAAGCTGCGAATAATATCAATATGCAATCGAACAACGAAGTGCGGGGGGTAAACATCAACAATACTGGCGGAACTGCCTTACTGGGAATTGGTTTCACCACTGCGCTAGTTCGGGATGTGAGCATCACCAATACGGGGGGCGTTGGGGTTAGCTTTAACAATGGAGTGCTCGATGTTATCCTTCAGAGTGTGTCGGCCTCTAATGCTTCCAACGGTATTTTCTTACAAAGCACAACGGGTAGTTTCCAGATTACAGGTACTGAAACCACAGATGCTTCAGGGGGAACTTTAACCAGTATTTCTGGACGTGGGATTGAAATACGTAACGCAACAAACGTTACTTTAAAAAATATGAGTCTCCCTTCTGCCAATATGACAAGTGACGGGGGATTTGATGGGCAATGCGATGAAGATGATGTAAATGCTTGTTTTGCTGCTATTTACATGAATATAGCAAGTACAGTTTCTTTAGATAATATTGACATTGGAGGAACTGAAGAACATGGTATAGTGGGTATCTCAGTGTCCAATCTTACCATTAATAATTGCACTGCGACAAATAATGGTAATTCGAATGAAGAAAATGCCTTGAAGTTCAGAAATTTATCAGGGACTTGTTCGATTACCAATTCATCGTTTCAGAACTCAGCCTTCAGAATCTGCCACATTATAAATACAACAGGCAATTTGACTTTAACTGTTAACAACTGTACGTTGAATAATACTGCTTCTTCGCCAGTTGGGCAGGACTGTTTTGAAATGCGTACGCAGGGCTCGGCTACTGCCACCGTTAACTTGACCAATACCCTTTTCCAAAGGGCCAGAAGTAAAGGAGTTCAAGTGTTTGCGGAAGGGAACTCTACCATGAACTTCAACATGACGGGCTGTAGTGTTGAGCGTTTTACTGGACTCATGGCGGGTGTTGAGGTTGGCTCAAATGGTACCTCAGCAGTCATGAACTATAACGTGAATAATAACTCAAAAATGGAGTCGGCAGGGGAAGTAGCATTTCTAGCTTCTACTTTTAATACTTCCGACCTTAATGGCCGGACTAACAACAACACAAATATTACTAATACAATAAATGAAGAGAGTACTTTTTCTAACATCAGGGTTTTGCATGAAGGTAATGGACAAGCCATAATTGAAGTAAAGAATAACCCCAACGTTTTTTCTAACAACCTTGATATACCTGTAAACTTTGTTGCTATCAATGGCTCTAATGCAGCAGCTCGATTAGACGCAACTTTATCTAACAATGCCATTATCAATACCATTACCGATGTTACAGCTCCGATTGCCACAGGTTTTGAGGGAATTGTGCTCCAAGTTGGTGCAAATGTAGGAGGAAGTGCCGTAAATACTTTATGTGGTAATATTGTCGCTAATGCCCTGAATTTGCCAGCTACTGTAGCGCGGGCTTTTCGAGTTAGACACTTAGATGCAACCATTGTTAATTTACAAGGTGGTGGTACTGATGTAAGTACTAACTGGTCAGCTAATGGTAATACTACTAATTTTGGTGCTACCAACGCTTACGGACCCAATTCGGGCATAACTTTTACTGGTACTTGTACAACACCTGCCCACGCTGTTCCCGTCCGCATTGCAGCCGAGCCCCTTGCCATCGATCGCCCTCAAACTGAAACGGTCGAAGTAGCCCAAGTAGTTGAAGTGCCAAAACAAGAAATTGATAATCAAGCTACGGCTCCTACCGCAGAAGCGATTCAAGAAGCCCTCGACGAAACCGCCCGCAAATCCGTAGTGCTTTCGGGAGAAACGGTGACAGTAGGTGGTGTAAGTGGGTTTTTGCTGCCTGCGGAAAAAAACATCGTCATTAAATTTCAGGTAACAATTGATACCCCACTGCCCGCAGGTAAATGTCAAATTTCTAACCAAGGCACAGTCTCAGGAAGTAACTTCAGTGATGTTTTGACCGACGATGTAGCAGGAGCACCCATAAGCGCTACCGTGACTCAGTTGATGAAACACTCCTTGGGAAATTTGGTGTATCAAGATGTCAACAAAAATGGAACGTTTAATGCAGGAACTGACTCGGGCATCAACGGTGTTTTGGTCAACTTGTACCGCGACAATGGTAATGGCACTTTAGACGCTGGGGATACCTTTGTTACTAGCACAACCACCGCAGGAGGAGGGTTATATTTATTCAGTAATTTGTGTTCGGATGCTTACATTGTCCAAATCCCGTCTTCTGAGTTCGGGGCAGGAAAACCACTCAATGGCTTAATTTCAAGCCCAGGAGGCGTCGCTCCCGATCCTGAGAATAATACCGACAACGATGACAATGGTCAAGACGCGATCAATAGCTCCATTGCTAGTCAGGCCATTACCTTGAATTATACTGGTGGTACAGTTGAAAATAACACTACCCTCGACTTTGGCTTTAGAACACCAACAACAGTAACTATTACTGACGTTACCCAATCTGAAGGCTCAGGAGGAACCACCACTTTTAGTTTTACAGTGAGCCGTAGTGACAATTCAGCTACCTTTGACCTAACCGTAAATACAGCAACAGTTTCGGTCAATAACGGTGATTATACGGCTATTTCTAACGGAACAGTGAGCTTCACGGCTGGTGAAAGTAACGATGCTACAGTGTCAATAACAGTCAATGCCGACGACATCGTAGAACTTAATGAAACCTTCAATGTCGTGCTTTCGGGGGCACCTGATGGAGTCATCATCACTGACGCAACGGGCGTAGGAACGATTACCAATGACGACCAGGCTACGCTGACTATTGCTGATGTATCGAACTCGGAAGGAAATAGTAGTACGACAACTTTTACATTTACGGTTACTGCTGATAAAGCGGTGGATGTACCATATACAGTTAATATAGCTACGGCCAATGGAACAGCAACAGTAGCTGGCTCTGATTATAATGCGAATAGTACAACACTCAGCTTTTTAGGTAACGCAGGAGAATCTCAAACTTTCGCTGTCACAGTCAATGGTGACTTATTAGTAGAACCCAATGAAAATTTCTCAGTAGCTTTACCTAGTTTAACGGCTTCTGGACGGGATATAATTTACTCGGATACGGGCACAGGTATCATTACCAACGACGATAACGCTGCAATCACCATCAACGATGTGTCTCAAATCGAAGGTAATGCAGGAAGTACAAATTTTATATTTACGGTTTCGTTAAGCAATCCTGTGAGTGCCAATGTCTCAGTAGATTATGCTACTGCTCCTGGAACCGCCACTGCTGGTACGGATTATACGGTCATCAGTGGTACGCTTACGTTCGCGGTTGGAGAAACGACAAAAACAATCTCTGTCCCAGTCATCGGAGATGGAGTAGGAGAAGCCAATGAAACTTTCTTTGTCAATTTAAGTAACCGAGTAAGCACTTTAAGTGCAAATGTTTCAATTACTGACGCCCAAGGTGTAGGAACGATAAATGACGATGATCTTGCCTTCTCTATCAATGATGTAACGGCCTCAGAGGGTAACTCAGGAACGACCGATTTTACGTTTACCGTGCATCGTACCAGCACAGCCACGGCCGAAACCATTAACTATGCTACTGCCGATAATACCGCTACGACCGCCGATAATGATTATTCGAGCACGAGTGGTACACTAACCTTTGCCGCAGGAGAAGCCGACAAAACAGTAACTATTGCCGTAAACGGAGACAACAAAGTAGAGCCTAACGAAAGCTTTTTTGTGAATCTTTCGACCCCAAGCAATGGTACAATTTCCGACGGACAAGGGCTAGGAACGATTACCAACGAAGACTTCGCTACGTTGACTTTTAGTACTGTAGCAGCACAAAATGAAGGCGCTTCGGGGGCAACAGTTGCCTATGCCTACGACCTCACTTTAGACAAAGAGGTAGTAGGAGGGTTTACCGTTAATTATACCACTAATAATGGAACAGCAACGACAGCCGATGGCGATTACCAAGATAATGATGGCTCAATAACATTTACTGGTACGGCGGGAGAAAAACACACCATCACGGTACTCGTCAATGGAGATTCAAAAGTTGAATTGGACGAAGAGTTTACAGTCGTTATTGGTTCAATATCAGGTACGTTGTCATCTTCTGTTAACCTGAGTGGTAGCCCGTCAAGGACAGCCACCATTACCAACGACGATGCCGCAACGGTATCATTGGCGGGTAATGTGAGCCAAAGTGAAGCTGTCACCCCACAGGTCTTTACCGTGAATTTGAGTAATCCAGTGGATGTGGATGTCACCTTGAATTTTGCCACTACAGATGTCACAACAACCCCAGCAGACTACACGGCTGTCAATCAAACCGTGACGTTTTTGGCAGGAACAACCACCCAAACGGTGAATGTTGCTATTACAAACGAGAATATAGTAGAGCCTGCTGAAGTCTTCGACGTGACGTTGAGTACTCTAGCGGCATCAGGTCGAAATGTAATTTTTGGGACCACTACAGGCACAGGTACAATAACCAATGACGATAACGCTACGGTGACCTTAACAGGAGGAATGGCTGCCCCAGAAGGTAATACTGGAACGACAAATTACACGTTTACAGCCAGTTTGAACAATGATGTGCAGGGAGGGTTTAGTGTCAATTACGCCACCAGCGATGGAACAGCAACAGTCGCAGACGATGATTATATAAGTAGTAGTGGTACACTTGCTTTTACAGGTATATCGGGGGAGAATAGAACCTTTACCGTGTCAGTAAGAGGAGATTTAAAAATAGAAAACAACGAAGCGTTCACTGCTGCTCTAGGAGCAATCTCAGGAGCTCCTGCAGGAGTGACCTCAGATATAACTCCCCAAACTTTCACTATCAACAATGACGAACTAGATTGGGGTGACGCGCCGACGGCAGGGCTAAGTGGTTTTGTGAGTTCGTACCCAACGACATTGACTGACAACGGTGCTCGCCATACGCTCACACCAGGAGGCGTATTTTTGGGGAGCACTGTAACTGCAGATTTGGATGGCCAACCTACGCTGACAGCCAACGGCGATGCCACGGGCGACGATGGAGTTACTTTACCAAGTGCCTTTATTATCAATACTACCTCAAGTGTAACGGTCATTGCTTCGGCAGTTGCCAAGTTAGATGCGTGGATTGACTTTAACCGTGACGGCGATTGGAACGATGCCAACGAAAAAATAGCGGATGGAGCTATCCTGGCGGTTGGTACAAATACGATTCCTGTCAATGTACCCGCAGCCGCAAGTTTGGGTACATCATTTGCTCGCTTCCGAGTTAGCAATGCAGGTGGCCTTTCTCCTACTGGTGCTGCAACCGAAGGTGAAGTCGAAGATTATCAAGTATCTATTCTGGATAATCAGTTCTCTATCAATGATGTTTCTATCTCTGAAGGAAACAGCGGAACAACCAATTTGACTTACACCATCAGTCGAACTTCCAATGCAACTGTATCATCCGTAAACTATGCCATCACAGGAGGGACGGCTACTTCGGGTAGCGACTATCAGACTTTTGCTTCAGGAACGATTAATTTCCTTGCAGGTGGAAGCTTAAGTCAAACTATTACGGTGTCAGTCAATGGCGACAATGTTGTTGAAGATAATGAAACGGTGATTGTGACCCTGTCAAATCCAGTAAATGGTGCGATAAGCACAGCAACAGGAACGGGCACTATTAACAACGATGACGCAGCTACCTTGACATTGACAGGAGGTGTTGCCCAAAATGAAGGAAACAGCGGAAATACCACCTATACTTTCACGGCTACTTTGTCAGCTCCTGTACAGGGTGGTTTTCAAGTAGCCTATACCACGGGCAGCGGCACAGCGACGGCAGGGACAGATTATACCGACAACGACGGTAGCTTGACGTTTGCAGGCACTTCCAACGAGCAGCAAACGTGGACAGTAAATGTCTTAGGTGATAATTTGGTAGAAGCGACCGAAACGTTTGAGGCTGCGTTGGGAGCTATTAGTGCAACAAGTGCTACGCAGCTGGCTGTCATAACAGTTGTGGGAACTCCTCAAACTGCCACCATCACCAACGATGATGCCGCAACGGTATCATTGGTGGGAAATGTGAGCCAAAGTGAAGCTACCTCGCCACAAGTATTTACGGTGAATTTGAGTAATCCTGTGGACATAACCTTAACTGTGAATTTTAGTACTTCTGATGGAACAGCGACAACTGCCGACAACGACTACACAGCCGTAACCAACCAAACGGTAACGTTTACGGCAGGTAGCACCACTGCCCAAACGGTGAATGTGGCTATTACCCCTGATACCAAAGTAGAGGCCAACGAAAGCTTCAACGTGACTTTGAATAGTCTATCTGCCCCGAGCCGTAACGTCATTCTTGGTACGGCAACAGGTACGGGAACTATCAATAACGATGATGCCTCAACGGTCACTTTGACAGGTGGAACGTCGAAACCAGAAGGTAATACAGGGACAGTGTCTTACACTTTTACTGCTACCTTAACCAATGCCGTACAAGGTGGTTTCACCGTAGCCTATACAACAAGCGATGGCACAGCAACCGTGGCGGACAATGATTACGTTGACAACGATGGTTCTTTGACCTTTGCAGGTACGGAAAATGAAACCAAAACAATCACCGTACAAGCCAATGGAGATCTGAAAATTGAAAATAATGAACTCTTTACGGTCGCATTAGGAGCGATTTCAGGAGCGCCAACGGGTGTAACCGTGGCAGGTACTGCGCAAACGGGTACGATAGAAAACGACGAACTAGATTGGGGCGACGCACCTGATAGCTACAAGACATTGTCGGCAAGCAATGGCCCAAGGCACGCCAATGCGCCAGGAGGTATTTATTTAGGATTGGTGGTAGATGCAGATTTAGACGGACAACCAAATCCAACTGCAACGGGTGATGGTTCTGACGATGATGGAGTTACCTTGCCTTCAGTATTGGTACTTAACACCACAGCCAGTGTGACAGTCAATGCCTCGGCAGCGGGTAATCTTGATGCTTGGGTGGACTTTGATAACAACGGTACGTTTGAGGTAAGCGAAAAAATATTTAGTAGCACACCAGTGAGTGCAGGTGTTAACAACTTGACCTTCCCTGTGCCAGCAGGAGCAACGCCGAGCAACAGCTTTGCCCGTTTCCGTATCAGTACCGCTGGTGGATTAAGCCCCGAAGGTTTGGCAGCAGATGGAGAAGTAGAGGATTATGACATTCAGATTGTAAATACCCAATTTTCGATCAATGACGTAACCATCACGGAAGGAAATAGTGGTACGACGAACCTGACTTTCACCATAACTCGTACGGTCAATGCCAATGCGTGTTCAGTGAAATATGGTATTACGGGAGGTACGGCTACGTCAGGTACAGACTATCAAACGTTTGCAGATGGAACAGCTTCATTTACGGCAGGTGGTGCATTTTCGCAAACCATCACGGTGATTTTGGACGGGGACAATACGGTTGAGCTAGATGAAACTATCTTAATGACGTTGAGTGACCCCATAAATGCGGCGATTTTGGATGGATCGGGTACGGGCACGATCACCAACGACGATGCCAGTGTGCTGACGGTTTCGAGCCCATCGGTGGTTGAAGGAAGTACAGGAACAACGACTATGACGTTTAACTTGATTCTCTCTAATCCTTCCGATGCCGCAGTAGTCGTAAATTATGCAACAGTGGACGGCACGGCTACCATAGCCGATAATGATTACGTAAGTACGGCAGGCAACCTAACATTTGCGGCTGGTGAAACCTCAAAAACGGTAACGGTAACCATAAACGGAGATTGTAAAGATGAGGCAAACGAAACCCTTTTGCTACGCTTGAGCAGTCTCACGGCCAACGGTCGCAACGTTAGTTTGAGCGGAGGCGGAGCAACCTTAGATGGTACAGGCACCATCGTGAATACACCACTGCCGACGGCGACAATAGCGGGGACAACGACAGTATGTCTCACGGGAGTAGCACCTACAGTGACTTTTACGGGAGCAAACGGTACATCGCCTTATACCTTCAATTATCAAATCAACGGTACACCTCAAACGTCATTGGTTTCAACGGGGAATACTGCTACGACGACAGCACCAACGAGCGTCTCTGGAATTTACACCTATACATTAGTGAGTGTGAGCGACGCCAATGGATGCAGTTCGAACGTAGGAACCTCCGTAACGGTGACGGTTCAAGGCAAACCAGAAATTAGTTTATCAACCCAGCAACAGATTTTAAACGAAGGGAATACCCAAACTTTCTGCGACATTGATGCGAATCCTGTGAACAATTTGGCGTTTACAGTTTTGAGTTCATGTGTTTCGGGTTCGCCTGTCTGGCGAGTGCAAGTGGGTAGCGGAGTATGGAGCGCTTGGTCATCTTCAGCCCCAGTTTCCCAATCGTCCAATAACCAGCCCCACCGCTACCAGGCGGCTTGTGATGCGAGTTGTGAATCAACTTACTCGGGAGTGATTACCTTGACAATTGGTGTGCCTCCTGTGCCTCCCCAACAAATAACTGTGAGTAAAACGACGGGTTGTCCAGGTGAAACCGTGACACTCTCCGCTCATTGTGGAGCTCATACCGTACGGTGGTATTCCTCAGATTCACCTAATTCTGCCCTTCCAAGCTCTACCATAACGATTAGGCGCGAGATGCCTAGTTACTGGGTGAGTTGTGTGAGTTCACTTGGTTGTGAGAGTGTTAAAGTAGCAGCACCATCGATTGTTGTCAAGTCCTCACCTTCGCCATTTGGTATCACAGGGGGAGGCTATCTGGGCTGTAATAACGTTTCTGCTATTTTAACCTCTGGTTCAGAATTGAACACCTTGTACCAGTTGTACTACAATTCGTTGGGGACTAGCCAGCAAGTGAATGGGAATGGAGGTGTTTTAAGTTTTGGTATTCCGAGTTTTGGGGGCACTTATCGTGTGATGGCCAAGGATAAGACGAGTGGATGTATTACGGAGTCGAGTGGGGAGGTGGTTTACTACAATGTTAGCAAGCCGAGCAAGTTTCAAGTGACGGGTGGGGGCAGTTTGTGTGGAAGCGGAAGTGTTACTTTGGGGTTATCCAGTTCCCAAGTAGGTGTTAATTACCAGTTGAAGCGCAATGGAGGGTTATATGGTAGCAATGTATTATCAGGGACAGGTCAGAAGTTGAGTTTTGGTTCGACGCTTGAAACGGGGACATACACAGTAGAAGGCACATCGTCCTCGGGCTGTGTTTTGACGATGCAGAATGGGGTATTGGTGACGAATTTTCCGTGTGGTCTCCGAGTTGGGGTAGATGATTTGTTTGGGATATCTGTTGATTCATCTATTGACTCTTGGGTGAGTATCTTGGGTAATCCAGTGGGTAGTATTTTGTCGTTACGTTTCAACCAGTCGATTAATGGAGAGGTTATGGTGGTGTTGGTTGGATTGAGAGGTGAGGAGTTGTATCGGCGATCATTGTTTGATTTGGAATCTGGCCATGTGGAGGATATTTCAATGGAAGGCTATGTAGCGGGGAGTTATGTATTACGGGTTATATCCTCTGAACAGAGGCAAGATTTCAAGATTAGTAAATTGGCTAGATAATTAGAAGTACGAGTATACCGTATTCAGGGGGCTAAATCACTTGAAGGTACAAGACAGCAAAGGGCGAGAAGTGAAAGTAGGCTTCCCATGGAAATTACTTTTTCAAAAAATATTTTCAAAAAGTGTGCTAACCACTAATTATTGGACACGTAAATGATAGAAAGTTAGAGACTTCAAGCACAAATTTTTGTTTTATTTTGAGTTAAATTTTTCATGTCAATGTTATGTTTGAGCAAATACTTGTAAGGGCTTTGAAAGTTGATTCCTCCATGTATTCTCTCGAAATTATAAAAATTTCTAAATTCCTCCAATGTTTCTCGAGCTTGCTTCAAATCGTCAAATTCAAGCCTCTGACATACAGGATTTTCCATGATGGAATGATAGGCTTCAATGTGCGCATCTTGTTGGGGTGTTGCAGGTTTTGTGAATTCTTGTTTGACTTGTTTATCTCGAAAATATTGTTGGACTTCATTGGCTACAAACTGGCTGCCATTATCACTCCTTACACAGATTCCTGTAGGTAAATCGTAATTCTCAAAAAGGCTATCAAATAATGAAATAACATCCTCTTTCCTGATGGTAAATGCACAATATTGGCCTAAATTCCACCTTGAATTTACATCTATTACCGTCAGAACCTGCATATTTCTGTTTTGCCCTGCAACCCAAACGAATTTAATGCGGCCCGCCGCCCATATCTTTGAAGT
>NZ_JBYFCK010000037.1:0-36656 GCF_057652155.1 Runella sp. R0.1_18
CAAGTCCGATATTTCTTTAATCAACTCTTCCATAATCTCATCTATGCAAATAGCGTACCTAAACAGTTACGAAAATAGATTTGAAGTTGAAGGGAAATACTTCGATGTAAAACAATCATCCCGAGCAAAACAAAATTCTGATAATAAATTATTTATCGCGAAGGATAAGGAAGACGAATTGCTTGACCCACAAAAATGTGCTAATTTTTTAGATTACCAACTTGCAATAACGATATATCCTAATTCAAACGAATCTATCATTACAGATATATTTGGTAGGATTAACTCTGGTGGAAAACAATTAAGTCCTCAGGAAAAAAGACAAGCTGGTATGATTGACAATTTTTCAGATTTAATTAGAAAAATATCATCTGAAATCCGAGGAGATTCCTCAAAAGATTTACTTGAGTTATCTGATATGCCTGAGATTAGTATCGACTCTAATAGAGAAAACATTGGATATGGTCTAATTGCGGAAGATATTTTTTGGTGTAAAAATGGTGTTATCTGGAAAAAGCAATTAAGGGATAGTGAAGATGAAGAAATGATTGTTGATTTGGTAGCATCAATACTAAAAGATGAACCATTGGCAAAAAGTAGAGATTTGTTCAATAAAATTTATGATGAAACTTCTGATGCACATAAAGAATTAAATAAAGAATTAATTGTTTATGGTGCCGAAAGAATTACTCACGAAATAAAAGTAGTTTTTTCTATTTTAGAACAAATATTTGAATCGCAAGGTACAACGATTATAAATATTACCAATCCAAAGTCAAGGAATCCAGTCAAAGAATCATTTTATTCGATATTTATGGCTCTTTTCACTCTAATAGTAAAAGAAGAAAAGTCACCTGCTGAAAATGATAAAATTGTAAAAGCATTAAAAGACTTACAAAAGAAAATGACTTCAACTGCAAATTATTCTGTAACAGCAGACAGAGAAAAAAATATTAATCTTACTTATGGACTCATACGAAAATATTTTGTAAAGAAAGACCCTCCAGTTTTAAAGCACGGGGCAGGTTTGGCATTAGACTTTGAAAACTCAATTAGACGATCTAAAATTGAATCAAACAGATATGAATGTAAGCAAGGCTTTTTTGATTTGTCTCCAAAACGAAAACTAAACAACAAACTTTATATAGAAATAATTCAGACTATTTGTGGCATTGCAAATCTTGGTCCCGAGGAAGATGGTTTTCTTTTTATAGGAGTTGCAGACAAATTGAGTGATGCTGAAACTATAAAGAGATTAGACAAAATAGAATATAAAACAGTTAATGATAGACATATTGTCGGCATTGATAGAGAATTGAAAATTTTAGGGTGGACTTTAGATGATTATGTAAATAAAATTTTAGGAGAAATTGATAAGTCTGAATTGTCAGAACCTCTTAAAAGCCAAGTTAAGAGTCAAATTGATATTATAGATTACAAAGGGTTGTCCACAATAAGAATTCGAGTACCAAAACAAACAGAAATTTCATTCATTGGAAAGCAATCTTATATTCGAGAAAACTCAAAAACAATTGAAATGGACGCACCAAAACTATTATCAATTAGTAAAATGTTTAAATAACTGCCACTAATAACTAAGCATTCGTGGTGGCCGTAGGCCAAGCCATGAAGGCGCTGTTGAACGAAAGCTTCGGTAGCGGCGAGTGCTCACCAAACCTTTTTCTTTTGTTATGGAGTTGAGGAATACCGCCCCAGTCCTAACAAGTGGTTAATGGAACATTCTACCCTGCCTCAACCCCGAAAGCTTTCGGGATGGTGTATTGTCAGTTTTGGGTTCTAAAAACGACAGAAAACAAGCGATTTAGCCTAAATATTTTGTAAATTTGATAAAGAATTTAAGATTAAAAATATGTTCAACACAATTGAAATAGACAGAAGCAACCTGACAATAATGGGAGTTAAGTTTTCGGACAGGCAAAATATCACTCACAGAACTTGTCGCATTTGCCAAACAAAAAGCCCGATAGCGCGAGGCTTGGCCTCGTGATAACTATCGAAAGGCTTCTAGCCTTTTACGAAATGACTAGGCTTTAACCTACCAAAACGTTTTTGATCTCTCCTTCGTCGAGATGACAAAGTATTCGTCGAGATGACAAACCCAGATAGCGCAAGGCTTAGCCTCGTGATAACTATCGAAAGGCTTCTAGCCTTTTACGGAATGACTAGGCTTTAACCTACCAAAACGTTTTTGATCTCTCCTTCGTCGAGATGACAAAGTATTCGTCGAGATGACAAAACATTCGTCGAGATGACAAAGCATTCGTTGGGGTGACAAAGTATTCGTTGAGGTGACAAAACATTCCTCGGCGTGACAACTTTAACACTCTAGAAAAAGCTCGGGTTGTAAGCAACCCGATTCACAGTCCGCCCCTAACCTAAACCGCAACGACAAACCAAGAACGACACGCAAGTCGTAATTTTTCACCGCCACTTCTCCAAGCCGTAAAAGTCGGTAAATAAGCTCTCCATTTATAAATACCTTGATTTTTAAGTAACTTTGCTTCATGGAAGCATTATACACAGACGACCAAATATTCATTCCAATAATTTCGGACTACGGTTTCAAAGCTACATTTGGCAATGAGGCAAATACTCTTTTCTTGCGCAGGGCTTTACAAGCACTTATCAAGTCTGATACACCTATCAAAGAAGTCAAATTTGACAAAAACACCTTTGAAGGCATCACCCAAGACGGAAGAGGCGGTATTTTTGACTTGGCTTGTACTGACGAAAACGACAATCAGTTCATAGTAGAAATGCAGTACGGAGATGCACCATATTTTGTGCAGCGTATGAAGTTTTACGCTTTGCACAAGTTCAATGCAATGGTAAAACGTGGCAAATTCGACTACAGCTCGCTGACAAAAATCTACTGTGTAGCAATCTTGGCAAACAATATTCTGCTTTATGATGACTTCCACACACTTGCAAACCTGCGAAACGAAAAAGCAGAACTTTTTGACGACCAAATAACATTTGTTACAGTAGAATTAGATAAATTTACGTTACAAGAATCTGACTGTCAAACAGATTTACAAAAACTGATTTATACGATGAAAACGATACATACCGTAACCAAGCCGACCCAATTCCCTAAGTTTTGGGACGAAGAGTGGCTTAAAGTAGCTATTGACGAGTTAGACAGTCGTAAAATGACACCAGACGAAAAAGCGTCTTTGGAGATTCTGATTGCTCGTAGTGCCGAAGCTATTAAATCTGAAAGTAGAAAAATTAAAGAAGCAGAAGATAGAAAAGAGCTAAACGTCAAAACAAAAATTGTTACAAAAGCTTTATCAAAAGGTTTAGATAGTGAGACTATTGCTGATTTTGCTGACGTTTCGGTTGAATTTGTTCGTTCTGTTCAACGACAGCTCTCCTAGATAACGCAAGGCTTGGCCTCGTGATAACTATCGAAAGGCTTCTAGCCTTTTACGGAATGACTAGGCTTTAACCTACCAAAACGTTTTTGATCTCTCCTTCGTCGAGATGACAAAGTATTCGTTGAGGTGACAAAACATTCGTTAGGGTGACAAAGTATTCGTTGAGGTGACAAAACATTCCTCGGCGTGACAACTTTAACACTCTAGAAAAAGCTCGGGTTGTAAGCAACCCGATTCACAGTCCGACAAAGCTCGGGTTGTGAGCAACCCTTCTCACACCTCCCCAACAACGACAAACCAAGAAAGACACGCAAAATCCTTGTTTATTAGTCGTACCTTTGTCCTGCCTGTATTTAATCGTGTAAGAAGCCACGCAGCTTCGTTGTTTGTCGTTATTCCACCAATGAAAAAAACATCATTTCTACTCAGCTTTTTGGGCGTTTTGTGCCTGCATTTCACCCTTCAAGCACAACTAAAACATCTATCTTCGGCCACCAACGTGCCCGCACACCCGCGCATTATGCTGTTGAAAGGGGAAGAAAAGGAGATATTGAAAAACGTTTCGTCGGATAAGTACTGGGGAAACCTGCACCAAGCCATTCTAAGCGAGTGCGACAAAATGATTGGCCTAGAGCCGCTCCAAAGGATTCAGATTGGGCGGCGTTTGCTAGATAAATCTCGAGAGGCATTACGTCGCATTTTCTATTTGTCGTACGCCTATCGCACCACCCAAAACCCCACTTACCTGAAACGTGCCGAAACCGAACTGCTAAACGTGGCACAATTTTCGGACTGGAATCCCTCGCATTTTTTGGACGTGGGCGAAATGACCATGGCCGTGGCCATTGGATACGATTGGCTGTACCACGACCTCCAAAAAAGCTCTTTGCCCATTTTGCGGGAAGCCATTTTGAAAAAAGGCATTGAACCGTCGTTAGACCCCAAGTACAACAGCTGGCTGAAGGCGTCGCACAACTGGAACCAAGTGTGCAATGCGGGGATGACGTACGGCGCATTGGCGATTTTTGAAGATAAACCCGAGTTCGCCAAACAAATCATCGACCGCGCCATCGAATCCATCAAACTCCCCATGGAAGACTACAACCCCGACGGTGCTTACCCCGAAGGGTACAGCTATTGGGGCTACGGAACAAGCTTTAACGTGCTGTTTTTGAGCGCTATCAACCGCGCGCTGGGCAGCGAATTTGGGTTGTCGCGAGGGCGTGGTTTTTTGAATACGGGCAGCTATATACAACAGATGGTAGGAACGTCGGGCAAAACCTTCAACTACTCCGATGCGGGGAGTGGCTCGGGTGGATTAAATCCTACCTTGTGCTGGTTTGCAGAACGTACCAACGAAACCTCTTTGTTGTTTTTACAGAAAAAAGCGTTTGAAAATTTATCCCCTTCCGTCACCAAAGACCGTATTCTTCCTGCGGCGTTGATTTGGGGAAAAAGCCTAAAAATAAGCGCCGCCCCCGCACCAAACACCTTGACTTGGGTTGGACAAGGTAAAAACCCCGTGGCGTTGATGCGCACGTCGTGGACCGACCCAAATGCGATTTACGTGGGACTAAAGGCGGGCTCACCGTCGGTCAACCACGCTCACATGGACATTGGGTCGTTTGTGATGGATGCCTTAGGCGAGCGCTGGAGTATGGACTTTGGAATGCAGGAATATGAGTCGTTGGAGTCCAAAGGAGTAAAGCTATGGGGACGCGAACAAGAGGCCGAACGCTGGCAGGTATATCGCTACAACAATTTGGCACACAGCACCTTGGCTTTCGACAATGGTTTTCAGTTAGTGGACGGTTACGCCCGAATCACTAACCAAACCCAACGTCCTGTGTTTTTGAGTGCTACTACAGATATGACATCCGTGTATCGAAATGCGGTAGCGGTAGCCAAGCGCGGAATCGCCATTATAGACCAAAAATACGTGGTAGTAAAAGACGAAATCACCAGCTCCGACAAACCCACCGTGGTTCGCTGGGCCATGCTCACCCCTGCCGAAGTGCGCCTAGGTACCAATGGTAGTGCCGAATTGTACCAAAATGGCAAGCGCCTGCAACTGAAAGTAACCGAACCTGCCTCAGTCACCCTGAAAACGTGGTCAACCCAACCGACGCACGATTATGATGCGCCCAACCCTGGTACGACGCTGGTGGGTTTTGAATTAACATTACCCTCCAATAGTTCCCAAATCATTAATGTTCAGCTCATTCCCGAGGGAATTTCGGTGAATGAAGATGCTAAAATTCCGTCGTTGAAAGACTGGCGACGATAGATATTCTCCACCTTCCCGAAAGTTTTAAATTTGTCACCTCGACGAAGGAGAGGTCTAAAACATTCGAGAAACTCAAACCCTCACCTCCAATGAAAAAGAACTTTCTTTACGCCATCACATTGGCGTCCTACCAGCTTCTTAGCGCAGCAACGGTACAAGCGCAAACCCTCAACCAAACCGACGACGGTTTTCGCGGGATTTGGTACCATATTGGTAAGTTGGACAATGAGTACGTCCACAAATACAGCGGCGGACTCGGGACTTACCCCTCCAATCACAACCCTTTTGCGGTGTATAGTCCAGAGGTAAACAAAACGTTTTTTTGTTACGGCGGAGCTTCCAAAGCGCCCAAACCTAGCCTTCTGCACGAAGTGGCCTTTTACGACCACCAAACGGGGCTCGTTTCCCGACCCACCATTGTACTCGACAAAGCCACCGACGACGCCCACGACAATCCCGTGCTGAACATCGACGCCCAAGGCTACATTTGGGTGTTTTCGACTTCCCACGGGGTAGAGCGCCCATCGTACCTTCACCGTAGTCGCAAGCCGTATGACATCAGCGCTTTTGATAAAATAGAGGCCACTTTTGTGAAAAATGGCCAAGAAACGCCCTTCAATAACTTTTCTTACCTGCAAAGCTATTACCAAAAAGGCCAAGGTTTTTTCCATTTGATGACGCATTATGAGCGAGGTGTGCTGAAGTACGGAGCTAAAAAACCGCGCCGTACGATTGGCTATCTTACGAGCAAAGACGGCGTAAAGTGGTCGGAGATTAATAATCTGGGCGTGATTCAAGAAGGGCATTATCAGACCAGTGGGCAGTGGAAAAACAAAATAGGCACCTCGTTCAACATGCACCCCGATACCGAAAAAGGGGCTGGACTGGACTATCGCACCAACTTGTATTACGTTGAAACCAAGGACTTTGGCAAGTCATGGCAAAACGCGCAAGGGAAAAACATGACACTCCCGTTGGCGACCACTGCCAACGACGCTTTGGTCAAAGAGTATCAATCATTGGGGTTAAACGTATATATCAACGACGTGGCTCATACCGCCAAAGGCCACCCCGTCATTTTGTACGTCACCAGTAAAGGCCCCGACCCAGGCCCAACCCAAGGCCCCCATACGTGGCAGGTGGCGGCATGGAACGGCAAAACGTGGGAGATTTACCCCGTAGCTACCTCCGACCACAACTACGACATGGGCTCGCTGTACATTGATTCCCAAGGTGTTTGGACAATCATTGGCCCCTTAGAAGTTGGCCCTCAGCCGTTTGGGACAGGCGGAGAAATAAGTGCGTGGGTGAGTAAAAATCAGGGAAAAACGTGGAAAAAACAGGTTTCATTAACGAAGAACAGCGCCTTCAATCACTCATACGTGCGCCGACCGCTCCACGCCCACCCCGATTTCTACGCTTTTTGGGCCGATGGTCACGCGCGACAGCCGTCGGAATCGTCGTTGTATTTCGCTAATCAGAAGGGGGAAGTATTTCGCCTGCCCCGTCAGATGACCACAGAAATGGCCAAGCCCGAACGTGTTTTTAAAAACAAAAACGCCTTCCCGAAAATTTTGAATTTGTCACTTCGACGAAGGAGAAGCCCACACCTATTTGACAAACTTTTGCAGAACTTAGACAGTTCGTCTTGAAATAAACTAATCTTTGGGATATATTTACAAAGCGACATAGACATCCGCTTTTTCTCCCTCATTAGCCTTCTAATTAATTTGGGATTGAACACTGTGCTTGGCATCATATTCCCCATGAAACGGACGAACTTTGGGGATTTTTGCAGGAATGAGAAATGTTTACAATACAGAAAGTAGGTGCACGAAAAGTACAACGCAAACCTAAAATTGTTAAGTGCAAAACTGTCTCATATTTGAGAGTTAATAGAATTTAGCAAAACTGTCATTAAATAAATTGACCTAATTTTAAGACAATAAAAAATGAATTGCAAAAACTGTAACACCGAAATAAATTCAAAATTTTGCCCAAACTGTGGACAACCAGCAAGTCTTAAAAGAATTGACGGACATTATATAATTCACGAAATTGAACACATTCTACATTTTGAACGTGGAATTTTATATACAATTAGAGAGCTTATTACAAATCCAGGTAAAAATATAAGAACTTATCTTTCAGAAAACAGAAGCCGCCTTGTAAAACCAGTAATTTTTATTATTATAACTTCTTTAATTTATACTCTGACAAGTCATTTTTTTCATATTAAAGAAGAATTGATAAACTTTGAAGTTTCAGATGAATCAGCTATTGGAAATATTTTAAAATGGCTACAGGAACATTACGGATACACAAGTATATTGACGGGGGTATTTATTGCAATTTGGCTAAAAATATTTTTCAAAAAGTATGAATATAACTTTTATGAGTTGCTCATTATGTTATGTTTTGTACAAGGAATTTCAATGTTAATTTTTGCCATTTTTTCATTTTTAGAAGGTATTACTCATTTCAAATTATTAAGTTTTGCAGGAATACTCGGAGTTATTTATATGACTTGGGCAATAGGAAACTTCTTTGAAGAAAGAAAATTAGGAAATTATGCAAAAGCATTGCTTGCGTTTTTTTTGGGAACGATGACATTCTACATTATTGTCTTTGTAATCGGAATATCAATCGACATGCTAACAAAGAATTAAAAAAAAGTAAGTATTAGGCTTGACATTATTTAAACACATAGACTTTAAAAAATTTAACTTTTCTATTTTGTACAAGCATTGAAGACTACAGCATTACCAGTAGGTTTTATCTTAGTAATAACTACCTTGTAGTGAATGACAATTTATTGCGTAAATACGATTCATCTAACATGTATTACCTCAATAAAGTATGGTGAGTAATACCCGATAGCGCGAGGCTCTGCCTCGTGATGATTATCGAAAAGCTTCTAGCCCCTTGTGAAAGAGCTAGGCCAGAAGCCTTTCAATAGCCAGCACGAGCGAGGACGCTCGCGCCATCAAACGTGCAAAGGGTTGCTCACAACCTGCCCAATAGCAGCTTTTGTTACCTCAACAAACCCTTTGTCACTTCGACGAAGGCTTTGTCACCTCGACGAAGGAGAGGCCTACCACCTATTCGACAAACTTTTCAGAACTTAGACAGTTCGTCTTGAAATCAACTAATCTTTGGTATATATTTACAAAATAGCATCCGCATCTAGGTTGAACGCATTAAAAAAAGGAGCCTCAGCGAGGCTAAATCTTAGTAGAAAAAAAGGGGTAAAGGCCATCTAAAAGCCCCATCGGGGTGACATCTTTCACCGAACGTCGACCGCCCCGATGAGGATTTGGGGTGGATTTGATTCATTTTTCTACTAAGATGTAGCTCCTCTGGAGCAATCAATAGCCAATCTATATTTTAATGCGTTCAGCCTAATGTACATCCGCGTTTTCTCCCTCATTAGCTTTCTAATTAATTTGGAGTTGAACACTGTGCTTGGCGTCATATTTCCCATGAAACGGACGAATTTTTGGGGTTTTCGAAGAATACAGAAAGTACGGCAAAACTTTTGGATATTGGGGAGTTAGCATACATATTAAAATGACAATTAAATAATGGATAATCAATTGGACAGTATAAAAGACAAACTTGAACGACTTCGACAATTGGATACTAATTTGGAGGTTTTTGGTTCTGAAAAACACAAATATATTCTTAACCCAACTCTACCGACAGACACAATAAAGAAGTTTGAAGCCAACCATAAAATCAAACTACCGACTGAATATGTTGCATTTTTAACAACCCTTGGAAATGGCGGTACTGGGCCTTTTTATGGACTTGAAACTTTAGAAAATACAACTTTTAACGACTTGAACTATATACGTAAGGACAATTTGTTAAATCCAAGCAAACCTTTTTTACATACGGATGCTTGGAATATGGAATTTGAACCGACAGTAAGTAAAGTCGAAAATGGAGAAGAGTATAATAGACAATATAAAGAATTTACAGACTTGTACTTTGACAGCAAACATACAAATGGAGTTATTGCAATTTGTAATTACGGCTGTGGAATAACTTTATATTTAGTAGTAAATGGACAAGAACACGGTAATATTTGGACAGACGACAGGGTAAATGATGGAGGAATTTATCCAACAATTCAGCTCGGAGAAAAAGCTAAAATAACTTTTTTAGATTGGTATGAGTTATGGTTAGATAACGAAATTTCTGAAACAATAACGAAATCTCACACAACGAAAAAACCAGAAGTTGGGACAACTAAACCTTGGTGGAAGCTTTGGTAGTACGAAAAAAATACGTCTGCCAATAACTAAGGTTTCGTAGTGGCTGAAAGCCAAGCGATGAAATAGATGGGGGACGCCCAGTGTTGAACGAAACTTGGGCGGGCGGCCAGTCTAGCGGTGAGTGTCCACCAAACCCTTTTGTTTTATGATAGAGTTATCGTCTAGCTGGCAACTACACACCGATAGCGCGAGGCTCTGCCTCGTGATGATTATCGAAAGGCTTCCAGCCGTTTGTGAAAGTGCTAGGCCAGAAGCCTTTCAATAGCCAGCACGAGCGGGGACGCTCGCGCCATCAAAGTGACCAATTTAGCACTTTCGAGAAAGGTCGGGTTGTGAGCAACCCTCCTCACACCTCCCGAATATTTGAGCAAAATCCGTATGAGGCTTCTTTCTTAAACCAGTTTAAGTTTTTCCACTTCCTTATCCTCCAATTTTGCACTGAACAATTTTAAAAGAATATTACAATGCAAAAGCGATTAAACATCAAGGAAGTTGCTCCAAACGCCCTAAAAGCGATGATTGGTTTAGAAACCTATCTTTCAAAGTGTTCTATATCTAAGTCAACCAAAGAACTTATAAAAATCCGCGCTTCACAAGTCAACGGTTGTGCATATTGTATCAATATTCACACTCAAGACGCAATTAAAAATGGTGAAACAAATCAGCGTATTTTTCTATTGAATGCCTGGAGAGAAGCTGAGGGCATTTTTACGGAAGAAGAAAAAGTAGTGTTGGCAATAACGGAAGAGATAACATTAATCCATCAAAATGGGTTATCTGACGAAACTTATTCAAACGCTTTACAATTTTTTAGCGAAACCCAAATCGCAGATATTATAACAACCGTCATTACCATTAATCTTTGGAACAGGGTTATATTAAGCACCCACCTACTGATAGGGCAAAGTCTTGCATAAGGCTATTGTAGAAAATCGCAAGTTTTAAGCCCCCGATAGCGCGAGGCCCTGCCTCGTGCTATCGAATCGGGTTGTGAGGAACCCACCTCACGAAAAATTACTGCAAAATCTGAATCACATTGACGGGGCAGGCAGCGGCGGCTTGTTGGTTTTGAGGAAGTTCATCTTCCGAAAGCGAAATTTGATAAATCCCTTTTTTCTCTTTCGCCCCCAACAACACCGCTTTCCCGTCTTTTTTCGACATGCGCCAGCGCTCAAAGGCAATTTCTACGCAGGCATTGCAGCCAATGCAGCGGTTTCGGTAATGAAAGACTTTAAACATCGCTGCTAACCACCTTATAAAGTTTGTCCGAAGGTCTAATTTTTTCAGGAACCCGAATCGCTACCGTATTTCCTTTACTAGCTTTATCGACAGAAGCTCCCGTATCGAGGCGAATTTCTTCCACCGTAGTTTCTACGTAACCCGTGGTAGGCCCCGTCACAATCAACTTATCGCCGACTTTAACATCGTGACTTTCAAGCACAAACTCCCCTACTCCTACTCGCTCAAAATACTTCACGCCCTTGCCAATGTACAGTTTTTTCTGCGTGGCTACTGAACCGTATTGGTTGCTCCATTCGCCCATTTTACGGCCGAGGTAGTACCCATCCCAAAAACCACGATTATAAACCGTCGTAAGGCGTTCTTTCCAATCCGTTATTTTTTCGGGGGTATAGGTGCCGTTTTCGATGGCGTCCACGGCTTCGCGGTAGCACTGTGTCGTGGTATAAACATAGTCAGCTGCGCGGCCCCGTCCCTCAATCTTGAGTACACTCACGCCTGCATCAATGATTTTGTCCAAAAAGTCGATGGTACACAAGTCTTTGGCCGACATAATGTACTCATTATCAATCTTTAGTTCGATACCTTCTTCGTCGGTCACTACGTACTCGCGGCGACAATTTTGAATACACGCCCCACGGTTGGCGGAAGCATTGTGGGAATGCAAACTCAAATAACATTTACCCGACACCGCCATGCAAAGGGCACCGTGCGCAAAAATTTCTACCTGCACCAAATTGCCCGAAGGCCCCGTGATTTGGTTTCGCTCAATGGCCTTTACCATGTCACCTACTTGCTTGAGGGTAAGCTCGCGGGCCATCACGACCACATCGGCGTAGTCGGCATACAGCTCCACGGTTTCGATGTTTGTGATGTTTGATTGGGTTGAAATGTGCAATTCCATTCCTTTCTTACGACAGTAATTCATCACCGCCAAATCAGAAGCAATAACCGCCGTAATGCCCGCCTCCTTGGCTTGGTCGATGATACGACGCATGAGCGAAATGTCATGGTCGTAGATAATCGTATTGAGCGTAATGTAGCTTTTTACGTTGTTTTCTTTACAAACACGCGCCACTTCAGGAAGGTCTTCGACGGTAAAATTGTTGGTTTGGCGCGCCCGCATGTTGAGCTGTTCAACGCCAAAATACACCGAATTAGCCCCCGCTTTGATGCCTGCCATCATCGATTCCCACGAACCCGCAGGGGCCATTATTTCGATAGTCTGCTTCGTTGCCATTGGTCAAAAAAAGAAATAGTACAAATCGACCACAAAGGTAACGTTTTTGTCGGAACCGTTAAATCACCCGTCTGAGCGCAAACTCGGCTACAACGAGGCGTCCGTTCCGCCGTACGACGAGTTGAACCTCCTTGCCTTCTTTTTGTTGTAACGTTCGATAAATCTCTGAAAGTGAGAGCGTTTCTACTGGTTCGTGATTAACCAATAGCAGCTGATCTCCTAGCTGTAATCCTGCTTGGTGAGCGGGGGAATTTTGGGTAATACTTTCGATAAAATAGTGACGAAAATCATTTCCTTTGGCCCGAAGGTCGATGCCGCTCATGTCATGCTCAAATTTTTGATTAAACCACCGACGAACGGGCTTGAGTACAATGTAGCCTTCTTCGTAATTGAACGTTACCTTAAAACGTCGCAAAAACTCTCCTCCGAGGTTTCCTTGGCGTTGCGGGGCTTTCGGCGACAGTTTGATTCCCAACGAACTACTATCAGGGAAAGTCGCTAGTACGTCGTTGAGTTCATACTGGCCAATGCGGACTTTGGACAAGCGCCCAATGTGTCCGTTAATTTCGCCCCCCAACCCTACTCCCAACTGCGCTTTGATGACTTTTTGGGGCAGTTGGAGGTGAGAAGCGGCGGTATTGAGCATCAAAGCGTGCCCTGCGCCCGTATCGAGCACCACCCGAATGGGCAACTCTTGGTTGTTGGAAACCACCGTCACGGCATCTAAGTAGGGTTTGGAGCGTTCGATGACAATGGGGAGTTTACTTCCCTTGCGGGCCGTATATTTATACTTCGACGGAACCGTCAGCGTCAGTTCTTGGGTTTGAAAATCAATGGTGACAACAAACTTGCTAAAAAGTTCATAGCCAAAAATACCGTGAATCTGCGTGCCCACCAATTCGGACAATCGAAGCACGTCGTCGTCCAGTACGACGATGGTTTGTTTCAGCCCCCGCATTTGCCCCATCGTAAAGGTATTCCCGATGGTAACGTCAGCGCTGATGGGCTGCCCTCCGCCAATGCCTTCAATGGCCATTTTTCGTACCGACTTCATCCCGAGTCGGTGGGCAACCTCTTTATTGGTAAGCATCATGGAGCTAACCCCCGTATCCAGAATAAAACGCAAGGTATCGGAGGCATTAATTTTGACGGGCACAACAATCAAATTGGAATGCAATTCAAACGGAATGTGGGCTACGTTTTTTCTACGAATAAGGTGAAAACCGTGGATTTCTTCTTCTTTCTTGAGAGTTCTGGCCAAACCACTGATACTCTGCACCAACAGTACACAACAAAGCAGGTAATAAGCGATAGATTTCATGGAAAGGAGGTTTTTTGGTGAACGAAACTTGGCTGTAATCTTTCCCATGAAATTACACAAAAAACAAAATCGGCGCATCCCCCCAAAATGGTGTTTTTTGGAAAAATGCCCCGATTTTTATCCCCTAAAAAGGGTGATTTTATATCAATTTGTCTTTGACCGCTTTTTTCAGCGCTTCCGTTTTGTTGGTGACGTGTAGTTTTTGATAAATATTCCGAATGTGTGTTTTGACGGTTTCAACACTGATAAACAATTCATCCGCAATCGAATGATACGTTTTTCCTTTGGCCAACAAGGTCAACACGTCGGTTTCACGGTCGGAAAGCGGGGAATTGAGGTTTCGTTGAAACGATTTCACCACCAACGACGCAATCTTAGAACTCATCGGTGCACCACCAGTGAGTACCTCGTCGATGGCGTTCAAAAGGCGAATGTGGTCGGTGTCTTTTGTCAAATAACCCGAAGCACCCGCACACAAGGCTTCAAAGACAAGTTTGCTGTCTTCGTGGACGCTAATCACCAAAATTGTGGTAGAAGGACGCTCTCGCAAGATCCGTTTGATGCCTTCAATGCCGTGCATTCCTGGCAGTTCTAGGTCAATCAAAACCAGCTCAGGCGCGTCTTTTCGCAGGTTTTTCAAGGCATCCATGCAGTTGGTATAGGTATTCACAACCCTAAATCGCTGCTGACTGCCGATGATAAGCGCTAAGCCATCTTTGACCGCTTCGTTGTCTTCAATGACTGTAATTTTTGTAACGTTATTCATTATACGTTTTTGTTTAGGCCCCCTATTTCTACCGAATTTTGGGGGAGGCTGTTTTAGTAGGAATCGTACCCGTCAGTGTTAGCGATGTTCCCGAAGGAGAACGGGGCGCAATCACAAGCGAGCAATGAATTTTTTCGGCACGTTGGCGCATGTTATTAAGCCCTTTGTGATAGCCGTCAGTAGGAAAAACAATCCCACAACCATCGTCGTCCAAAGAGAAAGAAACGTTGCGCCCCTGAAGGGTTGCACAAAAGTAGATATTTTGACATTGTGCATGTTTAATACAGTTGGTTAAAGCTTCTTTAAAAATCATAATAACCTGAATACTCCAACCAGGCGGTAAGGTTACATTTTCGAGCTCAAAAGGTATGGTAGTGTTGGAATGAAACCGTATGGTGGTGTCCTGAAGAAGGTTTTCGCCAAAGTCTTTGATGTACAAAACAAGCTCTTTGACGAGGTTGCTTTCGGGGTCAATCGCCCAAATAAAGTCTTTGGTATCCCGAAATAACCGCACCACATTTTTCTCAATTTCGCCCACAATTCTTTTTTCTTCGTTGCCCGTTTCTCTGCTTTCATACCTAAGTTTAAGAACACTCGACTGCATCCGAATCGCCGCAAGTCGATTGCCTAGTTCGTCATGAAAATCTTGGGCCAACTGCACCCGAATGGCCGCCTCGGCTTCTTGCTTGAGCTTTTCATAGGCCAACACCCGCCGCGTACGGTACTGAATATAAAGCTGTTGGGCTAAGCCTACTGATGCAATCAAAAGGCTAATCATCAAGGCAATAAACCAAGAACGCTGATAAAAAGGCGGCACAATCTCAAAGGCATACACCGCCGTTTCTCCCCAGCGATTATCCCCCAAAGATGCACGAACTTTGAACCGATATTTGCCTGGGTTCAGATGCGAGTAAACAACACTGGTCTGCTCCGTAGGACCCAGCCACGCTTCATCCTCACCTTCGAGTTGGTATTGGTACCTGACAAGATCAGGGTGGCTATGATTAATAGATACAAAACTGATTTTAAGCTGATTACGGGTATGAGGGAGCGACAATTCATGGGGTACGTTATACCATGTATCTTTACTTTTGGCAAATCGAATCAGGTCAGTACTGTCAAACGGCGATTTCACTTCGGTAAAGTGGACTTTTGGGGTCGTTGGCAAACGGCGTGTTGGGTTTTCACGGTAATGAAAAATTCCTTTGATGGTGCCAATCCAAAAGTCACCGTTCGGGCTTACGTAAGCCGTATTGGCGTTGGTTTCACGGGCCGTAAATCCGTCGGTTTCGTTAAAGTGTCGAATAGAAGCAATGCGGAATTGTGCATCCAACGTCACAAGGTCAATTCCCCGCTCTGTACCTATCCAAAGCCGCCCTTTTGGGTCAAAACTCGTATTATAAATAAGGTTAGAACATAACCCTTGCTTGACGGTAAAAAAGCGTTTTTGTTTGGTTTTTGGGTCAAAAACAACCACCCCATCTTCAAAACTACCCAAGGCCAATAGCCCGTCGTGGCGCTGGGCCATACTCAACGCAGGAAATGAAGCAATTTCTTTATCATGCTGAAAATCAGAAACTTTACCGTTATAAACAACATTCAAACCCCTTGGCCCCGCCGTCAACAGCTCGCCCGATTGCAACAACAGCGTGCGTCTCACAAAACTGCCTTTTAGTCCTTCTTTGGAATGAAAATGCTGGAACGATTTTCCATCGTACAATAAAACACCATTTGAGGTGCTTATCCAAACGTCCTTCCCTTTACCTGCTTGCATAAACAGCGTAACGCCTTGGGTCGAGATATATTCGTCGAGGGGAAAATATGTCACCTTATCGGTTTGTACTTTATAAACCCCTGGGCCTGCCAATCCTACCCACACACTCCCCTCATTATCAACGGATAAGCAATTAACCCTTTTGTGTTGAAGGGGCGATGGAACGGGCAAAGGTCGGCTAGTTTTAGTATCAACGACGTCTAGTCCCCCGTCAAAATAACTCACCCACAGCCTCCCCGCAGGCGACAAAGCCAAGGACGAAATTGTGTTCCCGTGTAAGCCAGTTTGTACATTAAGGCTCGTAAAGGCAGGGTTGGTGAACTTATAAACGCCGTCGCCGTCGGTGGTAAACCAAAGATTACCTTCACGGTCTTCAAGCAGTCCACGAACCATAAAGTTAGAAAAGCCATTGTCGGCATTAAACCGCAGGATATTTCCTTGCTGATACCGCAATGCTCCCATCGACAGCCCCATCCAAATACTACCATCCGAGGCTTCAGTCATTTCGTGAACAATGTCATTGCTAATGGGCGTCAGTCCCGAAGGTGTTTTTGCATTTGTGGTAAAAACACCTTCGTCAGTACCTAGCCAAATAAGCCCTTGATTATCAAAGAGAATACTTCGTAGTACCAACGCTGGAGAAAAATTATAGCGGCGAAATAATCCTTTAGGAGTCACCTCAAAAATCTCTCCACTGTAGGTCGAAACCATGAGTTTTCCGTCGGGAGTGACCGACATATCACTAAAAAAAGAGGGTCGGTCGGAGCTATTTTTTTTCAAAAATTGCAGACTGTCCCCCAGTAGCAAACCCAATTGACTAGCGTTACAAATCGCATAGACATTTCCTTTGGTATCGCCAATGACCGACGAAACGGTGTAGGGCTCGCGGTCTGATGTCCGTACGGGGCGGGTACGTTGTCCATCGTAAATCGATAATCCAAAAGGCGTCCCCATGTACATGGTACCCTTGGTGTCGATTTCGAGCGATAAAATATTGTTGGCGGGCAAGTTATCTTCTTTTCGGTAGGTCGTAAAATGTTTTCCATCAAAGCGCGAAAGACCGCCCCCCCGAGTTGAAAGCCAAATATAGCCCAAGCGGTCTTGTTCGATGTCGGTGACTTGCGACTGTCCCAACCCCGAAAAGATGTCGTAGTGCTGAAAATGATACACCTGCGCTACGGACGTGCGCACCACCCACATGACCAACAAGAGCCCAATCCGTCCCTTGGTCCACCTTTGTTTCCCTATCATTTCATGACTGAAATTTTATAAAATGAAGTGTACAAAAATACGTTTTTTTTTGTTTTCCCTACATTTTTGTCATTCCGTTCACTTTTGTCGTTCCGAGCTCTGTCATTCCGACGTTAGGAGGAATCCATATCGGCGAAGGTTACGTGGTAATAGCCCTCTGCTCCAGTAGCCTAGTTTTACCGTTGGGGTGACAAAAATTTTTAAAGTCAATATTTCATTAAAAGTCGTCAAAAAACCTCCATCGTTCTATTGGTACATATTGTAATTTTGGCCATTGAACTTGACAAAGCTAAAATCAAAAATATCCAAACTATGAGCAACATTACGATTGTAGGCGGAGGCGTAAGTGGCCTTTTTTCGGCCTACTATCTTCAGCAAGCAGGCCACAAAGTCGCTATAATTGAACAGGGCAACTTCAGCGACGGCTGTTCGTTTGGTAACGCGGGCATGATTGTACCGAGCCACATCGTACCCTTGGCCCAACCTGGCATGATTTCCAAAGGGCTTCGCTGGATGCTCAAGTCAACAAGTCCATTTTACGTCAAACCAAGATTGAGCTGGGACCTAATGCGTTGGGGGATGTTGTTTTGGAAACATTCGACCGAAGAACACGTACAGCGCTCTATTCCAGTATTGAGAGACATGAGTTTGTTGAGTAAACAGTTGTTTCAAGAGCTCGCCGCTACCAACGAGGTGGACTTTGGGTGGCACGAGCGCGGGTTGTTGATGTTGTATAAAAACGCCGATACTGAACACGAAATGGCCGAAGAAGCCGCGATTGCCAACAAAGCAGGCATTGTAGCCGAAGTGCTCGACGGACGCCAAGTACAAAATCTTGAACCCGACGTGAAAGTGGACGTACGCGGGGGAGTCTATTACCCAGGCGATGCACACATTACCCCTAATTTGCTCATCAAAAATTTGGTTGGCTATCTCCGAGCCAGAGGCGTCGCTTTCCACGAAAACCAAGAAGTAGCAGATTTTGAGAAAAGTGGAAAAAAAATAACGGCTGTCTTAACCCGCACTGAAAAATTTGAAGTAGAAGAATTGGTGATAGCCGCAGGGGCGTGGTCGCCTGTATTGAGTGATAAGTTGGGTATTTCGTTGCCCCTTCAAGGTGGGAAAGGTTACAGTTTTATGCTAAAAAATAAAACCAACAATATCCACGTCCCAGCCATTATGTTGGAAGCACGCGCCACCGCCACACCGATGGGCAGCGATTTGCGTTTTGCGGGGACGCTCGAAGTAGCGGGAACGGATTTGAGTATAAATATGAACCGAGTGCGGGGAATTGTGCAGGGAATCAATAATTATTACCCCGAAATTGAAGTACAACTCCCTGAAAAAGAAAAAGTTTGGAGCGGATTACGTCCGTGTTCCCCCGACGGAATTCCGTACGTAGGTCGAGTCGAGCATTTTGATAACCTTACCCTCGCCACGGGCCACGGAATGATGGGAATTAGCCTGGGACCTGCCACAGGTAAGCTGGTGTCGGAGATTGTGACCCACGAACCTACCAGTATGAATATGCAACCTTTTGCACCGTTACGTTTTTCTTAGCAGTACAACCTCCCGAAAGTTCAAAACTTTCGGGAGGTTGAAACTTTCGGGAGGTTGTAGCCAATTAGTTATTTGAGTGCGGCATTGATTTTTTCTTCTCCAAATAAAGCGCCCATTGCTCGGGGGTCAATATTTTTTGATACTTAGCTTCGCGTTCGGTCCACCACGTATCTACCAATTTACGAATATCTTGCAACTCTTGCTGCGTAGGACGGGTATTAGCGTGGGTTTTCATAAACGCCTCTTGATAGTCCATCATACGCAAGCAATAATCCAAATTCACCGTTTCGACCGAAATCTCTTGGTCTTCGTTTAATTTCAGTTTTTTCTTCATCCATTTGGTTTGGTCTTCGGCCATTTTGTCTGAAGTAAGCGCCTTTGGAGGTGGATTCGGCGTTTGAGGAAGTCGGCCACCATAGCCTCCTCGCCCGTAGCCGCCATATCCATACTGCGCCATTGAACTAACACTTACAAATAGCAGCGCAACGAGAAAAAAAAGCTTCATGTTCATCGTAATCGTTTTTATAAAAAGTGACTGATAAAGTACTTGCATCAATTTATTTCCAAAAATAAATCGAAAAAACAAGCCCACCACATTTCTTGCACAATTTCTCAAAATGGAGAGTTTTTAAACTGCTACTGTCTTTTTTTGTACAAATCCTTGACAATCCTGCCTGACCGTCCTACATTTGTGGCATCAATTTGTACAATTCTTCGTGAAAACACAGAGCTACGCCTTTTTTCGACATCGTCACTTCCACGCCTGCGGGCGAGCGTAGAACCTTTTATGTAAGTTTTTCACATTTTTCAATGGTCTCGTGGTTGTCTTGAAGACGAAATGGAACCTACACCCACTGTTAAACACAAACAATTCATGTTACGTATTGCCATTCAAAAATCGGGACGTTTGAGCGACGATTCCATTAAGTTATTTAAAGAATGTGGTATCCGTTTTGAAAGCGGTTCGACGGGTAAACTCAAGTCTCTTTCGACCAACTTTCCTGCGGAGTTTCTTTTTCTTCGCGACGATGATATACCAGGTTACGTGGAAGACGGCGTGGCTGACTTGGGTATTGTGGGCGAAAACGTGCTCGTTGAGTCGAGTAAAAACGTACGTGTCGTTCACCAATTAGGCTTCTCAAAATGCCGCCTCTCGTTGGCGATTCCGCGCAGTACGCAGTGGAACGGTGTTCAAGACCTTCAGGGACGCGGTATTGCGACTTCTTATCCACGGATTTTAGGAAATTATCTCCAAGAACACGGCGTAAAAGCTGAAATCCACGAAATCAGTGGTTCGGTCGAAATCGCGCCAAGTATCGGTTTGGCCGATGCTGTTTGTGACATTGTTAGCTCAGGGAGCACACTTTTGAGCAATGGTTTGAAAGAAGTAGAAGTAATTTTCAAATCAGAGGCTGTGTTGATAGGAAGCCAGCAATTATCGAACGAAAAACAAGTAATTTTGGAAAGCCTCTTGTTCCGAATCAATGCCGTCCAAGCAGCACAAAGCAACAAATACATTGTTCTTAATAGTCCCGTTGAAGCCATTGACCAAATTGCGGCTTTGCTTCCAGGCATGAAAGCCCCCACCGTAGTACCTTTGAAAACGGAAGGTTGGGTGTCGTTGCATTCGGTGATTAATGAAAACGATTTTTGGACCAACATCGTCAAAATCCGCGAAGCAGGCGCTGAGGGAATCTTGGTTATTCCGATTGAAAAGATGATTTATTAACAAGTTTCAAAACGAGTTATCTGTCACTATGCAAATTATTCCTTTTCCTAAAAAATCAGATTGGCCTGCTTTATTGGCACGACCAACGCAAAGCATTGCCAATATTGAGAAAGCTGTAGCGCCCATTTTGGAGAAAGTCCGTACTGAAGGCGACGCCGCCATTCGTGCATTGACTTTGCAGTTTGATAAAATAAAACTTGGGGAGATTGCCATGCCCCAAGCCACCATCGACGCTGCCGATGCAGCACTCTCGGAAGAGTTGAAGGCGGCGATTCGGCAAGCGTACCAAAACATTCGCACTTTTCACGAGGCGCAACACCAACCTGTGCAGAAAATCGAGACGATGCCAGGCGTTACATGTTGGCGTAAAAGCGTGGGCATTGACAAGGTGGGTTTGTATATTCCAGGTGGGTCGGCACCCTTGTTTAGTACGGTACTCATGTTGGGCGTCCCTGCCCAATTGGCAGGCTGCCGTGAAGTCGTTCTATGTACGCCAAGCGATCACCCTGCTATCTTGTACGCGGCTCAGTTGGTGGGAGTAACAAAGATATTTCGGGTAGGTGGAGCACAAGCCATTGCGGCGATGGCCTACGGAACAGAGTCAGTGCCGAAGGTGTATAAAATCTTTGGCCCAGGCAACCAATACGTGACAGCGGCAAAAATGTTGTTGGCCAAAGAAGGCGTTGCAATAGACATGCCTGCGGGGCCATCGGAGGTAGCAGTATATGCCGATGCTACAGCTTTACCGTCGTTTGTTGCGGCCGATTTATTGTCGCAAGCCGAGCACGGTGCCGACAGCCAAGTGTTGTTAGTCTCGACGGACAAGAAGTTTTTAGCTGCGGTTAATCTTACTTTATCGACCCAACTGGAAGCCTTACCTCGGAAAGAATTAGCCCGTCAAGCGATTGAAAACAGTAAGGCGATTTTGGTCGAAACCCAAGAAGAAGCCATTGAACTTCTCAACGAATACGCTGCGGAACACTTGATTTTGAGCGTCGAAAATGCCGAAGCGGTTAGCGAACAGATTTATAACGCTGGCTCGATTTTTTTAGGAAATTATACGCCCGAATCTTGCGGAGACTATGCGTCGGGTACTAACCATACCTTGCCAACCAATGGTCACGCGCGGGCGTACAGCGGGGTATCGTTGGATAGTTTTGTAAAAAAGATTACGGTTCAGCACATTACCCCCGAAGGGCTTAAAGAACTTGGCCCAACCGTGGAAGCCATGGCCGAAGCCGAATCTCTTCAAGCGCACAAACGCGCCGTGAGTCTGCGATTGAGTAGTTTGAAGTAATGCAATGAATTTTACCTCTTTAAAGTTCGTTGCTATCAATAAAATGGCGGCGGACTTTAAAGTAAAATTTCTAAGACAAAAGTACTATGGAAGAAATCTTTGTTACCAAACTTCGTATCAACAAGGTTCGTCATTTATACAACCTTGAAATCCCGCTATCAGATACCGAGCGTAAACATTTGATTTTGACGGGTAAAAATGGCAGTGGGAAAACGAGTGTTTTGGAGGGAATTATAACATTTATTAAAAATATTCAATCAGAAACCAATATTGATTCTGCGCTACAAAATGAAAATACATTTAATGACTTTTTAAATACTATTGCTAACGCTAAAAAAGAACTTGCTGACAAAATCAACCAAAAGCCTCAAGAGGTTAGACGAATTAAAGATGTTGTAATAGAGGATATGCAGTTAGACGCCACAATTGATAGTGTTGCTCCAGTCCAAATTATATCAAATTTAAACGGCAAAATAGGTATCAAATATAACTTTTTTGAAGCAATGAGGTTTCAAGAATTTTTTATCATTAAGTACTTTAAAGCTAAAAGAGATTTTCAGCCAGTTGAATCATTAGGTCCACAAAAGATAGAATCTAAAAGTGGAATATTAGAAGATGTTAATCAAAATTTTGTTAGATTACTCGTTAATTTAAGATTTGACCTATTAGACTTAAAAGATAGAGGCAACTTTAATGAAGCAAAGAAAATTGAAGAATGGATGGAGAGATTTGAAGGCATATTAAAAAAGATATTTGAAGACCAAAATTTAAGTCTAATTTTTGATCGTTCAAATTTCAATTTTAATATTTTCAGTAAACATAAAAGCCATTTTAATCTTAATCAGTTATCAGATGGATACGCATCATTTATATCTATTGTTTCAGAATTAATAATGCGCATGGGTGTTAAAAATACAGAATTTAAAAATGTTTATGACCTTCAAGGTATCGTTCTCATTGACGAAATAGAAACTCATTTACATATTGATTTACAGAAAAAAATCCTCCCATTTTTGACCACTTTCTTTCCCAAAATCCAATTTATCGTCACTACACACTCTCCATTTGTGCTTAGTTCGATTGATAATGCCGTGATTTATGATTTAGAAAAACAAGAAAGAGTAGAAAATTTGTCGGCCTATTCATATACAAATATTGTAAAAGGCTATTTTGAAGCAGATGAATACTCTCAAGAAGTAAAGGAGAAAATTAAAGAATATGAAAAGCTAGTTGAAAAATCAAAGCATGATACTGGATTACTTACGCTGGAAGAAAAAGAAAAATACTATGATTTGAAAAGGTATTTTGAACAATTACCGAAAACACTTTCTCCCGAATTACAACTTAAAATTCAACAACTAGAGTTATCCCGATTGGCCCAATGATAAACGTAGAAAAGTCGCAGCCCGCACCACTATGTTTAGCAGAGGAAGCGAAAAAGAAAAAAGGAGATTATAAATGTGGGGAAGTGGTAACCATCATTTCGAGAGACTTTAATAACAAATGTTATATATGCGAAACAAAAGCTCCAACAACCATTAATGTAGAACATTTTCGCCCCCATAAAGGCAACAAAGCGTTATTATTTGACTGGAATAACCTATTTTTTGCCTGCGGCCACTGCAATAATACCAAACTTTCGAAGCAACAATATGATAACATTTTAGATTGTACAGATTCGAGCCTACAAATTGTTAACGTTATCGAGCACATTTTCGACCCTCTTAAATCTGATTCTCCAGATTTTAAACCCCTTACTGAAAGTGATTCAGTTAAAAATACAGTGATACTTTTGGAGGAAGTGTATGATGGAAAAACAGTAGTAAAAAAAATAGAGGCAAGAAATATTATACAACAACTTACTGAGGAGCTGAATAAATTTGTCCACTATGCTACAGGATTTCTCACATCGGAAGAAGAGCCGCAGAAAAAACGAGACTTCCACGAATTAATTGTCGCAAAGTTGAAAGCAGATACAGCCTTTACTGGCTTTAAAATATGGGTGATTAAATCAAGCCCGAAGTTATTACAAGAATTTAGACAATACCTACCACAATGACATTTGATTTAGCTTCGATTCTGCGTCCACACATTTTAAATTTGGTACCGTATTCTTCAGCCCGCGATGAATATACGGGCAAAGAAGGAATATTTTTGGATGCCAACGAAAATCCCTACCAGTCGGTGAATGGGCAGCAGTGGAACCGCTACCCTGACCCTTACCAATGGGCTATTAAGGAAAAACTCGCTCCTATCAAAGGGGTTCGTCCTAGTCAAATATTCTTAGGAAATGGCTCCGACGAACCAATTGATTTGCTCGTTCGCGCCACTTGTACTCCACGCGAAGATAATATTCTCATCATGCCTCCTACCTATGGCATGTACCAAGTAAGTGCCGATATAAACGACGTGCCTGTTATCAAAGTACCTCTGACGCCTGATTTTCAAATTGATACCCAAAAGGTATTGGCGGCAGTCACTCCCAAGACTAAAATCATTTGGATTTGTTCGCCCAACAATCCCAGCGGAAACTTGGTACAGCGCGAAGCTATTTTGACCATTTTAACCCATTTTTCAGGTTTGGTCGTGGTAGATGAAGCTTATATTGATTTTGCTGAACTTCCCGAAAGTTTAGAACTTTCGGGAAGTTCAACGGTCTCTTTCACCAAAGAATTAGACAACTATCCCAATCTAATCGTTCTTCAAACGTTTTCTAAAGCATGGGGCTTGGCCTCGTTGCGGCTTGGGATGTGCTTTGCGTCAGAAGAAATCATCAAAGTATTGAATAAAATTAAGCCCCCTTACAACCTCAGCGGAGCTACTCAAGCGATTTTACTGGAAGCATTGGATTTCGTAGAAACCAAAAATCAACTGGTGAAAGAAATTTTGGTGGAAAGAGAGAGGTTAGCACAGGAGTTGGTTGTCATACCTACTGTAAAGCATATTTATCCCTCAGATGCCAACTTCTTGTTGGTGAAATTTGAGAAAGCCAAGCAAATTTTTGATGACCTAATTGACCAAAAAATCATTGTTCGCGACCGCTCAAAAGTAACGCTTTGTGAAGATTGTCTGCGTATTACGGTCGGAACGACCGAAGAAAACAATGTACTTTTAAATGCGTTAAAAACACTAAGCGAACACTAATCCATGGAAGAGTTTATCAGTGATGTCTCAAACCAAACGTTTCCAATTACAGACAAAGTAGTGGGAGGATACATTACGGGCACACTGTTCGACTTTATCCGCTTGGAGTACCCCAATTTCACAAAAGATAGTAACCTATCTATCAACGAATTAAATAGCTTTCGACAAAAATATATCTCTAGCTGTTTGTTGAAAGACGGCGAAAAACTTTCGAAGCTCAAAAAAGATTTTTCAAAGTCGCTTCATAAGTTACAGAGTCTCACCAAAACAGTGGAAGAGACCGATTTTTCTGACTTAACTTTTGGACAACGTGTTGCCGATAAAGTAGCTACTTTTGGTGGTAGTTGGACATTTATCATTTCCTTTGCTTTTTTTATCACTGTATGGATATGCCTTAATATATGGGTACTAGCTGCCAAACCATTTGACCCATATCCATTTATTTTGTTAAACTTGCTGCTGTCGTGTTTGGCAGCTTTACAAGCTCCCGTCATTATGATGAGCCAAAATCGGCAGGAGGAAAAAGACCGCGAGCGCGCAAAAAAAGACTTTTTAATCAACCTAAAGTCTGAATTAGAAATTAGGTTATTACACGAAAAAGTCGATCATTTGATTATGCACCAACAGCAAGATTTGCTTGAAATTCAGAAAATTCAAGTTGAAATGATGGACAGCATAATCCAAAAAATAGAAAAAATCAACAAAACATCAAACCCATGAAAAAAGTCATCTTCACGTTCTTTTTTATTCAATGTGTCGTATTTGCCTCCCAAGCACAGTACAACAATTGGGCCATTGGATTTCAATTAGTTGAACCTTCTGGATTGAACCTTCGAAAGTACTACGGTGACAATAAGGCATTGGATGTATCTTTTGGAACGTACGGGCTTTTTTATGGTCGCGACCGCAAATACCGTAAAGGTTTTTACCAAAATGCAGGATTTTCTCTGCGTGTAAACCACCTTTGGCACACGGCTTTGTTTAGAAAAGAACAATTGAGAGCTTACTACGGGTTTGGGGGACAAATCAACTCCCGCCGTTATTATTTCGATTCGCGGAATGCGCCTGGTACCAAAGAATTTACCAACTCCATTTCACTGGGTGGCTCAGGGTTGGCAGGTACCGAATATTTTGTTTCCAATAGCCCCTTATCATGTTTCTTAGAAGCAGGGGCGTACGTTGAACTGGTTCCAGGAATATTTTTTGTTCATCCTCAGGCTAGTTTGGGGGTAAGGTTTAATTTCTAATCTCCGTCTGACTATCGTCTGACGGGGTCACCTTGGTCAGACGATAGTCAGGCCAAAAGTTTACCTATCTAATCGTCCGTCTGACTATCGTCTGACGGAGCCACCTTGGTCAGACGATAGTCAGACCAAAAGTTTACCTGTCTAATATCCGTCTGACTATCGTCTGACGGAGCCACCTTGGTCAGACGATAGTCAGACCAAAAGTTTACCTGTCTAATATCCGTCTGACTATCGTCTGACGGAGCCACCTTGGTCAGACGATAGTCAGACCAAAAGTTTACCTGTCTAATCTCCGTCTGACTATCGTCTGACGGGGTCACCTTGGTCAGACAATAGTCAGACCAAAAGTTTACATAATAACATCCTAGCAGTCGGTCTGACTATCGTATGACCTAACGAAGTCGAAGTTTTAGCTTGGCAATTTCGGAGGCAGGAGCTTCTCGTTCGTACAAAATTTTGTATGTAGCCTCTGTAATGGGCATTTCTACGCCGTATTGTTTATTCATTTCGTAAATGCTGTTGACCGCATAGTAGCCTTCAGCAATCATTTTCATCTCCATTTGGGCTGATTGTACACTATAGCCACGGCCAATCATGTTACCAAAGGTACGGTTACGGCTAAATTGTGAATAGGCCGTTACGAGCAAATCCCCCAAGTAAGCCGACGCACTCAAATCGCGTTCGCGAGGGTCAACTGCATTGACAAACCGTTTGATTTCTTGCATGGCATTAGACACCATAACAGCCTGAAAATTATCGCCGTAGCCTAAGCCATGACTGATGCCACAGGCCAATGCCACGATATTTTTCATCACAGCAGCATATTCTACGCCGTACAGATCAACGAGTGGATTGGCCGTCACGAAGGAACAACTCATCAGCTGGGCAAAATCAGCAGCACAAACTTCGTGGGTTGACGCAATGGTCAAATATGATTGCTTCTCTAAAGCCACTTCTTCAGCATGGCAGGGACCCGCAATGACACATATTTGATCAATGGGAACGCGAAAATGCTCTTCTACCCAATCAGTTACCAAAATATGGCGTTGGGGAATCATTCCCTTGATGGCCGAAACGACTCTTTTTCCTTCAAAATGTTTGGGTGTCAGTGCCGCCAGGGGTTCTTGAACAAAAGCCGCTGGAATCGCCAAAATAACGTAGTCTGCGCCATTGAGGGCATCAGTGATTTTGGTAAACGTTTTCACTTTGCGCGGACTGAGTCGTACATCGCGCAGATAATCAGGATTATAATGATGTTTTCGGATGTGTTCAACGGCCGCACGGTCGCGAAGCCACCAACGAATCGAGACGTTGTTTTCAGAAAGAATTTTAATAATAGCGGTGGCCCAACTGCCTCCACCTATTACGGCGATTGATGTCATTTTTGGGGTATTGGTTCCTTCGTTTGTGGCACAAACTTGCGAAAAAACTCTCAGCTTTGCACAGTTATCCCCAACTTTCTACCTACTTATCGCAACCACAGCCCTTTCCACATCCCGACTTTTTGGGACTGAGTTCTTTGCGGATTCGATTCCCCACGTACCCCACTGCTCCGATAAAAAGAAGCCCAATCAAGATTGTTTCAAGCATGACCTTATTATGATAAGTTTTGGAGAAAATGATGTAAATAACTTTCGTAAAAAACGCCTTTTTGCGTAATTGCGTTCCAGACGACCCTTTTGAACCTAACTTTTATGAAAACTCCTGCTTCTGAAGCCGTTTCGCTTCGCCCTTTGGTCAGCTTACCTGTCATTGTAGCTGCCTTGGGTTATTTTGTGGATGTATATGATTTATTGGTATTCAACATCGTGCGCGTACCTAGTCTCAAAGACATGGGGCTTTCACCCGAAGAGGTGTCGCTCTTGGGCGGAAAAATCTACAATTGGCAGCAAGCAGGATTACTGGTAGGAGGAATTTTATGGGGGATTTTGGCCGACAAACGTGGGCGTTTATCCGTTTTGTTTGGCTCTATTATCATGTATTCCTTCGCCAATATTCTGTGCGGCTTTGTACAATCGCCCGATGTCTATGCACTGTTGCGGTTTGTCGCTGGCGTTGGGCTTGCGGGAGAACTGGGCGCAGGACTGACTTTGGTGGCCGAAATTTTACCCCAACGTTTGCGCGGCTACGGCTCGTCGATTGTGGCGAGTGTAGGGCTACTAGGAGCCGTTGTCGCCTTCTTGACCAATAACCTATTCGACTGGCGAACTACCTATTTTGTGGGCGGTGGCTTAGGGCTAGTATTGTTGTTGATGCGCGTAGGGTTATTGGAATCTGGAATGTTTGAAAAAGCCAAAGTTTTGCCTTCCAAACGGGGAAGTATGTTATCATTTTTCACCGATGGCCCTCGTTTTTGGAAGTATATGCGCTGCATTGGCGTGGGTGTACCTACCTATTTTGTCATTGGTATCATGGCCACCTATGGAAATGAATTTGGAGCTGCGCTGGGAGTGCAGCCCGACATTGTAGCGGGGAAATGCGTCATGTATGTGTTTATTGGAACAGTCATTGGCGATATGTTTAGTGGCATACTAAGCCAATGGCTTCAATCGCGCAAAAAAGCGATTGGCGTAATGACGACCATGACCCTCGTTGGCATCACTATTTATCTGTACGGCGGTATCCAAACGGCCAGTTCTTTCTATGCACTTTGTGGCGTGCTTGGCTTTTCGATTGGCTACATTGCCATGTTTCTGACCGCAACGGCCGAAAGTTTTGGCACCAACCTACGGGCGACGGCAACTTCAACAGTTGCTAATTTTGTTCGCGCCACTACGCTATTGACCTTGCCCTTGTTTCAATCGCTCAAACCTAGCCTAGGCGTCATATCGGCAGGAGCGTTGGTAGCGGCGCTTTGCTTTTTGATTGGGTACATTTCTTTATACTTTATGGAAGAAACGTTTCACAAGAATTTGGATTACGTAGAATAAAAAATCGGGCGAGCCTTTGATGGCTCGCCCGACTGTTTTCTGGCTGTTTGAAAATGATGTAAGGATAGAAATTACTGAACTACTTCTCCTTGGATGTTGAGGGTAACGGCGCCACCTTCAGCATTTGATTCTACGGTCACAGTTTTGTTAAATGACCCCGCAGCAGCAGCGTTAAAAGTAGCTTTGATGGTTCCTGAAGCACCTGGCATAACGGGTTCTTTGGGATACTCTACCCCCGTGCAACCGCACGAACCGTAGGCTTTTCCGATAATTAAAGGTGCTTCGCCTTTGTTAGTAAACTTAAATTCGGCCGTGACGGGCTTACCTTGTTTGATTTTTCCAAAGTTGTGATTGGTCTCTACCCAACCAAAAGCCGCCAACCATACATTGGCAAAAACGAGGGTAGTAGCAAAGAACATCGTTAGAACTGAGAGAAAAGTTACTTTTTTCATGGTAGTATGTTTTGATTTAAAGTGAATAAATGTGTTGTCGTTTGACGATTCAAAAGTACTTGGTCAATCTGGTACTCGCTGTTAACAAAAACTGAACGTTTGTTAATGCTTTGTTAATAACTTCAAAAGAATCTGACGAAAGCGTTACTTTCGTATGAGATTTTCTACTAATATTGACGTTAGTACATTTTTAACCTAAAAACGTGCGAAAGCACCATGTCTAGAAAAACGATTCGCCTTCTAATCATTTTGTCCACTCTATCCATCATCGGAGTGATCATCACTCAGATATATTGGGTGCGTAAAGCATTAGACATGCGCGAACGTCAGTTTAACCAACGCGCCCACGTAGCCTTGCAGGAAGTAGCCAATGACCTCTCGAAACTCAACGGCGTCATGTTGCACAACAATCCTGTTGAGCAATTGTCCTCCAATTATTTTTTGGTCAATACCAACGCCATGGTGGATCCCGCTTTGGTGGAACATTATCTTAAAAACCGCTTTCAACAAAACGCCATCGTAAGCGACTTTGAATTAGGTATTTATGATTGTGCCAGCAACAAAATGTTTTATGGTGTGGCATTGAGTACGCGCAACGATAACAAAAAACCAACCCAAACGGCCAATTGGCTCAAATCGAACAAATACCCTTACTATTTTGGCGTCCGTTTTCCTTCCCAAAACGTTTCGGTCATTAGCGATTTGAGTGGCTGGATTGGCTCTTCGCTGTTGGTACTCTTGGCGGTGAGCTTTTTTGGATATGCACTGTTCGTCATCTTGCGCCAACGTCAACTGACTGAAGTGCAACGCGATTTTATTAATAACATGACGCACGAGCTACAGACACCCATCGCCACCATCCGTATTGCCGCCGACGTGTTGAATACGCCCGCCATCAAAGACCAACCTGAGCGTTTGAAAAAATATACATCCATCGTGAAAGAGGAAGCCCTACGCCTGCAAAACCAAGTAGAGACGGTGTTGAATATGGCCAAAGCTGAAAAAAACTCTCTTCCGTTGACGATAGAATGGCTCGATGTTCACCAAATTATTTCATCATTGGCCAACAAATACGAAATTAACCTGACGCTCCACCTCAACGCAATAGAGCCATATATTCACGCCGACCGCCTGCATTTGTCAAATGCCATCAGCAATTTGATTGACAATGCGTTTAAATATACGCCGCAAAACCCTGATATTCACCTGGAAACCATTACTCAAAATGGCAGTTTGATCATTATTGTACGCGACAATGGCATCGGAATTGCCCCCGAACATCATCGAAAGGTATTTGATAAATTTTATCGGGTTTCAACGGGAAATATTCATAACGTGAAAGGCTTTGGCATTGGGCTGAGTTATGTCCAACAAATCGTGAAAGCGCACCATTGGAAACTTGATTTGAAAAGCGAGCTTGGAAAAGGCAGTGAGTTTAAAATAAAAATTCCTTTGAAGAAAGAGTAAAACGCTTGGTTAGCTTGCCATCACGAGGTTTTGAGAAACCTCGCGTTTGGTTGTGAGCAACCAAACGCACACAAGTGATTTTGGTTGTGAGCAACCAAACGCACACAAGTGATTTTGGTCGTGAGCAACCAAGCGCACACAAGTGGTTTTGGTTGCTCACAACCAAAACGCATATAACGACAAAATATAGAAATATGCCCCGCATTTTATACGTGGAAGACGACCCAAATCTTGGTTTTGTCACAAAAGATAACCTCGAATTAAATCATTATGAAATCGTTCATTGCGTGGATGGACAAGAAGCGCTCGCGACTTTTTCGGAGCAGCAACCGTTTGATATGTGCGTCTTGGATGTGATGCTTCCTTTGATGGACGGGTTTACGTTGGCAAAAAAAATTAGAGAACAAGACAAACATGTTCCCATCCTGTTTTTGACGGCAAGGGCATTGCAAGAAGACAAATTGCACGGTCTGCGCATTGGCGGCGATGATTACCTCACCAAGCCGTTTAGTATGGAAGAGTTGATGCTAAAAATTGAGATTTTTTTGCGCCGAAGCCAACGAACGGAAGTAAAAACCGAAAAAGTAGAGAAATCCCAGACGTATGTGGGCAAGTACGTTTTTGACTTTGATAAACTCTCCCTCCAACTGGCCGACAAAAACCATACCCTCACCTACCGCGAAGCCGAAGTGTTGCGGTACCTTTCTAGCCGCCCCAACGAAGTCATCAAAAGAGAAGACCTGCTCAAAGCCATTTGGGGTGACGATGACTATTTTATGGGACGTAGCTTAGATGTATTCATGTCGCGTTTGCGTAAATATCTGTGCGATGACCCAAGCATCAAAATCGAAGGAATCCACGGAGTTGGTTTTCGGATGCGTTGGTAGGCTATCGACCCAACCTCAAACTTTATTTGTCTGTCGTCCTTTTTCACCAAATAGTCCGCTTAAAAGTATTCTCAATATGGGTATTGTCCCTGTATTTAGTTTTGTCGTCATTTTAAAATGAACTATAATGGGAAATGGGTTGGCGATGGTGGAGGATTTCGGAGCACAAAACTGCCAATATAGTATAAAAGCTGATACGAGGTAGAGACTATGAGGTGGGACAAAATATGCTTGTTCGCTCAACGATAACTCCATAGGTTTGGTGAGCACTCACCGCTAGGCTGGCTGGCTGCCCGCCTGAGTTTCGTTCAATCCCGAAGGCTTTCGGGATTTCATCGCTTGGCTTTCAGCCACGACGAAACCTTAGTTATTAGTGACAGCTGCTCTTTGTCTGTATAGTGAAATTTCTTCGGGCAGAAGAATTATTTTTCACCAGAATTATATATTGTCATTATATTCCTCTTATTCTTAGCCAATACAGTCTTAAGAACTATAATAACAACAAGAATTACTATTATCAGACCTATTATTCTTAATGCTAAATACCAATTCATAATATCAATATTGAAAACTGGTTTTATTATAAGGGAAATGATATAATAAACTCCAAAAACAATTGCAAAAAATAAAGCAAATGCAGAAAACACAAAAAAACTAGAAGTTTTGTCTAATTTTGGTGGGGTATCGCTGTTCGTCCACCAATGTTTTTTGCTACCAACAATATTACATAATTCTTCTATTTCATTTTTATTATATCCTGAGTTTTGAAGGAACATCTCAAAGGACACGTGTTCGCCTGTTTGGTTAGAACTGACTAAGGCTAATTGTCGTTCTTTTTTTGAAAACGCAACTTTTCTAAAATTTTCTAATATAGTCTCTATTTGAAGGTGTCCAAATTTATATTCTTGGCTTCGGTCTATTTTAAATCGTGTGAATAGCGTATCCATTGAGATGTCCTTGAAGCTGATATTTAAATAATTCTGACATTCCCTACCAAAAACATCGTAAATAACATCTTCGTTGTCCGAATAAGAAAGAATGTTATCGCCATTTTGTACCATTTTATTTTCCTTTTCATCAAAATAGATATTATATTCCCAATCGTTGTAACCATTTTTATAATGATTAAAAAGAAATGTCATAGAATTTTCACCTAATTTAAAGTCTAAAATTTGTGTGCTATTTCTTGACAATTCATTGAGATTTATAGAAAAGGTTGGAATACCCCAAAAAACTAATGTGCCTTTTTCTGAAAAGAAAATGTCTATAAAGTCAGAATTTGATTTACTGTCCAACGCTCTATCAAAGGTAATTTTATCTAATTGAACGAGCTTAAATTTTAATGCACCTTCTAGCAAATAGATTGATTTTTCTATGTTTTTGTCAATAAGAATTCCAGATATATTCAGTCCCATGTGTTAAGTTGTCAAATGATTTTAGGTTTTCTATTTCGGTTGCCACCAACGGTTTTCGGCTTGGCGTTGTGGCGGAAATAGCGGTACCAAAGTTAAAGTTAATAAAAAAGCTCAATAATTGAAAACAAGCTGAGGCTTGAGCAGGTACCGCCATAATGCCAAACCAATGTTGAACAAAACCTTAGATAGCTATATTTTGCAAAAATGGTTAATTTTGAATCTAGTTTAAACTTAAAATTTATCATGACAAGTGTCATGGGATTAAAAATAATACGCTAATCGGATAAGCAGCTATAAAAGTAAAAAAGCAGGTCAAAAACCTGCTCTCAGAGGAGTTGTACGTCAAACGATAACTTCATAATAAAAAGAAAAGGGTTTGGTGAGCACTCACCGCTAGGCTAGCCGCCCGCCCGAGTTTCGTTCAATCCCGAAGGCTTTCGGGAGCTTTATAGCTTGGCTTGCAGTCACGAAGAAATTTTAGTTATTATAGGCTGTCTTTTATCTTTCAATCATTTGCTCAACTTGTTTTTTGTCTGTCAGTGAACTAAACCAAAGAATGTTTGCTATGTATTTTCTTGTCGTCGTAAATTCATATTGTTTATGTCGGCTAAGTTGTTCAACTCGTACTACTATACGACCTAAGTTCTCATTGCCCTCATCTTTTCTATACGACAAGGCGAAAAAGTAGCGATATGAGGCAACGCCTGTGTTTTCAAATGGTCTAAACCCTAAAATTCTTTTTAAATAGACGTAGTCTATTGGCTCAATTCCAAAACGTAGTGTTAATTCTTCGTCGGCAATTTTATATCGGATAGTTGAAGAGTAAGCACCGTCAAGATTTGAAATGTCTATGAGTTCAATCATATCTTCGTTGCTGTCTCTCATTATCTTGTTTATCTTTTAAAATAGCCTATAACGTTGAAGCATTGGCGTTGTGGCGGATTTCGGAACATTAAACTGTCAATACACCACAAAAGTTAATGCGAGACAGAATGTTTATTTAACCATATCACCCGCCATTGAGCCAAACGCCTGTTATAAGCTGGCGTTATTCTTCATCTTTATTGAAATCTTTCAAGAGCAGCACATGTATTTTTTTGTATGTCATTTTTGTCAAAATATAATTTACACCATCATAGATTACTTCATCCTGATAAATTTTTCTAAACTCCCAACCTTGTGGTAGCTTACCAATATCCCAGCAAATAACCAAGTTAACATGTTCCATAGCTTTAACATCGTTATTTACGTCTTCACAAAACTTATCCAAAGTCAATTTAAATTCCGCAAAAGAAATCATATCAAATTGTTTAGTAGTTCTTCCTGCACTTTTTAAATAAACTTCTCGCGGATTCTTTCCGATGTTATCAATACTTGTTTGATATTTAAATAATATGTCAAAAGTATTATATTGACTAACTAATAAAGTTTTATAACCGTTTAAAACCTCAGCACCAAGCAATTCATGAAATATTGCAACAACACTCTGTTCATGTCTTGGGATTTTAGCAAAGGATATTTCTTTTATTGCAAGATCTTTTGTTTCTCTAGCTCGTTCTTTTATCTGATCTAAACCAGCTCCTTCTCCAATAGCATCATGAGGAACACCGACAAATTTCTCCGCATATTTAATTACATCCGAGAAGAATGATTTTATCATACGTCTAATGTATTCTGCATTATCTCGTGTTATTGTTTTTCTTCCTGCGTCTAAAGTGAATCCAGTTCCTTGTATTACAATATGAAAGTTAGTATAATATCCAGCGTAACCTAATCTTGGCTTATTAATTTCGACGCTAGTTGGACATCCTTTTATTGAAACTACTATATCATCAGGGAACCTATCTAAACCAACTATTTCACCAAATTTTTTATAAATATCTACTTCTGCAAAAGTCAAATAGATTTTTTTTTCATAATCCACAAGTCGTAAAATTCCTCTTGGATTTTTTGCAATTTCGGTTTCATCAACAATCCACTTTTTGTTTTTTCGACTATATTCAGCATCAAATACAGGATAAAAACCATCAACAAGCTCATCTAAATGTAAGTATAAAAACGGTAATTTCTCCGAAATCATATCAGAACCAATTCCTTTGAAATGAGCATTAATGTCAATCTTTTCTCGCTCATCTTCATCAACAAATAAATTATTTGTATTGCCAATTGCTGTTTTTGTTCTAAGAATATATTTAAAGAAGTCGAAATTGTCAATGTTAATATCAACTTTGGAAATCTTAACTTTAATCAAGCAATAACTTTCTCCAGCTTCTTTTTCTACTGTATAATTTAATTGTGGAACAGATTTACTAAAAATTGAATCATATGCTTTTTCACATGTAGCAATGATTTTAGTATTATCCCTACGAGATTCAATGTAAAAGCTATCACTGATTCCAAGTATAAATGAAGCACCTAGTCCTTTTTCTCCTATAGAATCATCTTCATCCGCTTTATTTGTATTTCCTAGAGCAAAGAATTGTAAATCTGATTCTGACAAGCCGACACCGTTATCTTTAATCTCAATTAGTTGATCATTATGATCAAATGAAATTTCTATACTTGGGTTCTTAACACCAGCTTTCCTAACACTGTCAACAGAATTTTGTACAAGTTCAGAAAAAATATCATAGTAATTATGATAACTATCTAAAATACCTCTCCAAAGATGTGGCACATTTATATGTTTTGCTAAATCGAAATATTTTTCTGTTGGCATATTTAGTATTGATTGATAAAGTTGTAAATGTAGAAAAAAATAAATTTATATCTCTTTAAATTTGTATTTCAGTTATGTACACGTGCGTCGTTTACGCTTGCAGGCAACGTGAGGCGGCTTTGCGCAGTTACCCTTGTGTTGCGCCTGCGGCAAGGGTAATTGTACAAAGCCGCTGTTGAACAAAACCTTCGGTAGCTATATTTTGCTAAAAAGGTTAATTTTGAGTCTAATTTAAACTTAAAATTGATCA
>NZ_JBYFCK010000038.1:0-33918 GCF_057652155.1 Runella sp. R0.1_18
AATGAATCGGAATATCATTCAAAATATCGAATCTGTCCTACAAGGCTCTTTTCAATGGGCTACCTAAACAGTTACAATTATTTTAACGTAAAATATTACAAAAAAGCATATAAAAGCTTTTTTTATTTCCATAAATAGCTACTATAAAAAGCAATTTCATAATCATTAGTACAACCACTATTTCATATAGTTATAATTTACAAAACTATTAAAATATAATATTGTATTTATAACTAAAGCTCTTATCTTTGAGTACATATCCACGCGCCTTGGTATAAAATGCTTCTGATTTTGTAATAAAACATCATTTTTGTAAACGTATAAAGATGAAAAAAGCCTTTTGTTTAGTTATACTTAGTTATTTTCTTTTGCTTAACTTCCCATCGTGTACTCCTCCAGTCGCAGAGGTTAGCAAAGCCATCGACCCTTCGACGATTCCATCCAGCCCTTCATTGGTTCAAGCCATCAAAAGCGAAAACCATTGGCTAGGTTGGTTTAACACTGGAGATACCAACATTAAAGTAAAACCTGATAAGGATGTTTTACCCGAAAAACCCGCTCAAGCCCCCGATTTAAGTAAAATCCAAAAAGAACCAGGTAAATTCAGGCTCGTATCGGTTGGAGGAGCGCTATCAGCAGGGTTTCGGGACGGAGGGCTTTACCGAGAGGGTCAATTAACCGCTTTCCCCAATCTGATTGCGAGGCAAATGAAAGTGGGTTTTATTCAGCCGCTGTTTTCAGAAACAGAAGGCAATGGTACGGGCTACAAAACGATTGCATCCACGGATGGCCCCTTGGTTAAATTCAATATGGTGACCAATAATTTGGGGGTAACCCAGCAGAATGGAGAAACGGCTTACTCCGATTTTATAGAAAAAGACAAAGCACAAATTGACCAGCTGGCTTTTCCCGAGATTCAAAAAGGATTACAGTTTTTTCGATACCCATCGGAAGAGTTTAAATATTACAAATATATTGATCGGGTAGCAGGTGATGAAACGAAAGCTCAATATGCGAAACCTTGGGATTGGTTCAATGACCAAAATGCTGATTTATTTATCTTTGAGTTTGGCATGGACGATACTTTTAAATCTGCTTCATATGGTGGTGGCTCTATTGCTTCAGGAGGACAATTGCCCTACTACTTTACACCCGAATACGAACTGGCGCGAAGCTTAGCCAAGAAACAACACAAAGGTGTGATATTGAATGTTCCCGAAGTACTAGATTTTCCCTACTTTAAGCAAATCACCGCTGAGATGGTCAAAAAATCGGGGGTTAAACTCTTTGTGGAGCAATACGAATATAACCCTGCACTGCATCAGTTGATTCCTACGCCTACGACCGAAAAATTATTGAAAGGCGAATTGAAAGCCAATGCGTTGGGCAAAGTGGTACTGAGTACCCAGGATGTTATCACTGGCAATGATTTTAATAGCGAACTGCAAAGGCTTTCGCCTCAATTTTACAATACTTATTTTATTGGCACGGCGGCCAAAGATACGGGTTGGCCCGTAGTCGATATTTATAGTCTTTACAAGCGTATTCAGGCAGGCGGCTATGTAACAGACGATGGAATAGCAGTTAATCCTGCGTGGCCACGGGACGGCAATTTCTTTTCAGCGGATGGAGTCTATCCCACGGCTTTCGGACAAGCTGTCATTGCCAATGAGGTTATCAAAACCCTCAACAAACACTATGGTTTACAAATTCAGCTACTACAAACTCGTTTTTTTATGGGTAAATAGTTGCCTACATCTAATTATCGGTAAACGTATGAAAACTGTATATACAGGCTGAATTGGAAACTATAATATAGTTATTGTTCTTCCTAAAGAATTTCATTCATTTGAGATGATACCTAAATAAAAAGGCGACTCCCTAAAAAATCGCCTTTTTATAAACGCTGAATACCTTTTTTCGCGACTCCACATCAGCATCCGTAACACCGAACCTCCAACAAAGCCGCAGGAACTACGTTTGACGGATGCTCCACTTCAATCGTGAGCGAAGTGGTCTCAATCGGCTCACGGAACGTAATAACGCGCTGACTTTGGTGGTTGCCTTTGAGTTCAGCAATTTCTTCTTTTTGGTCATCCAAAACCTTTACATTTTTAACACAAAATGGCATTTCGTTTTCGGGGTGCGACATCAAAACCGTTTCCATCGGATGGTCATAGTCGGTGTCAAAATGCAGGACAATTTCACGAATACGCTGCGGGCTGTCCCACGCGAGTTGTACCGTTGGTTGAGTGTCCGTTGGGCTCGCTACCCACGCGTTGGGCTGGTGCGTGGGTCGTTGCAGACCGTTGCGCAGCTGATTGGCTTGAAATAGGCTTAAAGGTGGTTCGAGCTTTAACGCTAAATTTTTGCCCGCAGGACGGCGTTGGGGACACCAAAACTCGAACGTATCCACGCCGATGTCTTGGGTTGGCTCTTGTTTTCCGTAGTTTGAGACAGCTTCGTTTATTTGGTTGAAAACCGTCAGCAGGCCCGTTATGCGTTGGTCTGCGTACTGCAAACGTACTTTCTCATTTTTCAGGATGGTCAAAAACGCGTAACCCAAGGCGCTTTCGGATTGGGCAGCTCGAAGTTGGGTGAGTTGGGGACGATAATCAGCTTCGTCAAATGCCAAATGCACACAGTTTCGTCCTTTTTGGAGTGAAATGGTTTGCTGGCAAAGCGTTACATCAGGGGTATGATTGTTGGCTTTACTCGAAACCCGTAGTTCAACTTGAAGCTCGGTCGGCTCGTCGGCATAAGGGTGAAGAATCACTTTGCCCAAGGGTACCTCGCTCAATGGAAGGAGTTGCGCTACTGAAAAAACCATTTTTTCGGGCTCGCCCGAGGGAAGGAGTTCTTCTACTACTAACTCACTACTGGCCGAAATTGTGGCCATTTGTACCAAGTCGTTGTCGTCTCGTAACGGCAAATGAGGAATATGCTGTCCCGTTTTTAGCAACTCGCGCTGTAGAGACGTAATGTGTTGCGGTTGGGCCAAATCGCGAGGCAAGAGCCCTTTTTCGATACACAACTTAGCCGCCATCCCCACGGCTTGTCCGCCGTGCGCGCTCGTGGCCATCACGCGCGACGACGCAAAGGCGACGTGGCTGGCCGAAATGATGCGTCCTGCGAGGAAAAGGTTCTGGAGGTTGCGAGAGTAAAAACAGCGGTACGGAATGCCGTAAATGCCCTTGCTGTGCCATTGATTACAACTCGACTGCCCAATTTCGGCAAAGACGCCATCGGCGGGATGCAAGTCAATCGACCAGCCTCCAAACGCCACGTCGTCGTAGTGGGTGCGTTGTTCAACTATATCCTGCTGAATCAGCATATAATCGCCCTCAAAACGGCGGCTTTCGCGTTTGCCAGGGATTTGCCCCACCCACTCAAGCGTGAGGTTTTCGGCTTCGGGAAACTTGCCTGAATTTTTGATATAGTCCCATACGCCATAAATCACTTTCCACAACTCCCACTTGATGGTTTCGGTGTCGTGGACGGTATCGAGGCGACCGCCGTATTCTACCCACCAAAGCTTGCAGCCAAACTCGTTGGCGTTGAAAGAGCGAAATTTGGGGATTTTTTGCGTGACGTCGTGGGCAAAACTGGGAGCAACAAATTTGATGGGCTTGCCCGCGTTTTTGGAATAAAAGTACAAACTGTGGCCTAACAATTCGCCGTATTCTTGCGAAGGTGCAAATTTCTCACCAAACTCTTCTTTCGACTCGGCGCCCATTCGGAAGGCAGCTCCCGCCAAAAAACCTACAATGCCGTCGCCCGAGGCGTCACAAAACAAGGGCGCGGAGAGTTCGTAGTGGGTGGAGTTTTGCGAACAAAACCCGTGGACTTTCGAAATCGTATCGGGAGTAGATTTTTCTACTTCATAAACGGTTGTATTGAGTAAAAGCGTAATGTTGGGTTCATTGACGACTTTTTCGAGTAAAATGGTATCAAAAATCAGTGGGTTGCTGTCGGGATTGCGGTACATATTTTCTACCAACAATTCGTCGAGAAGCCCTCCCTCGCGAGCCCAACGGTTGTTGTTGCCCATGTGAGAAGTGGCACCCAATACCCATAAACGAACCTCGCTCGAAGAGTTACCCCCTAATACTGGGCGGTCGGTGACCAAGACCACTTTGATTCCTGCGCGTGCCGCCGTAACAGCGCCACATAGCCCCGAGAGCCCTCCACCTACTACCACCAAATCGGCGTTATACATAACACTTTTGGGGGCTCTTTTTTCGATTGCATCTGCTTTTATCATGCTTTTTTGCAAAAGTTATTCTTTAACGTAAATGATTTATCGAAACCTATAAGGTTTTGAAAACCTCATAGATTTACTATGCCAGACTTTCCAAGTTTTTGAAACTTGGAAAGTCTAAGCTATTTTATTTTAACTCAATCGTCTCGCTCATAACCGAATAGCCCGTAGGCTTGACTACCTCTAAGGTTATTTTTGGGTCGAAACCACGGATGAGGAGTGTTATTTCGGCACTTTGGCCTGGGGACAATTCGGGGAATGAAAAAGACGCATCGGGCGTTTTTAAGGTATAGTTTTTGACCGTGTAAGCGGGAAAATCGCTGCGGTTTTTGATGCGCACTACCAACTGGTGAATCCCTTGCCCACCCGCTTGAAAACGTACTTTTTCAAGCGTAACGGGCGACATCTCACGGCGGTGAGCGTGGTAAAGCGGGCGCTTGTTACGCTCAGGGCCTACTAGCCCCCACGGACGGTAGCCATTGGGGTTAGTTCCTGCGTGCCTGCTTTGGTAATCATTGAACGACCACCACGAAGCGCCCACGATGTACGGGCGTTTACGAATCTCGGCCATGACGTTTTCCAAGTGACTCACCTGCCCTGCTTCGCCTGTGGGCGTATCAGCACGGACTCCCCACTCGCTGATTAAAATGGGCTTGTCGGGGTACAACGCGTGAATGTGATCAAATGCTTTGGCGTGGTTGCCGTAGGTATTGGTGGAAACAAAATCGCAGTATTGCGTGGCCTCGTCCTCAGGTTTGGCGGGTAAAATGTTGAGACGCATCGAAGCAAAAGTAAACAAACGACTGGGGTCAAGACTTTTACCATAAACCATCATGTCTTTGGTCCAACGTTGCCCCGAAGGCGTTTCCGACAAGTATTCGTTACCGACGCTGTATGCAATCACACTCGGATGATTCCAGTCACGTTCGGCCATTTCTCGAAATTGTTGCTTGAATTTCTGACGAATGGTGTCGTTGTCCATTTGGCTGGGCGTGAGTTGCCAGTTGCCCGCTTCGGTAATGATGAGCATTCCGTAGCGGTCGGCTAGGTCGTAGAAAGTTTCACTCGGGGTATAGTGGGTCAAGCGGTGAAACTCCATTCCTGCCTCTTTCATCAAGCGAAAGTCTTTTTCGACCAACCAATCGGGTTCTAACGAGCCTAAACTGGGGTAATCTACGACCCGATTTCCTCCCGCCAAACGAATAGGCTGACCGTTGAGGAGCAACTGAGCATTTCTAACTTCTACTTTGCGTATTCCAAACGACGTGGCAAGCGTATCACTTCCAACCACGGTTTGGAGTTGGTACAATTGCGGACTGTCGATACTCCATAGTTTCACGTCGGCAGCCTTGAGGGCAGTTTCAGCTTCGAGAAGCCCTGTTTGTCCTGCGGCGATGGCGGCTGAAGTAGTTTTCCAAACAAGCTTCAACGATTGATTTCCGAAGACAACTGTTGTGGCAAATTTAGGCGTTTGCGCTTGCGAAGATGCGTTTCTAACACGGGTTTTCACGCGTACCGTTGCCGTACCCGAAGCCAAATCAGGTACTGCTTCTACTTTGAGGTTTTCGATGTACAACTCAGGTTCAACGGTAAGGTACACGGGGCGAATCAGTCCACCGTAGTTAATCCAACCAGGAAAGGGGTCGTTGGCGTTGCCATTGTCCTTCGCGCCAGGAATAGAACCCGTTTGCCAAGTGTCGTTGTTGACAGAAACGGCCAGTACGTTATCGCCCGACTTTAGATAGTCTGTAATGTCGAAATGAAACGGCGTATAGCCACCTTCGTGCGTGCCGATTTTCTGATTGTTGAGCCAAACGGTAGTGGCATAATAAGCCGCATCAAAATGTAACAACGTACGTTTACCCGCCTGAGACTGCCACGGAAAAGACTTACGATACCAAACGGTTCCTGTATAAAACTGGTAGCGAGGGTCGGTTGAAAAGCAGTGAGGAACACTGACTTTATCCCAACCTCCAACGGCATAATTGTCTTTGAACCAGCCTTTAGTTGCCCCTACTTCGCGCGGGTCCATGGCAAACGACCACTGGCCATGCAACGGAATGGCGTCGGAGTGACGGATGCTAAATTGGGCAAAACCAGAAAGTGATAACAGCAAAAATAAACTTGTGAGTTTCATGTGTGATGTGTTGATTGTCAGGGCTAAAGCCCATTCATTTTCGTTCACTTGTATTACCCCAGGCTAAAGCCATGGGGTTAAAAGAATCTCTTTCAGCGTGATTCCCAAGGCTGAAGCTGTGGAGAGTAGCGGAATATCTCCTGTTTCGCTCTTTTTAACCACGTTCTTTAGGGCGTGGCAAGGGATAAGCAACTGAATAGGCGAGCTTTAGCCCTGACTGACTTCCTCTATTTTTTCTCCAATGACGGTAATTCGTCTAGCAGCTCGCCACGGGATAATAGCTCCGACGAGAACTACCACCGCAATCCCTGCTGTGATTAGCCCCCCAGAAGTAGCAAAGGCACTTAATCCAAAGAGTACCACTGCAACAAACACCAGTGCCCCCGCAATGACTTGCATTCCAAAGCGATTTTGGCGTTTGATTTCGGTCGCTTCTTCTTCGGTTTCAGCAAGCTTTTCTGCCTTACGTGTCGCTTTGGAGGTGAGATACGATTCGTACTCTTCGGCAATCAGTCCATTTGAACGAGCATACAACTCGTAGGCCAAAAGTAACACCAACGGCAGGCCAATACCCACGATGGTTTCGACGGCACGGCTTAGTTTAAAGTCTAATAGCCAAGGTGAAAGCACTTTAAAGAATAGGTTAACCACCAGCCCAACAATCGTAATCCAGAAGGTAGTTTTGCCATTGATACGTTTTGAAAACAGCGCCCAAAGCGGCGGAGCCAGCAGCGGTCCACCCGAAATAGCCGAAATGCTCAGCACCACTTCCACGATTCCACCAGCGGCAGGGACTAATAAGGCAATCACAATCATGCCCAATCCAAATCCCCATGACGAGCGTCTTGCTACTTTAATAAGTTGCTGGTCAGAGGCTTTTGGATTAATAAAACCTTTGTAAATATCATTGGTAAAAACGGCAGAGACGACGTTTAACGTGGTATTGGCACTGGCCGAAGTCGAAAAATACATTCCTGTAAGCATCAAGCCAAGCAAGCCAGGGGGCAAAACGGCTTTGCAAATAAGTAAGTAGGCATTTTCGGTATCTAATCCCTCAAGACTAGGATTAAGCGCCCGATAAATCATGGGGGGAAGCATCCAAATCATGGGACTGACTAAATACAGCGCCGCAAAAAGAAACGCTACTTTGCGGGCCGACTTGGGGCTATCGACGCTTGTGTAACGCTGCACAAATGTCCAGTTGCCGCCAATGTAGGCAATGTGATAAAACACAAAGGCAAGCACAAAACCGAAGGTATATTCGCCGTGGAGAAGGTTAAAAAAGTCGTCGGGGACTTGTTGGGTAAAAGTGTCAAAACCACCGACTTTGTTGAGCGATAAGGGGAGTAAAATAAACACCGCAGCCGTCAAAATCACAAACTGCAAGATGTCAGTGACCATCACCGCCCACAGCCCGCCGACGGCCGTGTAAGCAATCATAAATATTCCCAATACAATGGTAGATTCGACCAAAGGAAATCCCAATGAAACACTTACCAGCTTGGCCACGGGGTACAAGACTGAGCCTTTGATAAATACCGACACCAAGGTAAAAATACCGATGTAGGTCTTCTGAACGCGTTCGCCGAGGCGTTCACGGATAAACTCTGCCGCAGTGAGGTTTCCAGTAGCCCGCCAGCGAGGAGATAAAAACAGCCCCGTGATGATAGCTCCGATGCACATCGTCCATTGAATAGTCACGGCCACCCAGCCGTGTTTGTAGGCGATAGAGCCCCACGCCACAAACGTGCCCGCGGAGAAAAAGGACATGAATAGCGACAGTCCACCAATGAACCAAGGCACGGCTTCTCCCCCCGCAAAAAACGATTTGAGGTTGCGCCCCGTGCGGGCAAACAGCATCCCAATCCCCAGTACAAAAGCGGAGAAAATAAAGATGACGGCGGTATCAATCAGTGAGTTCAAGCGTCTAAAGGAAGTTAAATTTTAAAAATTCAGAATTGTGAATTACCCTAATTACTTATTTTATTCAAACCTAACTTCCACGGAATTTTTCTTTGAAAGCATTGGTTCAAAAGGGGTCATTAATAAAGTTGTCGCTTTTCGACAGACTTCTGTTCCAAGTATTTATAATCTTGGCTTAGCAGATTATGACCCTAACACTGGCGAAATTGATGATACTATCATTACTGATAATGGCGATATGGAGAAAATTTTAGCCACCATTTTTCAAATTGTTATCTATTATCTTTCCACCAATCCTGAGCATATCATTTATTTCTCTGGCAATTCACCCTCGCGAACTCGGCTTTACAGAATTGCTATAAACCATAGTTTGAGTGAGATTACCTCACTTTTTGACGTATTGGGGCTTATTAACTCTCAACTTGAGCCCTTTACAGCAAATAAAGCCTACGAAGCTTTTTTGATTAGAAAAAAATAATTTGTTAACTTTAATCATAAAATTTACAGAACTATGAGAATTGAATCGAAGTTTAAGGTTGAAAAAAGAGATTCTTTACCACTAAAGACAAAAGGCAATAAACCTCCCTTTTCTGAAAAATTAGCTAAAGCCAATGAGGTATTAGCTAAAATAGAGCTACCTATTCCCAAAAAGCCCTAATCACCTCGCTACCGTCATTACTTCAAATCCAGCTCCTGCCAATTGTTTTTTGTAGGACTTGCCGTTGATAGTGACCTGAAAATCACTTGCTTGAGAACGGTTATTCAACAAGACCACAAATAGCTTATCTTTCTGCTCCGATTCTGCCAAAAGGTAATCAACGGTCGGATTGTCGATTTTAACGAGATTTTCATCAACGATGAGTTTGGCTTTGGTACCGTTGATGAGACCCGCTTCAAATCCGTAACTTTGGTGAGGGCCTACTTTAGGCGTCACAAACCCACGAGGGAATTTAATTTGCCCACCCGAACGTAATTCTGCCTCTGACATGAGGTAGTCGGTAAGCCAACCGATTTGCCACCAAGCGTGGTGAGGATACGGCCCCGAACCTTGATTCATCACCCGCCAATAATAAGAAGCAACGCTGGTTTTTGGCTCTACAAACGCGTCGCGCCCCCAAGCTGCCGAGCGCGCTAAGTCGGCGAAAATAGGTTCTTTCGTAAGCTGATACATCCGAATAAATAGCCCCGCATGACTGGCGAGCTGGATAGGGCCGTGGGCGTTGGAGGAACCAAAAATCCCGCCGTGCTCAAAACTTAACCCAACCTGCGAAATCTCCCAATCCTCACGCTCAATGCCGTTGACTGTTTTTAAGGTATGGTTCGGGATAGGGTGGGTATAAATCGAAGTGGTATAGACTTTGGCGGCTTGGATAGCGGCGGTTTTATAGGCAGGGTTTTGCGTCAGGTCGTACAAATCCAACAAAGCTTGGGCCGACTGCGCCGTGGCAAAATCGGGGGCGTAACGGGCATCGCCGCAAACTCCTAAGAAGCTACCTTTATCAACGGCGGTTTTGATGAACCAATCAGCACCTTTTTGAGCGGCAGCCAAATACTTAGCGTCTTTCAAAATACGGTATGCTACCAAAAGCCCATAGAAGGTTGGCCGCACATCCTGAATGTCAAGAAATGCCTCCTGCTCCGTTTTGCGGTCATAAGCGACACCCCAGCTACCGTTGGTTTTTTGGGTCTTTAACAACCATTCAGCACCTGCCTGAAGACGCTCTTTAAGTAATTGATTGTCTGGCTCAAACAATAAAATATTACCCAAGTCGAGCATCGTATAGTACGTCACTGCGATAGGTTCGACTACCTCGCCCCACTCTTCGGTGAATTTTTTGCGTTTGGCCAAATAATACTGCCCCGCCAAAGCTCCGTTGAAGAAACCAGGCTCAGTGATTTGCTGCGTAATCTTAAAATTGAGCGCATAGGGCAGGACATTTTTGGTGAGTAAAGTATCTTTGGTGGCATTGGCCAGCATCCACATCGCGCCATAATCGGAGTTTTTCATGGCATCACGCTGTGAACCTACCACACCACCCAAATACGATTGAGCCCCAATTTTCAACCCCTTGTATTCTTCGATGTTCCAAAGCGATGTTTTGGGGTTTGTCAAATAATGGTGCATTTTCTGGATGCGGTTGGTCAGCGACTGCTTGCTTTGGCGAAGTTCCAAGGTCTGTTTGAGTTGGTAAATGTCGTAGGCGGCGTGGTTAACCATGCTAAACCAATCGCTTCCTAGCAGGCTGTATCGGAACGTAAATGTGACAGTTTCACCCGCTTTTAAGTCGGACTTAGGTTCACCAAGAACGGGATAGTACAGCGTGGGAGCTAGTTGCGACTTACGATTTTTGTGCGAAATTCCAATGTTCCAATCGTGGAGGGTCAATTTGTCTTTGGCCCAAGGGTCTCGGCAAAAAGCAGGGTCGGGAATTACCGAGACCGTGATGCCTGCTTTGGTAGTAACGAGCGGACTAAGCGTACTGGCCGAGCGCTCGCGATAGACCACAGGCAGCGTAGGAACTCCGTGGCCGTAGGCATAGGCCAAGGCAAAATTAGGTTGCATAAAATTGCCTTGAAAATACCCAGGAACCGCAACCCAAGCCATGTCGGTTTCTCCGATAGAAGTCAACGTAGGTGTGGCCAACGAAAAGTAGCCTGTTTGTTTGGGGGTAAGTTTTTGGGTTACGATGACATCCATGGGGAATTTTGGGTCAAAACGCCATTGAGAAACTATTTTGGCTTGGTCGGTTTCGTGCTCAAAAGTCAATTGGTTGGGTGCATTTTGGCTTCCTTTTTTAGGAAAAAAATGAAAAGCCGTTCCCGCAGTATTCAACGACACAGGATTGGTACTTTCCGCCCACTGTTTGGTTTGATAGTGGTAGGCATCTTCGGGAAATTTGTTTCCTGTAATGCTTTTAAACACGGAGTCTGACTCTAGCTTAGGTTTTTCCGTAGTGACCAACAATGTACTCTCCCCCGAAGGATTTTTGAGCGAAATCCAGCTATTGCCCTTTTTGACCGATAACGTATTGATTTGCCAACCATTGACACTGTTTTTCCAGTAAATTTTCACGGATTGATTCTCTAAAACCAGCGACTTTTGCGCCCATAATTCCCCAAAAACCATTGAGAAAACAACTGCCAGTAATGTACGTTTTGTGCTCGTCATTGTCTTATTTTTTGTCACTCAGAATTGGTTTACTACTTAACTATCACCTCTGCTTTTTGGGCAAAACCCATCGTGCCGTAGGCGACTTGCAACGAACGACAATCGGAAGGGATTTGATAGGTCGCCCTAAACACCCCCGTGTTTTCGCCTGTTTCGGCTACCTCTAGTGAGGTACTTTTTTTGCCTTTTATATTTAGCGTTACTATCCCTTTTTCTGCGTTGTTCCAGTCCATGTTCAAGGCGGCCTTTAGCTCAATAGTTATCGTTTGTCCCGCCTTCGTTTGCTTAATTTCTTTGCCAGAAGCATCCAAAATTCTTATCCGTTGGCTGCCCAGCGTCGAAAACGTCAGGGTCGCTTGCCAGCCACGGTTAGAGACGCACCAGCCTTCGGTAGCATAGGCGTCTTTGCCAATTAAATCACCTGGCTCATTACTTGTGGGCGAAGTGGCATTTTTTGATTTCTGGAAATCCTTATCAAGGGGGGAACCGTCGAGCGTGCCGCGCACTTTGCCCAGCATTCCGTAGCCATTGGGATGGGCCGACGGCCAGCCTTTTTCGACTCCTTCCCAATAGCCATTGATGGCCAATCGCTCGGGGCTTTTGTTGCTCAAGTGCGCTCCTACGGGATTTACCCCAAACACAAAATCGACTTGTGCCCAACCGATGTCTCGTAAGCGACGGTCATTCAACAAATAAGCGACGGCAAACATCGACCCGCCCAAGGCAGGAGCGCCGCCCAGTTCTTTGGTTTTAGGGTGCGCCCATTCGGTTTCACTGTGGACGCGGTACTTCCAAAAATTATTGGTTTTTTGGTGCATGTGCGTAGCCCAGGCCTGCAATTTCTCTTTCGAGCCTTGGGGGGCGTGTTCGGGCGCTACCAGTAAAAAATAGGCCAACGCTTGCGGCGTAATATGCTCGGCGTTCCGAATCCACCACATGTGGCGGGGGTTGTTGAAATCCCAGTGTTGAATGATGTCTTTTGCACTTTCTTGGGCCCACGTTAGGTACTGCTGAGGCTTGCCGTCGGGCTCGTTTTTTTCGCACAAATACATGAACAAATTACTAAAGACCGACTGACCGTAGGCGTTACCCATTTCGTTGAATTCCTGAAAACCCGCGTCCACCCATTTGTTACTGTACGTCCAGTAGCGCACTACCTTGTGACGGTCGTACTGCGTCCATTTTTCATTGCAGACTTGTCGGTACTTGAGGTATTTTTCGCGGGGTAAATAGGGTTTCAGAAAATCATGGTAAGCGGCACAGACCACCGAAAGCTGGTCGAGCAGGTTCCAATAATCGTAGTTCATGCGCGGTTGCCCTTCGTAGCCGAGTGAGCCGTGACGAGTACCTACAGGGCCTTGATACGCCACGTGGGCATAGGCAAACTCCGCGTGCCACAAAATCAAATCTATCAAATCGGGGGTGTTTTTGTCCCCAAATTCAGTTTTCCAGCGGTCGTACAGCGACGGATTGGAAGCATATTGGAGGCATTCAAAAATCGTTTCCAACCCATACGCTCCCCCGTCGCGCGAGGGACCTCCACCATAGACTTTGGGCAAATTGGCATTGATTGGGTCTTCTGAGCCACGCACGTCGATGAAGAACTCGTAGCCTAGTTTTGAGGATACTTTTTCAATGAGGTGATCAGCAATCCAAAAAGGAACGGAGGGGGTAAAGCCTTCTACTTCGACCCTAAATTCATCTTTCGAGACGGGGTCAAAGGAAGTAAACCACCCTTCTTGATTGATGAGTTCTCCCGTAAATTCGACGCGGCCAGAAGCGGTATTCATGATTTTAAACTTCGCCCCATCTTTGGCTCCTAAGCACACAAAATGCTTTGCTTCTCCGCGATTGTACCCCGTTTGATTAACCAAGATTTGGGCAAATGCCTGAGGGTAGCCCATGAGTAGCGAGCCAACAACGTACAATAAACATAGGATACGCTTCTTTTTCATTTTCAATGTTACTTTAAATTTTACCCGCTGATGTTCGCAGATTGAACGTCGCGGGTAAAAAGGAACTATTGCTTAGATACTTACTTCCAATCTGGGTTTTGTTCCAATTTAGGGTTGGCGTTTATCTCGTCTAGTGGAATAGGGAAATACTTGTTTTTAGCCGTTGGGGTACGCGAAGGATAGACGTTGTTGACGGCTCTAGGAATCACACTCATAAATTTGTCGGTGCGGGTTAAATCATACCAGCGATCACCTTCGGCAAAAAACTCCCACGAACGCTCCTGCAATACAGCATCGATGAACGCATCTTTGCTCAACCCTGCTTTCAAATCGGGTAAACCAGCACGTTTGCGAATGACATTCACAAATCCATACGCATTGGCAGTAGCACCGTTTAGGCGTGCCTCAGCCTCGGCTGCAATGAGGTACATATCAGGTAAACGGAAAATGGGAATGTTGGGAATTTGTCCCACAATCGTATTGGGATCTTGGTATTTTTTTATCAAAACACCTTGGGTTGTAATCGGCGTAATGCTGCGTTGGGGCACTACCGCACCGCTCCGATTGATGTAAGTAGTATCCAAAAGCTGACGACGCTTATCGGCGGGGTCGAACGAATCAAAGAAAGATTGATACGCAAACATCGACCCAAACGACGTACGAGCATAATCGACACCTGCATTGCCTGGAGGGCCACAAAGGCCCGTCAACTGGTGAGCGCGCCCAGGAGAAATGGGAGCAACCTCAAACGCCCACATGTTTTCAACACGAGCCGCGTCTTCTTTGTCATAACGATAGACATCGCGCACATCGGGCATCAACGAATACTTTCCTGAGGCAATCACTTCTTGGGCTTTTTGCAAGGCTTTTTGCCAATCTTCGTTGTACAAAGCAGCTTTGGCATAAAGTGCATTGACCACTTCTTTGGATGGACGACCTTTCTCAACGGCTGGATACGACAACAACCCTGCGGCTAATGCTTGATCTAAGTCGGTGTAAATCTGCTTATAAACGTCAGCTTTAGAACTTTTTGGAATGGTTGCTTCGGCTTCAGAGGTACTCGGTTTTACTTTTACGGGAACATCGCCAAAGTTTTTGGTCAAATTCCAGTGGTAAAATGCCCTCATAAAGAGTGCTTCCCCTACGATTTGTTTTTTGCGCGTTTCATCCATGACGGCAGCAGGGACTTTTTCGATAACCCAGTTTGCTTTTTCGATACCGTCGTAGCACGACGCCCAAATCTGTTGCGGCGATTCGTTGGTACGCCCTGCCGTACGTTGGGTGGTGTAGTTGGCGTCATAAGCAAAAAGTGTCAGGGTGTTACGCCCTACTACTGCCCGTGGGTAAGATTGATCTGCACTGAAATCGGACACAATGGTGAGCGCAGGCCCAACCCCCATATCACCCAAAGGGTCATAGACGGCGACAAGCCCTTTTTCGGCATCTGCGGCAGTTTTATAGAAAGCCTCCGTGTAAATGGAGGAATAAATGGTTTCTTCTAAGCTACAGCTCCCCAGCCCCAAAAGAGGGAGTAAAAAGAAGAGCTTTTTGGTTACTGATTTCATATGTCTTGTACGAAGTTTTTTAGTTCAATTAATAGGTGATTGTTAAATAGTCAATCACGCTGAATTTTATCGGTAAATGAACAAGAATCTCCTGAAACCCCACGCCGCGGCGGCGTACCGCCTTTAGGCTGGGGTAAATATCACCGCAACCTTCTCGGCTTTAGCCTTGACTCTTTTGTACTAAGAGGTTAAAAATCAGGGCTAAAGCCCTACTAATACCCTATTAATAGTCCCCAGCCTAAAGGCGTGGGGTTAAGGCAGTAGTTTATTCAGTTTGATTTCGTCAATTCACTTAAAGCCTGATAATTAAAACGTTACTTGAATACCGCCCAAGAACGAGCGTGCTTGTGGATACACGAAGTTGTCGATGCCAATGACAGTATTAGAACCCGCAAACGTATTTACCTCAGGGTCAAAACCGCTATAGTTGGTAATGGTAAATAGGTTGTTGGCCGACACGTACACCCGAATGTTTTGAATGCCTTTGATAGCAGGAAGGGTGTATCCCAACGTCACGTTTTTGCAACGGATGTACGAACCATCTTCTACGTAATAGCTGCTCACAGGAAGACGTCCGCCTTGAGCAGCACTCACGTACTGGTTGCTTGGATTAGTAGGCGACCAGCGATTGACGACGCCTTGCAACAAATTGCGTTGCCCAAGTGGGTTTTCAAACGACAAGCGGCTGAGGTTGTAAATATCATTGCCTTGCGAACCCGACAAGAAAGCACTAATGTCAAAACCTTTATAAGCAAGGTTGGTCGAAAACCCAAAAATGAAGTTAGGATTAGGGTTGCCCGTAATAGTTTGGTCGGCTGAGGTAATGGTGCCGTCTCCGTTTAAGTCTTTGACCTTGTGGCCGCCCAAACGCCCATCGTAGCCTGGCAAAATAGTTTCGCCCGTTTGGTTGATTCCATCAAAAATATAGGATTTAATCAGCCCTAACGGCTCCCCAACTTTCAAAATGGTATAGCTCGTGATAAAACGCTCGCTGGTAGTTCCGCCGTCGAGGTCTAGTACTTTATTACGATTGCGGGTTAAGTTGGCCGACACTGTCCATTTGAGCGGCCCGTCTAAGATGCGGGCATTGGCCGCAAATTCAATCCCTTTATTTTCTAATGACGCATAGTTACCTGTGATACTCGCATAACCCGACGAAAGTGGTAATGTCTTGATATACAACAAGTCTCTCGTGATTTTGTCGTACACATCCACAATCAAGCTAAAGCGGTTATTGAGTAAACTCACGTCCAATCCGACGTTGGTTTGGGTTGATTTTTCCCAACGCAAATCAGGGTTGGCAATCCCCGTTGGATTGATGCCCGTTACGTAAGCATTGTTAAAAACATAATCACTTCCCGTAGCAGCCACCGTACTCAGCGACTGGTAAGGCGAAATACCGCCCGCATTCCCCGTGATGCCGTAGCTTGCTCGTAGTTTAAGGTCAGAAAGCCACGTTACGTTTTTCAAAAACGGCTCTTCAATCAAGCGCCATGCCGCCGAAACCGCAGGAAAAAATCCATACTTATTGTTGGCGCCAAAACGGCTCGAACCATCCACACGGGCAGTCAAGTCCAAGAAATACTTGTCTTTGTAGCCATAATTTACCCGACCCATATACGAATCTAGGCGCTGCTTGCTACGACTGCTGCTAACGGTGCGGTTGAGGGCTAGTTGCAACGCTTCGTTTTGCGTAGCGTCGTTCGGGAAGCCCGAAGCACTGATTGAGTTCGCATTGGCAAATTCAGCCTGTGAGGCAAACACCCCCGTAAATTTCAAGCTATGGTCTTCGGCAATGGTTTGCGAATAGGTCAAAATGCTTTCGTGCAATAGTCCTAAGAAATTGCTGTTGGATTTTGAGCCCGAACCAGAATTGTCGTTTAAGTCTCTCAAACTAACAATTGAACGCGGCGAATAGCGGTCGTTGATATTGTTCTGTAAATCCACGTTAAAAGACGCCCGATACGTCAATCCTTTCAAAATAGTAGCTTCACCGTAAAGATTCACCAACGTCCGTTTGAGGGCGGTTTTGTTCAGCACCGCCGCAAGCCCAAGCGGATTCGTTACTTCACGATAACGCCCGTCTTCTTGCTCGCCAAAGGGAAAAATGCTGCCGTCGGAGCGATAAGGTTTCAAAGTAGGCGGTGCACCGATGGCAGCGCCCAAGATGGTGCCAGTTACGACGTCAGCATCACCTTGGCTGGTCGAACCTGTCTGAATCCCCGAGTTGACCGAATAACTACCCAAAATACTCGTCCCGACTTTGACGCGATTGCTGATTTTATGATCGAGGTTTAGCCGATACGAATACCGTTTAAAATTGGAACTGATAATAATACCGTCTTGGTCAAAATAGTTAGCCGAAAGCGCCAATTGCGTTTTTTCATTTCCTCCATTGATCGACAATTGGTGGTTTTGAATGGGGGCATCGCGGAAAATGAGGTTTTGCCAGTTTACACCTTCACCCAACGAAGCTGGATCTTTGTAGTAGCTGTTTTTGAAAACTTCATTTTCTAACTGTGCAAATTCGGCAGCATTGAGCACAGGCAGCGTTTTAGTTACTTTTTGCATTCCGTAATACGTGTCAAGCGTTACGCGCGTGGCTCCGCTTTTCCCTCGTTTGGTCGTAATTAGCACAACGCCATTGGCCGCGCGCGCTCCATAAATCGCCGAGGCCGAAGCATCTTTTAGTACTTCTACACTTTCAATGTCATTAGGATTGATGGTCGAAAGGGGACTCACGTCGTTAATTCCCCCTCCGTTAGAAATCTGAATCCCATCTACTACATACAGAGGTTCAGACGTTCCATTGATCGAGTTGGTACCACGAATTCGGACGCTAACGTTTCCACCTGGCGAACCTGAGTTTTGATTAATCTGAATCCCTGATACACGGGCTTGTAAACCCTGGGCCACGTTGGCAACCGGAGTTTGTACTAAGTCCGACGATTTGACAGAAGCAATCGATCCCGTTGTCTCTATTTTTCGCTGGGTACCATACCCTACAACCACTACCTCATTAAGGGCTTTTACGTCGGCTTCTAGCACTACATCGACCACACTGCGACTGTTCACCTCTACCTCTTGTTTGAGATAACCAATAAACGAAAATACCAACGTAGCCTTGGCAGGTACACCACTGAGCTGGTACCTACCTTCTCCGTCCGATACGACTCCTTTTTGCGTACCTTTTACCGTTACATTTACTCCAGGAAGCGAGCCGCCCGAACCGTCGGTGATTTTTCCCTTGATGGTCAGGTCTTGGGCATAGGCACTGGAAAGCAGGCCACAGACGAATAACCATATTCGTAATTTTCCTAGCATAGGATTAAAGGGTTTTGGTAAATTGAAAATATACAATTTTTAAAGGGTTGAATAATCGTTTATCAAAAAGCCTTTTAGATTATTGAAATGACGATTTTGAGGGAAATTAGGACAGACTTTTAAATAATCAACAGAAAAAATTGAATTTTAACCACAAAAACTATCGGGAACTTTCCCGAAACTGGTGTCGATAGTAGTAACTGTTAAATCAATACGTCTTTACTTTTAGAAAAGAGATGAAAGCAGAAAGATAGGCTGTGAAAGCTAAAAAATAAAAAAAGTACAAAAATGATTAAGTGTTCGAAGTGCCAACAAATAGAGTATGTTCAGAAGTCGGGGATTGTGCGCGGAAAACAACGCTATTACTGTAAATCGTGCGACTACCATTTTACGTTTCCTAATGAAGCGGTAGAGCGCCAAAACAAACCCCGCCACCAAGTGACCATTATGGACATCGCCAATGAGCTTGGGATTTCCAAATCGACGGTGTCGCGGGCGCTACGGGGACATACTGATATTCATGAAGGAACGCGCAAAATGATTTTGGATTTGGCCCAGCAGTTGGAGTATCAACCTAACCCGCTTGCCAATGCTTTGCTAAAAAGTCGGACCAATATTGTGGGGATTTTGGTCCCAGAATTTCGGCATTACTTTTTCCCAACGGTCATCATGGGCGCGCAGGAGATTCTGTCTAAAGCAGGCTATAACGTGATGATTTGCCAGTCGGATGAATCGTACGATACCGAAGTGGCCAACGTCAAAGCCTTGATGAACAGCCGCGTGGACGGTTTGCTGGTGTCGGTCACTACCCAAACCAACAACGTGGATCATTTTCGGGCGGTGCTGCGGAAAGAAGTGCCTTTGGTGTTTTTCAACCGCGTGTGCCCCGAACTAGATACGCCCCAAGTCATTGTGGACGATTATGCGGGAGCATTTCAGGCGGTGGAGCATTTGGTGCAACAGGGCTACCGACGCATTGCGCATTTGGCAGGGCCTGTGTCGCTGTTGGTCAGTCGATTACGAATGCAAGGGTATTTGGATGCCTTGCAAAAACACGGCCTGCCTGTGGACAATGAGTTGATTATTCACTACGATTTGACCGAAGAAAAAGCGCGGATTTATGCCAATTACCTATTGAGTTTGCCCCAGCCTCCCGATGCGATTTTTGCCATCAATGACCCCACGGCCATTGAAATCATATTGGTGGCCAAAAGCCGAGGCATTAAAATTCCGCAAGAACTAGGCATCGTAGGTTTTAGCAATGACCCAATTTCAGCCATTATTGAGCCGCCTTTGACTACGGTTGAGCAGCCCGTTTGGGAAATGGGGCGACAAGCAGCGCGTATTTTATTGGAACAGATGGAAAATCCTCGCATCGAAACCTATCAGTTGCCTACGAGATTGGTTGTGCGCGGGTCTTCTGTGAATTGTTGAGTTTTCTTCCCCCGCAGAATAGCGCTGATAGTAGTCTGCGCCAATCTGCGGAAAAACATAGTTCTCTACAATATGCCTTTCAAAACAGTTGAAACTCCTTAATTCCAGCAAAACCGTAAGAATCCAGAATCACCAACCGAAACTTTTGGGCAGCAACGGGGCTGATGTCTTTACTCCAACTGCCCATTTTTTCATCTTGGGCCAGTGTCAGCCATTGGCCTTCTTTTTCGTACTGAATTTCAAAGCGTTTAATTTGAGATTTTTGATACACCGCTTCACTTACTTTAAGCTGTTTAACCGTTTGTTTCTTACCCAAATCAACTTCTATCCAGCCCTTATTTTGAAATAGACTGAAAGCCGCTTCTGACTGATAATGCACGTCTTTTCCATAATACGCCTCAAAATCGACGTCAGTACGCCGCCCCATTTTCCAATGCGTGGCGGGGTTGTCATCAAAAGCCGCCGAGGGGTCGTGCAAAAATTCACCCATTGAACTCGAAGCAGTTGCTTTTTTGCCGTAAGCCAGTGAATAAGTGGTCGTAAAAGGGATAATTTGTCCCAATTGCGCAGCAGGTTTATCCAACGAAAGCGTCACAATGGTCGCGATGGAATCACGCCCGTTTTGAGGTATTTTCAAAGTAACATCCGCTTTGGTTTGCACGAATGAGACCGTGGTTCCGTCTAACAAAGACACTTTTTTGACGTTGGCTATCATGGGAGGGAGTTTGATTTCGTCGCCCGTGTTGTTCAATAAATGCAAATACAGTTTATTGCCTCGGTACGAACTCACATAGTCTTTTGATGGCGTATAAATCCCCCCCTTGGTTTGGTAAACGGCTTCCGCGTTTTTGTTTAACCAATTGCCCATTTCGGTTGCCCGTGCTACAAAGTTGGTTGGAAAAACGCCCAAACTGTCGGGGCCGATATTGAACAAAAGGTTTCCGTTTCCACCTACGCACCGAAGCAACGTATGCACCGATTCTTTCAAACTGCGCGGGGTATCGTTGAAACGCCACGCCCACTGATGCCCCATGTTAGTGCAGGTTTCCCAAGGCACTGCGCCATAACCCGCCACAAACCCTTCAGGTGTGGCATAGTCGGCATACTGCCCTACCCGCGCGTGCGATTCGTCGGGATTGAAAGGTTCGAGCCGATTGTTGATGATGATTTCGGGCTGTAACTTACGTGCCAACTCAAACACTCTTTTGGGGTGAATGGGGCTGGGCGACCCTTCGTAATCAATCCATAACAAGCTGATTTTGCCATAATTACTCAACAATTCACGCACCTGCTCTTCCACCCGATTGGCAAAAATATCGTTCGTTTTGGGGTTCCGACAATCGGGGTCTTTCCAGTCTGCCACCGAAAAATACCAGCCAATGGGCATCCCTGCTTCGTGGGCAGCTTGGGCAAGTTCTTTACAAACATCCCTTCCAAAAGGGCTGTTCATGATATTGTAAGACGTGGTTTTGGTATCAAAAAGGCAAAAACCATCGTGGTGTTTTGACGTCAAAACCAAGTACTTCATTCCCCCCGCCTGGGCCAACTTCACCCATTCTTTGGCGTTGAATTGCTTGGGGTTAAACCGCAAATACAACGAATCGTATTTGCTTTTACCGTAGCCATTGCGCGACCAACTGATTTCTTTTCCAATCAGTGACACAGGTCCCCAATGGACAAACAAGCCCATTTTGGCATCTTGCCACCACTTTAGGCGCTGCTCTTTTAAACTGTTTTTTTGAGTAATGCCTTTAAAAGCAATTAGAAAAAGCAGAAGAATGACGGATGTTTTTTTCATTGAAAATGGCGTTTAACTACCTGATAATATGACCTTTTTGGGCGTAGTATAAAATGTAAGCATAACACAAAACGGGTAGCACAAAAGCAACACGAATGCTGTGTATATCCGAAATGAGCCCCATAAGTGGAGGCACAATGGCTCCCCCTACAATGCTCATAATAATCAACGACGAACCTGTTTTGGTATAAGCACCCAAGTCTTTGATACTTAATGTAAACAAGATGGGGTACATCACCGACGTAAAAAGCCCCACCACAGCAAGCGACAAAATCGAAAGATAACCCGTACTTAAAATTGCCACTAACACCAAAACAATCGCCCCCAATCCACAGACCGTCAACACTTTGGAGGGATTTATTTTTTGCAGAAAATACGCCCCAGCCAAGCGCCCCACTAAGACCAAGGCCATAAATAAGGTGATAAACAACGCGGCTTTCTGTTCCCCTAATCCATCAATTTCCAGTGCTTTGGAATAACGAATTAAAAAACTGACAATCCCTACTTCGGCACCCAAATAACAAAATACGCCCAGTGCGCCCAGCACCGTATGTTTAAACTTAAAAATGGCTTTTAATCGAATAGCACCTTCGCCCTCTTCCTGAATATCAGGCAGTTTAATATAAAACAAAGCCACTCCCAAGACAACAAACAAAGCCCCCAAACTCAGGTAAGGCATTTTGACTAATTGGGCTTCGGCGTTGAGATAATCGGCTAATTGACTCGGACTAAATTGCTGAACAGCCGTTTCGGGCGTGTCAGTGGCATGAAGCAAAAACACCGCCCCAATATAGGGGCCGATGGTAGCGCCAACAGAACCCACGGCCGCCGCCAAGCTCAACCTACTTGAGGCTTTTTCGGGGTCTCCTAAAATAGAGAGGTAGGGCGTAGCCGTCACTTCCAAGAAAGTGAAACCTGCGGCCATGATAAACAAAGCGGTCAAAAAAAGCGGATAAAAGCGCGTTTCGGCGGCTGGGAAAAATAAAAATGCGCCCAATGCAGCCATGAAAAGGCCCGTAATCATGCCTGCCCGATAACCAAAACGACGGATGTATTGCCCCACGGGCAAGGCCAACAAAAAATATCCACCAAAAAAGGCCGACTGTACCAACGACGACTGAAAATCAGTCAATTGACAAGCTCTTTTGAGGTGTGGAATAAGCACATCGTTGATGTTTCGACTCAAATTCCAAATAAACATCAGGCTCATTACCACCAAAAGCGGAATCAGAAATTGGTTTCGGTTTTTCACTTCAGGCATTCATTTAGCATAAAAACTGGTTTCATTTTAGCCCAATGCTCGTCAGATTTTGCATCCGCCAATCGTTGTTGGAATCCATACATAAAAGCGGCCCACTCTGGTTGTCGAGGCATTTTACCAATGGCTTCAAAAGCCGTATTTAGGTCAATGCCTTCTTCGGTTTCGACAATCATAAACAGCCGCGTGCCGATGCGATAAATTTGCATATCTACGATTCCACCCGCCCTGATTCCTCGGGGAATTTCGGGCCAAATGTGTTCGGGCTGATGAAAATATTCGTATTGGGCAATGAGTTCGTCGTCGCCTTTCAAATCGAGCGCCAAACAGGTTCTGTGTGTTTTCATCTTCTTTATTTTTTATAGCCCAACTCCGCCCCTCCGCTCACTGGCATGATACAACCCGTTATGAATCGGGCGGCCTCAGAGACCAAAAACACCGCCACATCGGCAATGACGTCGCCTTCGGGGCAATAGCCAAGGGCGTGAATGTTGTCTAGATAATTTTCAATAACCGCTGGATTAGGCTGTTGTGTTGCCCATTCTCTCAGCATGGGCGTCCATACACCCGCAGGACAAATGGCGTTGACCCTAATACCAAAAGGAGCATAATCCAAGGCCATGGCTTTGGTTAGGGCGCTCATCCCCCCTTTGGTAGCTACGTAAGCCGCATGATTTTCTTGCCCCATCGTCCCGACCATGCTGGAGGTGTTTAAAATACAGCCCTTGGTCGCTTTCAGGGCTTCAATGCCATAACGGGTCGTCCAATAGACACTTTTCAGGTTGATGGAAAATAAGCTATCCCATTCGTACTCGGTGGTTTGGTCGAGCGGTTTTGAAGGACTGGCAATCCCAGCATTGTTATGAATCACGTCTATTTTACCAAATTGAGAAAGGGCTAAATCAATCGCTGCTTTTACGTCTGCTTCATGTTGCACGTTCCCCACAAAACCAGCGTGTTCGTTGCCTAAACGGCTCATTAACTGATTCAAAGAAGTTTCGTCTTTGTCCATCACCAAAACCCGAGCGCCCGCTTTTACATACGCATCAGCACAAGCTTCGCCAATGCCCGAAGCACCTCCCGTGAGAAAAATGACTTTATTGGTCAATAGTGTCATGTTTTTGGTGGCTTAGGGTTTCAAATCACTGCTGCTGCCTGCTTCCTGCGGCACTTGATAATAGCCCCCAACGATATTGGCTGGATGCACAAAATAGGGGCGTAAATGCGGAATATGCTCTAAAAACAGGTTTTCGTGCCCCATCCCGATGTGATTAAAAAGCACCAAATGCTGATGAATCTGCCCCATATCTCCGACGTGGGGCAGTACTGGAATATTGAATTTTTTGGCCAATAAACTAACCGTCAAAAACTCCGAAACACCCCCTACGCGCACGGCGTCAACCTGGCAAAAATCCATGGCTTTGGCTTGCAGAAAATTCTTAAAAATTACCTTATTGGGAATATGCTCACCCGTGGCCACTTTAAAAGGCGCAATGGCTCGGGCAATGGCCTGATGCCCAAAAACATCATCAGGGTGCGTAGGTTCTTCAATCCAATACGGGTTGATACTGCCCAGCCGCTGACAAATATCCAAGGCTTGCGGTACGTTCCATTTTTGATTGGCATCCAGCATGATGGTGGCGGCCTCTCCCGCCGTTTCCCGAATCAAAGCCGCACGTCGGAGATCACGGAGGGGGTCATCAGAACCTACTTTGAGTTTAAGAGCGGTGAAGCCTTTGTCGAGGGCTTGCTTGGTTTTTTCAACGATGAGCTCGTCCGAAAAATTAAACCAACCTACCGAGGTATCGTAGCCTTTGTAGCCAGTAGTGAGTATCGAATTTCTATTGTCTCGCGTCTTATACTGTTCTTTGAGTAATTGAATCGCTTGTTCACGGGTAAGTTCGTCTTCTAAATAACTCAAATCCAGTGTATTTACAAGCTCTTCGGGCGACAAATCCAGCAGTAACTTCCAAAGAGGAACCTGACGCGATTTTGCCCAAAGGTCGTAGCAAGCATTGACAATAGCCGCCAATGCTAAATGAACGACGCCTTTGTGGGGACCCAACCAACGGTAAGAAGGGGAGTCAACCAGCGAGCGATAGGTAGTCCCGAAGTTGGCCATTAGGGCTTCAATCTCCTGGCCTGCCAGTTTTTCGGATAAAAATTGAATGGCTTGACAAACCAAGTCAGTACCCACCCCCAAGGTAAAAGCCAACCCTATTCCTTCCAGAGAGTTATTGGTTTTTAACACACAAACCGCATAGGCGTATTGTGGATTGGTGTGGGTTGCATCGGAACCCGACCCATTGGGGAGGTCAAAACGTCTGTCAAGTACCTCAATAGCAGAGATAACCATAAAGGTTTCGAGGGTATAATTGTTTCTATTTCTTTAACGGATTACTTCCTTGTCAACGTTTTCTGATTTTCACAAAACCTTTATTTTGAAAAGAACTATTATCCGAGCGCATCACCACCTTCAGGATGGAGCTTGTTCCTTTATCAATCTGGCCTGTTCGGTTGATAAAAAACACATTTTCTTTGGGTTTTCTTTGAATGAATTCCTGAAGTGTGTTGGGGTCTTTATCAAAAATAATTTCAGCTTTTTCTACCCACATCCCCGTTACGCTGACGGCATTGGTAAAACTCACTTCGTACTGACCAGGTGCGGTGATGTACTTCCCTAAATCAATACTCATTTGACCTTTACCGTTTACAAAATCTTTGGTATCCCATTCCTGCAAAATGGTATATTCTTTGGCTTCTTTCTCTGCTTTTGGAAGTTCAAAATCAGTCACGTAATAGGCCGCCAAACTCCTAATCAGTGGAGTACCTTTGTGCTCGGTCACCTTTAACTTTATCGCCGTAACTTCAATGTCTTCGAAATAATCAATTTTGGTCACACCAATTGAGCTACCTGTTGTCAATTTTTCCCACTTATTTTTGGCAAGTCCCCACACTTCATATTTTCTGATTCTGTGGCCTTGTCGGTAGTCTTCTTTCAAGATCAAGTGATTAATTTTTGTTGGTTTTTCAAGCGACAAGACCACCTCTTTCGCGGCTTTGTTGTTCACTTCCGCCAAGGGACGCTCAAATCTTCGGTTGATTTCTGCCCCAAATTCAGCATATCTTTTTACATCTCCTGCGGGGATAAGCCCCGTCGTATCGGGGTTAGAGTTGAGCAGTAACGTACCTCCGTGGCCAACCGATTTGTAATAAATCTCCATCAACTCTTCCACCGAGCGGCGCTTGGCTTCATTTTTGGGTGACCAAAACCAATTGTGGTTGTACAACGTGACGTCGGCTTCCAAAGGAGCCCAAACATCGCCATCGGGGTCGTCATCGTATTGGGTTGCTACGCCCGACTTTAAAACCTTTCCTTGGAGGGAATTCCAAACGGGATAATGCAAAATACCACTTTCAGTACCTGGCCAGCGGATGGTGGCATCTGAGCCTTGGAAGATGACCGCTTTGGAAGCATATTTTTGCAAAATATCGCTCACGGGCACCTTACAAGAGCCATCAAACCATACTTCGAGCATCTCGCCATAATTGGCCAAAACCTCGGTGAGTTGTTGTCTGAAAATTTTATTGTACGCTTCCTGTTTGGAAGGGTCTTTGGTGATGCCTCCGCTTCCGAGCCCTGCCCCCCATTTGATGTCACCAGGGTAAATATAAATCCCCAAGTTTAAACCTGCTTTCTTGCAGGAACTTGCCAAATCTTTTATAAGGTCTCCTTTGCCGTTTTTCCACGGAATATTCCTAACACAATACTCGGTGGTATGGGTAGGCCACCAGCAAAAACTACCCGCGTGTTTGGCCACAAAAATGATTTCTTTGGCGCCCCACGACTTAGCCACCCTGCACCATTGATCGGTGTCGAGTTTGGTAGGATTGATGCGAGAAATGTCAAATTCGCCCGTCTCGTCGTACTCTTGACCGAGCCAAGTCGCCACCCCAAAATGGACAAACATAATGCGCCCTTGTTCCTGCCATTTGTACTGAACAGCAGAAGGTTTGGCCAATTGCTGGGCCGATACTTGAACATGGACAAACAGGCAAAGGATAATAAAAAACTTCTTCATTGGAAAGAATAATGGGTAAGTCAAAAGAATTGTACAAAATAATGGGCGATTTTTAGCAAAAACCTATTTTAGGTTGCTATTTATCAATACTATATTTGCAAAAATGAGACACACCCGTAAAAATGAAAGCTACCTACACCCTTTTACCCGATTTTACAACCGCCCAAAAACCCTTTGTGGTCAAGCAAATTGTACGGTCATCGTTTGCCACCGACTTCCATTTTCACAATGAATGTCAGCTGGTTTATATTTTATCGGGTGCTGGTACGCGGATTATTGGGGGAACTATCGAGCGTTTTGAGTGCGGAGATTTAACATTTGTTGGGCCCAATGTCCCTCACGTATGGTACAGTGAATTTAACGCTGCAAGCGAGCATGAGCCTGCGGTATCAGTGGCTTTGTACATCAATCCTACTACATTGACGGAATACCTAAAACCTTTTATGGACACAAAGTTGTTGGAAGAGTTTTTTGTGCAGTCTAAAAAAGGAATTAGCTTTTCTGGGAAGAAAAAAGAGCGCATTATTGGCTACTTGCAAGACATGTTAAACAGTAAGAATATGCAGTTATTGTCCTCGTTCTTACAGATTATGGTGCTTTTACTTGACCCTGAAGACATGATTTGGCTCAATAGAGCCCCGCTGCTTTCTACGTTTACGGATAAAAATCAAAACCGTGTTTCGCGATTGATGGAGTACATTCAGCGGAACTTTAGGGAAGACCTCACCATTGAGCAAGCTGCTTCGGTGGCAGGGTTACAATTACATTCGTTTTGCCGTTTCTTTAAAAACCTTACTTACCGTACTTTTTCAGATTTTTTGAACGAAGTACGCATCGCATTTGCCTGTCAGCTTTTACAGCAAACCGACTTACCGATTACGCAAGTAGCTTTCGAGAGTGGTTACAGTAACGTCTCATATTTCAACCGTTCGTTTAAAAAAATCCACCAACGTACGCCCAGAGAGTTTCGGGCTCAAATAAGTACGTTACGTTAAATGGCTTTTTCATCATTTTTTCCCCGCAGATTGACGCAGATTTAACTCGCAGAGTAGCGCTGATAATAGTCTGCGAACATCTGCGTCAATCTGCGGAAAAAAGTTTAGCCAGCAATAACCCCCAAACGTTTTCCTACTTTAATGAACGCTTCGACGGCGCGTTGTAGATGTTCTGGCTCGTGCCCTGCCGAAATTTGTACCCGAATCCGTGCTTTGCCTTTGGGAACTACTGGATAGAAAAAGCCGATGACGTAAATGCCTTCTTCCAACAACTGTTTGGCAAACTCCTGCGCCAAAGGCGCGTCGTACAACATAATGGGCACGATGGGATGTTCGCCTGGCAAAATATCAAAGCCTGCGGCGGTCATGGCCTCTCTGAAATAACGGGTATTGGCTTCGAGTTTATCACGCAGGGCGGTCGATTGGCGTAGTAATTCCAATACTTTGAGCGAAGCACCTACGATGGAAGGAGCGAGGGTATTGGAAAACAAATACGGCCGCGAACGCTGACGCAACAACTCAACGATTTCTTTACGCGCCGCCGTAAAACCACCCGACGCGCCACCCAAGGCTTTGCCGTAGGTGCCAGTGATGATGTCGATACGACCAAGTACACCTTTGTGCTCGGGCGTTCCCCGACCTGTTTTGCCCATAAAACCGCTGGCGTGGCATTCGTCCACCATCACCAACGCTTGGTATTGATCGGCCAAGTCGCAGATTTTATCCAATTGAGCAATGGTGCCGTCCATTGAAAATACGCCATCGGTGACAATCAATCGGCGGCGGCACGAGGCACTGGCGCGAAGTTGTGCCTCCAAATCCTCCATGTTGTTGTGCTGGTAGCGGAAACGTTTGGCTTTACACAAACGAATCCCGTCGATGATGGACGCGTGGTTGAGTTCGTCGGAGATGATGGCGTCTTCTTCTCCCAACAACGGTTCAAAAACACCGCCGTTGGCATCAAACGCAGCGGCGTACAAAATACAATCTTCGGCCCCCACAAAAGCGGCAGTTTGGCGCTCAAGTTCTTTGTGAATATCTTGTGTACCACAAATAAATCGTACCGACGAAAGGCCAAAACCGTGGGTTTCGAGGGCTTCGTGAGCGGCTTTAATTACCTCAGGATGAGAAGATAACCCCAAGTAATTATTGGCACAAAAGTTCAGTACTTCGCGGCCATTTTGAACGGTAATTTCTGCCGACTGTGGCGATACAATGATTCGTTCTGATTTATAAAGCCCCGCTTCTTTGAGGGCATTGAGTTCTTGTTGGAGTTCGTTTTTGATGCTTGCGTACATACGTTTAAATAACTTTTTCGGTGAGGTGGGTAATCATTTCTTTCGTCATTTTGGGCAAATCGAAACGAGGCTTCCAGCCCCAATCGCACCGTGCGACCGAATCGTCAATGGTTTTGGGCCACGAATCGGCAATCGCTTGACGGAAATCAGGCTTATAATACGTTTGAAAATCAGGAAAATAAGTCTGTATTGACGCCGTAAGCTGGGCGGGGGTGAAGCTCATTCCTGCCAAATTGTACGACGTTCGTACCGTGATGGCCGCTTCGGGCGCTTCCATCAATTCCAACGTAGCGCGAAGAGCATCGTCCATATAAATCATGGGTAACAACGTATCGGCGGCTAAAAAGCACTCGTAGTTGTTGCCTTGGACGGCCTCGTGATAAATCGCCACGGCGTAGTCGGTGGTGCCGCCTCCAGGCATAGATTGGTAACTAATGACGCCTGGGTAACGTATCGAGCGAACGTCTAGCCCATACCGTTTGTGGTAATAAACCGACCAGTTTTCGGCGGCCACTTTGCTGATACCATAGACCGTTGAGGGGTCGAGGAGCGTCGATTGAGGTGTTTGGTACTTGGGAGCTTGCGTGCCAAAAGCGGCGATAGAGCTTGGTACGAATACTTTTTTGACTTGGTGGAGGCGAGCTACTTCCAGTACGTTGAGCAGGGTTTGCATGTTGAGGTTCCACGCCCAAAGCGGGTCGGCCTCGCCTTTGGCCGAAAGAATCGCTGCCAAATGATAGATTTGGGTAACGCGATAACGTTGCACAACGCTGGCGAGCATCGTGGCGTCGGTCGCGTCTAAGCGTTCAAAAATTGCTTGTTGGTTTTCCCCCGCTCGAAGGTCGCTGGCAATGACATTCTCCCAGCCGTAGAGGCGTTGTAAATGAGGCAACAATGCCGTTCCAATCTGACCATTTGCGCCAATCACTAAAATCGTTTCCTGTTTCATAACTGTGGCGTTTTAGCTGATTTTTAACTTTTGATGAAGTGCAATTAACGGCACAAAGTTATATAGACACTACTATTGACGCACATAATCCAAATAAATCCATTAATTTTACTGAATCTTATTATTTTTAAAGAAAATATCACTAAACAGGATTAAATTGAGATAGTATAAAAAGAAAATTTTATGGCACTCGAATCACTTGATGACATTGACAAAAAACTACTGCGCCTTTTGCAGGCCGACGCAAAACTCACAACCAAAGAATTGGCCGCTCGATTGGGACTTACCTTGTCGCCCGTTTATGAACGAATTAAGCGCTTAGAACAGCTTGGGTTTATCAAACAGTACGTGGCTATTTTGGACAAAGACTTGCTTGGGCAGCCCATTACCATCTTTTGCCAAGTGTCGATGCGCTACCACGACAAGGCATTTATTGAGAGCTTTGAAGAAGAAATCCAAAAGTTGGAAGAAGTACAAGAGTGCTACCACATGGCGGGGCAAGTAGATTTCTTGTTAAAAATCAACGTGGGGAGTTTGGACGAATACCATCACTTTGTACGAAATAAATTATCAAAAATTGAAAATATAGGTACACTCAACAGTACCTTTTCACTCAAAGTCATCAAGCACAGTTGGAGTTATACGGTAAAGTAACAATGATTATTATTTTTTAGCACTTATTCTCCTTACAGTTGTTTATCTTTACTTTTAAAAAACAACGTATGAAAATGAAACCGTTATTTAAGCTTTGGCTATATGCAGCGGGAATGCTGCTACTGACAGAAGGCTGCTTCTCTGACCCCACCAAAAGCCGAACAACAACAATAGTTGGAACAGTCATCGATAATGATACCAAATTGCCAGTGGAAAATAATGAAATAGCTATTTGGGGAAACAATGGCGTATTGGCATTCAAAGGCATAAAATTAAAAACTGTATTTACAGATAAGGATGGTAAGTATTCAGCCGTAATTGATGTTCCCCAAAATTACCATTCCCTTAATTTAGATAATATTTTTAATGTTTATAAACATAGGGATTTTTTACTTTTGTTAGATGGCAAACAAACAAATTTTTGTTGCCCTGTTCAAGTAGGTTCAAAAACGCAGTACGATTTCATCATGCTCCCCAAATAAAATCTCCTTAACGTAATACTTATCTTTGGACATCCATCCACCCTTACCCACGCTGCTGCCTATGAAACAACCCTGATTTTTGTATTAAAACTTCACTTTTAAAAACAACGTATGAACATGAAACGATTATTTAAGCCTCTGCTCTACGCCGCCGCTGTGCTGCTGATGAGCGTGAGTTGTAAGAAAGAAGAACCCAACCCTTTAGATGATGGGGTTGTCTCTTGTGCCACAGGTGATTTATACGATTGGGTATTGATTACCAAGTTTGAAAACGAACCCGCTGACGTAAGCCGAAGTGCTTTGCTGTTTAAACGGGGTTTCAATGTAGGAGGAGGATACAAACCAGACCTTCCTCAGCATAGCATTTTATTATGCGGGTTAAGTGAGGATAAAGTAAAAGATTTGGAGCAGACCTACATTTTTACCAATGAATACATGGAAAACCCGCGTTACCTCTACCAGGTATGGGGACGTATCTTTTGGGCACGAGGTATTGGGGGATTTACTGGTATTCCAATTTTGAGAGTGCAAATTGATAAAGTTGAAAGAACTCCATAAACCATTTAAAACAAATACGGCAATGAAAAAGATAGTACCCCGATAGCGCGAGGCTCCGACTCGTGATAATTATCAAAAGGCTTCCAGCCTTTCATTCTCCTAAAACTCAAAAGCTTCACTAAAAAAAAACAACATATGAAAATGAAACGATTAATAAAGCTTTGGCTCTATGCAGCGGGAGTGCTGCTCCTGACCGAAGGCTGCTTCTATGACCCCACCAAAAGCCGAACTACCACCGTCTTTGGTACAGTTACTGATTTTGATACAAAATTGCCAGTGGATAGTGTTGAAATTGCCATAGATGGTGAAAAGGGCATATTAGGGTCTGTAAGCCGCCCACTAAAAACTGTATTTACAGATGCCAATGGCAAGTACAATGTAGTCGTTGATGCTCCTAAAGAATTTCATTCACTTACTGTAGTAAATTTATGGGATCGTAAATTTTATCCTAAATACCGAGACTATCAAACATTTCTGAATGGCCAGCGAACAGGCAACTGTTGTAAGGTAGAAATAGGCTCAAAAACGCATTACGATTTCATCATGCTTCCCAAATAAAATTGCCTCAGCGTAATACTTATCTTTGGACATCGATCCACCCTTATCTACGCTACTACCTATGAAACAACCCTGATTTTTGTATTAAAACTTCACTTTTAAAAACAACGTATGAACATGAAACGATTAATCAAACCATTTCTATACGCCACGGTAGTGATGCTGATGAGCGTGAGCTGTAAGAAAGAAGAGCCTAATTTAGATTGTAACGACGGCACTTGCTGTGGCTCTGTTCAAGCCGGCAGATTCAAATTCATTCAACAGGTAGAAAATGCCCCTGCTGATTTTTGGACTACAGGCGGCGGAGGTTTTCATTTTTCTTCAAACGTCCTTGCTACTCGTTTTGCCTCTATGGGAATTTGTGATATAAGTGCGGAGAAAGTAAAAGATTTAAAACATACTTCAACTTTGGGAACTGGCGTAACGCCCCCTTTTAAATACCGTGTTTGGGGTAAAATATATCAGGTATTAGATGCGCGAGTTATTATCGACATACCGATTTACATGATCAACGTTGAAAAAGTAGAAGAAGTAAAGTAAACCATTTTTAAACCTACATACCCGATAGCCCGAGGCTCCGACTTGTGATAATTATCAAAAGGCTTTCAGTCTTTCATTTCTCTAAAACTCAAAAGCTTCACTTAAAAAAACAACGTATGAAAATGAAACGATTAGTAAAGCTTTGGCTGTATGCAGCGGGAATGCTGCTTATGACAGAAGGCTGCTTCTATGACCCCACCAAAAGCCGAACTACCACCGTCTTTGGTACAGTTACTGATTTTGATACTAAGTTGCCTGTAAGTAATGTTGAAATTGTGATATATGGACAGAAAGGTATATTGGGATCTGTAACTAGCGACTTGAAAATAGTATCCACTGATGCCAATGGCAGGTACAATGTGGTGGTTAATGCGCCAAAAGAATTTCACTCACTTGGTGTAGCAAATGGTTTAGTCCATGATATAAACTTAGTAGTTAAATACCGAGACTATCAAACATTTCTGAATGGCCAGCGAACAGGCAACTGTTGTAAGGTAGAAATAGGCTCAAAAACGCAGTACGATTTCATCATGCTTCCCAAATAAAATTACCTCAACGTAATACTTATCTTTGGACATCGATCCACCCTTATCTACGCTACTACCTATGAAACAACCCTGATTTTTGTATTAAAACTTCACTTTTAAAAACAACGTATGAACATGAAACGATTAATCAAACCATTTCTATACGCCACGGTAGTAATGCTGATGAGCGTGAGCTGTAAGAAAGAAGAGCCTAATTTAGATTGTAACGACGGCACTTGCTGTGGCTCTGTTCAAGCCGGCAGATTCAAATTCATTCAACAGGTAGAAAATGCCCCCGCTGATTTTTCAAGGAACGGCGGTTTCAATTTTTCACCAGAAGCAAATACTCCAATGCGAGATATTATTGTTTGTGATGGTAACTGTTTAGGTACGCTATTTGCATAGATGAGATTATGGAAGAGTTGATTAAAGAAATATCGGACTTGAAGGC
>NZ_JBYFCK010000039.1:0-22902 GCF_057652155.1 Runella sp. R0.1_18
ATTTAAATGACGGAATGGTCTGGGGACTCTTGCCGGTACTGTTGTCGCTGAAGGGTTTTTCCCTGGAGCAAATCGGGGTAATTGTAGCGACCTACCCGGCCGTATGGGGCGTAGGACAACTCTTTACCGGAGCCTTGGCCGACAAGTATTGTAAAAAGCGGTTGCTGTTCTACGGCATGTTCCTGCAGGGAGTAGCCATTGTGCTTTTCCCCTGGGCGATAGCCTTTTGGCATTTTATGACCATCTCCGCCTTATTGGGACTGGGAACTGCGGTAGTGTATCCTACATTTCTGGCCGCCATTGCTTCGGATACCCATCCGGAACAAAGAGCTGCCAGTATGGGCGTATTCCGTTTCTGGCGGGATTTAGGGTATGCCATCGGGGCCTTACTGACCGGCATACTGGCTGACTGGGTAGGTATTTATCCGTCCACACTGGTGGTCGGAGGTCTTACCATCTTTTCGGCTCTGATAATCCAATTCCGCATGGCCTGCCAAAAGAAGAACACCACTTCTCAACCGGTTGGTCTGATCAAACAGTTGGTCTGAATGGCTTGCAAGTGGTATTTTGCTAACGACTTACTGATTAAAGACTTACAGAAGTATCTTTCTTTTTCAGGTACAGCCAACTATGAGCCGAATCAAATTATTACAAGCTTCTGAAATCAAAGTCTTTAATACTCCTCCGGTACTTAACCTGGAAGAGCAACGCTATTTCTTTGCGATAGATGAAGCACTCGGAAAGGAACTTGCCAAACTTCGGCATCCGCTCGCTAAGGCGGGCTTTCTTTTGCAGTGGGGGTATTTCAAAGCCGTGGGCCGTTTCTTTGAAGTGGGAGACTTTCGCAGTCCGGATCAAATCTTTGTAGTAAAGACTTTAGGGATTAATTGGGACGATATTCCTTTCCAGGCCCACTATAACAAACAGATGGCTTATCATCACCGGGAGCGAATCCTTCAGCTTTCCGGCTGGCAGCCTTTGGAGGAAACCTTCTTGCGCAAACATATTCAGCAGCTGGTGGAGCGACAACTCATGCCCCGAAAGGTGTTGTTTGAAACGCAGTCTTATTTGTTTAGGGCCCGCATGGAATCCCCGGCCTATGACAAATACCTGCGGGTGATTAACGAAACGCTGGTTTCGGCAGGAAAACAGTTAAGCCAGGCGCTGGCAACTCATCTGACTCAGGAACACAAAGCCGTGCTGGATGAATTTCTGGAAAGGAAAGCGGCCTACCAAAATGCCGATATTGTCGGCTTTAAAACGATCAACCAGTCTAATAGACCCTCAGAAATTGCCAGCAGTCTTGCCCAATTTATCGTGTTAAAAAGCCGTCTGGAAAGGCTGCAAGCCCTTATCGGGCAACTGAGTCTTTCCGATGCCATTATCGACTACCACGCCTACTGGACTACGATTGCTGATACGGACAAAATAGCCGCCCATTCAGACCGGTACCTGTATTTGCTCTGCTTTCTGATTCACCAGATTCGCAAGCGACACGATTTCTTTATTGATATCGTCCTGGATGGGGTCAAATCTGCTGAAAACGCCACCCGACGTTTACAAAAAGAGGATTATTTCGCTACCCAGAAGCAGCGTACTGCCGCTACCCGGCTACTGATCCAGTCCCGGAAGGGGTACTTTGAGCAGCTTCGAGCCGTAAAAGCAATCCTGGCCAGTGACCACCCCCCGGAACAGAAAGTAAGGGCATTAGAGAAGTTATTAGAAGAAGACATTTCTCTGCCAGCCGGACAGCAAGTTCAGTTGGAAACCCTGGAGCGGGAAGCAAATCAGGACCAGTCCCCCTATTTTACAGACTTATGGGAAAAGAAAAGCACCTGGTTAACCAATCGCATCGGAGCGGTCCTTGGGCACCTGATGCCCGATTCGGAGAATACCGATCCGGCTTTAGGGGCAGCCCTTGAACACTACGCGGCGCGTAAGGGTCGGATTTCCACCCCAGCTAAGAACCTGGATTGGCTGGAAACGGTCCGTCAGGATGAACTTTACGTCCAGCAAGAAGATAAAGTAAAGTTCCGTCCCCGTTTGTACAAAATGTTTCTGTTTGATGCCCTTGCCCACGGAATTAAGTCCGGCACCATCAATTTTAGGTATTCCTATCGCTACCGCTTCCTGGATCAATACCTGATTGACAAAAACGAATGGAAAGCCCATAAGAAGCGGCTATTGGAAGATGCCGAACTGACTCACTTCGCCGATTACGGTAAGGTGCTGGCTGGATTAAAAGAGCATTTGCACGCATTGTACTGCCAGACGAATGAAAATATCAAAGCATCTACAAATCCCCACTTTACCTTTAACCGGGAGAAAAAGCCCCTAATTGCGACTCCCGCCGTGGAGAAACCCGACACGGAACGGGTAGCCGCCTATTTTCGTCCGGCCCGGTACGTATCCATCCTTTCCGTATTGTCAGATGTGGAAAAAGCCGCTCCCTTTCTGCATCTGTTTGGACATGGGAGCAAAACCGACGAAAAGAAACGCCCTACCCAGGAAACCTTTTTTGCCGCGATCCTGGCAATGGGCTGCAATATCGGGGTAGACCGGATGGGCCGGATTTCCAAAGGCGTGCAGGCCTCTACCCTGAAGCATACGGCCGATTGGTACTTGTCCGAACAGGCGCTGGCCGATGCCAATAATACAATCATCCAAATGAAAAATAGCTTGGCTCTGCCAGAGATTCACCGGAAGTCCCCCACCGAACTCCATACGGCCAGTGATGGGCAGAAAATTTTGGTGAAGGGCGATTCGCTGAATGCTACCTATTCGGCCAAGTATCCCGGATTCCAAAAGGCATCGAGTATCAACACTGCCATTGACGAACGGTTTGCTTCTTACTATTCGGCCGTTATCACGGCTGCTGACCGGGAAGCGGGGAATGTAGTGGATATGCATTTAGGCAATCCGGTGGTGAAGAGTACGATGCATTCTACTGACTCCCACGGGGGAACCGAAGTCATATTTGGTATGATGCATTTTTTAAGCGTGTTCTTTGCGCCCCGCATCAAGGAGCTGGGTACGCTGGAACTCTACAGCTTTGTTTCCCAGAAAGAGTACGCCGGGCAAGGATACGTCCTGTTGCCTGACCATTACATCAGTGAAAAGCTCATTGAGACGCACTGGGATGACATGCTTAGGGTGATGGTATCGCTCAAACTGGGCAAAACCACCGCTTTTCAGGTACTCAAACGAATGAACTCGTATGCCAAACAGAATCCCTTGCAGAAGGCTTTCAAAGAGTTCGGCAAAATCATTCGGACCGCTTTTATCCTCAGGTATTACGATGACCTGGAATTACGGCAGTCGGTTGAAAAGCAGCTAAGTGTAAAATGGCGTGAAAGTGTACCATTGATTGGCGCGAAAGTGTACCGGTTTTCGGGAGGGTAAAAACGTTGATACAAATGTAATTATTGAACTTCTTTGTCGTGCATTTTTTTACGTTTTCTCATGGAATCCCCTTTGAGTTCGATTCGATGCGCTTGTTGTAAAATGCGATCCATGATGGCGTCGGCCAGCGTTGGCTCAGCGATATAGTCGAACCATTGAGCAACCGGTAATTGTGAGGTAATGACCGTTGCTGCTTTGCCATGCCTATCTTCAATAATTTGCAGTAGGGTGAGTTTGGTTTGGGTATCAAGCGGTTGTAGTCCCCAATCATCTAAAATAAGCAGTTGCGTTTTTTCGAGTTTAGCAAGTTCTTTAATGTAGGAACCATCTGCTTTGGCCAACTGTAATCGTTGTAAGAGTTTGGTCATGGAAAAATAAGCGACCCTATTTCCCATCTGGCACGCCCTGAACCCAATGGCAGAAGCAATATAACTCTTACCACAGCCCGTTGCTCCTGTAATGAGGACATTTTCACCCCGTTTGATGAAAGACGTGTCGCTAAGTCGCAGAATGGTGTTCTTCTCTAAATTTCGTTGAGCCGCGAAGTCGATCTCCTCTATAGAGGCTTGATAACGGAACTTGGCAGCCTTGATAGTACTCATCATTTTGCGATGATTTCTTTCCAATACTTCGGCTTCTATGAGTTGAGCAATAAGCATGTCAGCCGTTGGGTGTTCATTGAGGGGCAGTTTCAGCAGTGACTGATAAGCCTGAGCCATCCCTGTCAGATTCAGGCTTCGCATTTGAGCGATGGTTTGTTGTGTATTCATTGTTGGTTTTGGTGTTATTTTTACTGATAATGACTTGCTCCTCTGATATTTGTGTGCAGTGGAATAATAGGAGTTGGGTTTGGTTCTTCCGGCTTGATGGGTACTTTGTCCAATTCCCTATCCAAGATACTTTGTACCAATTTTACTGATACATATTCATAAGCAATGGCTCTTTCACAGGCATTTTCCAAGCGTTCATTTCCTGCTTTTTTCCCTAAAGCCAATACTCCCGCGCAAGATTTATAGGCTTGCTCAGGGTATTTTCGAGATATTAAAAGCTGCTGAATAACCTTGAGAGTATGTTGCCCAATCTTAGAGGCCTGATTCTCAAAAAACTCCGGTGACCAGTTCATCACCCACTGATGAGAGGGGTGTAAATGTTCTTTCAGCGTAGTATAGCCACCTTGTGCTATGATGCGCTCGTGGATAGCAATGCGCTGATAATCAAGATATATTTCAACAGCTTCGGTCGTATATCTGATTTGAACTTTCCTGCCTACATACTTGTAGGGCACCGAATAATAGTGTTTATCTTCTGAGAGCTTTATATGGCAATTAGGATGGACCTTGGCTTCTCTGAACCACTTGAGTTCATAGCGATAAGCAGGCAGTTGACTCAATGCAGCTCGTTCTACTTCCTCGAATATGTCTTGGCGGCTTTGAGTTTTTCCTTGCAAAAGAGTAGTATTATGCAGCAGTAAACGTTCTCGAATGGCCTCATTGAGTGCTGCCAAAGAGTAAAACGTCTTCTCAGCCAACGAGGCGTAAATGCGGGTGTAAAGGATACTAACCGTGCGCTCGACTAATGCTTTATCTTTGGGACGATGGCTTCGGGTAGGGTAAATGGTTGTTTGATAATGTTCCCCAAAATCGGCCATACTTTCATTGAGGTCCGGCTCGTAACGGTCTGCCTTGCTGACCGCTGACTTCAGGTTATCGGGAACGATGGCCTGAGGTACACCCCCAAAAAAGGTCAAAGCGTTTGATAAAGCGCTGAAAAAATCAGGTTTTTTCTGCGAGAAAACCGCCTGACAATACGTGAGTTGGGAGTAGCCCAATACTGCCACAAAAACTTCTGCCGCTATTTTTTCATGCGTTTGCGGGTCTGTCCAGTAGAGTTTGCTGCCGGCAAAGTCTACAAAGATTTTATCACCTGCTTTATGCTCTATGCGAAGACTTAGTTTACTGTTTTGTTGCCATTTGGCAAATACTCGGCAAAAGCGCGAATAACTCAGTTTTCCTTTATGAATATGGCAGTAGTCCTGCCAAAGTAACTGGCGTGTCATACCAACTTTGGCTAAACGTTTCTGATAGTCCGGAAATAAACTGAGAATGTCAATCACAACATCAGAGGATATGGCTTGGGGCTGAATGGAAGTGTTGACAATCTGCCATAAACGGGCTTCTTCAAATGCGCATAACGTTCCTAAATCTCCACCTGAATAGGATAAGAGTAAAGTAAGGTAGTTGGAAACGGTACGACGATGAATGCCCAGATGTCTTGATATGTATCGCTGACTTTTACCTGATTGGTGCAACTCAATGAGTTTGTGTAGTTTTTGCATCGTGATTCGTTGGTTTGCCATAGCTTTTGAAATTGTTGTTTATCTCAATTCCAAAAGCTATTTGTCAACGTTTTCACTTACTTGAGTATTCCGATAATAATTGATCAGGGTATTCCGATGCAATTTGCGCAGCTGTGGATAACTTAGAGAAGTGATGCAAATATAGTTAAAGAATTCATTTAGGATTATTTTTCGCGGTGTTTCTCAAGGAGCCACCTTTAAGGTCAATACGATGGGTGTGCGATAAAATTCTATCCAAAATAGCATCCGCCAAAGCAGGTTCCGCGATATAATCATGCCAATTGGCCACAGGCATTTGAGCAGTGATGATAGTGGAAGTTTTGCCATGTCGGTCTTCAATGAGTTGTAAAATGGCGAGTCGCGCACTGGTATCGAGTGGTTGAATACCCCAGTCATCCAGAATAAGCAAATGATATTTTTCAATTCGGGCAAGTTCTTTGATATAAGAACCATCGGCTTTGGCTAGATGAAGCCGTTGCAGCAGCTTAGGTAATGAAAAATAGATGACCCTAAACCCCATCTGGCAGGCTTGATAGCCCAAGGCCGTGGCAATAAAACTTTTCCCGCAGCCCGTCGCTCCGGTAATAATTATGTTTTCATGTCTTTTCACAAAAGAGGTATCAGCCAATTTATAAACCATATCCTTACTGAGATTTCTTTCGGAAGCGATGATAATTTCTTCCACCGTGGCTTGGTAGCGGAATTGCGCCTGTTGGATAGCTGAGCGTGTTTTTCGGTGTTGCCTGTCAAGGATTTCGGCCTCTACAATTTGGGCCAAGAGCTGCTGTGAGCTTGGGTGTTTATCCACTGGCAGTTCGCAGAGGGTTTGGTAGGCATTAGCCATCCCCATTAATTTGAGTGCTCGCATTTGAGAGATAGTTTCGTGTGTATTCATTGTGCTTTGTTTTACGGTTGAAAAGAAAAACTATTGATAGTGACTTGCTCCACGGATATTTTCGTGATAAATGCCCGTTGGTGAGGTAATTGTTTCATCTGCTAAGGGAATGTAGTCCAACTCTCGGTCGAGAATACTTTTAATGAGTGTATAGGATATCCCCTCGTAGGCGATAGCTCTTTGACAGGCATTCTCCATGCGTTGAGCACCTACCTTTTTGGCCAAACTCAGTACGCCAGCGCATGATTTATAGGACTGAGCAGGGTAGGTTTTTCTGTTGAGCAACTGTTGGATGGCCAAATGAGTATTCATCCCGATTTTGAGGGCTTCCTGCTCAAAGAAAACGGGGGACCAATTCATCAGCCATTGGTGCTGAGCGGGCAAATGCTCTTTCAGAGTGGTGTAATGATGTTTAGATACCATGCGTTGATGGGTAGCAATTCGTTGGTAGTTGTGGTAAATCTCTACCGTCTCCGTATTATAAACCATCTTTACCAATTGACCCACAAGCGTATAAGGCACCGAGTAGTAGTGCCTGTCCTCGGAGAGAAGTACGTGGCAATCGGGATGAACCTTGGCCGTATGATAGGATTGTAATTGATATTTTTCCGAGGGCAATGGCCTCAAAGCGGAACGTTCAACTTCTTCAAAACGGGAACGGCGGGAATAGTCTTTTCCTTGAAAAAGAGCCTGATTATGAACTTCCAGCAAGGGTAAAATGGCCTCATTGAGTGCCGCAAGAGAACTGAAGACCTGATTACGAAGCGGGGCATAAATGCGTTGATAAGCAAGTTCAACGGCCTTTTCCACTAGGGATTTATCGCGGGGTTTTCCACTTCGGGCTGGATAAATGCAGCTGCCGTAATGAGCGGCAAAATGCTCAAGGCTCTCATTAAGATGGGGCTCATAACGGTCCGGTTTAGTGACTGCGGACTTCAGATTATCAGGTATGATGGCCTGTGGAACACCGCCAAAATAAACCAACGCGTTTGATAAAGCCGCTAAAAAGTGGGACTTACGTTGCGAAGGGATGGCTTCCACGTAGGTGAGCTGACTACAGGCTAAGGTAGCCACAAAAACTTCTGCTGCTATGCTCTGACCCGTGGGAATATCGGTCCAATACAACTTGCTGCCAGCAAAATCAATGAAAAGTTTTTCCCCTGCCTTGTGCTCAAGGTGCATGACCACCTGCTGATGCTTCTGCCATTGGCGGAACAGGTTGCAAAATTGAGAGAATTGAACTCCGTCTGGTTGTTCTTTACGATACTCCAACCAAAGCAGTTGACGGCTTACACCGACACGAGACAATTCCTGCTCATAGTTTTTAAAACGTTCATGCAGGGTTTGATGTTTGGGAGAGGGCTCTGCAGGCTTACCGCTCACTAACCGATGAAGCGCCTCATCACTCCAGGTCAGCGCTTCTGATAGGTCCTTAAAGTAGCTCTTGAATAAATCAAGGTAGTGCCTGACGGTGTTACGGGAAAGACCCTGAGTGCGAGCAATCTCACTGCGAGAGATGCCCTGTATCTGCAATTGAATGATTCGTCTTATCTGGTACATCTGGGTAAGTTTGTTAGCCATCGCTTGCTCGAATACGGGGTTTATCAGCGTATTCTAAAACAAAAGATGGATTCTCTAACAGACTTATCCACACCTGCGCAATTTCAATCGGAATTACCCGGTCAATTTAAATCGCAGAAGGCTGCTCACTTTCATCGGAATATTCACTTACTCTTGAGGGTGGTACACTTTCGCGCCATTTGCCGGTACACTTTCATAGGATTTTACAGGTATGCCGATGGTTTCAAAAATGCCATCGAACATGAGCTTTTTGAAGGCTTCTTTGTGAAAATTTTTAATTCGGCTTACTTTATTGCTACAAAATTAGAAGCACACAAGATGCGAGGTGGAAGTGACTTTCGTACCAGTACTGATTTTGAGGATATTGTCTTTGTGCTTGACAATTGCCCCACTTTAAGTAATGATTTATCCAGTATCTCTGACGATTTGGGTCAATATTTGAAAGTTGAGTTCACCAATCTTCTAAAACATCCAGACATTAAAGAAGGTATCTATGCACATATTGAACCTCGGTTTGCTGCTCATCGCAGTATGAAAATTTTAGAATTACTGGAATCTTTCGTGAACAGCTTCGAGTAAAACCTTAACCTACTCGAAGCTGTCTTGTTGCTTTCACCTCTGGCGCATCCTCTGTCTTTTGCTGCTCCTTCCAAATCACTCGCTTCATTTGGGTGGTTGTTGTAAGCTTATACAATTGCTCTACTTCCCGACAAAAACGACCCATTTCTAAAAAATTGAAGCGGGTTTTTGCCGTATTTTTCCCGTCTAAATTGATTCTGTTGGCAATGATGTGAAAATGATCATGGTCTTTATCAGCATGACGAAAAGCAACAAGTTGGTTGTTTTCCATGCCAAAACGCTGCGCAAACAACTGGCAAATCTCGGCCATTGTTTCAGTATCAACTTTTTCACCTACTGGAAACGAAAAAGCCTGGTGCCAAACGGGTTTCTCAACTCGACGGTTCAAATTAGCTATGCGCTGCATCCGCTCTGACATTTTTTCCAGATTCAGGGGAGTTTCATTGCCCCCTTTTATCTGCTTTGAATCAGTAACCGTTGAAACAGGTACGTGCTGAAAATAGACCAATTCCCCCCTTATTTGTGAGCGGTCAAGGCTTCGGTTAGGGCGGGTAGCGTAATAACAGTATTCCAAAGTTCCCAAGAAGCTTGTTCCGATAGAAGCTACTTTGCCAATCATAAGGTTTCTTCCAAATAGTCATAAGTATGCTGAACGATATTAGATACCTGCAAAGCCGTCTGTTTTATCTCCGTCGAAATAGCCTTGTCATGGCTGACTTTGTGACTCAATTGCAACATCGTTCCTGATAACTTTTCAAGGTTTTTAAGTAAAGCAAGTACATCCGTTGGTAACGATTTCTGCACAGGCAAGTAGAACTTACTCTGCATACTGCATTGCCTCAAAAAGTCGGCTCTACTCAGGTTACTTTTTTTACTTTGTTTACTCAACAAGTCCCATTCTTCCTCGGTAAATCGTACCGTAAGTCGCTTATTCCTTACTTTCGTCTCGTCTTTTTTGGGACGACCCTTTACTGTAATTTTCAATTTTTTGAGTTTAGCTTTTACCCCTTCTTCTATTCTCTCGCCCCCTTTTTTGTCTGCCAAAAACATAACTTGCTTATTCTGATTTTTAACCTTTAAAGTTTCCCCTTCATTCCTAAATTCTTTCCTCTTCATCGAACTTATTTTCGGGGCATTCCAATTCAAAAATAATATTAAATAAACTATTTTATTTATTTTAGCAACTTTAATATAATTTACAAATTTATGTCGGCTCAAATCATCTGTGTACACACTTCCAAAGGTGGAACTGGAAAATCTACCATTACAACCATTTTAGCGTCTTACTTAACTTACGAATTGAGTAAACGAGTCTTGGTCATTGATGCTGATGCTCCGCAGTTTTCAATTGACAGCTTACGCCATCGGGAACAAACCATTTACCAGCATATCAGTCAAAAATGTCAAGATTTTGATGAAGTCAAAAAAGCGCTTTTTGCTTCGCAGCTTTCGGTAGCCGATCAAGCTATTTATGAACGATACCGCTATAATCAACAACGTAGCATCACTAATTTTTATCCAATCTACACCGTTGAGCAGTCAGAATTAGACGAATTGGACATTGAAAAAATCAGCAGCTCTTACGACTATGTTTTTTTTGATTTAGGGGGACGCTTTGATGAAAGTATTGTTCGTACACTCCGCTTCGCTGATTTGGTACTCGTCCCTTTTACCACGCAAAACATTGATGTGATGGCTTCGCTTGAATATTGTCTAACCCTTGCCGACCATGTGAAGCAAGGACATCTTTCGGACTCAACCCAATTTTATTGCTTTTGGAATAAATACAAATTCACGTTTCAGAAAAAAGCGGAACTCATTGAATCGCAATTAAAAACCAAGTTTACTGCCAAAGGCATTTCATTTGACTTTCTTGAAACTCGACTGAATGATGCCGATTCTGGCTTCGACCGTGCCAAGATGTGGACGACCATTTCGTCTCCTATCCTATTCAAAGGTGGGCAATATCTCAATGGCATTGCACGGTTTACCGAAGAAGTTATTAAGCTATCTAATTATTAAAATACTTAAATATTCATGCCACAACTACCCGAAATACTCAAAACAACATTACCTAAACAGAAGATAGCAGAAAGCCAAAACCCTTCTGTCATTTCAGAAATGGACTTTGACGAGGAAACTCTCAATCGGCGAGTATCTACTTACCAAACAAGTATAAAACCCAAACCTCAGCTTACTGTAAAGGTAAAACCCCAAAAGGTATTTCACATCGGATTAAAATTAGATGACCAATTCCGTTCGGAGTGGCTACAACTCAAATACTCGTTGGCTTTGCGGCACGGTGTAGAGATTTCGATGCAAAAATATGTAGAATTTCTTCATGCTAAGGCTGTTGAAAAAAGTGAATCTGATGATTTTTTGGCAGAAATGGCAGGTTATTTTCAAGCTAAAACCCAATGATGTTACAAATCTCGTTGAGTTTATACTTAGTCAGCGCCATATCAATGATTGTAATCTGGGCGGCTCTGCTTTTGGGCTTTTTCAAAGTGTCAAAACGGACTAAGAAAAAAAGACCCCTTCCTGAAACCTTCACCTTTTTTCAGCCCAAACAAGGTGGTTCCTTCAAAAACACGGACGATATAATCATTAGCTCACGGTCAGATGATTTAGATATTAAAATAGTTACCTATCAAAATAGCTTAATAGGTAATAAATTAAAAACAGCACCTTTGCCTATTGAAGAGCCTTCTGAGTTTGCAAGTGATGATTCCGATCAGCCTTTTGCGCTATTTTCTAATGAGGAGATTCAAGCCTCGGTAAGTCAAGCTCAACAAAACTTGGAAGAAATTATAGCCAAGCGTAAAGAACGAAAAGCTGAGTTATTTGAATTTGAGCAATTATTGGAGGCTATGGAAGAGGATGATAAAATAGTTGAGTAGTTTTCTATTTAGATATTTTTCTATTTTATTATTCGGTTATTAGCGTTTACCCCCTGATTCCCACTGCAAAGAGCCTCGTTTCCAGAGGCTCAACCAAATCGCTCAGAGCTTCAATTTGGCTTATTTTTTCAATCGAAATAATCGAGCGTTGAAACGATACCCTAACGAAATAAGCGCATAACTTATCTCCGCCAGTGATAGGGGATTAACTCGGTAACGAAAACCCATTACAATCGGTCCTTTTTCAGCTTCTACATTTCCCTCTAATCCAGCAACAAAACGGGATTTCTTACCTTCGACTACAAAACCTAATACCTGGTACTCGCTCAATTTTTTCTCATGCCCACCAAAAACGGATAAACCCCAAAAGCCAGATATGCCATTTTGCAATTCAAGGACTTTTATCCTTATTCCTACACCAGCTAATATTTGACGGGTCGTATTGTCGCCAATCAACTTGGTCGAGTTAAACCAGCCCTGTATATCTCGATTAGGGTTCAGATTATCTTTCAATCCTAATCGAAAGCCGTACATATTACCAGGAGGGTGAAGTCCCAAGCCCCCAGTGGCTTCTACATTTGATATAGTAAAGCGCTTAGTTGAATCCGTTTGAGCCAGAATCGAAGAAGAAAAGGTCAAAGAAATAAGTAAAATTTTGAGTAGTAAACTTTTCATTTGATGATTGATTAAAGATGAAACTAAGAGCTAATCGCTGCCCATTTTTGAGTAATTAACTTACTATAAAGATACTTATATATTTAGATATTTTTATATTTACTTTGATAATCAAGCACTTACATAAAACTTATTACTACCATTCGTTTTACATTAGATTCTACCCCTTGATTCCCAACCAACGAAGAGCAACGCAGTGAAGCCTTGCCTTCGTGTTGGTTTACTTTCTTGACGATTTCTTAGAACTGGGCTTTGAAACGGTTTGTACCTCTTCGACAGGTATTGGCTCAACTACTGATACAGGTTCGCTTGCAGCTTCCTCTTTGGGCGGCTCAATTAAAGGTAAGCCATAGATAAGGTGTTTTGGAAACCAATCAGATACAAAAGTAGTAACGGTATTTTGCAGGGTAACAGCCCCATACACGTTGTAAGCTCGTGCCACGTCTCGCCCCAACTTCCGAAATGCTAAATTGCCTTCTTCAAATTGAAAAGTAGCCGCAAAGTAGTTACCCTTTTGCGTTTTGCCATCAGGTAAAGTTATCTCATAATCCTTCTTTTCAGCTTTTAGAACAAATTTCAGGTCTTCAAATTTTTTACGTTGATAGACTATTTTTTCACGAGCTTCTTTGAAGTTAATGGCACTCGTGTTGTTAAACATGATTGTGCTTACACACAGATTAGCATCCAAAAAGAAGAACTCAACCCACTGTGTACTTTCTTTGCGGTCAAATAAACCACCGTTGAAAAGACGCCATGCAAAAGGTTGAAAAGTAAACTCAGTCCCTAAATCTTCTTTCCCGTCGAGATTAAAACGTCCCGTTTTTCCGTCAAAGCGGTATATTTTGGGTCTTCCTTCAATGTAAATGATTTTCGGTTCGAGGGTTTCTTCGCCTGTATCTTCATCTACCAACGTTTCAAATAAGTTAGGGAATAACTCTTGAAGGGGTCTTTGAGTACCGTTTACAGTTAAAGCCGCTGAAACTGTGGTTGTTTCGGGAGAAATTGCAGTTGCCGACATGGTTAAAATGATTAAAGTGAATAAATGATTTGTCATTGATTACTTACCAAAAGTACGATTTTTAAGACATATCAAAAACACTTTACTACTGATATTCAATTAGTTATGTAACTTCTAACTGCCATTTGATTATGTGATTATAGCTTTCCCCATGATTGCGCTTAGGTCAAAGACTTTCGAGCCAGACAACTGAGTTGAGTAGAGGCTATGTGCGTGTCTGGCTTGAATGTCTTTGGTGCGATTTGCCTTCAAAATGTGTTCAAAGCGAAGCTGAACTTATTTTGAAGGCTTCCCCTTGATTCCTTGACTGACCAAGGTAAAAAATTGGTAAACTTATACCTTTATACGTTACCGAAGAGGAGTTATGTATTTTAATATTAAAATATCTAAATAGGAAATTACAAAAACTCAATCTCAGATTCAAAAACCAAAAATGATAAATCAGGATTGATGTCTGGTACGAATTCAAAATCGGGAGTGGTTTTCTGGTTATCAACCAGGATTTGTTTTTGATTCGGAATGACCTTCCCAACAAGCCCTTTTCTGAGAATAATATCGATGGTATGGCAAATAACAGCCCGACGGTATCGGGCTGTTTGTGAGATTGGACAAGATGCTTTAATCAACGATTTCACGGCTGTACCCAAATTTTTGAATCTTACTGGCTGGATGAATGGTGAATCTAAATGTTCCATCTTCGTCATAAAGCTGGACAGGTGTTTTAGATTTTTCGGCTCTCTGGGCATATTGCTCAATCAACGCCAGATCATCCTTCAAACGTTTGTAATCAGGTGTTGCCGAATAATCGTAACGTGTCGAAGTCGCTTTTCGAGTAAAAGCCAATCCATAAGCAGCGGGGATTTTTTCGGGATAACGGTCTAACTCGTTATGTAAAGTTTGAGCTATTTTTTCCCGAGCTTGCTTGGCAATGTACTCAATTCGGTAGAGCCAAGATTCCGCAAGCAAAGGGTTTATCTCACCACTTTCAACCTTTTCAGCAATAGATGTGGCAAATTCATCAAGCTTACTTTTGCCGAAGTGAATCAGTTCTAATTGGAATTCCCTTTTCAAAAGGGTAGGTACACGTTTTGTCTTTCTCATTGGATTGTGATTTAATATCTTATTATAAAGATACTTAAATATTAAAATATCTATTTCATTATCAAAAAGTTAGTGTCAACTTTTAATCACCTACTGTTTAATATTTTCAATTACCCCCTGATTCCCGATCTTAGTAGCTTGATTTTACAAGCTACCGTTTTGAAGTGTTGGGGATCAAAAAACTCTATTATTTTTATATCAAAATAGATATATATTAAAATATCTTATTAATTAAGATACGCTGTTAGCAAACTATGAAACACCCTTTCATCAGCGTAGAATCGGTCTTGAACGCTCATGGAGGTAACTTGATTAAAAAGTGAGTGATTGACCGCATTGTAGAGTAACCAAACGTTGGCAGAACTTTCCAACATTCCTTGCTCTAATTCCATTCGTTCTAAGGCTGCCGAAATTAGTTTCTTCGGAATTCCAACTTTCCGAACTATTTCGGTCGCTTCTTCTATGTCAGTTACTTGTAAATCCGTCATTAGGTTGTACACTTGTGAAGTACTGCTTTCTTTATTGATTTGAGAAAAGTTGTTGACCAAACCTACTAAAAATTGTTGAAACTTGTCTATGTTAATGCCCTTGTGTGAGAAAATCCGAAGGAATTGTTCTTCATCTTTCTGCTCAAACCGTTCTTCCAAACCTTTCACCTTGGCATTTGCAGGCATCCCGTTTGTAAGCCAGTGAAGGTATTCATCTAATGAAATAAACTCGTCTGCCCAACCCATCATTCCGTTTGAGCAAATTTGGCGGTAATAGGAAACCCTCATAGCAGCGCTTTTTATACCTCTCATCTCATGTCCCTGAATGGTAAAAGGTGTTTTCCCGTTGTAGGAATTCGTAAAGGTCAATTGTTTGCGGATGGTATCATTCCCTGTTTTACCAATTACCAGCGAATCGGGCAGTACAATCCCAATCGAAAACTCACCTTGTAAGCTGTACCGAACGCTAAGTTCATAGTCAATACCTAAACACTCGTCGGCAACAGATTTAATCAGAGCATTGGGAATTAAAGAGTAACTCTTGCTTTGGATAGCGTAAACTTGATTATTACCATCGTTTTTTTTGCCTATAATCGCATTCTGGCGATCAGTAGCAATGACATTATAGTTGTCGGGTAATAGGTTCTCTAAAGCTATTGTTTCGACAGGGAAACAGATTGTGTCCCAATTAGTAGCATGAGACAAAAGATTTTTACGGGCATTTTTTGATGCTGTTTTCATTATGATAATCGTTTAAGGTTTATTTACGATTCAAAAATACGAGGAAATTCTGATTGTAAACAGTACTTAAACCATTGTAAATCACTTGTTTATCCCTCTGTTTATCATTCAAAATTTCCCCTGTATCAACGGTTCGATTTGATTCTCTTATAGGAATGTATGTTTATTCATATCGAGCAATAAATAGTTTTGTTTATTATTTCAAACAAAAAGTGTTCCTAATATTTTAAGTCGACAAGATGATTTAGTTTTTTAGTTATTTTTTAGTGTTCTTCCAAAATTTTTCTTTTCCCCATTGATTCAAAAAATATAAAAACTAAAATCAGAATAATCTTTTTTAAATAAGTTTTTAAAAGAATGTTTTTAATGTAGTTTTTTATTAAGTTTTTTAGTAGCCACAAAAATAAGTATAACTTATTGATTTTTATTTATTTATGAAATAATAAATGTATATCCATTCATGTATAAATGTATATCGAGTCATGTATAAATGTATATCGAGTCATGTGAAAATGTATGCTGAGTCATGTATAAATGTATATCGAGTCATGTAACAGCTCAAAGTGTATAAAATGTATATTCATTCATGTGTGGATAAGTATTTATCCTGCTGATAAACAGAGATTTGAATAATTATTGCTGTTGGTAACTCAGCATAAAATGTATATTCATTCATGTAAAACCACCGGAACTAACCTCAGGAAATGAATACTGATGTCTGATAATATACATTTTCTGGAATAATGTACATTCATTCATCACTAAATAAGGGTTAATTAATTGATAATCAGTGTATCTGAAGATGTAAAATGTAAATAAATTTTGAGTGTATTTACATTTTACGTAAGTTTACTTGAATTCTAGACCTAACAAACAACCAATGGCAAAGAAGACCAATTCAGAATACATTGAAGACTTGCAAAATAATTCCGATGTGGTCATTCTGAATAATCCCATTGCAACGCCCACCTTTATACGTCAGTTGTCGAAAAGTAAAAAAGCGGAGATTAACGAAGTATATACACCTAAGTTATTCTACGAAATTGCCTCACGACTCAAACCATCAGACTTAGAAAACCTAAGTAGGAATACAAACATTGTGTTAACCCTCGAAATAAAAGACTTTTTAAAGAGCATTCAAACCACCAATACATCAGGTTATTCTTACTTGATTGACTCCATCAAGATGTTGCAAACTACGCTTGTGGAATGGATAGAAGGTCGGGAAACCATCATCGTACCCATTATTTCGCAGAGTGTACATAAACACGATTCTGGAAAGATTGACCTCTATATCTCACATGACTTAGCGAAGCAAATTTTGCAGGTGAAGGAAACTGAAAACTTTAGCTTTTTTAAAAAAAATGTATTTGCGCTTCAAACAAATCGATCAATCAAATTATTTCCTTTTTTCAGTAGTTGGAAAAATTATGGCCGCCCAATCGATGTGGATTTAAAAGCGTTCAAAGAAAAGTTAGGGTTCAATAAAGCAGTTTACTCTCGTTTTTCGTCTTTAAAAAAACACGTCATTGACCCAGCCATTTATGAAATAAATGAAAAAACTGACTTGTTTGTAAAATACGAACTACTTGGTAATAACTTAGAATCAAAAAAACCACGGGTAACGGGCATACGGTTTTGGGTTTGGGAAAAGAAAAACTTGAAAGCTTTAGAAGATAAAAAATCCAAACAGGGTAGGGGAGAGGTAATCACTGACGTGGATAAGTATATAGAACAAGTAACAGTTGACTACAAAACTCGATTACGTAAACATGCCGACGAATTTTATGATCGCCTCTTAGGTAATGCTGCCAACAAGGCTCAGTATGGAGAATTAGTTGCCAAATTTCAAGGCACGGCTTTGGTTAATCAGTTCAATTTGATAACCGATGTGGAATGGATGATGAAAGAATTCTTTAGAATGTTTCCGTACCATGCCGAGTCATTGCGCTCGCTTTCAGCTATTCGCTCTCACATAGAAGCTACGGAACAAGAATCTAAACAGCGAGGGTTTTTGCTGTATTTTGAATTGGATGAAGGGTTTGGATTGAAAGTAACAAAGGCTACGTAATAAATGGGGTATTGTTAATAAATTAGGGCTAGAATTGGTGATTTTTGATTTAAGTAAAGTAAAAGCCTTATATATTCGAACTCAACTTAGAAGCAAAACTAACAATTATGCCCGGATATCCTTTTATAGTATAATCAAAACCCAATTCAGGTAATGTGGGATCTACCTCTGACAGATTTTGAGCTTTTATAGTTAATTAAAAATCACAGTCAAGCGGCGTTTGAGTCATTTTATTGTCCTGTTCCCCTGAGGCGCGATTGAATTAAAGTAGAGGCTAGTACAAATAAATTGTTGCGGAGTTAAATATCCAGTAGTCCTGCAAATGTAATGCTGAGTTATCTTTGCAAAAAAGGAGCTTTGTTGCATGATTAATTTGTAATGATGTTGACGGTTTGTGGTCTAATCAAGTTCGAGAAGAGATTCAGGCAGGTTGCCTTTATTCTTACCTCAACCTTCTGATTGTTAATCAACCGACTTTTTAATCGCTCGCTAAATGTAGTTTTCAGACGATACATAGCTGTTTCTGCCATGCTTCGCCGATGATATCTTGTCTGCTTTTTCCATACTGAAGAGTCAAGCTCTTTACAAATTACTGCCTGATTGCGTTGATGGTCTAAAAGTTGTCCCTCTTTATTCTTCCAAACAATAGCATTCACTCTGGGAGGAATCAGGGCTTGAATTTGATGTTCTTGCAGGTAATCATAGACTTTCTGCCGATCATAGGCACCGTCTGCGGCCACTTTATTAATAGGTAAAGATACCTCTTCAAGGAGAGGTTTTAATACAGAGGCGTCATCTATGTCATTGTTTGTTAGAGATATAGCTAATATTTGATGAGTTGACTCATCATAAGCTAAGTGTACTTTACGCCAACTTCGACGTTTACTAAACCCATGCTGTCGAACTTTCCACCGCACGGGATTTCTATGATTCAAACAAGAGAGTATGTATAATTTTCGTCATATTTTTTACCTTGCTTGGCTAAAGAAAAAATAAGCCTAACCAACTTATTCTTCATGGCATTGAAGATAGTAAACTTATTTTTTCCTTCTTTGAGTTTGCGCTCATAGTAAATTTTGAAATGAGCGTTGTATCTCATGGCAGACATAACACAATTTGACAAAGTGGCTTTAATCCCCTTGTAAGCTTTTTTACTGACTCTGGGCTTTGATTGTAAACTGGTACCTGAAGAGTTTTCAAAGGGGACGACCCCCGCATGGCAGGCCAGTTGTTTAGCATTATCGAACTTTTTAAACTCATCGGTAATGACAATACATTTAGCCGCAGTGACAATACCTACTCCCGGAATTGAGGTGATATTTTCAAAAAGTAATTTTAGATGTGGATCAGAATCAATGAGTTCTTTGATTTGTTTTTCAAGCGATTGTAAATCTGTTTCGACTCCTTTGAGCGTGTGAGCAGAGTATTTTTTAGTGTCTTTTGAAAGCGTTTTGTTGGCCTCACAAGACTTCTGCTCATTCAAAGCTGTCAAACAAATTTGGCGCACTTTTACTAATCTGTCACGAATGTCAAGTAGATTGTCCAATTGGTCAATAATGGCTCTGGGAGGGACATAAAGCTTGATTTCATCACGATTTTTGTAAGCATAACGAGCGATGCATTGAGCATCAACGATGTCGTTTTTGCCCCTTACATCGCCCATTGAATACTTGATTTGACTGCCTGACTCCAGCCAAATTGATGCTTTCCGACTTTGTAAGTATTTTAGTAAGCGAGTGTGATAAATGCCGGGGTGTTCCATGCAAAAAACGGCAGATGGAATCTTGAACTTCAACTCTCGCTGTATGCTCAGTACCGTTTTGGTTATGCTCTTTATGTCATTGCCTGAAACCTGTTCCAGAATAATCTTATTGGCACTGCAAACAGCCCAATTCAAACTTTCTTTGGAGATGTCAATACCGATAAAATACTGTGTTTCCATTATGAGTGATGTTAAGAGTTTGTGTATTTTTACGGACTGTTGTTGAGATTTTATCCTTCATCACCACCTTGGTTAATGGGTTCTACCCAGATTTCTATTTGATGTTTGGATAAAAACAGGATATAGGATTCAATCCCGTGGTGGGTTTTTCCCATGCGGCCCCTTAAAGTGCCTATATCCTGCTCAACAACTGAAAAGTAAACTTACCAGTTTCTTGGTTTTGTTCAATCATACAAATCTAAAGGCGGCCCCGTCCCCCTCTCCGTACACCTTAAGTCTGGTCGAATCAACCACGACATATAGGCCTTGTGGATTGAGTGACGCTTCTGATTTTGCAGGCAATTGTTGACTGAGCTGGGCTTGACGACGACACAATTGACTATAGCTCGGTATTTGTAAGTTCATTCCCATCAGCTCAATTAGACTTGTTAACAGACCCTGTGTTTGGCGAAAAGCTAAACCTAAAACGTATTTAAGTTGTAAGGCACATTCAATGCAGGCATCACTATAACGATAAGCTCCCCCACGGTGGCGTTGACCGCTGTAATACCAATTTTGCAGCGTTTGTTCATCGAGCCATAGTTGGAGGCGGCCTCGTTGAATTAATGCTCGGTTATAATCAGGCCAATTAGTAAGCCGGTAGCGTTCTTTGGGCTTATCTGTATGCCTTGAACTTGGTTTTTTGCGCTTTTTAGGCGCTCTTTTCACAGTTTCAGGAGTGAAAAAGTGTATATTTGGGCGAGCACTGGTTCCCATTGGGATTTGTAACTTTGGTGGTTTGGCAATCTCAAAGTTAACAGTGCTTTCTACTTTTAGCCACTTTTAGGGACATTCATGCAACAAAACCATTATTTAGCAAAAAATATGCCATTTATAAATATTGAATATTTATTCGATATTTTTTGTATTATAAATAACAATTTTAATATAGTTTAAACTATATTTTTATACTATTTAAATGCGCCTTTATGTGGTCTGAAAATAATATAAATACCCATTCTGTAATAGATGCCATTCAATTTGATTTATGTAATACTGAATACTATTTTTCATAGTATTATAATCTTCTTTCATTCGTAAATTCTATAGATTTTTTTCTTTGGTACACTCATTGTTAATAAGATAAGGTAAAAGTTTGTGTGTAGTTAGCTACATACAGATAAGTAGCTTTACCCTTTAAAAAATGAAAATACCTGTTTTTAACTCCCACAATCATCCAATGATGTTTTGTTGATGCTACTTTATATTCTCTAATGGTTTACTTAAAAGAGATGTAAGAATAGGCATCACCTTCTGTTATCTATTATTTATCGTGAAAACTACTCTATTGTCTATTATCATGAACTTTCAATTAGCTTTAGCTGACTTTTCTTCTGCACAAAGGAATACGCGAAAATAAAATTTGGGGCTAGGACGATTATGCCCTTTTCGTAATAAATCTGTTCTCTTATATATAAATAAGCATAGTAAATCATTGCTTAAAAACTGACATCAGAATGAAAAAATCCCTACTTGTTGTCTTTTTTTTAATAATTTCTGCTGACACCTTTTGTCAACAGATTAACCAGCGAGGCATTTTTGATATGCCGAACAAAGTTAGTGCAATTTCACAAGTTTGGTTCGCTGAGGCCGAGGAACCAGGTGAAAGCTCTTATGAAACAGAACAAATGCCCAATGGAAATTGGAAAATTGTTCATCGCATTCACAAACCTACTTTTCCCAATCCTCTTTCGTTTAGCTATTCTTTTGGCATGGCAAAAACTAACAAAGACAGTGTAGCAATGGATATTCAAGCAGTGATGCCTCCTTCCGCTCTTTATTTAGATACCAATGCTTTACAACTTTCTTATATTGGTGATAAAATCATTCTACCCAATAAGCCAGATACAAGCATCCAACTTCTAAATGTAAACGGATTGTGTGTTTTAAGAAAAAAAGTGGACAATGGTGTTCTTATTTCTTATGAAATCAGTCTTACCAATCGGAAATTTTTGAAAACAGAAAGCATTTCACTAAATGGGAAAATCTACGAAGCTTATAAGCATACTTATGATTATGAGCAAAAAACATTATCAAAAACCAATATCATCATAGCAGAGGTCAAAGAAGCCGTGGAAGAAGTTTATGTGGTAGGTTATGGCTTGGTAAATCAAACAAGAAATAACCTTGTAGCTACTGCTCGTTTGGAAGGCTCAAATAAAGTAAGAAGTAAAACAATCATTTCAACGCTTTTTAAACTTCTTTAATTATTATGAACACTAAATTTTTATGTTCAAAACATAGCTTGGTGGTTTTCGCTTTATGCCTTTTTATTTTTTTGTGTGTAAGCGAAATTTACGGACAAACCGTCACTCAATACATTGTAGTTGAAACAAATACACTCTATACCTCAACTGTAGAGGATAATAATGGCAAGCGATATACAGCTTACTGTGTAAATCCTGATAAGTCAGCTCCAGTAATAGGTACAATTTATTACCCTGCCCCTCCAGGATACCCCAACAATACAACTACTCCCATAGTCGTTCCTGCCGACTCTCGTTTTCAGGATAAATATATAGTTCCAATTCCAGATCCAAATCCAAAGTGCTCCATCAGTGCAATTTCAACCAATGTAGGTAATTGTTCTTCTCCAAGTAATGTATATCCATTGTCGGGAACAATCGCCGTAAGCAATCCGCCAACAGACAGCAATGCTCTTTTATATATCTCTGTTGATAATGTTGTAAAACAAATCATACAACCCCCGTTTTCTTCTACTATCAATTATAATATAACCAATGTAATGGGCTTAGTTGCAGATGGAGCTTCGCATACTATTACAACAAGATTTAATTCAAATGGGACAGACCTTTGTACCGCATCAACTATATATACATCTCCGCCAAGTTGTGGCTGTATAAATCCGACACCAACTGTCAATAGCCCAACCATTTGTGCAGGGCAATTAGCAAACTTGATAGTTTCAAATTGTTCAGGCACAGTAACTTGGAATGATGGAGGTATTGGCAATCCAAGATCAGTCTCACCACTCTCAACTACTTCTTATACTGCCATTTGTAACGTTGGTAGTTGTACAGGTACAGCAATGGCTACCGTCACGGTTACGCCCAAGCCGACACCCACACCGACGGTCAACAGCCCAACGATTTG
>NZ_JBYFCK010000040.1:0-21607 GCF_057652155.1 Runella sp. R0.1_18
ACATTTTGAAGATGTAGAAAAATACCTGATTGAGATAGCAACTGACTACCTCAAAAGCCAAGGTTTCGAGCATTTGGTAGAAGACCCTGCTTGTGTATTTACCAAATTTTTTCCGTTTGGTTTTGACCAAATCACTTTTGATGTTTCAACAGTTATTCGTGGGAGTAGTGTAAAATATGTTCTCGTCAGAGGATATAAAGACATTGAAAAACACTGGGAGAAATATTATGAGGTAGTAGGGTACCCATTGACTTCTGATGTCCCTACAATAGGAACCCATGCGATTTTTATTGATAAAAAATATGAAAAATATCCAGATGATGCTATGATGTATAGCGGAGCAGATTTGATTAGGTATAACCACGAACGACAGGACGTAGAACAATATTTTGAAGAGTTCAAATGGCAATATGAAAATCTATTGATGCCAGTTTTAGAAAAATCAAGGGATGTAAGGTGGTTAGACCAAAAAATCAATGCCGAACCGCTGAAATTTAAAGATTTTGGAGAAATAGCTCCTATGGCACATAGTACTGAATTTCACAAACTCATTATAGCCAAGTTAGCAGGCAATCCTAGTTATGAGCAAATCTATCAGCTCGTCAGAGGCACGCTGGTAGAGTGGGCTAATGAAGAAGAGGAAGGCAAAAATATACTGGCTGCTTTTGATAAAGTCTATGAGGATTTAAAACAGGTAAAGCCTTTGGAAAATCCTATTTTAGAGTGATTATCAAAACCCATCCATCAACCTTTCATGACCTTCAACACATTCAATAATTCATTTCATTTAACCATTTATTTATGTTTAAACACCTTGCTGCTTTTTTCGTTATTGCTGTTTTATTTATCGGCTGTAGCTCCAAATCCGAGGAGTGCGTTGCCCCCACCATTGAAAAAAATCTGGTAGGTACGTGGAAAGCCGTGGTCATCGAGGATAGTGAGGAGTCGGGTACGGGCACGCTCACTTTCAATGCCGATGGCACTATCAACGATCCTGGGAATATATTTTTGGGCAGCCCCGTTTCAAAATCCACTTGGAAAGTAGTAAGCGGAGATGTAGAAACGACATTCTCTACCAATAGTGCTCCAATTTCGACAGTGTCGTTTACGTTCAAAGTCAAAGAAAACACCTGTACCAAAATAATCCTTGACGTGTTTGGTTTGTACACCGTCGAGCTTACGAAATAACACTCATTCATCCGTAGTTCCGTCGTTAGGTAGTTTTTATTTACTATTACGATGGAACTACTAGAAAAATAACCCGTAAAATATGCTAAAAATCTTTACTTTCATAGGGGCATTAGGATACCTTCTGAGTACGGAAGCATGGGGGCAGCAGCGCCCCGAGGTGCAGTTTACTCCCCGCCTCCAATCGGCCGATTCGGTGGTATTGTTTCACAGCGAAACTGACCAAAATGGCCCCAATGACATTTTAAAATCGCGCGGGCACATTCGCCACATCCGCTTCCAACCCTCGGGCGGGTTCGATGTGTTTGTTTGGCGGCAGCAAGTCGGTTATTTTGAAACCACCCCCAAACTCAAATCCCTCCCCAGTGGAATCAACGCCCTGCCGTCGTTGGTGCAGTTGCAATACGACCCCGCCAAAGGGCTGCGTCAGACCTCGCATCAGTACATCAACCTTAATAGCGGTTTTCAGCAACCCCTCAACTACCGCCTACTCGACCTAACCAGCGTTGTGGGGGGCGCAGCTACCCAAGGAAACGTGGTACTTACCTCCCATGATACCGCCCCAACGATGGAAGAAGTGCTCCGCGAAAAAGGCAATGACGCCTTCGCGTTCAAAAGTTACACCTGGCCCGTGGTCAATTACCTCGTTAGCCCCGACCGCAAAAAGGTGCTGATGAAGGTCGAACCCACGTATTTTGCCCCCTATCCTGCCGAAGACCTAACGGCTCCCGCTACCACCAAAGAACTGTTTGTCCTTTCGGACAAGTCACTGGCTGCCAACCAAGTAGGCCCGTTGGTCGTTTCTCGTCAAGAGGGGCGTCCCGTTATTACTGTTTTCAAAGCCCTTCCCACGCCCGCCTTTGTTACCCTCGATTCGACAGGCAAAGTGCTCCGTACAACCGAACTGCCCGAGTTGAAAGAGCGGGTTCTGTTGGCCTCCAATAGCATTTTGGACGCGGCCACGACGGGAGAGTGGGTCAGCGCCAACATGGGGGTCAGCCGCCAAGGCATCGACTACGTGTTTGGGGTAGAGCGCGGCTACAGTGGTTGGAAAGACGCCCAGTTTACGGTAGTTCGCGTACTTAACGACGGCACCATTGCCTTTCGCCATTCTTTCAAAGCCGAGTACGAAGGCTATAGCCCATCGGACAAAATCCAAGTAGCCTCTAACGCCAACGAGTGCATTGTCAACGTCACCTTGGGCAAAGGCATCATGAAGTGGGCCGAGTCGCTGACCAAAGTAACAAGCAAGGGCATCGTCTATACCGCTATCTTGACCAAAGACGACTACAAAAATGCGGGGTTGGTAACGGGTTACGGCTCAGGACTTACGAGCGAGGTACCCACCACGTACTGGTACTTACTGTCGCTTCCCAACGACGAAAACATGATTGTAGGAGAATATTTTTACGCAGGAAGCCCCATTTTTAGCTACCATGCCCTCCACCTAAACGCCAAAGGAAACCTGCTCCGCAACTACGCCACGCGCCGCTTTACCAGCAACCTCAACGTGCTGAGATACCTACACTGTGTTGCGTTGGCCGATGGCCGAGTTGTACTGACAGTCAACGAGCCCCTGGCTTTATCCAACGCGGCTTTGACTCCTTATTCCTTGCTCGACTATGAGCTTGCAGGCGGATACCCCGCTACCACCAAAGGGCTTTGGAGCGAAAAAGTACCAACAGTATTATTCAATCCCATTTCGGATGGCAACCGCGACGCCAAAGGGAGCGTCATGGGCAAACTCGAAGCCTTGGCCAACGAGTCGGCTGCGCCCCGTGCGGGTGAGGCCATTGCCAAAGACCGCCGTCCCAGCGAAGCCCCCGAAGCGCCTTACGTAACGTCGATGTTTGTGATTGACCCCAAAGCCCAAACATTTCGCCCTTACACCCTTGCTTACAAAAAAATGTACGTGATTCCGAGCCATCCCCACTGCCGAATCAATCGCCAAACGGGGGAGTTTATGGCCTGGGGACGTACCTTTCCCGATGCTCGCTCGCTTCCCATTCGACTTCCTTCGGGCGATACCCGACAAGGACGCGCCGTGTTTCTCAAAGTGCTCAAAGGACAACTGTAGTCAATTATAAGTATGAAAAAGAATTACTATCTCTGGTCTATTATAGGATGGTTGGTGTGGTCAACCAGCTGGGTGATGGCGGTTGAGCCAACTCGCACATCGCCGCGTACCATCGCCTTACCATCTTGGGGAGCGTCGTTTATTACGTCGGCAGCTGCTCCTGCCAGCGACGCCCAAATGGCTATTGTGAGCGATTCCTCCAGCTCAGAGCGGCAGAAAGCACGTAGTGTTTTTGCTGCTTTAGACGCCGAAAACCAATACCAAGATAGTCTTTCTTCTTTTGAAGACTTACGTGTCCTTCCGATTGGGATCCGAAAAAAAGTTGGCAACAATACGATTGAACTGGCCATTACGAAAGGGACAATCTACGCCAACAAAGCAGAGCTAACGGTCTATATCCGAATGACGATGCCCGTTTCGGATCCCAATTCAAGTGCCAAAGAACGTCAACTTTTCTTTGGTGCTGACCAAGTGGGTATTACGCGCTCAGGGGGGCTTACGGGTGATTTTAGGGCAGTCCTTCTTGGCGATTTTATTCTCCCGCTTCGAAGCTTCACCATCATACTTAAAGGCGGGGGCGGGCTTGCCCCCAATGGCCAAGTCAATGGCGCCGTTACTTATGCCCAATTTAGTTGCGGTAGTGGTTTTAAAGAAGCCCGTTTGGTCGCCGATGTTGTTTTTCCGAGAGACGTCCTCGTTCCCCTCGACCCCAGCCAAAACTTCGAACCTTTCCCTTCTAATCAGCGCGTTAGGGCTTCTTTTGATTTTTTTTCGACCAAAGGCCTGCACGATGTCTTGATTAGCCTCACCTTCAACACCCCCTTTGCCGTTGCCAAACATGAACGCTTTGCGTTTGTTGTCAGCAATGTTTCACTCGACCTCAGCACGGTCAATAACCCCACCAATTTTACCACCCCTCAAGGCTACCCAGTAGCTACCCAAGATCCCACTTGGCAAGGCGTGTATATTCAGCAGTTTAGTCTTATACTCCCCCCCGAATTTAAGAAAAAAACGACGGGCGAACGCGTGGGCCTCACTGCCCAAAACGTACTGATTGATAAACTTGGTTTTACGGGCACCGTCTCCGCAGGTATTGTAGGACAACCTGTTTTACCACTCGATCAAGGCGACGCCTCGGGTTGGAAGTTTGGCGTTGACCGCTTCTCAGTAAGTTTTATGACCAACAAGCTAGTGGGAGGAAGCTTTGCGGGACGTATATCTTTACCCGTCAACCCCGACGAATCGGGTGCTTTAGCTTACGAAGCGGCCATTGAACAAGGCGGAAACTATCGCTTATCAGTGGCCAACCTGACCGATCTGAATTTTAAGTTTATGCGGGCCAAAGCGACCATTTATCGTGGTTCGGAAGTAACCCTTGCGGTGGTAGATGGAAAATTCAAACCACGGGCGGTCTTGCATGGAGCGATGGGAATCTATTCAAACCTAGGTGATTCTGACGGTACCCCCATTGATACGACCAAAAATAATACCCTTACTTTTAAAGGTATCCGTTTTGAAAACCTAGTGCTTCAAACCGAATCACCCCGCCTCTCGTTTGGCATGTTGGCCTACGAACGAAGCGGAAGTAATATGGCCAATTTCCCTGTTGTTCTGGAAGAACTCTCCGCCAAGACCGAAAATAACTCGATTTTGATTGGCCTTGGCATCAGTGTCAATTTAATGAAAAGCGGAGAAGGGAAAGGCTTTAATGGTCGAGCCTTTTTAACTTTAGAAGCACAAGAAGTAAATGGTACGTGGAAATTCGTCGGCATTCGTCGTCCTATAGACATCGCTCTTGATGCTAGTGTATCTGCCTTTGAACTGCAAGGACGTATTCAGCTTTACGAAGACGAGACAGAGCGTGGTTTTAAGGGGGCGATAAAGCTCAAAATTAAGCCACCTAACAAGGAAATTCTTGTATGTGCACGGGCAGTTTTTGGATACAATTTTGTGGATCAAGAACGCTACTGGTACGTTGATGGGCTAGCTTCTGGGCTAGAAATCCCCATCGCAGGGCCATTGGTATTAGATGGTTTTGCGGGCGGGCTATACAGTAAGTTTCGCCCTATTGGAACGGGAGGCACCGCAGCTACTTCCCGCGATTGTGACGGCCCTAATACGGGGATTCCTTACAGATATGATAAAACCGTTGGTTTAGGTTTCCGAGCGGCCGTTTTATTGAAAGTGAAAAACTCAGAAAATGCGTTTCGAGGTAGAGTAGGTTTTGAGATAGTGCTTAATCGTAATTATGGAATCAGTACTATCGGCTTCTACGGGCATGGTGAGTTAATGGTAAGCAACCCCGACATTGCCTCTAATACCGCCCAACTTACCAAAAACTTCAAAAACGTTGCAAAAACCAGCAATGAAAACTCGGATAAGCCCATTTCGCAACCCGAAATGTTGCGAAAAGCAAGTTCGATTGATTCTAATACCGTTAATTCAAGACCCGCAGGAGCAATTGCTTTTTGGGTAGGATTGGTTTGGAACTTAGATAAAGGCGAACTTCACGGGGAAGCCGAAGCCTACGCCAATATCGGTTCAGTGATGCGAGGCATTGGCCCTTATGGGCGTATTGGGCGCGTAGAACTCCATTTTGATGCTCAAAAATGGTACATTCACGTCGGTAAACCCACTGATAAACTTGGGGTAATGGTTGGCTTTGGTCCTGTCGTTGCTCGCACAGGGATGTACCTTATGGTCGGACATGGCGTTCCAAATCAGCTTCCTGCTCCGCCTGTTCAAGTGACACAACTCATTCAAGTTCCGACTAGCAGTCTTACTCGACCTGCCTCAGACGCCCAGCAAATCCTTGATGGCAAAGGCTTTGCGATGGGACTTGACATTAACGTAAGCACTGGGCCACTCCAATTTGCGGCTCTTTATGGGCAATTTGGCGTAGGGGCAGGGGTAGATTTCTTGGCACGAAAATACAATTCATTTACGTGCGGATATGATGCTGGATCGAACGGAGTATATGCTGTGGGACAATTTTATGCCTATGTACAAGGAGAGATTGGATTGCGGGTTGGTCGTCGAACATTTACCATTTTTAATGCGGGTGTAGCAGGACTAATGCAGGGAGGCTTTCCCAATCCTGCCTGGTTTAGTGGTAGTGTAGGCGGGCGCTATTCTGTATTAGGAGGGCTTGTAAAAGACAAGTTTAATTTTAATGTCAAATTGGGTACACCATGCCAAGGAATATAATTCAGGAGTACATGAGAACATCAACTTTTTTATATCAACCAATACGTCGTACGCTCCTTTTGCTGAGTGTTTTAACTGGGTTGCTCGCTGGGCAACTCCAGGCCCAAACTACTGCCAAAACGGTATCTTTAATGGCCAAGAGTATTCAAATCACCGTCAATGGTTCTCCAAAAACAGTTGTTGCCTTGCGTTGGTTACCTGTTGGAGATACTCTTACGGCCAATAGTTCTGCCACTAACTATTATTTGAACGCTTGGGAACGCTTCAAAAATCGCAATGGCTATGTGATTGAAAGGCGAAATGTAGCTACTGGGACTATCGAACGAAGCATCACTATTCTACCCGATACCGTTGCCCTCGGAAATTGTGCTCGAAGCACCACCATGGGATTCGAGTCCGAAGTATGTGATTTACTTTATGGAGCACTGTACGATGTTATTGATTCATCTCCAGGAACCATAAATGGACAAACCATCGAAATCCAAGCCGCAAACGCACAGGAACGTCCTCAGCGATACAGCCTCACGGCCTTAGGCGCAGAAATGAGTTTTAAAGCCTCGCGTTTGGCTGGGCTTGGCTGGATTGACTCCACGGCGGTCGAAAATAGCAACTACGATTACCGTATTCGCGAAGCAGGAACGACCAATGCCGATACCGCAACCCGATCGCATCAGTTACGGATTCTAGCAGCTATCGTAGGACAACAGGCTCCTGCGGCTCCGTTGGCCACGTTTGGTGACAAAAAAGTAACCCTCAAATGGCGTTGGCGTAATCTTGCCACTACCCAATTGGCCTTCCAAAAAGCGTATTCTAACTACCATGTCGAAAAATCTACGACTTCTTCTACTGCGGGGTTTTCTCGGGTAACGACCAAACCCATTTTTTCATTTAGTGACCTGACTGACTCTCTCTATTTTAATACAACACTCGATACCAATGGCGTAACAAGGTTTTTCAGAATCGTAGGGCGTACCCCTTTTGATGAAGAAGTCAATTCAGGCGTTGTCTCTGGTATGGGAAAGGCTACTCCTCTAAAACTTTATCCACGCATTGACAGCTCAAGTATTTCGACCACCAATCAAGCTTATTTTCGTTGGGTATTTCCTTCTGACACCATTATAGCCAACGCTAATTCGCTCATCAAAGGCTTTGTAGTTCGTCGAACCACTGATTTAGCGAATTTTAGTATCATCAGTGGTACTTCTCTTTTGTCAGTGTCAAATCGTCAATTTTCCTTATCAAACGTAACTACCTCGGGCTATTATGTGGTAACAGCAGTTAGTACATCAAATGATAGCCTCAATTCCATTCCCGTTTTTCTTGAAACAATAGATGAAACCCCTCCCCAAGTACCCACAGGCTTAACCGCCACCTGGCAAGCAGCTACTAAGGGAGTAAAACTAACTTGGGTGGCCAACAGCGAAGTCGATTTATTGGGGTATAAACTGTTTAGGTCAAACTTAGCCGATGAAGAGCCCACACTCATTGCAGATTCATTGGTAAATGTTACCACTTTTATTGATACCCTTGTCAAACTTGATAACCCCCGCGCCTACTATTCTATTTTAGCGATTGATAAGCGTTATAATCATTCTGCACTATCTCCTAAAATTTCGATTCGCAAACCTGATCAGCGACCGCCTGCACGACCCCTATTCAAAGGATTTTCCATCAGTAATCGAACCATTCAGCTGGATTGGATAAGTAGCATTAGCACCGATGTCGCGACCTACAAACTGAGTCGAAAAACAAAAAATACGGTGGCATCGCCTACCCTGTTAAAAAGTTGGCCCAAAGCGAGTAGCCCCCAAACTTACGCTGATACTGCGTTGAATGTTGGGATATATACTTACTATGTACAGGCGATTGACTCCACCAACAATATGTCAACCGATAGCATTGATGTTGAACTCCTAAGCGTTGCTGTTGGTAAACCCCGATTAGACATATTTACCTCAAAAGCCGATACTATTTTTAAACAAATTGAACTTCGATGGACATACGACGTCGCCAACGTGGTTGAATTTGAAATTTTGAAAGCAGAAGGCGCTTCAAGTCAGTTGAGTAGTTGGAAAATTACGGATGGCTCTACCCGTTCTATTTATGATGACAATGTGGCAACGGGAAAAACCTATCGTTATTCCATTCGTGCTTTATTTAAAGATGGAATGAATTCCAATTGGAAAGAGATTTCGGTAGTTTTACAATAAACCTGTGTCCAAACAAACCCCCGTTTAAATATACTCTTTCCCAGTTTTGTTGGCTTCTAGCTAAAGTGCCCTTTTTTAGCCAAAAAAAGTCAATAGTTATTGTCCATTTATCAAAGTATAGTTATTTTTAAATTTTATTACCATTAACTATACAATTTATGAAAATTGGTTACGCCCGTGTCAGTACCAAAGACCAATGCCTCGATTTACAAACTGATGCCCTCGCCAAAGCGGGCTGTGAACATGTATTCACCGAAACTGCTTCAGGAGCCAAGTCAGATCGACCTGAACTTTTGAAAATGCTTGACTTTGTTCGCACGGGTGATGTCGTCGTCGTTTATAAACTCGACCGACTCGGGCGCTCGCTGAAGCACTTACTCGACGTCGTTGCTTTGCTCAACCAAAAAGGGGTTGGCTTATTTTCCATCAACGACGCCATTGACACCACGACTCCTCAAGGAAGGCTGTTTTTTAATATCTCAGCCAGTTTTGCTGAGTTTGAACGGGACCTCATTCGCGAACGTACCAAATCAGGCTTAGAAGCTGCTAGGGCCAGAGGAAGAAAAGGAGGGCGCCGAGCGGGTATGACCAAAGAAGCAATCAATAAAGCCATCTTAGCCGAAGCCTATTACAAAGAAGGAAAACTTGGAGTCAATGCCATTGCCCAAGAAATCGGTGTTTCCAAAATGACCCTCTACAAATACCTACGGCATCGAGGTGTAAAAATTAGTACCTACAACAAAACAACAAATGGCAATAACTAATCAAAAACCGCCAAGCCATATTGGTTTATCTAAACGTCGGTTCTGCAAAATACCCCCTCCCAAACGCTAGAATCACCGTTTTTTCAATATGACACCTTCTAATAGGCTATAAGTCAAAGCGATTTTAAGACCGATATTCGACATATTTTTTCATTCTAAAATCAGCCATTTTTTTACAAATTTTCTTCTTTGCATACACGCCTATACTGGTAATACATTGGTAATACATTGCCATCACACTGGTAATACATTGGATATATACAAGACGTATATGATTTTCAAAAACGTATAACTCGTTGATTAACAATCTTAATGAATATACCCATTACCATTTCCAAGAAAAATCATAAAAATGGTGTATAAAGCATTATACTGGAAATAACCGAAATTACCGCGATATACACTACGTATATATCAATCAAGTAAATACCCATCAACCCATTAGGTTCAGGCTGATTTTCCATGGATTTTGGTATCGTTTCTTTGAGAATAAATTCCTTTATTGACATTATCAAGGTACATTAAAAAATGTAATGATACGTAATGAAACATAATGAATCGTAATGATACGTAAGCCCAGTTTAAACATAATATTGCAGCGCAATGAGGTTCTTATAGTAATTGGGGAAGGGACAACATTGGCCTCCATTAAAGATACGGGGGTAATGTTCCACGATATTGAGTTAACTATTTGTAATGTAGTGTTCTAAGTTCAAAATTTCACTTTTTCTTTTATAAAATCCTTTTTTGAAAGCTGCAAAAGGTTAATTGCCAATTCCATTAACTGTTGGAATCTGCTTCATTTATCAGAAACTTTGGCAGAATCTAAGAAACCAGCAGACCGCGAAGCATTACTAAAAAACATACTGGCTACATCTACCACAGTTGGGAGCATATTAATTTGCTTGGGGAGTATGATTTTTCAGAAAAGATAGATTTTCAAACCTTCAATCTTGATAACATCTTTAAAGATGGCGCTGAGATTTGAATACAGCTGATCTATACTCCGCCAACTTTGCTACGTCAAACCCGTGGCGCTTTTTGTACTAACTTTTAATTTAACCCAAAAATACCTCACCCATTCTGTTGGTTAGCTTGCGTAAAATCAAACACTTTGTCCTGACAAAGTCATGGCTTGCTAACGCTTCGCTTTCTTGTTAATCTCTCATAATCTCCTTTTATATCCGATAACCTCCTCTAAAGAGCTGATGATACGGTAGTGATGGGAAATCTCGTACGAATTTTGGCGGCTCCCCAATATAGCCTTGTAGGCAAAGAAGAAAATTTGTAAAAAAATGGCTGATTTTAGAATGAAAAAATATACCGAATATCCCCCTAAAATCAGAAAATAGGTCAAGAATTGAGACAACTCTAAAAGTAAGCGCGAAGCGCCATAGCGTGCCGAAGGACGCAAGCCGCAGAAGGCTTGCAAAGCGAAGCTGCGGCCTGAGTGCGCAGACGACCACAGCCGAAATTAGGCAAAAATCACCTTCAACGCCTTCTCTATTATCTTTTGTACTTTTTAAAAGTAAATGAGGTTCTTCTTCCAAATCTGCGAAAAACGGCGGTTTGGAAGAAGAACCTCAAAGTACCTCAGCTTGCAGGTCTTCAAGAGTAATGCCTAATTTTCCCAAAACGTCAGGAGTCGCTTTGATAAAGATGCGGCGGGTTTTAGGCCACACTTCCACGGCCAACCCCAGAGCAGAGTAATAAACAGGCCAGTTATTCTCAATGGCTTCTGCGACAATGGCATCAGCAGTAGTCTGTAGAGCCGCGTTAACTGTAGCCAATAAACGGCTAGTTGGGGGAGAGTCTATATTTTGCATTTTTGTTTTATCTAAAAAAGTTAACCTATTCGTTAACTCCAAAAGTCCTGACCCTATAGGCTCCTAAGGGGTCAACGGAAAGACCTTTGTCAGGAGACGGAGTTACTTAGAGGTGCTTGCACCGTAAGTTTTGCCTTGGCAAAAACACATCTTACTCCCCTTCACAAAGTAAATTGTTATACCCCTATTTCCCCAAATCAAAACCTTTTTTTCAATATTGTCTTATTATTGTCATAATATTGCTTAAATACACAAACATTGCTCTAATATTGAGTAAATATTGATTTAATATTGTCTTATTGATTTCAGACACATGAAATCAAAGAATTAAAGTAACAATCATTAGAAGCGCAAGTACTTTGAAACATTCTGGCGAATGTTACCATATTAAAGGGCACAGGATTTACTTTTCATCCTGTTCATAATTTCCTCTTCATCAAAGTGTTAAATTTCTTATTTTACTTTTGACCCCAATCGGTAGTTCCAACCATATCTAAAATAAACTTGCCAAAGCCACTCTGGAAAATCAAGTTGTTGCATTGCATAGTCTGCACGAATCCATTGATACATCTACTTCGACAGGTAAATTGATGTTTCATCTTTCGGGGTCTTACCCGAATTTGAACGCAACTTAACTGAGGTTCTTTCTGCAAATCTGCGGAAAACGGCGGTTTTGATTAACGATTTAGATATTTATAGAGAGTGGGTTTAGTAATTCCTAAAGTTTGACAGATTTCATTGATAGTATGCTTTTTAGAATCATACATACTTTGAGCTGTCTTTTGTTTGGTTGCATCTAATTTATGTTTTCTTCCTCCTTTGATACCTCTTGCTCTTGCCGCTTCGAGTCCCGCCTTAGTTCTATCAATAATTAGATTTCTTTCAAATTCGGCTAATGCTCCAAAGATGTGAAAGACTAATTTGCCTGATGATGTAGCCGTATCAATACTTTCCTGCAAAGATTTAAAGGCAATTCCTTGTGAATCAAAGAAATTTACAATTTCAATCAAATCTTTTAGGCTACGCCCCAATCTATCTAATCTCCAGACGACAACCGTATCACCTACTCTACAATGTTCTTTCAATTTGTCCAATTCAGGGCGTTCAGCAACTTTACCACTAATCTTGTCAACAAAGATTTTTTGGCAGCCAACACTTTTTAAGGCATCAACCTGAAGTGTAGGGTTTTGGTCGAAAGTCGAAACTCTGGCGTATCCAATAAGCATAAAAAGTAAATTAATTTATCAACGTGTAAAAATATTTTACTTTGAATACTTAACCTAATTTATTTACCAAAATGTAATACCTTCCTTTATTATTTTGTCACTTTTACCGATATTTTGCTTGAAAATTTTATAATTATTTTGCCTATAAAGAATAACATTCAAGGCTTTGTAGAAGCGGTCAATTAGACTTCAGTTAATCTTTTAATGACAGCTCTGAAAAACTAAACGGGGTCGCCCGTGCGATTGAAAATAAAAACACAAGTTCAATATCATTTATCTGGCATAAACAAAAGATTGGATATATATTAGCTAACGTGCCGCGTATTGGCGATGGGCGGGATTTTTAGCACTGAACTTTAATCGAAGAACAGAAGTTGAATTTTGCACTTCCGTTGATACGAAGCCGTTCAGCCCGCCTATTGCCAATACGATGTTGTACGACGTAGTTATGTTTTGGGTTTTAGTCCAGCTAAATATTTTCGTATGTCATTTTCTAATTTATCCGGGTATTTGTACTCTAATTTTTTTGACAATTCAGTTCCTATTTCTGAAACTAAATCAGTCATTGAAAATAGAGCAGTCCAATTTTCCTTTATATCGCTCCCTGAAAATGTTTGTTCTGTTTTAGCCCACATTTCCTGGTTAAGATACTTTTTGAAAAGCCGTCCATATTTATTGGTCGTTATGTTCCAATTGTGTTCACTTGCAATGTGCCATTCAATTAAAGGAATTAAATATTCTGTGCGAATAACGGTTTCCGACATAAATTTCGCATAGAATATTTCATCTCTCACAAGACACTTTGCCACGTAAGTTGTGTCCCACCAAAAATCGTTTATTAGATTTTGAAACTCTTTTTCAGACGGTTTTTTGATAATGGAAATTTGATAAGTTGGTTTCAGCATTTGCTTTGTAATACCATCTTTATCAATTAAAATTTTATAACCAATATCCCAATCTTCTGGTAATTCTTTCTCTTGCGTTTCCTTTATAAATTTTGATTTGCTGTAAAGTTTAAAATCTACTTTCACACCGTCTTCATAAAGTAGCATTTTCATTGCGTGTTTATGGTTAAAACAACTTTCGTCTTCTTCAATCATAGCAATTGGATTTCCGAATTTAAGCGTCCAGCTTTTGTCTGAAATGTAATTTGTATTATCCTCAAAAACAAATTCAATGTCTAAATCACTAAATTCGTCAACAAGTGCTAAAGGATTTACAAGTGAACTTGTCAGAAGAAGAACTCTTACATCTTCGTTTTTCTCCGACCATTCTATAATTGTTCTTAACTTTTCTTCTCTGACTTTCATTTTGTTTGGTTCGGTTTTACTATGTCGTACAACGGCTGGCAAATTGGCGATGGAGCCGACTTTTAGCACAAATGTTGAATAGAATTACTAATCTTCAACATTGCACAAAAGTTCAATAGAAGTACTTCACCGGCTCTATTGCCAATTTGTTTGTTATGTGCCGTTTTATTCCATTTTATACATTTAACAATTGCTGAAACGTAAAGTCGGGTTTAAACATTTCAATTTCGTTTTGAGTTGATTCTTCTTGTGCTTCTTTGCCATAGATAAACATTTGCTGTTCATAATTTTTAACAGCCTCTTCAATGCTATTAAATTTTCCATCGGCTAGATTATCAGACAATATCAAGGCATCCACCAACCCACTATTTACTCCCTGCCCTGCAAAAGGCGGCATCAAATGTGCGGCATCCCCAATCATTGTTATGGGTAATGGGCGCTTGCTTTTCCAAGGCTTTTCTAAAGGAAATATCCGTGTAGCCAATCCTACAAATGACAACGTCGTATGAATCAATTCTTTGTAGCGTTCGTCCCAATCGGAAAATTCTTTCAGAAGAAAATCAACGACACTATTTCTGTTTTGAAAATCTACCTGCGTTTGGTTTTTCCATTCATCAGGTGTTTTAAAACTTATTCCAAAATGCAATGCACCATTATTATTGGGGTTAGCAAATAATAAATTACCTTGGTGAGATGCCATTAGCCGGTTTCCATTGCATAGCTGAAAAAATCCAGGACAGTTTATCTCTGGTTGATGAATATCGGCTTGTATATTGAAAGTACCTGTTTCTTCAACTTCCGTGTCGGTAACAAATTTTCTTACCTTGGACATCCCGCCATTGGCAAGAATAACCAAATCTGCTGTTTCACTCGGTTTATTCTCAAAAGTTAGTGTCCACTTCTTCTTACCAGGTTCAAGCATAACAAGTTTTCTATCCCAAATAACCGTGTCGTTTTCTAAACTATTCAACAAGATAGCCCTTAAGTCATTTCTGTTTATTTCAGGATTGTCAAATCGATTTTCGGGCTTTACATTTTTTGTGGATAAAATATTGCCTTTTTTATCAGCAATATTTACACCCATTGGTAAGGCTAAGTCATAATAAGTTTGTAACAATCCCGCTTTTTTCATTGCTTCCTGACCTGAACCTTTGTGTAGGTCAAGGGTTCCACCAAAAATTCTTGCCTCTCGGTCGTTGTCTCTTTCGTAAACTGAAACGTCTATGCCGTTTTGCTGTAATAATTTTGCCATAGTCAGTCCAACGGGTCCACCACCAATTATTGCAACGTTCTTATCACTAAGTAAATTCATTTGTTTGTCTGTATCTATTCGCATTGTCATTCAAAAATGGCCCATAACTCTCTAATATACGAAAGTTTTGTCGTACTTTTTGTATTGTTTGGTATTAAACTAAGATTTCGTTGTATTATTTTTGTCGTACAATATTTTTACTAACCTTTTTTGTAAAAATATTGTATCCATAAAACTATAAATTCCTCTCAAAAATTCCAAACATTATTCATCTATTAAATTCAATTGGTCAAAAGGGCTAACAATATTTTCTATTGTTCGGTTACTCACATGAGTATATCTTAGTGTAGTCTTAATGTCGTTATGACCTAATAATTCTTGAATCAATTTAATGTCAGTTCCTCGCTCGTGCAGATGCGTAGCATAACTATGTCGAAGACTATGAAATGTTACATCTTGAATAATCTTCGCCTCATGTTTTGCCCTATGAAAAATCTGTTGAAGGCTTCTCGTACTGTATTGTTCTTCTTTATATTGTCCTTCAAAGAGCCAATATGTTGGTTTGTAGGCAAGGTAATATTTTCGTAAGAGTTCCAAAATTCCTTGTGATAATGAAACAATACGGTCTTTTTTACCTTTTGCCCCTTTGATATTTATCACCATTCGTGCCGAATGAATGTCTTTCACTCTCAGGTTTACAACCTCACTTACTCGCAGTCCCGCCGAATAAGCCAGATAAAGCATTGTTTTGTGTTTGAGATTCTCTAATTTTGAAAATAATTTTTCTACCTGACTCAATGCCAGCACATTTGGTAATAACAAAGGCTTTTTGGGTCTGGGTATTTCATAGAAAAACTTTTCACGACCTAAAACTTTCTCATAATAAAACTTAATAGCATTGATGCGACTATGAAGCGTGTTTTCAGATAGCTTTAAAGTATTAGTACAGTAAAGAAAATAATCTCTCAGCCGAGTTGCATCCAATTCGTCCACATTTTTATCTTTCAAGATATAAAGCAACTGAGCAAATTCATTCTTATAAGTCGTTATTGTGTTTTGACTATAAGCCTTTAATTGTAAAGTTTCAATATACTTTTGCAATGCTTTTTGATTTACTTCATGAATATTGAAAAGTGCCTCTTTCCCAATGGGAGATTTTGGGGATAATCCAAATTTTTCACGATAAAAAGCAGAATCCAATACATACCAAGCCTTTTTTGAAAAACTCCATCGAACGCCTACCAAGTTCTTAATACGCTCATTTAGGGAAATATCATAATCAAAATAAATGAAAATAACTTCTTTACCCCTATGTAAAGCAAATTCATAAGTTACTTTCATGATTATTTTCCTCTATTTTTTTGTCTAACATTATTAATTGTTCAGCAATTATTTCAGTGACATATCTTTTTATACCATCTTTTCCTTCAAAGTTACGGGTTTTTAATTTGCCTTCAATAAAGACCAAACTCCCTTTACTTAAATATTTATGAGCTAATTCTGCTAAACTTCTCCAAAGCACAATACTATGCCATTCAGTGTTTGAATGTGATTGTCCTTTGTCATCTTTATAAATTTCGGTAGTCGCCAGTGAAAACTTGGCAACGCTAATACCTCCCTCTAAAGTTTGACACTCAGGGTCTTTTCCTAAGTTTCCAATAAGTGATACCTTGTTGAGACTTCTCATTATTTCTATTTTACAATTTTGATATTTCTTACTCAAAGACTTATTTTAGTTGGTTTTTCTGCAACCAGTTAAAAAGATTAGACTCAGACGAGTTATATCTTTTAGCAATGAATTTTTTAGTTGAACCATTACTGAGAAGAGCTTCAATCTCAACTTTATATTTATCCAATTTACTTTTCCCAGCTCCAACAGGTCTTCCGAGTTTTACCCCATTGGCTTTTTTTGTTTGCAGAGCTTCTTTTGTTCTTTTCGAAATCAAATCTCTTTCAATTTCAGCCACCATCGAAAACACCATCGCCATTACCTTACTTTGAATCGTATCATCTAATTGCCAATTACCTTTTACAGTATAAATCTTAATTCCTTTCTGAGTAGCTATCGAAATTATTTCCATGCACTCAAGCATACTTCTGCCCAGTCGAGAAAACTCACTTAATAGAATTGTGTCACCCGAAATGAGTTGTTCAACAATATCTCCGATTTTTCTTTGTCTCCAATGAATTCTGCCCGAAGCCTTTTCTTCTACGAATTCAACTTTACCTAAATTTTTATCATTGGCAAGGTGTAGTAATTGTGATTTGTTTTTTTCGAGGTCTTGGTCGATGGTAGAAACCCTTAAATAAGCGACATTTCTTGGCATAATTTTGATTATTCGATAAATAGATATTAATTTGAATTATACTGGATTAAAACATTTTGTAATATTAGGAATTTTCATCTAATTATTCAAGTGGTATATATGAACGTTTTTATTGGTGTAATTTATAGAGAGTATATGTTAAATCATTTAATCAAATGGCAAAACTTACTTCACTCGAAAAATACAGAATCATTGAGCCTATTTTAAATAAACGGGCAACAATTGTTTCGGTTTCAAAACTGCATAGGATTCCAACAAGAACTCTTCGTCATTGGCAAACGATTTTTAACACAAATGGGATTGATGGACTGAATAGAAAAAAACGTGTTGACTCAGGTAAACAAAGAAAAATCCCTAAAATTGTTGAAAGCTATGTAGAAGCCTTCCTTCTACAAAAACCGCCTCTAAGTATTAAAAATGTTTATCTTAAGGTAGCTCAAATATGTAAAAGAGAATCATTGCCGACTCCTTCATATAATTGGGTTTATCAATATAGCAAAACAATTTCACCTGCATTATTAACTCTTTCGCAAAAAGGAAGTAAAGCTTACAAACAACAATTTGAATTGCTACATCGGAATGAATGTGGTTTACCTAATGAACTATGGCAATCTGACCACACGCTTTTGGATATATGGGTCATTAATCCCAAAGGTGTGATTGTTAGACCTTGGTTAACTACTGTATTAGATGATTTTAGTAGGGCAATTTGTGGGTACTTTTTATCAGAAGCTTCTCCTAATGCGACCAACACTGCTTTGGCTCTTCGGCAAGCTATTTGGTCAAAAAAGCATCCGCAATGGAAAATTTGTGGTATTCCAAATAAATTATATACTGATAACGGTTCTGACTTTACTTCAGACCATATTCTTCAAGTATGCTTAAAACTAAAAATTGAATTAATTCATTCTTTACCTGGTAACCCAAGAGGAAGGGGGAAAGTTGAAAGATTTTTTGAAACCCTAAATAAAAGGTTATTAGAAACTATGCCTGGGTATTCTAAACATGATAAACCAAGCTCAACTCCAACATTGACACTTAGCCAATTTGAAAGTAAGTTAGATGAGTTTATTATTATAGACTATAATAATCAATCTAAAAAAGGAAAGCTATCCCCCTGTCAACTATGGCAAGGAAATGATTCTTTCCTTCCCCAAATGCCATCATCTTTAGAAGATTTAGATAACCTAATGTTACACGTAGATAAAATTAGAAAAATCCAGAGAGATGGTATTCGTTTTTTAGGCTTACGGTATATTTCCTTAACATTAGTAGCTTTTGTTGGAGAATATGTAATCATTAAATATGACCCAAGAGATTTAGCCGAAATTAAAGTGTACTTCTCCGATGGCAACTTTCTATGCAAAGCTATTTGTCAAGATATTGCTGATTTGACTGTAAGTATGAGAGAGCTACTTTCGGCTCGTAAAACATTTAAAAAGCAATTAGATGACAAAATTAAAGATGCCAAGATGCTACTAAGACATTTAACCAACCAGACTCCTACAACTATTCATGAAAAAAAATCATCAAAGTCATCAAAAAAGCTACCAAGCCTAAAAATATATAATAATGAATGATATTTACTCAACCAAACCATTTATTCAAACTAAAGAATATAAAAGGTTCGTAGAATTTGCTCAAAGTTGTATGGAGTATAAATATATTGGTATTTGTTATGGCAATCCTGGGGTTGGTAAAACTTTTTCTGCCCATGAATTTACACACCCTGAAGTATTTGACTATTATGAATACAATATTGATTTTAATGTGCCACTTCCACAAAAGGTCAAAAATAATTTTCATAAATGCAACGGCGTCTTTATGACTGTCCCTGTTTGTAACACCCCTAAAATAATCAAACATATTGTTTATAGTAAAACATTAAATTATGGTAATGCCGCTCTACGTATTAAAGATGAAAGAGATTTGAGGGTGTTAGTAATGGAAGCTCCTAAACAATGTCCATTATTAATTGTAGATGAAGCAGATAGGTTGAATTATAATGCCTTAGAAGAACTTCGGGCTTTATTTGATGAATATCAGTTTGGGTTAATTTTGATGGGGATGCCTGGAATAGAAAAAAGGTTATCAAGATATGCACAACTTTACTCTCGTATAGGTTTCCTCCATGAGTTCAAGTCTATTACAAAGGATGAAATGATGTTTTTATTTGAACAAAAATGGAAAAAACTTGGACATCAATTTAAAGCAAATGTATATTTAGATGTTGAAGCAATGAATGAGATTATTAAGATAACTCATGGAAACTTTAGGCTTATTTATAGAATATTCGACCAAATAGAAAGAATCATGAAAATAAATAATCTTCAAAGTATCAATAAAGAACTAGTTGAAGCTGCAAGAAATTGCTTAGTTATTGGTGACTTTTTATAGGCAAAATAACTCTAAAATTTTCAAGCAAAATATCGCTGAAAGTGACATATTATTTTTTCATCTTTGGCAAAGTAAATCAAACCCTCCTTTTCTTTACTATGCCTATCACTTTTTTAACTACTCAAGAAAAAAATAAATATCAGGACTTACCTGCTGTTTTAGAAGAGAATGCACTCAGGCAATATTTCCACCTAACAAAAAATGATTTAGATTTTCTTGATAGGTATCATGGTTATGTTAATCGTTTAGCCATTGCTTTACAAATTGGCATTGTTCGTTACTTTGGATACTTACCTACTTCATGGCAAATAAATGTTAGTACGCAACTACTAAATTTTATGGGCTTTGAGTTAAAAACAAAGTTTCCAATAGTAATTAACATAGAAGATTATGGAAAACGAGAAAAAACACGCACCGAACATTTACAAGAAATACTCAAACACTTAAATTTTCGTAAATGGCAACCCTTGATAGATGTACCCATTTTTGAGCAGTGGCTTGTCGAACAAGGTATGGAGCATGATAATGAACGGTATTTGTTAGCTATGCTTTGTGAGAAATTACATCGAGAAAAAATACTTCGTCCTGCTATCGGCACATTGGAAGCCTTAGTAGGGGGCATACGAGAATATTTAGAGCTCGAAACCTATCAACGTTTGTCGTTTCTTTGGACAGATGATTTTGGGAAAAAATTAGATAGTTTGTTAGAGGTTGACACTCAAAGAAAAATAACCCCGAATGGATATTCGCTACATCGCTGGCTTTGTAATGTTCCGCCCATAAATAGTGCCAAAGAAATCAATCGTATGTTTGAGAAAGCCGACTTTTTAACTGAAATAGGTGCTAAATCCTGGGATTTATCCAAACTTTCTGAAAACAGAAAGAAGCAATTAGCTTATGTGGCAAGAACTACAACTAATACTGATTTAAAACGTTTCAAAAAAATAAGACTTCATCCTATGTTGGTCTGTTTTCTCAGGGAAATATTGCTGGATACAACTGATATGATTTTGGTGATGTATGCTGATTATTGGCAACAAATGAGCAATAAAGCTAAAAAGGCATTGGATATGTGTTTGTTGGAAGATGCAAAATCACACCAAAAAGCCATCAAAATTGTAACCCAAACAAGCCAAATAGTAGTTGATGAAAGCATTGAAGACCCACACTTACGCCCTAAAATCTATGAAAAAGTACCTAAAATGCAGATTCAGGATGCACTGCAAATGCTTACAGAAAAACAATTGAAAACGTATTCTCACTTGGCATTTTTGAAGAATTCATACTCAACAATGAAGCAATTTACCCCTAATTTGTTGGCAAAATTTGATTTCAAAGTAGCTTTTACAAAAGATAATTTTGATTCAGCATTAACTTTGGTAAAAGACCTGCAAACAGGTAAGAAAAGGAAAATCCCCCAAGATGCCCCCATGAATTTTGTGAGTGCCAATTGGCAAAAAATTGTTGTTCAAGGTGGAAGAGTTCATCAACAGAACTATGAGCTTTGTGTACTTTCATTATTAAAAGATAGGTTACAGTCGGGCGATGTGTATTTAGATTTATCTCGCAAATTTACTAACCTTGAAAGCCTTCTGCTTGAAAAGAAATATTGGGAAACACAGCAGGAACGCATTTGCCAAGAGTTGGCATTGCCTGATTTATCTTCAAAAATTGATGAGAAAGTAAAAGAATTGGCTGATTTATTGCCCAAATTGTCAGAAAAGTTGGCTCAAGCTAACGATATTCGGCTGCAACTCCCGATTCGGGCCAAAAGTAAGATAGATCAGAAGCCAAAGGTTAGAAGGCTTTTAATAAATTAAGGT
>NZ_JBYFCK010000041.1:0-11194 GCF_057652155.1 Runella sp. R0.1_18
CTGGCGGGATTTAGGGTATGCCATCGGGGCCTTACTGACCGGCATACTGGCTGACTGGGTAGGTATTTATCCGTCCATACTGGTGGTCGGAGGTCTTACCATCTTTTCGGCTCTGATAATCCAATTCCGCATGGCCTGCCAAAAGAAGAACCTCACCAACCGCCGAAGAAATCGCCAGGATCATTGGTGTAGGCCAGTCAACGGTTTACCGTTATCTGGAAGCAATGGGGCAAAAAAGGATTTTATAAAAGAAAAGTGAAATTTTGAACGTAAAACACTACATTACAAATAGTTAACTCAATATCGTAGAACATTCGCCCCGTTTCTTTAATGGAGGCCAAGTATGCACCCGCAGCCAAAGAACCAGCAGGATTAGGATAAGTAATGGTGCTTAATCTGTCTATCTTACTTTTGGCCCGAATCGGGAGTTGCAACCATATTCGTATAGAAAACGACCTCTTGGTGGTTTCGCCTTTGAATGCTGATGAGGTGCCACTATCTGCCAAAATGCTGCAAGAACAAATCAATGCAAGGTTACCAAAGGTTTCGTTGGTAGAAATGATTCAGGAAGTAGATGGTTGGATAAACTACTCAATGGAATTAGAAAACGCTTATTCTGCACGAAATCCACAACACCAAAACCTCAAATATGCAGCTTTTTTTGCTAATGCCTGTAACCTTTCACTGGCTGATTTGGCTCGTTCTTCTGATTTAGATTATCAATCGCTTTGGTGGGTAGCTAATAATTATTTTGCAGATGAAAATCTCAAAAAAGCTAACAATTTGTTTGTCAATTATCATAATAAGCAATGGCTAAGTGGTTATTGGGGCGGCGGTACATTGTCATCTTCAGATGGACAACGATTCCCAACCGGTGGCAAAATTCGTAATGCCAAATCGCTGCCAAAATATTTCGGTTATGGGCAGGGGGTACAAATTTATACCCATACAGCCGACCAATTTTCTCAATTTGGCAGTCAAATTATTAGTGTCCATGAACGTGATGCAACTTATGTTTTGAATGAAATTTTGGCAAATGAAACTGATTTGCAACTTGATGAACATACAACTGATACCCATGGTTATTCTGATTTGAATTTTGCTCTCTTTGATTTAGTCGGAAAACATTTTTATCCCAGAATCAAAGACTTGAAAAGCCAAAGACTTTATAAAGCAGTTGGCATCGGAGTTCCACAAATTACTTATCCGGCATTAAAATTCACAGGCACTGTTAATGTGGATTACCTCAAAAAACATAAAGACGAAATGACACGAGTAGCTGCTTCTTTAATAATGGGAACTGTTACACCTGTTACGCTTATTGCTAAACTACAAGCCTATCCCAAGCAAAATAATCTGATGTATGTACTGCAATCTTATGGGCAGTTGGTCAAAACCATTTTTATCTGTAAATACTTACTCAGTCAACCATTAAGAAAGAGAATCAATGCTCAACTCAATAAAGGTGAGCAACTGCATGGATTGAGGGTTTATTTGTGGTTTGGGGGGGATGGAGTTATTCGTAAAAGACAAGAGCAGGAGCAACAAGTAACGGCACGAAGTCTTAACTTACTAACAAATATCGTCATTGTTTGGAATACTGTTTACATTCAGGAAGTATTAAAACAACTTCAAAGCGAAGGATTTCAGGTAGATGAGACTGATTTTCAGCATATTTCACCTGCTCCTTTTGAGCATATAAATCGCTTGGGCAAATATTCTTTTGAAAATACCTTTGAAATGGATACAAACGGGCTTAGACCACTAAGAAAAAACCGATAACAAGCTCTATCAAAGCTCTTCAAACCGCCGTTTTCCGCAGATTTGCAGAAAGAACCTCTACTCAGGAGTGTACCATGGTATCATCATGATAGGATACTCAGCTAGCTGTCCAGATCTACGAGGGAAAAAACCATCGCTAAAAAGTAAGTGAGTAAGCCTACTCTTAACGCCTAATATAAGGGCAAATAAAAAAACCGTAGTTTATTCGATTTTTATGGTTGATGGGTGATTGGCTTCGGTCATCCAATCGTACGCAAATATGCCCCCACCTATTAGAGAAGATAAAAGGAGATTATGGAAGCCTAAAAAGAAAGCGAAGCGTTAGCAAGCCATGACTTTGTCAGGACAAAATCTAACGCAAGCTATTGGCGGGGAATTGGCACTTCTCTTACTTCGGTATTACTTTCCAATAGCCACCTCTGTCTCCCCCCATTCTTTCGATTTTCTTCTCCTCTTTTAGCGTTTTTATGGCTCTTTCGATGGTTTTTGTACTCACTCTGAGTTCTTTTGCCAAAATTGCTGTTGTGATGGTAGAATTCGTTCTAATCAACGTCAGTACTTTCTCCGACATTTTCTCCGACATTTCTCCGACATCTTTGGCAGGAAACGTGTTATTTTGTGGTACTTTCTCGATTTTTTGTTTTATTTCAAGCATTACACTGGCAAAATCATAATCGAACACAGGAGCAGGTAAACCATAATTGATACACTCGTTGATAATTCGAATGGTGCCTCTTCCCCATTGCTCAATGTAGCCAGTTCTGAAAAGGGCCGTTGAAATACTAGGGTTAAAAGGTCGCGAAGCATGTTTTTGCTTTAAGTTTTCGACTGTCCAGTTTTCGGGTAACGTACCTTCGTTCCAAAAGATGATTTTATCAGCATATACACTGATTTGAATGGGAATCCCGCTGCTGTAATCTTTGTGAGCAATGGCGTTGAGCAATGCCTCCCTCAGGGCTGCTTCTGGAAACGGGAGTTCCTCGATGCGTTGAATACCCTCATAACTAATAAGTGCTTTTAGGTATTTGGTACGCAACAAATCAAGTGCTTTTTCGATTTGCTCAAATAAATGCCCGTGGATTTCGTCCTGAAACAACAAATCATCATCCGTGCGGAAATAGCCAATTTTCACAAAAGCCCCAGTGACGTACTTTTCGGGATCGGGATGAAAGAGCAAAATGGCCGCTCTTTTCAAGAAGTTACCTTCGGTCAAATGAAGCTTTTCGAGTAATATGTCGTTACTTTCCTGTACAATTTCTTCCGTCAGTCGATTAGATTTGATGGCCTTTGTTCGGAAAAAATCAAAGGCCGAAAGGCTCAAATCGTTTGCTGAAACATGGGGAATTGGCACTGCATCCCAGCGTCTTCCTTGTTTGTTGAGCAAGAACTTATCCAAAGCAGCTCCTTTGAGTTCTTGTTTGGTACTACCACTGCGGTAATGATACTGCCCTTTGTAGCTGACTGGGTACGGATAAGCCTCTACGCTAATTTCTAAATAATTTCCTTGAAGACTCGTTTTTAAATCCACATCCACCACAATACCCAAAATATCCCGCACCTTATTTGGAATGTCTTCTAACATTTTTTTTGCATCATTAAGCCCTGTTACTTCCCCTTTGTCGTTGATACCGATTAAAAGTTTGCCGCCAGAAGCATTCGCAAAACCGCCAATCCACTTGATATACTCGTCACGCCAAGTTTCTTTCCATTGTATATTTTGACTTTCTTCCATTCTACAAGCTGTGTAATTCTAGCAAGCTTTTGAGCTTTCCAAGGTTGTTTTAGTGCTATCAAATATACTCTATTTTTAGTAAAACCTGACTTGTTTTTGTTAGAATAAAAGTAAGGAGCTATTCAATTTTGAAAAGGTATTTTGTACGCGTATTTCATTTTATTATCGTTATTATTCCGTTATATTAGCATTATATAATATATAACATTGATATTGAAAATATAAATATTTTTTTCCCTGTTAACTATATAAAATTATATAATAGTTATATATATGGTCGCAATCTTATAGCGGTTCATTATAAAATTACCTGATAATCAGATAATTAAGAAAATAAAATTGGTCGCAATCTTATAGCGGTAGCCATTTTAGTCGCAATCTTATAGCGGTAACCGTCGTTTCGGTCGTAATCTTATAGTAGCAATACCGTTTCGGTCGCAATCTTATAGCGGTAAGTCGTAATCTTATAGCGGTAAAAAGCATTTCGGTCGCAATCTTATAGTGGTAAAAACCTGCTTTGGTCGCAATCTTATAGCGACGACTTGTATTTTTCTAAGATTCACTCGGCTTTTCTTCATTCAAGTTCTGTATATAACTGTCAAGAAGCTCCTGAAGGCTTAAATCTTCCGATTTATCATGCTCCGACATAAAACTTGCTTTATACACGTCGCGTATAATCCGATCTTTCAACTCCTTATCGTACTCCCGATTGGTAAGCCACTTTTGAAACAATTCAAAGTTATCAACGTACTGAGGGAACTGATCATCAAACGCCTGACGAAGCCGCTCGTTGAGTAGTTTAAAAAACAAATTTTTCTTATTCCCTTCCAAGGGCAATTGAGTTAAATCAAATGTCAGCCGAATACTGTATGCTTGTTTTTGTCCTTTATCTGTAAAAAACTCAATTTGAAATTTCAAATCAGAGTGTTCTGCAATGTTTTTCAGGTACTTATGGAGAATGAATTTACGGTGCTTTGGAAGTTGGTCTTCAATATTGGCAATTTCACAAAGAAAGTCAAAATTGGGAGTTAATACGTTGGTACTATTATAAATCAATACGTTTTGCATCCCCGCTAAATAAATATACAGGTTTTTGATACGACCACTGTTTTTATTGGATGCTACCCGTAAATAATCCTTTAAACTCAGTGTTACGTAGAAACTCATCAGGTTTTCAACAAATCCCCGTCCTAATTTAAAAGAATAAAACCTTTTTTGTGGGCGATTTACATTATAGCTTACTCGTATATCACTGATAATCTGTACGAAAGAGACGTTAAGTTCTTTCATACTGGGAATTTGCGTCTTTTCAATCCGAGATAAAGGGATATTGTTTGCCGCCAAACGATACAACGTATATTCAAAGACGCTCTTAAACTCATGTCCTAGCAAGGTAGGAGGTTTAATCATACCCGTTTCAAAAATTGGATGTGTTTTTTGCAAATTTGGCGATTTGTAGCCCATCAACTTGCAAAAATCATTGATGGCAAAGTTGGTGTACCCAAATAAGTCTGTTTTATACGAATGGGCTAGAAAGATGATAATATCCCGTGCAAGTGTGGCGTCTTCCTTAAAATTACGCTGTATATCGGGTAGGTTATAAAATAGATTTCTATCAAGCCGGACGCGATCCAGCCACTCCTGGGCGTTGTTTGGAATGAAGGCAATGGATTCAGATTTTAGATTCATACAGGTGTAAAGTCAATTAAAGAGACATATCACTATAATTAGGATCGCGTTTTGCTATAAATTGTAAGTCTTCATTAAAGTCTTTCAAATGAGGTTTATGGATTGTCAACCAATTTGATGGCTTTTTTTCTTTGGCCAGAAATTCTTCCAGTATTCCAAGAGCCAAACCCATAGTATCAATATGCACATCGACCCATCCATCGTTTCGAGAGGCTACAAATTTTTTAGTGTTTTTAAAATACTTTTCAACCATTCCTTCAAGAAAAGGCACTTCATTTGACGGATTTTCGACTTCATATCGAAATGAAAATATTATTTTTTGTCCATGAGACTGCACAATGACTCTCAGATTAGCAGGGTAGTCAGGGTACATCAACGCACCCATCAGTTTTACATTTTGTACCAAACCGCCTTTATCCTTATCATTGGCCAGTACAATTTTGTCCGGACGATAGAGCTCAACCAAGTACTGAATAAATTGGGGTTGAGTATCGCTTAAATTCCCCGCCGTTGCGACGTAAAGTCTTTTTTCAGAGGGGTATGGTAAAAACAATTGGTGGTACGAAAGCGCATCAATGGGGCTTTCGGTAATGACCATAGTAACATTTTCCGCGTCATTCATTGCCAAATCAGACACCCAACAAGCGTCCCCCCGAGAACATTCGATTTTATTATAGCGTGCATTTCGGACAATCGCCGCAACCACTCCCGTTTGATTTCGTAATGGGAATGCTGTATTTATGTACAAAACTCCATTGAACGTAAAGGTCTTATTGAATATTTGCTGCTGAAAACAAGCTTCCGAGGCTGTTTTTACAGTAATACCACGTTGATTCAAATAAGAGAAGTCGGATAGTGGCTGAAATTTAAAATCATAATTAGCGTCATACTCGGTAGTAGGGGGGAGAGTGGGGCGCAAAACACGTTTATTAGTTCTAATCTTTCCTATTTTCAATTCATTCAAATACCCATCCAAAGCGCCAAACACATCCTTCCAGTTTCGTTGGCTTCTATTAAACTCAAAGTCGAGAACGCTACCCCTATCTTTTGTGTCAACAGGATTGAAGTAACCTTGGTAACCAGTATTTTGGTTAAAAAAAACAACAATTACATCTCCCTCTTTCTTCAAAACTACGTAGTTGCGCGATGTTTTCTTGGGGTTAATAGCAAACCCTTTCCATATTGCAAACTCCACCAAATCAATCCGCGCTTTATAATACTCCCAATTATGTTTGCCCTCTTGGGTCAACCTTTCCATCTATATTCTATTTTCAACTTTTTATATACCACTATAACATTACGACTTTCATTTGTCTAGTTTTTTGAGCTTTGAAGCACAGCGTATGATTTCGTCACAAATCCTGACCATTCCTGTTTGTTGTAGTTGCTTCGTTAACTCTGACAACTGTCGAATCAGTACCTCTTTTGGATTCTCTTTAGCTGGCTTGGAAATCGTTTTTTTGGTATCCACTAGCACTTTTTTAACTGCCTGCTCAATCTCGTCAACCGTCGCCAAAGGAGATTCAGGGGTAACTGTTTTTCCAACCTGCTGAATAATCGTTTTGTTAACTTTAGTTTGACCCGATAAAATCCCTAATTTCAGGCTCGGATCCAGTTTTTCTAAACCCGAAGCAAATTCAGCATCTCGCTTAATTGTTTTCTCACTTACATTAAAGCGTTTGCCTAATTTTTGGGAGGTTGAAACCACCTCAGTGCCATAAAGGACATTTTGTCCCTTATGCCCATTTTCCTCCATGGCCACGGTGGTTTCACCTTCTTCAATATCATAAAGGACATTTTGTCCCTTATGCTCCAAACGCTCATATTTCCCTTTTTCTTTTTTCTCAGTTAAGTACTTCATTCCCCTTAAATAAGAAATTTGCTCGGGGGTTAAGTTTCTTCTACCTAACTGATTATCAATCATATACTGCCTCACGTCGTACAAGGTATTAAAACTGACCAAATGAATTTTGAAATCAATTCCATGCTTCATACAAATACCGTAGCGATTGTGTCCATCAATCAATACATACACCGTATGGGTATTTTTAGCATCAGGATTTATTATATCCTTGGTAGTTTGCCAAATCAATAACGCTTCTCGACAGCCTTCTCGAATGATATTTTGTTCTAGTTGTTGTCGTTCATCCATTAACAGCGGCGGGATGAGCTGTTCTAGTTCTGGAAGGATGAGAATTTGCCTTTTAATTTCTTCAAATTGCAAAAGCCCTTGATCTTTGATTATTTTTTTTTCTCCGAGATTGAGTTGGTATTTTTTCATTAGGGATGTATGTTTTAATAACCCGAAACTTCTCTTGCCAATTTTAGATAGTCCTGCGCTCCGTTGGATTCTGAAGCGTATTCAAAAATATCCTGCTGTGCAATTTGCGACTCTTTCAACGCAACATTTTGACGGATGAGGGTATTAAATATCTTAAAACTTGACAGCGATTCTTTGATATAGTCAATCATGTCTCGATGAACCTTTAGACGTATATCTACCATAGTTAATACAATTCCTTCTATGGTCAGTTCGTAATTAATCCTATCTCTCACCTGCGTAATTCGATCAAACAAATTATTGACACCCTTTAAGGCTGAGGCTTCAGGTTGCAGTGTTACCAAACACCCCGTAGAGGCTACCAAAGCCGAGTTAGTAAAAATGTTTAAAGCTGGGGGGCAATCAATGAAAATATAATCGTATTGACTACGAATTGGGGCAATCACATTTTTAAGCTGATTAACTCCGCCTATAGCTTGCACCAACTCCAAATCAGCGTAAGCCAATTCCAAATCACTAGGAGCTAAATCGTAATTATCGGCTAGGTTACAAATAGGCAGTGGTTCTCCCTTTAACAGCGACTGCACTACCTGCTTTTCAGGATTATCGTGTCCTAGTGCTTGGGAAAGATTACCTTGAGAATCCATATCAATCAATAGTACACGGTAACCGAGCTTTGACAAAGCCTTGCCCAAATTGAGGGTTGTGGTAGTTTTTCCGACACCTCCTTTGTGATTGACTACTGAAATTATTTTTGCACGTGAGTTTGCAAACTCGTTAAATCCATATTTGACCAAAACAGGATAGAGACTTGCCAAATGTTTCAGGTTTAGTTGACGATCTCCTGTCAGAGATTTAGATAAGGTGCTAATGGGTAATTGAGCTTCTTTTTCTAAAACAGATAATGAAAGTGCTGGATTTTGTTTTAAAAAAGAGACTACTTTTTCATGAGTGAGCATAATCTTTTTTTGCCTTAAAATTAAGACAAATCAATTTATTTGTCAAAATTTATAGACAAATTTATTACTCCAAACTAACAAGACTTGGAAGATTTACGCTAGTTTTTTCAAGATACCTTCAATCAAACGAAGGAATCTGTACTTACCCCCAAAAGCTGCTTTCTCGGTTAATACCTAATTCATCTACAGCCAATCTGCCATAATAGGATTATTGAGCACTTTTCTCCAGTAGCTGTTTTCGTAATTCGTCATTTTCCGTCACATACCTTTGGAGTTGTCCTTTTAGGTAGGCATTTTCAGAAAGCAACGCAGAAATCATTTTTTCCGTCTCATCGTACGGTATAGCTTCCTCAGATTGTTTGGCTTGATTAGCATAACCCCTACAAGTTCCACAACAGTACTTGGCTGTAGAGCGACTAGCAAAGAAGGGTGTCCCGCACCAAAGACAGTTTTTTTCAAAAACCTTCGCGTTATACTTAAAGTTAGAACGATCTAATTGTGGCATATAGAATATGTGATTATCGTATAAATATAGACTTAATTTTTCACACGCTCAAAAACATACTGTTATAATGTCGCTATAAAAACTTTTTTCAATTGCATATATCGTTAACTATTGGATATTTTTTCAAAAGAAAATTATAGAGTTTAAGCCCAGTTTTATCACTCTTTAGGGCTATATGTTTTAGATTAAGTTCCTGCTTGAGTAGATGCTTGCAAAGGTTTCATACTATTTCCAAAACAAAAAAAACTAAGTTATCAATTGCACTTTCAAAAGAATCTTCTAGTCGAGATAAGAGCGTATCTCCTATGATTTTGGGTGAATTAAACAAATTGTTTCACGGATTTTGTGTAGATTTCACGGAAAAAAAAGTAGGTTTCACGGAAAATAAGTACCTAGTTGAGACTTTTGCACGATTATTGCTTGAGGCAAAAACCAAAATTGGCTTGCATTTGCATCTTTCAAAGAGGGTATTGATAACAACCAAAACTACATTCATCTTTGCCAACCTCTAACTCATAAACAATAGACTATTCCTAACTCTACTAGGAGTAAGTGATAGTGTTTATTACCCCAACAACAAAAAGATGATAGGACGTTTTACCCGAGTCTATATGTACATTTGGTATATATTATCTATAATCATACTCTTCCATATCAATCCTACTAGTGGGCATACAAAGACCATCCTGAAGAAAGGAAAGGGGAAGGAGAATGTGCGCGTTGGTAGAAATAAGGCAACAGCACCTTTCAATGTACCTACGCTAGACCGACCTATACTAGCAATTCTTCCAACTCTACCCAAACGAAATACGCCCTACGTACTCGATCCGATTCGATTTACCTTAAAAGCCAATAAGGATACCGTAGAGGTAGGCGAGGAAATTGAGCTAACCATTACCGCCGAATTGCTTGATATACCTCCTAGTGCCTTTTTCATTTTTGAAGAACAAAAAGGGTTCTCTCTCAAACTGTTACTACCAGACAACTTTGTACAGACGGGAGGGAACTATTATGAGTATATTGAAAAAAAACTAAACCTAGATGAACGCCAGGCCACCTTTCTATTAAAAGGTTACTTTAACAGTGTTGAACAAAAAGCCAGCATAATTCTTCTTAGAGGAGGGATAAACGGAATAAAAAGTGTTTTTGAGAAAAAAGGAGAATTACAGTTTAATTTAAAAGAGGGATGCCCATTAAACAAAGATATTGATATAATAAAAGCCATTTATAGTATCGACTCATCACAAATACTCATCTCTACCAAGCCGAACAATGAGTACCTATTTAGTTCAGATGGAGAAAAATTTTATTCTGAAACTTCGTTAAAAAACTCTAAAAAAAGCGATTTTATACTAATAAAAAGTACAAAATACCCCAATTGCATATACAAAAAAAATATATCTAACAATCCTTCTACTAGTGCCCGAAAAGAGGCAATAGTATCTGATCCATGTAACATATCACTGACAACGGATCTATATGAATTATGTGATGGCTATGGGAGTGCAACAAGCTCAAAAGATATAACAAATCAATCTCAAAATTTAAGGGTAGGAAGTATAAATAATTACACTGCAACACTATCTGCTTCAAACTGTTATACTACAGTATGGTATAAAAATGGGAATGTAGTCTTGACTGATGGAGGCACCGCATTATTTAATCAGCCAGGAACATACACTGTTTACTGTCAAACCACTTGTGGCGATTGGAAATGGAGTAATAATAGTATTACACTGACATATAATCCTTGTTGTAACCAAAGCTATGAGGGTGATTGGCGAGAGATTGCACTTACTAAATGTGAAGGTAATGATTTAGTACATTATGAACGAGACTATAACCCATGCTCTCCCACATATACAACACATAGACCGGGAAGAACAGAATCATGTGGGTGTAATGATAGACAAGGTTGGTGGTGGGAAACGAGCCAAACAGGTTGCGATGGGAATGATTTGGTGTTCCAAGAACGAGACAACAACCCATGCTCTCCCACATATGGAGAGCATAGATGGGGAAGAAGAATTTCATGCGGTTGTAATGATAGACAGGGTTGGTGGTGGGAAACGGGCCAAACAGGTTGCGATGGGAATGATTTGGTATTCCAAGAACGAGACAACAACCCATGCTCTCCCACATATGGAGAGCATAGATGGGGAAGAAGAATTTCATGTGGATGCAGTAATCGTCAACCTGTTTGGACTGACAATCAGCAAACAAGATGTAATGGAAATGCTTTAGAA
>NZ_JBYFCK010000041.1:11294-14783 GCF_057652155.1 Runella sp. R0.1_18
AAGCAACAATACGATAGCAATAGTTGTTCTTTTTCGTCTGGTACTACACAGTGGGTCGTTGCTGACCCCTGTGGTTGCAATAATCGTCAACCTGTTTGGACTGACAATCAGCAAACAAGATGTAATGGAAATGCTTTAGAAAAGCAACAATACGATAGCAATAGTTGTTCTTTTTCGTCTGGTACTACACAGTGGGTCGTTGCTGACCCCTGTGGTTGTAATAACACGACTATATTAATTTCTAGTATTAATCAAATTAGTATATGTGGGGGTAACAATGGGCAAATATCTTTTAGTACTTCAAATTTAATTAATGGTACTTATTCTTTAACCTTCCAAAAAGAAGGTTCGACCCAATCATCCATAGTAAACGTGTTTAATAATTCATTTATAATTATTGGTTTATCATCAGGTGCATATTCGAATTTTACAATTAAAAAAGGAAATTGCACTTCTACTATTAACTCAACTGTAATATTAAATGCGCCTTCTCTACCAACAATAACAGCTGGAAATATTACTAATCCATCCACCTGTGGAGCGACAGATGGTAGTCTAGTTTTCTCTACTAACAACCTACCCAATGGCTCTTACACATTAACCTATACAGGAACAGGTACTCCAAAAACAATCACCGTTAACAATAATGCGTTTGTTCTGAGTGGACTTTCGGCTGGCTCTTACAGCAATTTCTCCATCTCAAACAACGGGTGTACTGCCACAGCCAATGACACTAAAACCCTGACTAATCCCCCTGCTGCTACCTTGGCTGTCGTTAGCTCTTCAAATCCAACTACTTGTAGTGGTGCAGAAGGAAGTATTTCTTTCTCTACTACCAATTTATCTAATGGCAGTTATCTATTGAGCTATACAGGAACAGGTACTCCAAAAACAATCATTGTCAACAATAACTCGTTTGTTCTGAGTGGACTTTCGGCTGGCTCTTACAGCAATTTCTCCATCTCAAACAACGGGTGTACTGCCACAGCCAATGGCAATAAAACCCTGACTAATCCCTCTTTGAGCGTAACCGTTACGAGAACCAATCCTACCACCTGCAACGGAACTGATGGAAAAATATCTATTAGTGGATTGGCCGCTAACACTACCTATCAAGTCAATTATTCAAAGGCATCTACTCCCCAGGCTCAACTTAGTTTACAAGCTAATAGTAACGGGGAAATTTCCATTCCCAACTTATCAGCGGCAAACTACTCTAATATTGTTATTACAAATACCACCAATGGATGCAGTAGCTCTGCGGCGGAGGCCACTTTAGCACCGCCCGCCAGTCCTACCATTGCCAACGTCCAAACTTCGTGTTCGGCCAACTTTACCACTTATTCCATTTCTGCTACTATAACCCCTGGCGCTACACTCCAAAGTAACTACACGGGTGGAGTACTTTCGGGAATCCCAACAGGAACAAACGTTAGAATTGAAGCTCTACTAAATGGCTGTTCAACAACCTATGATGTTGTAGCTCCTAACTGTCAGTGTCCTGCCATTAATCCCCCTAACCCTACCGCCACAAACGTCAACTATTGCTCAGGAGCTACCCCTACTCCTACCCTCTCTGTAACTGTTGGCTCCAATGAGACAGCTGATTGGTACACTACAAACGGCGTTCTTCTTCGAGCTAATTCCTTGACCTACCAGCCTAGTGCTCCACAAAGTACAACTACCTACTTTGTTAAAGCAAAAAATCAAACAAATGGGTGTACAAGTAGCACCACTAGCATCACAATCACTGTTATTCCCGCTCCAACCTTAACCACAGGTAGTATAACTGACCCCACCACTTGTGGAGCAACAAATGGAAGTATTTCTTTCTCTACTACCAATTTATCTAATGGCAGTTATCTATTGAACTATACAGGAACAGGTAGCCCAAAAACAATCACTGTTTCCTCTAACTCGTTTGTTCTGAGTGGACTTTCGGCTGGCTCTTACAGCAATTTCTCCATCTCAAACAACGGGTGTACTGCCACAGCCAATGGCAATAAAACCCTGACTAATCCCTCTTTGAGCGTAACCGTTACCAGGACTAATCCTACCACCTGCAACGGAACCGATGGAAAAATATCTATTAGTGGATTGGCCGCTAACACTACCTATCAAGTCAATTATTCAAAGGCATCTACTCCCCAGGCTCAACTTAGTTTACAAGCTAATAGTAACGGGGAAATTTCCATTCCCAACTTATCAGCGGCAAACTACTCTAATATTGTTATTACAAATACCACCAATGGATGTAGTAGCTCTGCGGCGGAGGCCACTTTAGCACCGCCCGCCAGTCCTACCATTGCCAACGTCCAAACTTCGTGTTCGGCCAACTTTACTACTTATTCCATTTCTGCTACTGTAACTCCTAGCGCTACACTCCAAAGTAACTACACAGGTGGAGTACTTTCGGGAATCCCAACAGGAACAAACGTTAGAATTGAAGCTCTACTAAATGGCTGTTCAACAACCTATGATGTTGTAGCTCCTAACTGTCAGTGTCCTGCCATTAATCCACCTAATCCTACCGCCACAAACGTCAACTATTGCTCAGGAGCTACCCCTATTCCTACTCTCTCTGTGACTGTTGGCTCCAATCAGACAGCTGATTGGTACACTACAAACGGCACTCTTCTTCAAGCTAATTCCTTGACCTACACGCCTAGTGATGTACAAAGTACAACTACCTACCTTGTTAAAGCGAAAAATCAAACAAATGGCTGTACAAGTAACCCCACTAGCATCACAATCACTGTTATTCCCGCTCCAACCTTAACCACAGGTAGTATAACTGACCCCACCACTTGTGGAGCAACAAATGGGAGTATAACTTTCTCTACTACCAACCTACCCAATGGCTCTTACACATTAAGCTATACAGGGACAGGTAGCCCAAAAACAATCACCGTTAACAATAACTCGTTTGTTCTGAGTGGACTTTCGGCTGGCTCTTACAGCAATTTCTCCATCTCAAACAACGGGTGTACTGCCACAGCCAATGGCAATAAAACCCTGACTAATCCCTCTTTGAGCGTAACCGTTACGAGAACTAATCCTACCACCTGCAACGGAACTGATGGAAAAATATCTATTAGTGGATTGGCCGCTAACACTACCTATCAAGTCAATTATTCAAAGGCATCTACTCCCCAGGCTCAACTTAGTTTGCAAGCTAATAGTAACGGGGAAATTTTCATTCCCAACTTATCAGCGGCAAACTACTCTAATATTGTTATTACAAATACCACCAATGGATGCAGTAGCTCTGCGGCGGCGGCCACTTTAGCACCGCCCGCCAACCCTACCATTGCCAACGTCCAAACTTCGTGTTCGGCCAACTTTACCACTTATTCTATCTCTGCTACTGTAACCCCTGGCGCTACACTCCAAAGTAACTACACAGGTGGAGTAGAGGTTTTCATTACAAACGGGCGGAAAATAGCGGTTTGCTAATTAGCGTTTATCGGAAGGTTTCCGTAAAGCTCG
>NZ_JBYFCK010000042.1:0-14177 GCF_057652155.1 Runella sp. R0.1_18
CTTAATTTATTAAAAGCCTTCTAACCTTTGGCTTCTGATCTATCTTACTTTTGGCCCGAATCGGGAGTTGCAGCCATTACCAGTATAGGCTTGTATACAAATACGAAAATTTGTAAAAAAATGGCTAATTTTTAGCTCAAAAAATATGTCGAATATCGGCCATAAAACGCCTTGTACTCGTCACCATTTAGAAGGATCCATATTGAAAAAACGGCGATTCTAGCGTTTTGGAGGGGGTATTTTGCAGAACCGACGTATAGATAAACCAATTTGAGCTACCGATTTTTGGTTTATCTATAAAATATCTTACTCTATTTTAAGTCTTTAAAATGATTACTTTTAAGCCTATAATTCTGTTTGATTTAAACTAAGGCGTGATGCGATTGATAAGCTTTTTGCCTTGGTTGGATTGCCACTGTTCGTTTAAATCTTTATAATTCGCGTAAAAGTAGTTCATACTATTAACACTCATCCCTAGAGCAGTCCCTTTCTTCAAGAAATGGTTAGTCAATATTTCCCCTGCGGCATCATTTTGTGTCCACAAAATCAGCGGATTAAACTTGGTACCATACTCGCCAATTCCCGCTTCAATCACTGACAAAGCGCGGGTGATCATTCCCGTGCCGTTCAAAATCAAAAAGTTTTCACGCTTGGGGGCTATATCGGGTTTAAGATGTAAAAACGTCAAAAAATCAGGAAACCCCTCAAACACGTGCAGACGAGTTGGCGGGGGTTCGGACTTTGATACCTGGGCAAAAATAGTGGTGATGTCACGTGGACCGACACAGGATTTAAAATGGGTTTGGCCGAATTGGGCGCGAACTTCATAGCCGCCGCCGTTATTGGGAAAACCCACAGCGTACCATTTAGCAGTTTTCTTATGAGCAGGTGAAAATTTGATGGTGGCCACATAAGGGGAGCAAATCTCGGGTTTTAATCCTCGGTTGGCTAAATAGCGGGCTTGGGCGGTGAATTCTCGATTGCGCCCCCTGCCCGTCCATGTCGAAAATTCGTAAACAGTCTCCAAAATATGACCGCTCTCGGCAAGGTTGTCATTGGTCGCCTGTTTAGATGCCTCCATTTGGCCAATAGCAGCCCGTGGAGTGCGCTGAATTGGGGGGGCGGCTACCACCCTACCCGAAAGCCCGACAAGCCACTCACAAGCCTCTGTAAACGGTTTTCCTGTGAGCTTCATGGCAAGGGTAATGCTATCGGCTGGCCGTTCCATCCCTTCACCAAAGTCAAACCACTGATTTGTCCGATTTAAAACATGAAAACTGGGGCTTGAATCTTCCCGAAAGGGGCTGTTGTACCAAACATCGCCGTTTGTACTATTTTTGGCAGGGCTATGCCCCACGGCAGCCAAAATTGCTTCAATGCTAACGGCTTTAGCAGCCTCACGTAATTTTTGATATTTAGTAGGGGTCATACCAAGCAAATTAGCAGGTTGAATGATAAAACACAACGGCAGGTTTTGAACCCACTGGAGAAAAGAAAAATGCAAGGGTAGATAAAATTAAAATCATAGTTGCTCTAAACCCCCTCCTTTTTTTCCTTCCCAAGTCATATCCTTTGTTTTTTCACTGATTTGAGTTTTTCACATTTGAGAGGAAGTTTATAGGTTTTTTATAGTTTATATTATATATAGGATTCTGCCCCCGATATTACGTGCCACTTTGCCCCCAATATTACGTATGTTTTGCCCCCAATATTACGTAGATAACCTTCAAAACGCCACCTTTTTCCACACAGCCAACAATATGTATTTTAAACGATCATTTTACCCAAAACTGCCCCCAATATTACGTGCTTTGCAAAACAGGCAATCCAATAAAAACAGGGTGATAGCCTAAAATGCTCTTTCAGAAATTGCCCCCGATATTACGTACTTTTTGGATATGGGGCGTGACAAACTTTACGTACATTTTTAGTTGTAGATTCACAACTGATTTTGGTTGTAAAATTGCAACCAAAGTAACTTACTTTTTCTTCTTTTCATTGATTTTGGGGAGTTTATCCAACTCCTCACGGCTCATTTTCAGAATGTCTGCCTCACTGGGCGGGCGATAGACAGTCGCTTCGACCTGTGCGCGGCTTCTTTTGCCTTTAACAGGCTTAATATCAATCACGTGCTTCTTTTTGCCTTCAAGCTGGGGCTTATAATCGCTACTATGAGGTACTGGCGGCGGGGTATATTCAAGCCAAAAACCTGAGTAGCGGCCTGACTGCTTGTTACCATTTTTAACAACGCAAATACCCTCTGTTACTGAATTGGCCGCTCTTGGGTAAGCGTGTAACACTTTATGGAGAGCTTCACGGAATTTTTCTTTGAACTTGTTTGTCTTGGCATAGCCCTTGCCATAGATTTCATACAATGATTTCCAATCTACAAATTCTGGGGTTTCTTTATTGACACGGCATAAGCGATGCGCCAACCAAGCGTAAATATCAAGGGTCAACGTGCCTTCTGATAAGCTGGCCACTGCCCTTTCATCAAGAGGTACAGCATGATTAATAACAAACTCGGTAAACTTGGCCGTTGGCTCAACAAATGACGGCCAAAAGCCCAACTGGTCAGCGGATTCAGGATACCAGAGATCGTGTTTATCAAATAGTTTAATATCGGAATAGCCATCGTGTGGTACGCCTTCGGCAGTCACAATAAATGTAAATTGAGCGCGTGACATTCTTAAAATTTGCTCTTTCACGTTGTTGATATAGTGCTTGGTAACTGGCAACCCTAAACGCTTAATGAACGCGGACATACTTTTTTCAAGTGAAATGATGCGTTCACCTGTTTGCTGATATTTCTTCTTGTTTTTCAGAATTTCTGATACCAAATTGATAAATAATAAGCGGGCTGTCACACCATAAGGTAAGCCAACTTCAATCAGTTTCTTGGTGCGTTGGTCTTTGACAATACCCGCTTGGATAATCAAACTGCTGCGGCCATTTTCAACGCTCCAATAGCGGTTCGCTTTGGGGTCGCTGGCAGGCAAAGCCACTTGGCAAAGTAATGCGTGTTGGTAAACCACTTCGTCGGCCAATGGTAATGCCAAGCTGACCTCTTGAAGGGTTTTTACCAGTTTCGGTTTAGAGGTTTTTCGCCCTGGCTTTGGGCGATTGCTCTCTGCAATTTCTTTTAAATCTGTCATAAACGACCATATAACAAAACAAGTTGGTATAAAAGGTTTTCTAGTCTATTTTTACAACTAAAAACAGTTGTAAAAACACAACTAAATCTGGTTGCTCCTTTTTTGTTCTTTTGTGATTTTATCCTTTACAGCATCAACCACAAAATCATGGATAGAGATACGGTCGCGTTTGGGTAAACGTGCCTGTATCTCACGGATAATTTCCAACTCACTTTCATATATCTTAAAAGTGAATGATTTAAGTTTATCTGGCTTTGTCACGGGCTGCGAAGGATAGACATCCAATCCTTTGTCTATCATGTGTTGCAACTTAGGGTCAGAAAAATCAATTCCCTTGTGCGCGGGTTGTTGATATTCTGTAACAGGGGGCATTGCCAATGTTGGTGTCTTCTTCTTACTCATAATCTGAACTCATTTAAGTTGTAGATTTACAACTGAATATAGTTGTAAATTAAGTTGTTGATAATGTTTCTTGTTGATTGTTTTTCAATGCTTTATGAATACCTAAATATAATTCAGACAATTCATAAATTGCCTTTTCATCTATGGGCTTTAATTCTATAACCCCCAAGCCAGAAGCAGCAGCATTGGCAAATGAGATACGATTACCGATAGAGCAATCGAGGAAAGTGAGAACACTGGAATCTTTCAACAGGTCAGAAGCTTCTTCTTTGTAGCTTCCCCGTGCATCAGCTTTATTAATGAAAGAGAGGCAACGTATCTTAGTATTGAAGGGGGCAATTTCTGAAACCAGATTTTCAACTTTGCGTAAAGTCCAAATATCAAGGGAGCGGGGCGCAAAAGGAACAAGGTAAATATCTGTTACTGACAAAGCAGAACGTTGGCTGACAGTATCGCGCCCGCCTGTATCAATCACAATATCATCGCATTTACTGGCCAGTCGCAATACGTTTGCATTAAGTTCTTTTCCTGTGATTTTAACGGCTGTATAACCAAGGTCACCGTTTTTGGCTTGATGCCGAAAAGCTGAAAAATCTGTGGCAGATTCTTGGTCATCAGCATCGACTAAAATCACATCTCGGCCTTGATTGGCCAAGAAAACAGCTAAGTTGGTCGCTATGGTTGTCTTACCACTTCCGCCTTTGATGCCTCCTACGGTGTAAATCATAGTGTTACCCTTTATATTAAGTTGTAAATTCAGTTGTAAATCTACAACTATTTCTACAACTAATCAAGGTTTATTTCAGCAAACCAAATATAGGGTAATTTACAACCAAATTTAGAACTGAATTTAGTTGTAAATTTAGAACGAAAATAGGGCTATTTGCCCCCGATATTACGTACTTTGGGTAGTTTTACCAGAACAAGAGTAGCCCTACATCTGGGATCAATTCTGATATTTCTTAAGTCCTACAGAAGTTGGGTCATAATAATAATCGCTTATTATACCTTCTTTTATTTTTTCTACAACTTCATCAATGATAAAAAGTGGAGTCAAAAACCATTCCTGCGCTTTTACCGGTCTATCAAAGCGATCGTTTACTTCAATATCCAATTTTGCTGTACCGAAAAATTTATGAATGACTTTTTCAAGTTTTATGCGATTTATGTTAGCCAGTTTATACGTAGCTATAACTTCAACATCAGCCATTAAAAAAGTAGGATCATATTTAGCACCAGAAATTCGTTTCTTTATATCACCGCCTGTGACCCCAATTTTATGAACGATGCTCCTGTTTTCTTTCACCAATGGATGATCAGAGAGACTGCGGAGTACATAAATTGTACCGCTTTCAAGGTCATCTTCGCTGTTTTCCCCTGAGAAAAGCGGTCCGAAATTAGGGTCAGATATAAACCTGCTCGTTTCATCCTTATACATTGCACGAACTAGTGATCTTAATAAAATATTACTTTCCGTACCATTTGCATAAATAACCCGCAGACGGGCATCGTCGTCTCCATTAGGTGCTTTAAATGTTTCACCAATTTCTTCTATGTATGAAATTTGCCCGCCTATGATAATAAACTGTCCTTTTTTAAGTGTTGTTTTGGAAAAGCCCGCATCTTTTCTAAACCAGATCGTGTTTCTGTACCCCGTATCAATATCTTTCTTTAATGCCTCAAACAGTGGTTTAAATCGCTCAAAATCCTCACAGCGAGTACGGTTAGCAATTTCTTCCGCGGCCTTCTTTTCTGCGCGCGGCTTTACATGTTTTAGCTTTGTGATGGAACTTTCTTCATTTTCTTCCACGCCCAGTTGCTCAAGCAATTCATCATCATCCATGTCATCCGGAACCTTTAATGTCGGTTTATATCCATCATCTAAAAGTTGTTGATAATCCAAGTCCTTCAGAAGTTCCTGGCATTCTTGCTGATTACGAATTCGGTCAAGCCTGACAGCGTACAGTCTTTCAAAAATATCTCTGTTTTCGCCATGTTCTGGTAAGCGACCTTGCTTCTCCACAAACTTTTGAATTTCTTCAAAACCGGCAATGATTCGTTCTTCCCGTACAGTGTACTTACCCGATGCCTTGGCCTCTATTTCGATACCGAGTTCTGCCAAAAGGGCATCATCTTCTTCTGTGAAATTATCTTTTTTAGCCATTTGCTTTTTCAGCTTTTAAACGTGCAAGAAAGGCAATACCTTGTGCCATACGCTGCTCCCATGGATCACCGGACTTAATATCCGGTAACCGGCCCCGTTCATTTTTAAATTTTAAAGCCCGCCTCGCTAAATCCCGTGCCTCCTCCAATGACAAATTTGGTTTTTTGGCTGAAATGACCGCTGCCATAGTTTTTAAACTGTGCTCTGTCATAGCTTTCGATAAAATGGAATAGGCTTCGCTGAATGGATTTATGCTGTCTATCCAGTCTACATCCAGCTCCCGCACATCCATAGTAAACTTGCGTATGCCATCAATTAGAGCTGTATTACCTCGACTGCTTAATTCACTGTCGTTGTTCAGTGTCTCTTTTGCCTTTTGCGTGAAATTAAGCGCAGCAATGGCATGCTGTCGTATAGCTTCTAGGTCTTCTTCATCCAGTTCTGGATATTTATCTTTGATGATTTTTCCCATTCGGACCTGAGTCAGCTCTTGTGGTACTACTTCTTCGTCAAATAAGCCACGTTCAATGGTTTGTTTATCCTGTACAAAAGCCGCGATAACTTCGTTCAAATCTTCTTTGCAAATGCGCTGTGCGTTCTTGCTTTGGGGCATAGAAAGTCCTTTGATTTCAATTTGATATTGTCCGGTATCCTCATTGAATCCAACATTTTCTCTGTCTGGATTATAACCGCTTACCCCATAATCGAATCCTTCAACTGGCGCGCTTTGTACATTCTTCGGAGTAAAGTTGAATCTTGGTGTCAGTACCTGTTCCATCAATAAACTTGCCGATATTGCTTTAAGCGTATCATTGACGGCGTCAGTAACAGCCTCTTCCGATGCATCCGGTTCTGCGATCAAGTTAGTAAAACGGGCGTGGGTTTTATTGGGGGCATCGCGTGTGGCGCGGCCGATAATCTGTACAATTTCAGTCAGGCTGGAACGATAACCCACGGTGAGCGCATGTTCACACCATATCCAGTCAAATCCTTCTTTAGCCATGCCAAGTGCTATAATAATGTCCACATAATCACGGTTATATTTGACCTCAGATAGTTTTAATGCCGCAGATACTTTATTGCGCTTTGCCGCATCATCATCTACCAGATCAGCAATACGTAATGTCTTTCCTCCGGAGGTTTTAACCAAATGAAAGCCGGTTTGAGGGTCAATACCCCGCCAATCTCCCAGCGCCTCAATGATATGTTCCACTTCTTTAATCTTATCACCCATACTCTCTCGTGAATTAACGTTCGGTATGTGAATGATCGTTTTTTCATCAGGATTAAGGACACTTAATATCTCATCCGCATACGCCCCACTGTAGAAGTAATAACCAATGTTCAGCGTCTTCAGATATTGATAACCGTTGAGTTGCTCATAATATGTGTATGTAACGGTATCGAATTTAGCTTCATCGTCAGGCATTAAGACGGGAGTTGCATCCCCACGGAAATAAGAGCCGGTCATAGCTACGATATGTACCTTGTCCCGTGCTACGAATTGCCTGAGTTGTGAACCGAGAACATTATCTCCATCCGCACTAACATGGTGAAATTCATCAATTGCGATCATCCGATCGTCAAAAGCCTCAATTCCCAGCCGCTCCACTGCGAAACGAAACGTCGAATGCGTACAGATTAAGATTTTATCATCACTACCCAAAAAAGTTCTAACAGCATTGACTTTACTGCCATCCTCACCGGGCGCGTTACAAAGATTCCATTTTGGCTCCACCTTCCAATCATAATAATAACCGTAATTTGAAAGCGGTTCGTCGGTAAAGCTTGCTCCAATGGACTTTTCAGGGACGGCTATAATAGCTTGCTTAATTCCCTGATTATTCAGCTTATCAAGGGCGATAAACATTAAAGCACGGCTTTTGCCGGAAGCAGGAGGGGATTTGATCAACAAATATTGCTCGCCACGCTTTTCATAAGCGCGTTCCTGCATAGCGCGCATCCCAAGCTCGTTTGAGTGGGTAGAGCTTCCGGTGCTTTTATAATTAACAGTAACGGACGGTACAGCTTTGTTTTCAATCATACAGATTTCACTTTGGCAGTCATTTGAGTATAAAGGTCGAAAAGTTTTTCCATGCGTTCCGTGTCATTTTTAAATCGACGGCCAATGTAGATACGTTCCAGCACTTCATCATTGCGTTCAAGGGCCCTTCGTAAATCTTCAGGCATTTTCTCTGTGTCATACAACTCAGCAATGGTGGCTGGAAAATGCCGCTCGCGGGCAATTAAGATTTCTTCGGCACAGGCTGTTAGATCCTTCTTATTTTTTTCGGTAAGTGTCGGTACGGGAAAAGTGTTCCACCCAAGAGTGTTAGAATAATTAAAGTCTGTCCTTAGTTTACCGCATATGGTATCAATCCATACCAAGTGGAAACGGGATGATAAAATAGCAAAATTCCACAATGGTGCATCATATAAGCCAAAGTTTCTGTTTGTAATTGTAGAGTTTCTGTCAATTAGACCTATTTGAAACCAGTTCCTTTCTTCTGATGAAACTGCGGGTACGACAATAGTATGGTTATAACCAATGTTCATCTCTCTCATTTGGTGAGAACGCATTGACATTTCTTTTGCACTTTTATCCGGGCTATTCAGGCGCACTTCTCTAACAGCTTTTATACGTTTAGATAGCGAATCAATACCTAATGCTTCAGCTAAATTTTCATCTTCAACCCATAAAACATACCGCTCTATGCCTCGTATAAATTCAGCAGATCCGTAAATGCGACGAATAAACTTTGTTTTCTGTTCTTTTGAAAGCTGTAGGTCATTTACTTCATTCCTAGATAGAAGCAGATTTCCACCATCTACAGGCTTATTCCCAAATTTCATTTCAGCAATTTCACAAATTGGCTTAGTTATTTTACTAACAATTATATTTTCTGCCGCAGTTAGATAAGCATTGATATTGTTGACTTTTTTTTCAATCGTTCCACCTTTCTCATCAATAGAAAACAAGCGACGGATTTTACTTGCATGATTTGATATACCTACAATTACCACAGTGACACCGGCATTATGACTGGCCAGATTATTCCATTTGAAAGAGGTATGGGCAAATGCAATTTCATGGCCAGTTTTGAAAATTAGCGGCCAGAGAATAGGTACCTGTTGTCCCTGACAAATTGAATTGGTAGACACAAATGCCGAGGTTACCTTAGTATACTTACCATATTCAGCTGCTTTCATAAACCAGCCCGCGACATAATCCAACGACTTCCACGTTGGGGTTAGGTGCTTAAATACGGTCTCAAGATCAGCTTTTTGCTCTTTCGTTTGCCAGGTAGATCCATAATATGGTGGGTTTCCGCAGATATAGGTTTCACCACCTGCATTCTCAAAATCAATTTCTGTTTGATGTAGTGGGGTCGAGAATAGGTCATTACTGTATAGCTTTACACCAGTGCCTCCTACGTCCATCAGACTTGGCCAATCCAGCCGAAGGGCATTACCACAAATAATCCAGTTTTGGTTACTTAGCGGAAGGAATTCGGCAATTGCCAGTTTCTGACCCCGGTAAAGCACATCACACTGATATTCAGCGATAATGAGGGCGAGGCGGGCAATTTCACAGGAGAAATCCCGGAGCTCTATTCCACGAAAGTTAGTGAGAGGGATTTCGCTGGCACGGTCACTCTCACCTCGGCGTCTGTTGATCTCCGCCTCAATTTCCCGCAATTGTTTATAGGCAATAACGAGAAAGTTACCAGAGCCGCAAGCGGGATCAAATACACGGATGCGGGCAATACGTTTGCGTAGGTTTAGTAACTTTCGGGGATTGTCACCGGCTTCGTTCAACTGCTCCCGCAAATCATCAAGAAAGAGCGGATTCAATACTTTCAGGATATTTGGAACCGATGTGTAGTGCATTCCTAATTCGCTGCGTTCCTCCACATCTGCTACTGCCTGAATCATTGAGCCGAAAATATCCGGATTAATTTTTTTCCAATCTAGATTTCCTACATGCAGCAAGTAAGAACGGGCAATTTTAGTGAATTTAGGGCATTCGGTAGAGCCGGAAAATAAGTCTCCGTTTACATAGGGAAAACTATTTGCCCAATTCTTGATTTTTTTTTCAGCGCGTTGATGCAGTTTAGTGTCCATCGCCCGAAAGATTTCGCTGATCACATCATGTGTATCAGAGGCATCGCCGGCACTCATTTGCTGTACAGTTGCCGTAAAAAGCCTGTCGTCTTTAAAGATATTTGTATCTTCAGCAAAAAAACAGAAAATTAACCGCGCCAGGAAGTGATTCATATCATGGCTGCGTTCTGCCGTTGCCCATTCTGGGTTATGGCGCAGCAACTCGATGTAAAGTTTATTCAGGCGGCTTGTGGCTTTAATATCAAAGGCATTTTCACGGATTTGTTTAATTGTGCTAATACCTGCCAATGGTAGAAAGAAGCCGAAGTGATTATGAAAGTCCGAATATTTACAAATAACTGTTTCCCCACTGTTAATATCTTCTGCCTGAAAATCTATTCCATCCGTAGCCAAAACAAACTTAGCTTTTGCTCTGGTGGTTGAAGGGCTTTTTCTGAGCAAATCGTAAGTTTCCTGAACCTTACCTTCTTCACAAACTGCAATATGGATGTTATTTTGCTGTAGAACACCGCCTTCTATATCTGATTTGTTATTATTTCCAGTCTTTAAACGTTTAATGGTTGTTTCTTTATTACCAAAAGCTTCTAAGAACACATATGGGAATTCAGCAGAAACAAAAGGCTGTTCTGCTAACAATGAAATAGCTTCTTCAATCTCAACTGCATTCATTTCTTACATTATATTTAATCAAACTGCCGAAGCAGGTATATTCTCAGTCAGGCAAAAACATTTCGAAATTATAATTCTCAGGACAAATTTCAGTGTTATCGAACATCAAAACTAATCATAACAGCAGTTTTGCCCGCTTTTTTGCCAAGTGTACCGATTTAAACCCTATTTATTGTGGTACACTTTGATATTATCTTCAACATAAAAATCATTTGATGACGGCATGTATGTAATCAAATGATTAATTTGTCAATTATTCAAAAAGTGTTATAATACGCTGTACCTGAACTGCTTGGAATTTCTTTCCACGACGAGTGCGAAACCCATATTCGTTCAGTACTGCTGCAATTCCGCTCCAGCTTTCACCGGCCGCCCGCAGTGAACGTGCAAATGCAGCAGCCCGGCGATTATTTTCATGATCACGTGCATTTTGCTGTCGAATCGCCAACCCTTTTTGTACTGCCAGTGAGGTAAGATTTTCCGGTTTTCCTAATGTAAAACCGGCTCTCTTTTTTTCAGCCAGTGCCTTTCGAGTACGATCACTGATAACTTCACGCTCATGTTGAGCCATTGTAGCCATGACCCCAATGGTAAGTGTATTAGCATCCGGCATATCAGCACAGACAAACTCTACGCCAGAATCACGAAGTGTGAAAATAAAAGCAATATTTCGAGTCAAACGGTCGAGTTTGGCAATAAGTAAAATCCCCCCTTTTGCTTTACTATAGGCAATCGCTTTTATTAATTCAGGTCGGTTATTTTTGCTACCTGATTCAATATCGGTAAATTCAGCTAAGATTTCTCCTCTGTTCTTAATATAAGTATTAACACTTGTTCGCTGTGCACTCAGGCCAAGGCCGCTGGCACCCTGTCGTTGAGTAGACACTCTATAGTAAGCTACATATTTTTTGTGTGTGAAGTAATGTTCCATTATATGTTTAACAGTTGATAATAGTTTTTTTTAGTAAATGGACAAAGAATTACACTAAGGGAATTCTTTATCCATTTGCTTTGATTCTGAATTGTTTACAAAAATGAGACTTTTCGAATCTAGTTTAGATTGGAGGCTATGCTATTGTATTTTGCTTAATAACTTGTACCGAAAACTTATACCAGCTTTCAAAGTACCCTATTTTAAAGCCGAATGAGTAATGAATACAGGTCAAAAACACTTAGAGTAATTCTTTGGCTAGTTACTAATAAAACCCATAATACAAATATATGTTTTACATTTTACAAACGGATGTTTGTAAAATGTAAAACATATATTTGTATTATCAAGAATGGTAGCCTTGTACAAACGACCTCTGGAAAAAAGCAAGAAAAAGAATATTACCGCCCTGTGGCTGTTGTAGAATAATTCACTCAACAATAATCAGTACCCCCAGCTACTGATCTGCTAACGTTACTGATAAAATCAGTAACGTCAACGGTGGAAAAGGATTAAATAAGGGGGCGAATAATTTTACGCAATTAATAATCTTTTAAATTAGTACGATTTAAAAGGTTATTAATTGCGCATTGACATATCAGAGATAGATGTCAGTAACATATTTCTAAGGAACTACCGTAATAAACTTCAAAGTACTCAATAGCCCCCTTTTTTTGTTCATTAGTACTACCCCTACCATAACGCCCTGAAAGGAAATTGATATAAACTGTTTGGTTACTGTCAACCCAAAGTTCCCCTCCCATTAGAGCAGATTTACCTCCCGTAAGATTTGTATGACAAACATTTCCTCGTCTAGCATTAGGATTTGGTGTTTTGTCTAAAATCATTCTAAATCCATCGTAGTCAATGACCCAGATATATTTATACTCTGCAATCGCCTTATCATCATCTCTAATAGCTTCTTTAAGATTTCCTATAGAAATTGGAACACGACATGAGGGATAATCTTGTTTACTAGGTAAAAAAAAAGAAGAGATAAAAGGCTCAATATCAGCTTCTCCTTCCTCTAAAACTCTACTGAATTTAATTCTTTCAAAGGGTAAAGCCGATGGCTCCATTCTCCTAATAGCATTTTTTAATTGTTCCAGCTCTTTTTTCGAAAAATCACTCATTCGTTTTTATTTTAGTTCTGCCTCTTTCCTTTGCTTTCTCTAAAGTAGCTAACCCGTATCTCTTTAACGCTTCTAATGCTGATATAGAATGTAGCTTCCCAAAATAGGCTATATCATTGTCTTCTTCATTGATAAAAAGGAACTGTTTCTCTTTATCTAAATAAAACTTAAAATCAGCTTCTGAAAATAAAAATTCGATATAGTGATTATTTAAAGCAGGAAACATCTCATCTTTAATAGACGGGAAAAAAGCTCTTAATTTCCACACATCCTCTCTACTTTTTAGATAATTTTCATTGAAAGGAGCAGCTAGTGATGCTCCTTTAGCCCACCCCTGCAAATCTAATGGAGATAACCCCTTTGCCTTTGCATTACCCGTAAAGCTGTCCTTGGCTGATAGTCCACCATACATCCCTCCAACGTTGTTTCGCCTGCGTTCAATAATACCTTGTATTTTCTTTTTTGCAGTGTTTCCCATATTACTTTCCTCCCATCTTGTTTAGTAATTGTTTAGATACCCTATAAAAATTTAAAGTACTGATAGTCAACAAGTTAATATTATTATCTTTAGCCAATCACCTGAAAAACATAGCATTTTTTGAGTTTTTAAGGCTTGTTGTGGCTAAAAATTGTACTATTCTAACCAAAAAATAGTGATTAAATTGTACTTTATAAATAAAATGAGTATCTAAACAGTTACCTTGTTTAAATAACAATGATTTTGATACTAAGTAATGTAAATTTTGTAAAAAAAATACATTATTCACATACAAAGCAATAGTTTTTTCAGATAAAAGAGGCTGTCCCAAAAGGATAACCTCTTTTTTGATTGATTTTCACAGCAATCTATAATTTTCCATCATTGGGGGACTGCCCACATTCGTACGAAATGTTCCATCAAGGATCAAGCTTTTGTGAACTACTTCTCTGGCTAGCTCTCACATAGGCATACATTGTTGGTTTACTGATGGCCAGCATTTCGCAGATTTTCTTGATGGAGGTTTTCTTCGCTTGGTAGAGGTCAACAGCCAACTGTTGTTTATCCGAATTCAGAAGTTTGGGGCGACCTCCTAGCTGGCCGCGCGCCCGAGCTGCTGATAAGCCCGTCATGGTTCACTCCTGAATCAAATTTCGCTCGAACTCAGCCAGTGCGCCAAACAGATGGAAGACTAACTTACCCGTTGATGTCGCTGTATCAATTGATTCGTGCAAACTTTTCAGGGCTACTCCCTGATCATCCAGAAAAGCGACCCAGTCAGGAACGTTAATCATTTGATAACGTATTCTATTAAATATCAAGATGTTATCAAGTTATTTGAACGTACTTTTCAACATCTAACTATTCCTGAGAAATTCTATGTTAGATTAATTACTGGAAACATTTAAATTAGGCTTGTAGTGTCCTGACAAATTATTAATACCAACAATATTACCCCCTCTGATTTTTAATTCACCTGCTGCTAATACATCAGCCCCACCTGATAAAAAGGTATGTTTTCTGCCAAGTAAAATTTGCCCATCTAGAGGTTTTCATTACAAACGGGCGGAAAATAGCGGTTTGCTAATTAGCGTTTATCGGAAGGTTTCCGTAAAGCTCG
>NZ_JBYFCK010000043.1:0-10637 GCF_057652155.1 Runella sp. R0.1_18
CGCTATTGTTCGTCCATTTGTAATAAGAACCTCCATTTGTAAATCGGTGTTTTCCGCAGATTTGGAAGAAGAACCTCGTAGTGGAAGAAATGATTTCGGTCATCGGCAATGGCACTGCCGTTACCTGGCAGCATGTGAACATGATGGGAGAATATGACTTTATTAAACTGCTGGATAATAAACCGCTTCGGTTTGACTTGGAACGCATTTTTCAATGGAAGTATGCACCCGCAGCCAAAGAACCAGCAGGATTAGGATAAGTAATAGTGCTTAATCTGTCTATCTTACTTTTGGCCCGAATCGGGAGTTGCAACCAGTAGCGGAATTCCCATTCAAATCAGTGTATATGCTGATAAAATTATCTTTTGGAACGAAGGTACATTACCCGAAAACTGGACAGTCGAAAACTTAAAACAAAAACATGCCTCACGGCCTTTTAACCCTAGTATCTCAACCGCCCTTTTCCGAACTGGCTACATTGAGCAATGGGGAAGAGGTACTATTCGAATTATCAACGAGTGTATCCGTTACGGTTTACCTGCCCCTGTGTTCGATTATGATTTTGCTAGTGTAATGCTTGAAATAAAACAAAAAATCGAGAAAGGGACACAAAACAACGCGTTTCCTGCCAAAGATGTCGGAGAAATGTCGGAGAAAATGTCGGAGAAAGTACTGGAGTTGATTAGAACAAATTTTACTATCACAACAGCAATTTTGGCAAAAGAACTCAGAGTGAGTACAAAAACCATCGAAAGAGCCTTAAAAACGCTCAAAGAGGAGAAGAAAATCGAAAGGATGGGGGGAGACAGAGGTGGCTATTGGAAAGTTATACCGAAATAAAAGGAGTACCAATTCCCCGCCAATAGCTTGCGTTAGATTTTGTCCTGACAAAGTCATGGCTTGCTAACGCTTCGCTTTCTTCTTAATCTCCCATAATCTCCTTTTATCTCCGCTAATATTCTATAACTCTACACTATATACGTCTGATTATTATTGGCGGTCGTGAGCCATCAGGCATATTTTAGCCTAACCCAAACACCTTCGCCGTATAGGCACCGATATTTTTAACCTCGTTACTAGCCACTTTCAACTTAATATCATACAGAGTTTTGTGAATTTCTGATTGCGAAAACTTTTCAACAATTTGAATTGCTTGATCTTTACGTAAACGAAATTCGTTAATCAGACGCCCAAAAACGACCGCTGATTCGTCCTGAAAATCAATTTTTGTTTGTGCTCCACGAATTCTAGTGATGGTAAATTCAATATCTGAATATCTGCGGCCAACTTTCTTCGCGTTGTAACTAATCGTCAAATCAGTTTTTTCATTGATTTCTTTCTTCGCCGTAAGTAAAATACGTTTTTCAAAATCAGACCAATTTTTGTACTGCTCCTCCCCTGTCTTATCATCGTATAGTAATAACCGTCTCTTCAACTCAAGAAGCTCTATTTTGAAGACGCCTATGTCCTTGTATTGCGATAGCATCTCATAAATACGTTTGGCATACTTACTGTCTAGGCTTAAAGCCATGTGCAACTGAAACGTCGTAAAGTTTTGTTTCAAATCGAAAAAGAACGGTCTAATTTTAGGGTCTAGTCCTATTTCAATGATTCCCTGCCCGTGCATGTACTCTGCTGATGAAATCATCGACACTTGAAGTAAGTTACCGTTGGGGCGCTTGATTTGTAGCACACGCCCTATCAATGTCTCTGTGGCTCGCTTTAAATCTTCGTACGAATTTCGGGTACCTGTTCGTTCCATTAATTCTCGCACAGAAACGTAATAATTCACGTCTGAGGTGTCTTCTTTTTTGAGTTGTGCCATCATGATGTAAATAATATTTTTTTCAAGTGCAGACATTTCATAGCGAGCACTCGTGATGGCATTGTCTTGAATAAGGGTTTTTAAGGTATTACTCTCTTCCATTTGTTATATTTATTACCCAAAAGTACGAGTTTTCCACAACTACGACAAGAAAAAACGACTGTCTTTTTTCGATGTCGTAATTCACGAGGATTTTGTCGTAGTTGCACGAGGATTTTGTCGTAATTCACGAGGATTTTGTCGTAGTTACACGAGGATTTTGTCGTAGTTACACGAGGATTTTGTCGTAATTCACGAGGATTTTGTCGTAGTTAGTGCTCATAACATAATGAAATTCAAAGAGTTACAAGCCCCTCAAATATCAAATAATAATAAATAATAATAAATTCACAAATTTGTGATATATTTTCTTCTAGGGTAAAAAATGTGGATAACTCACCCTTTTAGGCTCCATTTATGGAGGATTGATAAAATAGAAAATCAAAAAAAAGACAAAAAACAAAAACAAACTTTGAATTTTTGGCGGGCGGGCGACGGGGCTCGTCACGAGGATTTTGTCGTAGTTCAAACGTATATTTTTATTACCCTAAGTATATTCGCACCTTTTTTATTTTTTATTCGATATGTATGATAAAATTTTATCATATTTGCATATTCATGTTAATTATTGTTTATGCTAACCCAAGACATCGTTTTTCGCTTTTTCAGAGCAAAACCCGCACTAAATCATTCACAGATTGAAAAAGAAGCAGGTTTACCTTCTAAGACACTCTATCGTGCTTTAGGCGGGCATATCAATCTAAATGAAAAACACCTAGCTAAATTAATCCCTATTCTGAGAAGCTACGGGTTTTCGGAAGAGTTATTTAGCAAAGCCAGGGTTATTTCAATCGTTAACCATAAAGGCGGTGTAGGAAAAACCACCTCAACCATCAACCTCGGGAAAGCCCTTAGTATTCTTGGCAATCGAGTCCTGATGCTGGATATGGACTCTCAAGGCAATCTTTCTCAGTGTTTTGGGATTCATCAGCCAGAAACCCAAATCATAGATGCTTTACTTGATAAAAAAAGCCTACCGATTATTGAGATTGAGCCTAAATTACACCTTGCTCCTTCCGACATACAGATGGCTTACCGCGAACTTGAGCTCGTCAATTCCATTGGTAGTGAGAAACGCTTAGCCAATAAACTAGCCCCTCTCTTATCCGAATATGATTATGTTCTCATTGATTGCCCACCTTCATTGAATGTACTGACAACTTGCTCATTGGTTGCCTCTCACGAGTGTATGATTCCAATTCAACCCGAAGCATCGGCTTATCATGGTGTCGAAAACTTATTTAATCGCATTTCCGAAATACGTGAACACCTGAACTATACCCTCCAAGTGCGAGGCATTTTTTTTACCATGGTACACAAAAATCAGAGTGTGCACAAAAACATGATTGAACATATTCGGGATGTCTATGGTCATTTTACTATTTTTTCTACCCAAATAGAGACTTCAACGGTCATCAAACAATCACAAGTAGCCAAAAGTGACTTGTTTGATTATTCACCTAAATCAAACTCCGCAAATCAATATTTAGCCCTAGCCCAAGAAATGGTCGCTGTTTAACCTTAACTTAATCATGGCAAAAGATTTTATGTCGGGAATTAAAAAAGCTACCGCTCAAATTCCCACTTCTACATTCTCCGAAGTTGAAAAGATAAAAAAACAGATTGTTGTAATAGATGAACTAAAGCAGTTTATTACTCCACTCACCGCAGAAGAGCTACAAATACTCGAGAACAACATAAAAGCCCAAGGATGTAAAGATCCATTGGCAATATGGGAAACGTCGCACAGAGAGGCTGGAATCGGCGATTCTGACGAAATTGTACATGTCTTGGTGGATGGTCACAACCGATACACCATTTGTACAAAGTACAACATTGACTTTAAGATTACCATTTTGAAGTTTGAAGGTATCGAGAAAGTAAAGGATTTCATGATTGACTATCAGCTTGGGCGCAGAAACCTCACTCCTGAACAGCTTTCATTTTTTAGAGGATTAAGATATAACAGAGAAAAAGGCGGGAAAGGGAAATACGACCGTGAAGAGGGAAGTGTAGATATTTCAAAAGCATTGGCGGAGGAATTTAACGTGAGTCAACGAACCATCAAAAATGACGGTAACTTCGCCAAGGGAATTTCTAAGTTAATTCCAGAGTTACAGCAACAAGTTTTGGCTGGAAACACACCATTTAATCGCACGGTTATTCAGGACATAGGAAAACGTGATGATATTTCAGAAGGCAGCTTAGTATCCGTTGCACAATTAGGTAGTGATACCATCGAGGATACTCTTTCTCCTTATCTTGAAGAGTTTAGTCAACGCAAGAAAGAAATTGCTCGTCTTGCTGCTAACCTGAGTTCAAAATCTGATTATTCTCAATTAGTGCAAAAAGTAAAAGAATTAAAAAAATTTATAACTACTTGATAATCTTTGTTTTAACCATAAGTGCAAAACTTGCACTTATGGTTAAAACAATTGCTCCAGATAGTTTACGCCCAGTACTGTGGCTTCGCTACGCTTTTGATAGTCGTCACCACCATACACCAAGTGTAGTTGGGCATCGGGTGCTATCTTTTTGAAGTAGGTTAATCCTTTAAAAAACTCGCCATTAATTGTTTTGCCCGCTTTAATTTCAACCGCGTGAAGTTTTAGCCCATCTTGCATCAGCAAATCTACTTCGTTTTGATTACTGTCGCGCCAGTAATACAATTGTGGACGACGGCCTTGGTTGTAGTGCATTTTCATCACCTCCAGAATCACCAAATTCTCAAAAATAGCGCCTTTGGCAAAATGTAACTGGATTTCGGCTTCGGTACGTATTCCCAACAAATAACATAGTAACCCTGTGTCATAAAAATAGACTTTAGGCGCTTTGGTGATGCGTTTGTTGAAATTCTTGTAATAGGGCGGCAACCGAAATAAAATGTACGATGCTTCCAAAACCGATGTCCATGCTTCTACCGTCTGACTGTTTACGCCCAAATCATTGGCAATACTTGAAGCGTTAAATACTTGTCCTGCTCGCCCAGCCATCAAATACAGGAAGTTTTGAAAAAGGGAAAGGTTTTGAACCTGAATCAATTGCCGTACGTCGCGCTCAATGTACGTTTGAATGTAGGTTGGAAAAAAGTCTTCAGGTGATATTTCTTTTTGGATGAGCCTTGGGTAGCCTCCTTTAAAGATAAACTCGTCAATGGGTGGTTTTTCAAGTAGTTCAAAATAAGAAAATGGTAAAAGGGTTAATAAGGCTACTCTTCCCGCCAACGACTGCGTGATTTTTTGCATAAGCAAAAAGTTCTGTGAGCCCGTCAAAACATACTCTCCTGTTCGGTTACGCTCATCAGTGAACACTTGTAAGTACGAGAACAAATCGGGGACATTCTGTACTTCATCCAAGATAACGCGGTTTTGGTACCGCTCCAAGAAACTATGTGGGTCATTTTGAGCCAAGGCTCTATTGTCAAGTAGCTCTAGGTTGACATACTGATAATCAGAAGCAAACAATTTAGAAAACGTGGTTTTTCCCGATTGCCTCGGCCCAGAGACAGATACCATCGGAAACTTAGTCAGTAGCAATTGTGCTTTATCGGTCAGTGCTCTTGGAATCATTTATGTAATTTTAAAATATAATTGTAAATTTACATAAAATATTATAAAGTTCAAATAATCAATGTTTTAACGCTCGATTTTTATTCTGATGGAATTGGACTAGTGTACCTGTGAGGTTGTTGCAAGTCCTTCCAAGTTTCAAAAACTTGGAAGGACTGTCTTAATCCTTATTCTACTGGAAATGAGGTTGTTGCAATTAATATTAATTATAAACAATCAAAAACATGGAGTGGTCCTATTTAGACGGACAGTCGAAAAGCGTAATCGCACGGATTTCTATGGTTTATGCAAGCGTGCGAGTATAATTTTTGTCATATTTTTGCTGGTGATGCACCACCGAGCAGATGCGATGAATGAGTTTGTTGCGAACGGCATTCAAAACTGACATTTTGTTCTTGCCTTCGGCGACCTTTCTCAAATAATAGTCTTGAATTTCGCGGCTCGGGCCGCCCCGCTTTGACTCGAATGGCGGACATAGCTCGGCACAGGCCGCCCTGCTAAATGAAAAAGGCTTTTTAACCGTTTTCGGGCATGATGGTTAACCTTGGTTTTTCCTCTAATGCTACTGCCAGATTGGTATTCAAAAGGAGCAACCCCTGCATGACAGTCGGACGGCCGATGCCGCTAATTTTTTGGGATCAGTAATGTTAGTAAATTCGTTAGTAGCGATAAGTACCTCAGAAGCAGTAGCGGAACCTACTCCCGGTACAGAAGTAATTACTTCAAAAAGTTCTTTTAAATGTGGGTCTTTGTCTATCAAATTTTTAACTTGTTTTTCAATCTTCTCAATATCAAGATTGATGGCTTTTAGTGATGCCTGACAGGTTTTAGTAAGCTGTTTTTGCAACGAAGGGCTTACGAATTCCTGCTGTTCTTGTAAAGGTTGTTGCAGTTGCTGACGGGCTCCTAACAGTCTGTGGCGAACCGAGCTCAGAGCTGCCAATTGTTGAATAACCTGACGAGGAGGCTGCCATAAGCGAGTTTTATCTTTAAACCGGAAGGCATACTCTGCAATGCGAACGGCATCAATGGTGTCGGATTTGCCACGCTGTAAACCTCCCGCCCGTTTAATCTGCAATCGGACGGCCGACGCCGCTATTTTCTAACCAAATGGGAAAATGAAGTTGATACAAATAAGCCAACAAATGTGCATTGTAAATACCTCGGGGCGCCCCGTGGCGTGTGTTCCATGCAGCATACTGACTTTGAGCGCTCAAAGCTTGGTAATGATTCAATGATTTTGAGAATAGCTTTGATAGCGGCTTGTGAATTTGCCGATTGAGTTTGATAAATAATACCCTTTTGAGTTGAGTAAACAGCCCAATCTAAACGGGGCGCCCCGAGGCGTTGCTTTAGAAATGTCAATGCCAATAAAATCGGGGCGCCCCCTGGCGTTGAGTCTCCATGAGCATTAATTTATTAAGAGTTGCACTAAAAACTTACCTTTTGCCTCAAACCCTTACTAATGAGCCATGATGTCGCACAGGCGCCCCTGCCTAATTTCTATTGGAGGTTTGGTAAGCAATACAGAGTGGGTCCTGAATCCGTGCATAGAGTAAAAAAGCTCTGCGACCCCATAGGGAAGCCCACTCTGGTACTGTTTGTTAAAAATACCGCGCGGCGGACCGTTCAATCTTGAAATTTTACCATAGTACAAACCTAAAGGGCGGCCCCGTTACATCCCTATGGAAAATGGCAAATGGGCTTATTTAGCGGCTTGGATGGATCGATACAGTCGTAAAATTGTAGGTTGGAATCTGGATGTCCATATGCGTGAAGAGTTGGTATTGAAAGCTTTACAAAATGCGATAGACCGTTATAAGCCTTCTCATGGATTAATTGTACATTCCGATAGAGGGGGGCAATATTTTGGAAACAGGTTCAGAAAATTACTTGATAAGTGCCTTTTTCGGCAAAGTATGGTAGGGAAGAAATCAGTTTATGAGAATGCACATGCAGACCGCGCGGATTTCTATGGTTTATGCAAGCATACGAGTATAATTTTTGTCATATTTTTGCCGGTGATGCACCACCGAGCAGACACGATGGATGAGTTTGTTGCGAACGGCATTCAAAACGGACATTTTGTTCTTGCCTTCAGCGACCTTTCTCAAATAATAGTCTTGAATTTCACCTTTGACTCGAATGGCGGACATCGCTCCTAAATGAAAAAGGCTCTTTAACCGTTTTCGGGCATGATGGTTAACCTTGTTTTTTCCTCTAATGCTACTGCCCGATTGGTATTCAAAAGGAGCAACCCCTGCATGACAGGCTAATTTTTTGGGGTCAGTAATGGCAGTAAATTCGTTAGTGGCGATAATTACCTCAGAAGCAGTAGCTGAACCTACTCCCGGTACAGAAGTGATAAGATCAAAAAGTTCTTTTAAATGCGGGTCTTTATCTATCAAATTTTTAATTTGTTTTTCAATCTTCTCAATATCAAGATTGATGGCTTTTAGTGATGCCTGACAGGTTTTGGTAAGCTGTTTTTGCAACGAAGGGCTTACGAATTCCTGCTGTTCCTGTAAAGGTTGTTGCAGTTGCTGACGGGCCACTAACAGTCTGTGGCGAACCGAACTCAGAGCTGCCAATTGTTGAATAACCTGACGAGGAGGCTGCCATAAGCGAGTTTTATCTTTAAATCGGAAGGCATACTCGGCAATTCGAATGGCATCAATCGTGTCGGATTTACCACGCTGCAAACCTCCCGCTCGTTTAATCTGCAAGCTGTTTTCTAACCAAATGGGAAAATGAAGTTGATACAAATAAGCCAACAAATGCGCATTGTAAATACCGGTGTGTTCCATGCAGCATACTGACTTTGAACGCTCAAAGCTTGGTAATGATTCAATGATTTTGAGTGTAGCTTTGATTGCTGCTTCTGAATTTGCCGATTGAGTTTGATAAATAATTCCCTTTTGAGTTGAGTAAACAGCCCAATCTAAAGTTGCTTTAGAAATGTCAATGCCAATAAAATCGGGGCGCCCCGTGGCGTTGAGTCTCCATGAGCATTAATTTATTAAGAGTTGCACTAAGAACTTACCTTTTGCCTCAAACCCTTACTAATGGGCCAGGATGCCCTAATTTCTATTGGAGGTTTGGTAAGCAATACAGAGTGGGTCCTGAATCCGTGCATAGAGTAAAAAAACTCTGCGACCCCATAGGGAAGCCCATTCTGATACTGTTTGTTAAAAATACTCAATCTTGAAATTTTACCATAGTACAAACCTAAAGGGCGGCCCCGTCTCTTTGGGCGACGATTAAACGGGAAATGTTAGAAAAAGGCAGTTTTGATAGTTTGGAAGATGCTCAAACAGAACTGTTTGACTATATTGAAGTCTATTATAATCGTATTCGCCGACATTCGGCTTTGGGCTATGAAAGTCCCGAAAAATTTGAACAAATTTACAACCAAAATGAATTATTAATCCTGCAAAGTAAACTGTCCGTCTAAAATGGACCACCTCAGAAGAGCTAAAAGGAGACCTGAATCCCTTGATTGAATTTGAAGAAGTAGAACTAAGAGGTCGGAGCTATTTTGATAAACTTTATCAATTGATTCACCGCAAAGAATTTATCAAGATTAGGTATCAAGGGTTTGAAATGGCAGAAGCCGAAACCAAGGTGGTTATGCCTTTACAGTTGCGGGAACATAATAACCGCTGGTACTTGGTGGGTTGGGCACAAGGAAATAACCAAAGTGTGTTTCTCCAGGTATTCCCCATTGACCGAATGTTAAATCAACCTTTTGTGACCCAAGAACAATTTAAACATCCTAATAAGGCTGATTTGAATGCCCATTTCAAAAATATGGTGGGGGTAACCAAAAAAGGTAAACCCAGAAAAGTGAAGCTAAAATTTCACGATTCAGTACGAGAAAGATATGCCCTCACCAAAAAAATCCATCCAACGCAAGAAGCTTCTATTGATCCCCAAGATGGAAAAACGGTTTTGGAACTTCGGGTGATTTGTAACAATGAGCTAATTACAAAAATCTTAGAATATGGTAGCGCCATTGAAGTACTGGAACCAGCCTCTCTTCGTAATAAAGTGGCTGGGATTCTTAAAGCTGCACTGCAATATTATGTGTAAAACGGGCTTACGTATCATTACGAATCATTATGTTTCATTACGTATCATCACATTTTTTAATGTACCCTGATAATGTCAATAAAGGCATTTATCTCCAAAGAAACCATATCAAAATCCATGGAAAATCAGCCTGAACCTCATGGGTTTGTGGGTATTTACTTGATTGATATATACCTAGTGTATATCGCGGTAATTTCGGTTATTTCCAGTATAATGCTCTATAAACCGTTTTTATGACTTTTTTTGAAAATGGTAATGGTATATTCATTGAGCTTGCTAATCAGAGAGTTATACGTTTTTGAAAATCATATACGTCCTGTATATAACCAAAGTATTACCAATGTAATGGCAATGTATTACCATGTGATTACCAGTATAGGCTTGTATGCAAATATGAAAATTTGTAAAAAAATGGCTAATTTTTAGTCTAAAAAATATGTCGAATATTGGCCATAAAACCCCTTTTGTTCATAACCATTTAGAAGGAGCCATATTGAAAAACGGCGATTCTAGCGTTTTGGAGGGGGTATTTTGCAGAACCGACGTTTAGATAAACCAATATGGCTTGGCGGTTTTTATTAGTTATTATCTTTGGATGTTTTGTGGTAGGCACTAATTTTTACACCTCGATGGCGTAGGTATTTGTAGAGGGTCATTTTGGAAACCCCGATTTCTTGGGCAATGGCGTTGACCCCGAGTTTACCTTCTTTGTAATAGGCTTCGGCTAAGATGGCTTTATTGATTGCTTCCTTGGTCATACCCGCTCGACGTCCACCTTTTCTTCCTCTGGCCCTAGCTGCTTCTAAGCCTGACTTAGTACGTTCGCGGATGAGGTCCCGTTCAAACTCAGCAAAACTGGCTGAGATATTAAAAAACAACCTCCCCTGGGGAGTCGTGGTATCAATGGCGTCGTTGATGGAAAATAAGCCAACCCCTTTTTGGTTGAGCAAGGCAACGACGTCGAGTAAGTGCTTTAGCGAGCGCCCGAGTCGGTCGAGTTTATAAACGACGACGACATCACCCGTGCGAACAAAGTCAAGCATTTTCAAAAG
>NZ_JBYFCK010000044.1:0-10187 GCF_057652155.1 Runella sp. R0.1_18
TATCCTCTGAACATAGGCAAGATTTCAAGATTAGTAAATTGGCTAGATAGGTGTGTGGATAATTATTACCCAAGGGGGAATACTGGTTCCGAATCCAATCGAAAGATGGAGTAGGCATAGGCGCAGCAAGAACAGCAGAGAGTGGAGAGCAAGAAAGGGGCGAAGGGCCAATGGCAACAAATTTGTCATCCGTCGATGCGAGGGATCTAAATCCAAACCTTTTTGCGCAAGTGATGCCAAATCCTGTTTCAAATGTTTTGCGTTTGCAGGTGCAAGGGAGCAAGGGGCAATTGGTGCAAACTGTATTGACTGATGCTTCTGGTCGCCAAGTGTCGCGTCGGATGTTTGTACCTGATACCAACACCCATCAAGAAGAGTTTGGGGTGAGTGAATTGCCAACAGGGATGTATTTCCTACAGGTAGCAACGCCTGAAAAACAAGCGACGTTGAAAGTAGTGAAAGTGCAGTAGGTCAACGCTAGTTTTGACCTAAAACGATAACGGGGGTAAGAGAGAACAAGGGTTCGCTTTTATCCCCGTTTTGCATTTATAAAAGAAAAACAATCACAAAATCCTACCTTTTATACATATACCAAAAGATAAATTAAATTTTTATGGATAATTTATGTTCGGTTATTGCGTGTGTGCTATTTTTGGAATTCCATAACCTGAAATAGTATGTTACTTAGAATTTTGCTTGTCATTGCCGTTTGTTTGAGTGCTGGAGGAGGAGCGATTAAGTTGCAGGGACAAGAAGTTTTCTCTGAAAATGAGACACGGGTACGCTATTTGATTGATTTTTCATTTCAATTTGGTGCCCCTAATGCCCAAATAGGTCGATATAAGTTAGAATTGGATAGCATCCAAAAGGTGGCACAAATCAAGCACGATGAACGGTCTTTGGCTTATCTTGATTTTCTCAAATTGCGTTTAAATGAAGAAGTCGCCTCAACCGACAAAGAAAAAAGTAACTATACCAAAAAGCTAGAAGAAATTACACAATCAACGCCTTATGATGATTTGAAAGCGTATTCGTTTTTTTGGCGTGGGTGGGCTGCGTTCAATAATAAAGACTACACAACGGGGCTTCCGCTGTTGTTTAAGGCCCGAAAGCTGTTAGAAGAAACCTATTTTGGTAAGTTTCCACACAGCATTTACTATTACATTGGTTTTTTTGCCATTTACTATTTCTTTGAAGATTACAAAATGGCGGCTTTGCATTGCCAAATCGCGCTTAAAGAACCTCCCAATGCGGTATTTTCTCCCATGGGCATTTACAATAATTTGGGACTCTGTTACCTCAAAATGAAGCAATATGCAAAGGCTGAAAAGGCATTTAGAGATGGTATTGCGGCGGCAAAAATGGAAAAAAATGTCAATTACGAAGTGCTAGTGAGGGGAAATTTAGGGAACTTACTTCGGGTGACGGGGAAGTACAAAGATGCCCTCCCTTACCTGTACGAAGAAGCCAAAGTAAACGAAAAAGCAATTCCTGAGAATGCGGCTATTAGCAGATTGTACATTGCGAATGCCCTGATTATGCTCGATTCGGTAGAAAAAGCCAAAGCGTATATTGTACCCCTGAAGGTTGTGATGCCCTATTGGACTTACCCAACCTACGACCTGATTCGATTTGAAACCTTGGCTTTGTACCACGCCAAAGTGGGAAATTTTAACTTGGCGATTGGCTATAAAGATTCATTGTTGGCCCTCAAAGATACTTTAAAGGTAAAGTTAGATTATAAAAAAGTAGTAGTGTTGGAAAGTAGCTTGCAAGCTGAAAAGTACATCAATGAACGCAGGGTCTTACAAGTACAAGTAGCCAACGAACGCATTTGGCGAAATATGATAATAGGTGGGCTAATTGTCGTTTTTTTAGGAATAGTTTATTGGCTCAACGAACGGCAAAAGCAAGAAAAGCGCCTCCAAATGGCAAAGCGACAACGTGCCGAAGAAATGTTGGCTCACGCCAATCGGCGATTGGAAGAGTATTTGGTAAACATTAAAGAAAAAAATGAGCTTATTGAAAAATTCTCGATTCAATTAACACAAAATAACCAACCCGCAGACGAGCAGTATGAAGTGGAGAAGACCCTCGAAAACCTTCACCAAAGCGTGCTGCTTACCGAGGGAGATTGGCAAAATTTCAAAGTTCTTTTTGAACAAGTATTTCCTCATTTCTTTTTGAGTTTAAACAGAAAATATCCCGATCTAACAGCGGCAGAAATACGGCTCTGTGCCTTAGATAAACTCAATCTTGCCGATAAAGTAAAAGGTACCATGCTGGGGATTTCGGCCGATTCGGTAAAAAAAACGCGTTACCGGCTACGTAAAAAATACCCTTCATTGATGGAAGAAGCGGCTGTTTGAGGCAATCATTAAGAGGTGACAGTAGGACACGAGAGGACGTAAAGGAATTGACTTTACGTCCTCTTTGCTTATTAGAGTACCTCTTAGTTGCCAAGTTTGTGTTTTTAACATATTGAAAATTAAATTGTTATAAATTGTCCACCAAATTGTCCACCAGCCAAAATAGCACTTGTGAGAAAGGAAGCACTATTTTGTGATGATGACCCAACTCATTCTCACCATTAACGCTTTTCTATTCTCTACCATGAACCAATTCTACTGCAAGACTCTTCCACTCTTTTTTTTTGTTTTAGGGCTAATGCTGACCCTTGGAAGTCATGCTCAAACCGTCCGTTATGTAAAGGTAGATGGTACGGGCGACGGCCTGTCGTGGGCTAATGCTTCGTCGGATTTGCAAGCGATGATCAATGCTGATGGGGTACAGCAAGTATGGGTAGCAGCCGGTACTTACAAACCAATAAGAGCTGCTGATGGTACTTTAAACCCTGGTAATATACGGGCTACTTCGTTTAAAATGAAAAACGGGGTAGCCATTTACGGAGGTTTTGCAGGGGGAGAAACAACTCTAAATGGCCGTAATTGGAGAACAAATCCCACTGTATTGAGTGGTGAGCATCAAGGGGATGATGATATTGAAAATAACAGTTGTAATGTTGTTTTAAATTTTGATAATGGATTGAGCAGTACGGCAGTGCTTGATGGCTTTACCATCACTGGAGGGAATGCCAATGGAGCATTTATTATAAGTGCTTATGGTGGCGGAATATATAACTATGAAGCGGGCTCACCGACCATCATTAATTGTACTTTCTTTAAAAACAAAGCAAATATTGGAGGTGGAATGTATAATTTTAAATCCTCTACTAATTTAATCAATTGTGTTTTTATAGGAAATCAGGCTGGATTTGGTGGGGCAATGAGTAACATTGAGGCTTCTCCAAGCGTTGTAAATTGTAGTTTCTCGGGTAATAGAGCAAACACTAATGGAGGGGGAGCGGTAAGATCTGCGACGAACTCTTCTCCGAGTTTTAAGAACTGTATTTTATGGGGCAATAGCAGTGAAATATATAACGATGAGAGTAGCACTGCTACTTATACAAATACCTTGGTCAAAGGCTTGGTGGCTGGTGGCTTCCAAGGCACGGAAGACCCGCTGTTTGTCAGTCAGCCTGCGGTAGGGCTTGGTACATCGGGAGATTTGCGCCTGCAAGCCTGCTCACCTGCCATTAATGCTGGAAGCAATACCGATAACACTGTTACGATTGATTTAGATGGCAACCCGCGTAAAGTAGGTGTAATAGATTTAGGGGCGTACGAGTATCAATCAGTTCCTATGGCAATTTCACCCACGGTGGAAACCTCCAATCCCACCACTTGTGGTGGCTCAAACGGTAATATTACATTGAGCGGATTTTTAAGCAATACCCTTTATTCGGTTGCTTACAAAAAGGATAATACGGCGGTTTCGGCGGCTAACTTTACCTCCAATAGTAACGGAGTGATTACGTTAACGTCTTTGGGGGCAGGTAATTATACCGATATTGTAGCTACGTATGGCTCGTGTGTTAGCCAGGCTGTCACGGCTAATCTTCAAGACCCTGCCAAACCAGCGGTTGCGTTGAGTGCTATTCCAGCTATTTGTGCGGGGGCTACGAGTTTTACGATACCTTACGGTAATGAAACGGGTTCGCCAAACAAGTATTCGATTTCAGAAACGGGTATTGTGGCGGTTAGTGATGGCGATTTGTCGAATCCCATTACGGTTGCGCTTAGCAGTCCAGCTTCGGGGAGTTCGATTTCTTTTAAACTCACGGTAAAAAATGCGGCTACCAGCTGTGAATCCAGCACTATTACAGGGTCGGTGACAGTCAACCCAGTAAGTGTGGGTGGCACAGTAAGTTCAGCCCAAACGATATGTTCAGGAGCGTCTCCAGCGGATTTGAGTTTGTCGGGTCAAACGGGAAGTGTGGTAAAATGGCAAAAGTCTTCTGATGCTAATTTCAGCAATGCGGTTGATATAGCTTCGACCGCGACGACATTATTAAGTGCAACAATTGGCAACTTAACGGCAGATACGTATTTCAGAGCGGTGGTCAAAAGTGGCGTATGCAGCGAGGCGATTTCAAGTTCAGTAAAGATTACAGTGAACCCAGTAAGTGTGGGCGGCGTGGTAAGTTCAGCCCAAACGATATGTTCAGGAGCGTCTCCAGCGGATTTGAGTTTGTCGGGTCAAACGGGAAGTGTAGTGAAGTGGCAAAAGTCTTCTGATGCTAATTTCAGCACTCCAGTTGATATTGTTTTGACTGCAACGACATTGCCGAGTGCGACAATTGGTGCCTTAACGGCAGATACCTATTTCAGGGCGGTAGTGAAAAGTGGCGTATGCAGCGAGGCGATTTCAAGTACAGTAAAGATTACAGTGAACTCAGTAAGTGTGGGCGGTACGGTGAGTTCAGCCCAAACGATATGTTCGGGAACGAGTCCAGCAGATTTGAGTTTGTCGGGTCAAACGGGAAGTGTGGTGAAATGGCAAAAGTCTAGTGATGCTAATTTTAGCAATGCGGTTGATATAGCTTCGACCGCGACGACATTATTAAGTGCAACAATTGGCAACTTAACGGCAGATACGTATTTCAGAGCGGTGGTCAAAAGTGGCGTATGCAGCGAGGCGATTTCAAGTTCAGTAAAGATTACAGTGAACCCAGTAAGTGTGGGCGGCGTGGTAAGTTCAGCCCAAACGATATGTTCAGGAGCGTCTCCAGCGGATTTGAGTTTGTCGGGTCAAACGGGAAGTGTAGTGAAGTGGCAAAAGTCTTCTGATGCTAATTTCAGCACTCCAGTTGATATTGTTTTGACTGCAACGACATTGCCGAGTGCGACAATTGGTGCCTTAACGGCAGATACGTATTTCAGAGCGGTGGTCAAAAGTGGCGTATGTAATGAGGCCTATTCTTCTTCAGTACTGATTCAAATTCACCGAAAACCCACAATTACGTTATCAATGCTCCAACAAACGTTCAATGAAGGTAACAACCAAACGTTCTGCGACACCGATGCGAATCCAGTGAATAGTTTGCAATTTAACCTTACAAATGGCTGTGCAGTAGGAACTCCCGTATGGCGAGTGCAAGTGGGTAGCGGAGCCTGGAGCGACTGGTCGCCGAATGCTCCAGTTACCCAATTATCCAATAACCAACCCCACCGCTACCAAGCAGCTTGTGATGCGAGTTGCCCAGCGACGTACACGAGCCTGATTACTGTTCAAATTAACTACCGCGCTTCAACGCCGCAGCAGGTATCGTTGGTAGCCGATGGCGTTACGGTGAGTGAAGGTGAAACCAAAGAAGTATGTAACATCGAAGGCAATGCCCTCATTTTCAATGCCACTTGCGTGTCGGGCGAAGTTGTACTTTACTCGGTGGATGGCGGGGATTATAACAGTGTCGTACCGACGCAGTTGGTGGACGGACAGTTTCACAATTACCGTGTACGTTGTCGTAAATCAGATGGAATCCCTTCGTGCATTGAGACGGAATCGGGCGTAATGCGGTTGAAGATGACGAATGGGTTGGAGCAGGTTCCCGTAGCGAGTTTGAACGTAACGAGTGGTTGCGGCACTCCCGTATCGTTTAGCGGCACGGCGAGTTGCGGAAGCCTAACGACGGTGTGGTACAATTCGACAACGAATGTAGCTTTAGCAACGTTACCGAGTCAAACGCCCACTGAAACGACGTCGTATTACGCTCGCTGCCAAGCGGGTGGAGGTTGTTTGAGTGAAAAGAGTAACGTGGTGACGTACACGGTGATACCCGTGGGGGTAGCGCCTGTGGTGACGGCTTTGCAAGAGATAGTGTGTACGGGAACTTCAGTGACGATTTCAGCGAATTGTCCTGCGGGTAGTACGACGTCGTGGAACACAGGAGTAACGACGCCAAGTTTTGAAGTTTCGTTCAGTAACGTGACGAAGCAGACGTACTGGGCGAAGTGTGTTTTCTCAGGCGGTTGTCAGAGTGCGGAGAGTGTGAAAAAGGAGGTGTACTGGAATGCGTTTGTGGTGACGTTGATTAACGTAGGCCAAAGCAAGTCTGCGGTGAAGCCTGCGAATGATAAAGCGCTGTGGAGTAGTCAATTTATTACGAAAGACGGCGGCCCAGAGTTAGCGCAGAGTACGCAGTCGAATCCGATCCGACGTTGTATTATGCGGAGAATGTGAACAAAACGGCTCCCCGTTATTGGACGATGAACGTGGACGCGTGTGGATTGGGGACGGAGGGTTCGTTGACATTTGACTTGTTAGCGACGCCCGAGACGGGCGTACCACAATCGTTTAATACACATGAAAATAATGCACCCTACTTTATGTATGCCAACCGTGAGGGCTGGACGGAATTGTACGCGCAAAACCATCCAGCCTACGGTTTTTACCAAGACAATGGTGCGGGCGGCAATGCGTATGATTTAGGTTTACCCAAAGGGTTGTACAAATTAGGTATTCGTTATTGGGAAATGAAGGGTTGGGGGAGTATTTATCCTTCGACGCGCAAGCCGCAGGGGAACGTGTTGGCCTACCAAGAATATTGGTTCAGAATCCAATCAAAAGACGGGGTAGGGGTAGGCGCAACAAGGACAGCGGATAGCGGTCAGCAAGGATCAGGCCGTAGCGCGGTAAATGATTTAACACCCAACGTTTTTGCGCAAGTGATGCCCAATCCAGTTTCAACTGTTTTGCGTTTACAAGTGCAAGGTGGCAAAGCAGAAAAGGTACATACTATTTTAACTGATGCGTCGGGGCGTGGGGTATTGAGTCGCCAATTTGTTCCCGAAACGAACAGTCATCAGGAGGAATTTGAGGTAAGTGAATTGCCGACGGGAATGTACTTTTTACAGGTGACAAGCCCGACCCAACACGCTATTTTGAAGGTACTGAAAGTAAAATAAAAGTCCTAATATAGGCTTCAACGGGGGGTAAACGCTGATTAATACCGTAGCACTGATGAAGTCACAAATCTTGTTCTTATAAAACTCGTAACTTTTATGAAAATTTTTACGTGTCGTTTGTTACTGTTATTACTAAGTTTACTACCCGTGTTGTCGTGGGGACAAATAGTAAATTGGGCGCCCTCTAACGGTAGCCGTGATTGGAATGTAGCGGCGAACTGGTTTCCCAGTGGCGTTCCGACCGCGACGAGCGATGTAATTATTAAAGATGTTACAGCGGCAAATTCACCCATCATCAAAGCTGGGACTTTGGCGGTAGCCAATAGTGTGCAAGTAAATGTCGGGGTTGTACTGACGATTGAGGCGGGAGGTAGTTTGACCATTGATGGACAGACGCCGCTTGTCACAGCGGATGGACAGATGCCGTTCCGCACAGTAGCGCTGGTGAACACAGGCACGATTGAAAACAGTGGAATTATTCGGATTGAACCCGCAGCAAATACGACAGTTAGCTATGGGCTATATATGGAAGGTACGGCACAAAACGTCGCAAAATTTATCAACAAATCAGGCGGGGAAATACACATTGACGGAATGAATTTTTCGGGCATTTTTATGCAAACCAATTCTCTTCTTTCCAATGAAGACAAAGGGAAGGTAGTTATTGGTGAAAATAAAGCAGTAAGGGGTCAAGGTGCAATCATTTTTGGCAGTGTAGAGAACAAAAATGGGGGAGAAATGTACATCTATCAATTTGCAAGTACGGGAGTTTACGTTGGTACGGAGGGCTCCAGTTTTTTTACCAATGCTGGCAAAATAGTAATTTCTGGAACTGGTACATCTACAACTGGACTATCTAATTCAGGGAGTTTTACCAACCAGTCAGGAGGGGAAATCTACATTGATGGAACTGAATTTGTAGCTTTCTCTAATAGTGATAATACCTTTACCAACGACGGGAAGGTAGTAGTGGGAGCTAATGCGGCAGTTGGTAGATTTGGGGTCGCAAATAGTTCTAATGGTGTTTTAACTAATAATGGGGAAATTCACATTGACCGATTTAATGCTACCAGTAGCAATGGAATCATTAATTCTGCAAGTTTTATCAATCAAGGTAAGGTGGTAATAGGAGCAAATAGTAGCACGTTAGGAGTGATTGGGCTTAAGAATATGAGGAATTTTTCAAATAAGTCAGGGGGAGAAATTACCATTAATCGAGTGTCAGATTATGGATTGACGAACGAGTCAAGCGGTACATTTACGAATGAAGGAAACATACAGATTGGGGGTAATGGTGAGGTAGGAAACGATGGAGTCTATAATAGCTCTTCCACTTTTAATAACAATTTGTGTGGTGAATTGCGGGTAATGAGGGGTAGATTAAGGAATGGGAGCGTTGTGACGAACAAGGGACTGGTTTACGTGGTAAATTCATTGACGACTCAAGGTACATTTACGAACGAAGGCGTACTTAGTTATGGGTCACTTACAGGGTCAGTGACGAATACGTCGGCCACGTCGGTGATTGTCAACAATGCTCCCACGACGCCCATTTTCAGCTACGGAGGTACGTACAGTGGCGCTATCACTATTTTTACCAATGAAGCGGCGACTCAATCGGCGGGTACTTTTAGCTTGCCGAATAATTTTACTCCCTCGGCGTCATTATCAACGGGTACACGAACACTTTATGCAAAAATCACCCCTAGCCAAGGAGGATGCAGCTTTGTGGTACCATTTAGCTACTTAGTCTGCAACAGTACCCTTACGGCGGGGGCGACGACCAGCCCCACTACTTGTGGAGGAAGTCAGGGCAGTATTGTTTTTAGTACGACCAACTTGCCAGATGGCAATAATTATGTGCTGAGTTTTACGACGAGTTCGACCACGAGCAGTCCTAAGAGTGTCAATGTCAGGGGGAATAGTTTTACTTTGAGTGGGCTTACGGCGGGTGATTACAGTAATTTTTCGCTTTCGGCGTTGGGTTGTAGCTTTGGAGACGCTACGTCCAAGGTATTGGCTGACCCTCCACAGCCTACGGTGACGATTGTTAGTAATAACGGCCCTATTTGTGCGGGAAAGGACGCTGTTTTTACTGTCAACGGAACCAGTGGCGCCACGTTGACCTATGTAATAACAGGGCTTGATGATGATCAGACGCTGCTTTTAAATGGAACTAACCAGTTTGTGAGGGTTAACAATGCCGTTATGGATGTTGTTTTTAACCCAATCAGTATTAGCAAGAATAACTGTTTAGTGTTATTAGTAGATGCGAGCAAAGTGACGGTGAATCCATTGCCCACGGCGACGATTGTGGGGACAACGATAGTGTGTCAAAATAGCCCAAGGCCGAAGATTACGTTTACGGGGTCAAACGGTACGGCGCCTTACACGTTTACGTACAGCTTGAAGGGCACAGAAAAAACGGTAACGACCGAAAATGGCAATAGTGTGAGTATCGACGCACCCACCAACGAAGTGGGGACGTTTGAGTATAGTTTGGTCAGCGTGAAAGACGCCTCGACGACGGTGTGTAGTCAGGCTCAAACTGGCAGCGCGACGGTGACGGTGAATCCTCTGCCAACGGCGACGATTACGGGGACAACAGCAGTGTGTCAAAATAGTACAAGACCCAAAATTACGTTTACGGGGTCAAACGGGACCGCGCCTTACACATTTACATACACCTTAAATGATGGTGCAGAGCAAACGCTAACGACGGAGAATGGGAACAGTAGCACCTTAGAAGTTTCTACCAGTGAAGCAGGAACTTTTAACTATGAGTTGGTGAAAATAACCGATGCCAGTTCGGCAGTGTGTAGTCAAGTACAAACGGGTAGCGCGACGGTGACGGTGAATCCATTACCGACGGCGACGATT
>NZ_JBYFCK010000045.1:0-7290 GCF_057652155.1 Runella sp. R0.1_18
AATGAATCGGAATATCATTCAAAATATCGAATCTGTCCTACAAGGCTCTTTTCAATGGGCTACCTAAACAGTTACGTGATGGGAATAGCAATCCCAGATTTCCAACTACTGACGAAAATGGAAATGGTATATATCTTGGACAGTTTAATTTTAAATTAAATTCGAGATGTGGAACTTATGACGGACTTACAAATAATGCACTGAATCAAATAAATATTACAGATTAAAATGGCAAGCTATTTACTGCCAAGAATATTTGCTTATATTGACTTCTTTATCTTCATTTATTTGCATAACTATTAAAAAACATTTGGTTTTTAGTAACTTTACTTGATGGAAGCATTGTACACAGACGACCAAATATTTATACCGATAATCTCGGATTATGGATTCAAGGCTACTTTTGGCAATGAAGCGAATACGCTGTTTTTGAGGAGAGCATTACAAGCACTCATCAAGTCAGAAGTACCTATCAAAGAGGTCAAATTTGACAAAAATACTTTTGAAGGCATTACCCAAGACGGTAGAAGTGGCATTTTTGATTTAGCTTGTACAGATGAAAACGATAACCAATTTATCGTAGAAATGCAGTACGGCGATGCACCGTATTTTGTGCAGCGAATGAAGTTTTACGCCTTGCACAAGTTCAATGCAATGGTAAAACGTGGCAAATTCGACTACGGAACGCTAACAAAGATTTATTGTGTAGCAATTTTGGCTAACAATATTCTGCCTTATGACGACTTTCACACGCTCGCAAACCTGCGAAATGAAAAAGCCGAACTTTTTGACGAGCAAATGTCGTTTATTACAGTAGAATTGGATAAATTTACATTACAAGAAGTTGATTGTCAGACAGATTTACAAAAACTGATTTATACGATGAAAACGATACATACTCATACATTTACCAATCCTATACAGTTTCCTAAATTTTGGGACGAGGATTGGCTCAAAGTAGCCATTGACGAGTTAGACAGTCGTAAAATGACCCCTGACGAAAAGGCTTCTTTGGAGATTTTGATTGCTCGTAATGCAGAATCGGTAAAAGCCGAGAGTAGAAAAATAAAAGAAGCTGAACAAAGAGTGAAAGCTGAAATGGTAACAAACGCACTAAATATGGGCTTGACAGTTGAACAATGTGCAAAGTTAGCTAATGTTTCGGCAGACTTTGTTTTATCTGTTCAGCGACAACTTTCCGCAAATTGACACTTGGTGGACTTTTTGGCTCATGGACACTTGACTGGCGGAAAAAGCGGCAGCCACCAACATTGTATTTATGAAAGACTGGCTGATGTAAGTAATTGAGAATTTGTGCTATTTTTAGGCTGACGTACTTTCGTCAGCTTTTGTGCTTTCTATCCAGTCCTTCATAAATACTTTTCCGTTGGTGGCAATTGTAAAACAATCATAAAAAATAATAACTATGTCATATGGAGTAACTGCATACAGGGTAAAATGGCAGTATATAGAAAAATATGTTTTTGGATCAAGAAATAAGAACATTTTAAAACAATTAGACATGTATTCTTGGCATGTTGAATTAGCTGAACTTTTTAAAGGAACAAAAAGTATTACCCCTAAGAAAGCTGCCGAAGAAATTGTTAATGGAGTCATTTCTCGTACAAATCCAAGCAGTGGAGCTATGTACAGATATGTGTTTGAAAAAATACTACGCTATAAAGGGGACATTTACTATAGAAAAGGTAGTGAACTGCCACCAGAAGATGATGTATTTGGAGAGGGCGTTGGGAAGTTCTTGCCTATTGCAAAAAAAATGAATAGTAGAGATTTTTATCCTATTGATTTTGAATCTGTAAAGTCTTTGTTTTTTGATTTCGAGGAAATTCCGTTACCCTTTCCAAGCCAAGATGATTTCCCATTGACAAGTTTTATCAGATACGATAAACTTATCGAACTAAAAATAGACTACACTTCTCTCAATCTGCCAGATGAGGTTAAAAATGAGTTTGAACAGTGGGTTGAAGAAGCTATTAAGTTTAAACAAGGGATAGTATTTTTTTACTATTGAACCCGTGAGGTTTTTACTTAAAAGCCAAGCTTAATATTAATAATAAACAACTGACTAACATGGAAAAGCAACTGCCACCAACACTATATTTATACAAGATAGGCGAACGTAAGTAGTTCAGTATTTGATTAATAGTTAAACATTTGTAAGTAATTGAGCGGACGGAATCCTATTTCCTATCCTGCATAAACATTCAGCGTTGGTGGTAATTTCAGTAGCACTATTCCGACAAAAAGATACTTGACAAATGAAAAAAATTATAGTATTTCCATTCTTAATTGTTCTCATACTGTTGGTTTATAACTCTTCATTTGGACAGATTAAAACAGAAAGTTTTGAGTTTGTTCATAATGGCAAAAAACTCAGTGGACTTCTTGACATACCAACTGAGCAAAAGCCCACTTCAATCATTTTAATTGTTCAAGGTTATGGAAAAAGTAATATTGTAGAAGGAAATTGGTATTATGACTTACGCTCCAACTTTGTAAAAAATGGAATTGCCTGTGTTATTTGGGATAAACCCGGTTGTGGAAAAAGTGAAGGTAAGTTTGACATAAATCAAACAGTACAAAGTAGTGCTGATGAGGTTCTTGCTGCGATTAAAGAAATACAAAGTAAAAATATTCCAGGGGCTAACAATATTGGCCTTTGGGGTATAAGCCGTGCAGGATGGATTTGCCCTTTGGTAATTCAAGAATATCCAAAAATTTCCTATTGGATTTCTGTGAGTGGAACAGATGATAAAGAGAATTTTGGCTACTTGCTTGAAACAAATCTTAAAATTGAAGGAAGAGGTGAAAACGAGATACAACTATTGGTTTCAGAATGGAAACAAGGTAATGAGATATTTGGAAAAGGAGGAACATTTGCTGAATATGAAAAAGCAACACAAAATCTAAGAAAAGACCCTTTTTGGATTTTTTTAAACAGTTCATCAGAAACTGAAGAATCCTATTTAGCCAAGCAAAAACAATTTATAAGCGAGCATCATACGTTTGATAAAAAAACAGGACTCATGATATATGTCCCAAAGTTTCGGGAAACGCTTATGAAAATCCAATGCCCTGTATTAGCAATTTTTGGAGAAAAAGACGCAAATGTTAATTGGAGGCAAACTATTGCTCTTTATAAAGAGACAATTGGAAAAAAAACGAAAGCTAAGCTAACCATAAAGACTTTCTCTAATTGTAATCATAATCTTAAAAGTTGCATAACAGGTGGGATGAGAGAGACTATTGAAAATGGCAACAAATACCAACCACCTTGCAATGGATATTTTGAGACAATGACGGACTGGTTAAAAAAAGAGGTACTTTCAAAATAAGAAACTACCACCAATAACTAAGCATTCGTGGTGGCCGTAGGCCAAGCCATGAAATAGCTGGGGGACGCCCAGTCTTGAACGAAACTTGGGCGGGCGGCTAGCCTAGCGGCGAGTACTCACCAAACCCTTTTCTTTTGTTATGGAGTTATCGTCGAGCGAGCAACTATACTGAGAGCAGGTTTTTGACCTACTCGCGCCATACACAAACGTATTCTCTAAGCGCATCACACTTCTTTTTAAGGTCAAACGCATCTAAAAAATAGCCTCAGCGAGGCTAAATCTTAGTAGAAAAAGGTAAATAAACACCTCCCCCACACCGTCCAAGCCCCATCGGGGCAACCGGTGCTTGGTGAAAGATGTCACCCCTATCGGGGCTTGGGGGGGGAAAACCTACGTCATTTTTTCTACTAAGATTTAGCTCCTTTGGAGCGATAAAGAGTGAAGCTATGTTTTAATGCGTTCGGCCAGCTTCTTTTTGTTATGCTAAATTTTAAGATTATATTAGACTCAAAATCAACCATTTTGGCAAAATATAACTACCGAAGGTTTTGTTCAACACGGGTTTGTGACAAGCAGGGGCTGACGAAAATAATTGAACATTAGTAATTTTTTTGTACTTTTGTTTCGGCTGACGGAAACCTAGTCAATATTAATAAGTAGCTCAAAATCAGCGATTTATATCGGCAGACATTCGAACAAACGAGTTTCAAAACTCCACTTTCTACAAGCCCTGTTGGTTAGTTGCATTTCAAAAATTGAGAAAATAAAAATTTTAATGATGAAGAAAGGAAATCAATACAAAATTACATTGGAATCTTTAGACTCACAAAATGAACAGGAAAATGGTTTACAGCAAATTTGTTTTGAATTTGAAAACCATGACGATTTATTCAAAATAATTGAAATGGCAAAATCTAAAAATATATTTGACAATGAAAATCAAGCGACAGAATTTGCTTTGGGATTAAAACTTTTCACCGAAGTGGTTTTGAAAAATAAAGAAAACCCTCTTTTTGAAGATTTAAAACCTGCCATTGGTGCCTTTATGCAAAAGTTAAAAAAAATATAATTATCAAAAATAAAATCACTTTTGCCTTACTCATTTCATTTGGTATATAAACACAATTCAAGCCCCCTCGTTGGGCGTAGTCTGCAACTACGACCTCACAATAAGTAGAGTGTTTGTAACACGATGAGTGCCAAAGTAACTGCTCATTTGTACTTTTAAATTACTGCTTTTATGTAACTTTGCTTCATGGAGGCAGAAAAGAAAAAACGCCAATCAAGTGGGCGGAAATCCGCACATTACGACAAGATTTTCAAAGAGAATACGGAAGCTGTAATTTCAAGTATTATGCAAAATGTACTTAAAATTACGGCTATTTCGATGCAAGAACTACCCGATGACCGCGGCGGCAGACCGCTAAATTTAAAAAACGCCTATGGACAGCATCGCAGAATACATCAAAGAGGAAAGAGACATTCTTTATCTTCGTGGACAAGAGAACGAAAAAGCAAAGTTTGTTACATGCCTCATACGAGAAGGCAACAAAACTTTCGAGCAAATCGCAGATATTGCCGAGACTACGGTGGACTTTGTTAGAGCAGTTTATCAGAAACTCACTGACAAATATACATTTGGCGGACTTTTCGCTTATTGATACTTGACTGGCGCACAAAAGCGGCAGCCACCAATAAGGTATTAAATGAATGGGGGCTGACGGAATAAATTGAGCATTTTTACTTCTGTGCTTCATTCGAGCAGACGTTTTTCAAATTCCCCCACTTCAATACTCATCTGTTGGTGGCAATTTTGCCGAGACAGACACCTAAACAATGATAGATCCCCTAATTCAACATATAAATAGTAAAATTGATAACAAACTAACCGATAATGACATTAGTTTGCTTAAAGAAGTGTTTAAACCTAAAAAAATTCGCAAACATCAATATTTTATGCAAAGTGGAGAGGTTTGTAGAATGGCGGGGTTTGTAGTCAAAGGTGCATTGAAAAAATACACAATAGATGATACAGGAAAAGAGAATATTTTGGAGTTATTCATTGAAAATTGGTGGGCTGCAGACAAGGAAAGCTTTATGATAGGTACACCAACACCTTATTATATTGATGCTTATGAAGACACCGAATTGCTTGTAATAACAAAAGACGACTTTTTGAAGAAGCTTTGTAAGCTTTCTTTTTACTCTGAATTTAATCAGGCATTAACCGAACGACAATCTATCCAGTTAATGAAAAGATTGCAGTCCTCAAAAACCTATACAGCAGAACAAAAATTGGAAGAATTACAAAACACCTACCCAGAATTTTTTCAACGGTTTCCGCAACATATCATCGCTTCTTATCTTGGAATGACAAAAGAAACCCTAAGTCGCATCAGAAACAATGCCCTAAAAAAATGATACTTTACAAAAAAACGTTGATGTAAGTCAACGTTTTTTTTTGCCTTACCTCATCGTTTACCGCAGGTTTGTCATAGCATCTTTGCATTATAAAATTAAAATAAAAAAGTATGGCAAATTCAACTACATCAAGAGGCTTAAACATTGCATTGTGGGTAGTGCAATCGTTATTGGCAGTTATGTTCTTAATGGCAGGAGCAAACAAATTATTTCAATCCATACCCGAACTATCAAAAATGCTTCCGTGGGTTACACAAGTACCCGAAGGCATGGTAAGATTCATTGGTATTAGCGAACTATTAGGCGGTTTGGGGTTATTATTACCTTCAATTTTGCGAATAAAACCAATTTTAACACCGTTTTCGGCTATCGGTCTTGCAGTAGTAATGTTATTGGCTACGTTTTTCCATATTTCAAAAGGCGAAACTTCTGTAATTGCTATGCCTATTGTTTTTATGGCTATGGCAATATTTGTGGCTTGGGGTAGAACGAAAAAAGCACCTATTTTGCCTAAAAACTAACTTTGCATTTATAAATGAAAAGGAAACAATTCATTCAAAGCATAATAGGAATGTCATTATTAACATCAGCCAAAAGTTTTCCATTTGATACCCAAATGGAAAACTTTTCTACAAAAGAAAACATTGATTTCGCAACATTTGGAACGGTGCATTTAAATAATACCAACTTGCAAAAATCCATTCGTTTTTGGACAAATATTGTAGGACTAAAACTGCGAAATACTTCTGAAACCATTGCAGAATTTGGCACAGAAGATAAAACACTTTTGATAGTACATCAAACTGCAAGCAAACCTTTTATGGAAGGATATAGTGGTTTGTACCACGTAGCCATTCATGCACCTAACAAAAAAGAGTTTGCCAAAATGGTTCAACGACTTATTAATAATCGGTATCCATTTTCGCCAACCGACCACACGATGTCAAAATCTGTTTATTTGACTGACCCCGATGGAATAACCATTGAATTTGCTTTGGAAACACCCGAAAGATACAAACGCCTTGTAACTGACAAAGGCTTATTGGTAGAAGATACGAACGGCAAATTGCATAGTCCTTCAGATGTTTTAGACATTGAATTGGTTTTAAGTGAATTAGACAATAAAAACATTGAAGGTATTTTGCATCAAGACACCAAAATTGGACATTTTCATTTTTATGTTTCAAACCTTGAAATTACAAATGAATTTTATAGACAATTGGGCTTTTCGCAGTTCAATAATATACCCCAATTTATGTATGCAGATGTAGGAATGGAAAGTGCCTATAAACATAGAATTGCAATGAATACTTGGCACGGCAAAAACAGACCAATAGCTCCAAAAGACAATGCAGGACTAAATTATTATACTTTAATTTTTCAATCCAAAGAGAAGTTAGAGGCTGTGATGGAAAAATTTACAAATGCTAAAAAAGAAGTAACTGTTTAGGTAGCCCATTGAAAAGAGCCTTGTAGGACAGATTCGATATTTTGAATGATATTCCGATTCATT
>NZ_JBYFCK010000046.1:0-6863 GCF_057652155.1 Runella sp. R0.1_18
TTGCTTCCGAAGTATCGGTGGGGCGACTGCCTATGCACGTATCGCTGGATTCATTTCTACAATCCGAAAAATGAATCAGAATATCATTCAAAATATCGAATCTGTCCTACAAGGCTCTTTTCAATGGGCTACCTAAACAGTTACGTATTTAATACTTTAACACAACATTGGCGTAACATCAGTAATTAGTAGTGCCTTAGAAAAGTTTGCAGAAGAAAATGGTATAGAGATACGATTTTCCCAACCTGGAAAGCCAACGCAAAATGGGCTTGTAGAACGCCTAAATGGAACACAAAGAAAGGAGTGTTTAAATCTCAAATATTTCACAACTGTGCAAGAAGTGCAAGATGATTTGGATAGATGCGGGGCGGCCCGTGCCGTGGAACGACTATAATTTTGATAGACCACATTCATCACTGGGATATTTGCCCCCCAGCAGTTTATTGATAATAACCCAAGTCTCTATTTTAAATTGGTAGCGGCTTAGGGGAGCAGGACACATACACCGTTTGTCGTCGCCAAGATAAAAATTTACAAAGCTTGCGTAGGCTTAGACCTTGATTCTTCACTTGGATTTGGCTCAAAAGTTGGTCTTTTTCTTCTGGGCTACAAGCTTTTTTGCGATTTCCAAGGCATCGCTGATGACTCGCTTTTCCAACTCTAATTCTGCGTACATTTTCTTGAGTTGTTCGTTCTCTTTTTCCAGTTCTCTTAGGCGTTTTAGTCCTCATTATTTTGAATACTGAAACTCTCCTTCCACTTGTAAAAAGTTCCCGGGCTTATTTGGTGTTCCTGACAAATCAATTCTACCGTTTTACTCTTTTGGGAATCTACAATCGCTCTGCGTTGTGTTTCGTTAAATCTGCTACTTTTCATTGGTTTTTGATTAGAAAGTTAAAACTATTTTGCTCACTTTCTACTACAAAATTGGTCACTTAGAGCCGCAAGTATGACACGTTGGCGGAAACGTATCATAGGCGTCTCTGCGGATAAGTTTATTGGCTTCTAGGCTTTTCAACTCTTACGACAGCGTTTTGTCCGTAATCCCTTTCACTTCTCTGGCAATTTCTTTGAAGCGTTTTGGATTTTCGGCCAATACAAATAAAATGAGCAACTTCCATCTTCCTTCAACCGCTTCGAGGGCATCTTGAATCGACAGCATTGTTCTTGGACAACTAGTTTTGGACAACATATCTTTCGTTTTTTTACATTACTTTCACGTAGGATAGCACTATCCCACGGGAAAGTAACACCGTTTGGGTTGTAAAGGTGGCTACTTTTGCGCTACAACAACAACAATTAAATGACAAAATCAAACTACTCCAAAATCCTGAACATTATTCTTTGGATAGCCCAAGGGCTTCTAGCTGCCACGTTAGTATGGGCAGGTTTTACGAAACTCTTTGCCCCTGAAAGCCTTCCCTTTCCGTGGATAAAAGATGCCCCTTCTCTTGTTCCACTCACAGGCATTATCGACCTACTAGGTGGTGTGGGAATTTTGCTCCCTGCGCTACTTCATATCCAACCTCGACTAACCATCTGGGCGGCTTATGGAATACTTGCTCTAATGATTACGGCCAGTATTTTCCACATTGTAAGAGTTGAGGCAAAAGATATTGGTTTCAATATATTCATGGGTCTTTTGGCGTTCTTCGTGGCATGGGGCCGACACACCAAAGCCTCCATTCACTAATCATCCCTCCCTACTCCCAAGTACGCCTTCAAGTTTTTCTCGTAAGGAACGACTTGAAGGCGTGTGGCTTAATTTATTTCTATCCTACCCAACAACAGTACAGCATTTGCGAAGTTAAAGTTTTGATGTTCAAAAAATATTTTTATTTAAACAATATATTTTTATTGTTTTTCAATAAATATTTTTCACATTTGCATCATCAATTTAACATTCAACACAATGTCAACTCAAAACAACTTCGTTTTCAAAGCTCTGCGTGTAATCGCTTGGGTCATTTTTGTCGGTTTGTCGATAGAAGCGGGGGCACTGCTTGTCAATTTTCTTTTTAGCATTTTCAAGCCCGAATTTGTGGGCAATCTGTACCAAAAACTGGATTTGAGTGAAATGTATCAGCAGAGCAAATGGGCGTTTTACGGTATGTATAGCTTTGTCCTAACGATTGCTACGTTAAAGGCCATATTATTCTACCTCGTCATCCTCTTGCTGGATAAATTGGACTTGTCAAATCCTTTTAATAGTTATGTATCCACAAAAATCTCGCAACTAAGTGAACAAACCTTCTGCATTGGCCTTATCAGCTACATTGCTCGACAAGTTGCCAAAAACATGGAGCATCACCAGTTCGACACCGACCGCTTAAATGCGTTTTGGGAAGATAGTCAAGCCTTTATTTTAATGGCGGCCGTGATTTACGTAATTGCACAAATTTTTAAAAGAGGAGTTGAACTTCAAAACGAAAACGACTTAACCATCTAACCTATGCCCATCGTTGTTAATTTAGACGTCATGATGGCAAAGCGAAAAATGTCGCTCAACGAGCTATCGGAGAGAGTTGACCTTACCCTTTCCAACCTTTCTATTCTAAAAACAGGAAAAGCCAAAGCCATACGTTTTAGTACTTTAGAAGCCATCTGTAAAGCACTCAACTGCCAGCCTGCTGATATTCTTGAGTATGTGGAAGAAACAAATGAGCGCGAATAAACACGTGCTCGCTTTGCTTGTTTATTCAGTACAACCGATTTAATGCTTTGACTATCAATAGTAAATAAACTGGGAGGGTTTTTGGGATATTAAGTTTTCGGTTATTGGGTTGATAGTCAATAAAAAAAAGGGGGATTTAGGCGGTATTGCTTGTTTCTTGGTATGTGATTCGTGGGAAATATCCCGAATTATGTGCTATTTTTGGGTTGACCCAAGCGAGACAAGATTAGCAATGTCTCCTAACCGATACATCGTATGTTGCCTAGAGTACTGGTTGTTTTCTTAGTTTGTTGGATGGGGTGGGGGAGTATCTTGACACTGCATGGGCAAGAGCAGTTCTCTGTAGAGCAAAAACGCACTCGCTTTTTGATTGATTTTTCTTACCAATTTGTAGCCCAAAATACGGATGCCACCAGTCGTTTTGAACTACAAATGGATAGTTTACAAAAAGTAGCTAGTCAAGAAAAAGACAAACGTGCCTTGGCGTACCTTCAGATATTACGCCTTCGCCTACAAGAAATAACTGCAAATTTGGATGAAAAAAAATCTGTTTTAAATAAAAAAATAGATGACATTTTTAATGCAACACCCTATGATGATTTGAAAGCTTACATTCTTTTTTGTCGAGGCTTGGCTGCCTTCGATAAGAAAGATTATGTTGTAGGGCTTCCACTTTTATTTAAAGCCCGAAAACTATTGGAAGAAACCTATTTTGGGAAATTTCCCCACAGTATTTACTATTATATAGGCTTTTTTAATATCTATTATTTCTTTGAGGATTATAAAATGGCAGCACTTCACTGCGAAGATGCCCTCAAAGAGCCTCCAAATGCAGTCTTTACCCCCATGGGGATTTATAATAATTTGGGACTTTGTTATCTCAAATTGAAAGAATATGATAAGGCGGAAAAAGCGTTTAAGGATGGAACCAAGGCCGCAAAAGCGCAAAAACATATTAATTTTGAAGTCTTAATTCGAGGAAATTTGGGTAATTTGCTACGGTTAAAAGGGGAGTATAAACGTGCCTTGCCGTATTTGTACGAAGAAGCTAAAGTCAACGAAAAGGTCATTCCTGAAAATGCCGCAATTAGCAGAATGTACATCGCCAATGCTCTTATCATGCTTGATTCGGTGCAAAAAGCGAAAGCTTTTTTAGTTCCCCCTGCGATAAAAATGCCCGTTTGGACGTATCCAACCTACGATTTAATACGCTTTGAAACTCAGGGACGTTATTATACCAAAATAGGGGATTTTGGAAAAGCAAGCCGTTACAAAGACTCACTGCTGGTATTGAAGGATACGTTGAAGTTGCAATTGGACTACAAAAAAATTGTGGTTTTGGAAAGTCGCTTGCAAGCCGATAAATACATCAACGAACGAAAAGCGCTTCAGGTGCAAGTGGCCAACGAACGTAGCTTACGAAATTGGGTGATTGGTGGGCTGGCAGTCATCTTTTTGGGAATAATATATTGGCTCAATTCCCGTCGGAAAAAAGAAAAACGTTTACACGTTGAAGAGCGGCGGAAAGCTGAAGAGATGTTGGCCCATGCCAACAAACAGTTGGAGCAGTTTTTGTCTAATATCAAAGAAAAAAACGAACTGATTGAAAAAATTACCGCGCAAATTGAGGAGGATGATGAGCCTACCATCGACCAGACCGAGTTTGCCAACGTGCTCAGAAGTCTTCAAAAAAGTGTGCTCCTAACGGATAATCAGTGGACGGATTTTAAAGGGATTTTTGAACAAGTATTTCCGTCTTTTTTCTCTAATTTGACAAAAAAATATCCTGATTTAACAGCCGCTGAAGAACGAATAGTGGCCTTAGAAAAACTTAATCTAACCGATCGGTTCAAAGGTAATATGCTCGGTATTTCGGCTGATTCAGTGAAAAAGACGCGATACCGTCTTCGAAAAAAATATCCTAATTTGATGGAGATGCCAAACGTTTCGCAAGTACAGGAAGAGGGTAATGTTTAACGTATAGTGTTGGATGTCTTTAGAAATAGGGCATTATTTGTATTTTTACTTTCTGAACTCTCGCGTTTGTATGATAAACTTACCAAGGTATTGGTGTGATAAAATGAAGTACTTGGTGGCTTTCGGCATGTGTTTGTGGGGCGTGTCCTCTTTTGGTAAACCATATATGCCGTTGTATTTAAAGAATTTAGCCAAGCAGCCTGCCGAGAATCGCATCAATTATTTTATGACTTCTTATTATGATTGGCAAAAATCAAAAGATGACTTTAAACGAATAGATAGTTTGGAGCAGATTGCGAAGGAACTCTCCGATAACCAACTGAAAGAATATGCGATTACGGCCCGTTATATTTTAAAATACATTTTAGAACCAGATAGTTTAAAGAAAGAAACGGTCTTAAAGGAAGCAAATAGTTTTTTTGCCAAAGCAAGCAATGACGACCAAAAAGCATTTTGTTACTATAACATTGGGATGCGCTATTTTTTTGAAGGTAAAATAAAAAAATGCCTTCCTTTTATTTTTGAAGCAAAACTAATACTCGAAAATTTAAACTACACTTCCTTCAGACACGCTAGTTATTATTATGACGGATTTTTTACTTTATATTATTATTTCCAAGACTATAAAAAAGCGATTCAATTCCAAGAAATGGGGTTAAAAAACCCCTATAATATTTTATATTTTCCTGCCGATTACCATGATAACATAGGGCTTTGTTATGTACGTTCGAAAGAATATGATAAAGCCGAAATCGAATTTAAGAAATCCGTTGCGTTTGCTAAAAAATCAAAAGATATTGCCATTGAGGGAGTCGCTATGGGAAACCTAGGGCTGACTTACTGGCTTAAAGGCGAATACAAAAAGTCGCTCCCACCGCTGTATTACGACTTAAAAGTAAACGAAAAATCTCTCCCTTTAAACGTGGCCAATGGTCGTCTCTATATTGCGTATAGCTTGCTTAAACTAGATTCGGTGGAGAAAGCCAGTACTTATTTTCCTTCTTACAGAACGCATGAACACTTTTGGAGTAGAGGATACAATCGCCTAAGGTACATGACTTACGGCCTTTATTATGATAAAATAAAGAATCATAGACTCGCCTCTATCTATAAAGATTCTCTTTTATTTCTTAATGATTCAATTAAAGTAGCAACAGATATTACTAAAATAGCAGCCTTTGAGAGCAGATTAGAAGCGGAAAAGTTTTTGAACGAAAAAAAAGAACTTGAAGCAAATGCCAAATACGAAAGAATGCTTCGGGATGTAATTATTTTTGGCCTATTTGTGGCCTTTGGAATTGGCATTGTATGGCTGAATGAACGAAGAAAACAAACGCAGCGATTGGAAAAATTAAAACGTCAACAGGCGGAAGAAAAACTAGCTCAAACAAATCAACAATTAAACCAATACATCATAAATATTAGGGAAAAGAATGAACTTATTGATAAAATAACGGCTCAAATCAGAGATAAAAAAAATCTGCTCGAAGAGGAGCCAAACGGCATTGAAGCAACCTTACGGAGCCTTCAACAGTCAGTCTTATTGACGGAAAAAGATTGGATAGATTTTAAAGAAATTTTTGAGCAGGTTTTTCCCCATTTTTTTAAACACTTAGACCAAAAATACCCCGATTTGACCGCTGCTGAAGTCCGACTTGCCGCGTTGGAAAAGTTAAACCTGACAGACAAAATCAAAGGAAATATGCTGGGTATTTCGGCTGATTCGGTAAAGAAAACGCGGTACCGACTACGTAAAAAATACCCTAATTTGATAGAATAATCGGTTACTTCTCAAGATGTTTTGAGCTAATATCACAATTTTTGTAAATTGTCCACTCCACTGCCTCTCCCAAAAAAATAGCTTATTAATAAATGAAGGTTTTGTTTTGCGGTAGTTGGCTAATATAGTCGAACGGCTTTGCCATTTTCCGTTAAATCCTCAATTTTAATACATTGTAAACTAAATTGGTACGATTTTTTCTATTAGCTTCTGAAACGCGAAATTATGCAGAAGCAACATATCTAATTAGAGACAAAAGACCGTTTAGAATTAGAGGGTCTTTTATTAAAAAGCCCATTGACAGTTAAGATTCACAAACGGATTCAAGTACTTCTTGGTCTTGACGCGGGCAAAAGGTAACTGTTTAGGTACGCTATTTGCATAGATGAGATTATGGAAGAGTTGATTAAAGAAATATCGGACTTGAAGGCG
>NZ_JBYFCK010000047.1:0-6474 GCF_057652155.1 Runella sp. R0.1_18
AGGCTATGTAGCGGGGAGTTATGTATTACGGGTTATATCCTCTGAACAGAGGCAAGATTTCAAGATTAGTAAATTGGGTAGATAGTGTGCGGATGTGGATAATGATTACTCAAGGGAGAATACAGGTTGAGCATCCAGTCGCAAGATGGAGTAAGAGCATCGAGAATAGCGAGCGAGCAATGGGCAAATGTTCCTCCAATGGGACGGTCCGCCGCGCGGGTTAGGGGGCTGGCTGTTCTTCCCAACCCCGTGACGAACATCCTGCGCCTTCAAGTATCTGACAGCAAAGGCCAAGTAGTGCAAACGGAGTTGACGGATGCTTCGGGTCGAAGTGTTTTAAGTCGCCAATTCTTACCCGAAACCAACAGTCACCACGAGGAGTTTGGGGTGAGTGAGTTACCGACGGGGATGTATTTCTTGAGAGTAACTACGCCTGACAAACAAGCGACTTTGAAAGTGGTGAAGGTAAATTAACACGCCAAAGCTTGATGTTTTAGTTGAAAAATCCTGTTATCAACCTATGATGGCAGGATTTTTCAGTTATTTGCCCTAATTTGCGGCTTGATTTGATAAGATTGGAAAATGTACCCAACGGACAAGAAAAACATTGAACGACTCAACCAACTCATTGATAAAAATATACTAAATGGTAGCTATTCCATTGATGATATATGCCTTGAATTAGGCATGAGCCGTTCTCAATTGTTTCGACTCGTGAAAGAGGAAACCGACCTCTCTACTTCCCGTTACATTCGTCGTCGCCGTTTGCTGAAGGGGAAAGAGTTAATTGAAACCACCGACCGCAAAATAGCCGAAATCGCTTATGAAATTGGCGTGGATAGCCCACAAACTTTTACGAAGTACTTTACTGAAGAATTTGGCATTTCTCCCACTGAATATCGTAAAAATAGAGAAAAAGAGCCCCTTTTAGAGACTTCGCATGAGGAGCAGGAGGTGGTGGTTCAAAACATTGTGCCGCCGTCGCCGCCTGTAAATGAGACGACTCCAACTGCGACCAAACAGAAATATAAGTACGTTGCCCTCGTAATGTTGCTTGTGGTGCTGGCAGGTGTCGGGCTTTGGGTGAGGTATATATCCAAAGAGGCAGACAACTCCATCGCGGTTTTGCCTTTCAAAAGCAACGGTGATCCCGAGGCGGCGCTGTTGGCAGAGGGGGTAACCGAACAAATACACGCCTCTTTGACCACCCTCAGTCACCTAAAAGTTATTTCCCAAAACTCGTTAAAACTCTTTAGAGAGTCGAAAAAAACGATTCCCGAAATTGCCTCAGAGCTACACGTATCCTATATTTTGGGAGGTACGACAACCCTCAATGGAGCGAGTGTGCGTATAACAATGGAACTGGTAAAAGCCTCAGAAGACCAAGTGGTGTGGACAAAACAGTACGAAGGGAAGGCCACTGAATTCATTGGTTTAATTAATAAAATAGCCCAAGACATTACCCAACGATTTCAATTAAAACCATCGCAATCGTTGGCTGTCAAGGCAAACCAGATGCCAACCGATAACCCTGAAGCTTACAACGAATATTTGCAGGGGAAACAATTGTTGGCAACTCGGACCAAGGAAAAACTGCTGGCAAGTTTAACGAAATTTGACAAGGCGATTGCGTTAGATTCCAATTTTTCGGACGCCTACTCTTGTAAAGCGCAGGCTTATTTTAGTTTGGGAAATTTGAGCCACATCGACTTAGACTCAAGTTTCAGGATGACGGAGCGAGAAGCGCTGAAATCCATCCGATTGGATGCCGATAATGCCCAGGCGTATGGACTATTGGCGGCTGTTTACCGTGACGAATACCGTTGGGAACAGGCTAATTCCACTTTTCTGATTGCTTTGCGTTGTAATCCAAACGACGCGCAAGTGAATTATTGGTACAGCTTGATGCTACGTTCGTTGGGGCTGCTGGAAGAGGCGGTGAAGTACAGCACCAAAGCCGTGGCTTTAGATCCGCTTTCACCCGTGATTTTGGGCGGACATATTCGCAACTGTTCTTATGCTAATAAGAGAGAAATGACCAAAGCGGCCATTGAAAACGGCAAACTTTTGTTCAGTGATTCTTTTTTGTATTACTGGTCAACGGGCTATCATAACCTCGCAACCAAAAATTATTCCCTCGCTTTGCGGGAGCTGACCAAAGCCCAACAACTTAACCCCAGCGTCAAAGGGATTGAAGCAGCCCTTATCTATACCCAGGCTTGTTTGGGACAAACGGCCACGGCCCAAGCGTACCTGTCTTCTCTGCCCGAAGTGCCCGATAATTACAGCTATTTTGCAATGGTATATGCGGGGTTGAACGACAAAAAAAACTGCCTTTATTACCTCGAAAAAATGGCCACATTGGGGAAGATTCCCACCGATGTCAAGGTGTCGCCGTTCTTTCGTTTCTTACGCGGTGATAAACGTTTTGACGCTTTGCTGCAACGGTTTGGTTTGCGAAACGTTCAGCTATCCAACTGAGCCATTTTTAGCATACATACCTTTTTTTCTTCAAAAAGATACGCAATTGTGCGTTTTTCTAAGTTTTTGACCGTATTTTCTAAGTTTTTGGTCATATAGTCAAACAGGGTGAGCTGTGTTTGCATCTACTTTTGGGATATCATTTTTCAACCAATTGTTGATGAAAAAGGTCTTTTCTATTGCTCACATTACCCTACTTTGTATTGGACTTTGGCTCTGGTCGTTGGCTTGCTCTTCGACCGAGCAAAGTCCCAGTAAAGTTTCGGATCGATATACCATTGCGACTGATAACTATGTTGTTTTGGCTGAAAAAGCGCTGACCTACCAGTCGGATTTTGACTGGGATGGCTGTGCTGATTTGTTGGCCGACGACGTGCAGTATTTTTTGCCCGACCGCGCCCAACCGCTCGTGGGTAAGTCGGCGGTGTTGGCCTTTTGGAAAAGCTGGCCGCAACTTACGCGCCTTGATTCTTGGCAACTCAGCCACTTCAACCACATTCCAGTTCAAACACGTCAAGCCTTGCCATTTTCGGGGTTGTCGGGGGTGTATGTGATTTCGATGTTTAGGGGAAAACTCCATTACGTCGATGGCCATACCCGCACGCTGAATCTGAACTGCTGCCTTCATTTTAATGCACAAAAACGCATCGATCGTTGGTATAGTTACTACGACCACCGTCCGATGATACCTACTTTGACTACTATTTAAACAACTACCTTTTAATCCGATGAATACCACAAAACTACGTTATGCTTTGTACCGCCTTGTACTTCTATTTGGGTGGGGACTTTTTTTATTGCTTGGACAAACTACCGCCGCGCAAACTTGTACGGGTGAAGTGCTGAATATCTCGGCCACTACCCCCAGCCAAACGGGTAGTAGTGGCTCTTGGACGGTGCCTGCTGGCGGCCCTTATAAAATACGCATCACTGCAAAAGGCGCGAAGGGGGGAAATAGTGTTGAAGTATCAGGAGGAGCTGGTGCAATAATGATTGGAGACTTTTTTGTTTCTCAAGGACAAATCTTGGAAGCATCGGTTGGGGCATTAGGGGCTTCACAATCGAGCACTACTCGTGTTGGCGGTGGTGCTGGTGGTGGTGGCTCAGGGGTTCGTATCCAGTCTGGTTCTGTTTTATTGGTGGCAGGAGGCGGTGGCGGTGCCACACATGCCTCTTGTTTCGGACATCTTGCGGGTGGTTCTGCGACAACTACGGCTGGAAATGGTAATGGAGGTAATGGAGGAAACGGAGGCGGTGGTGGTGGCTTGAATACTAATGGTAGTAATGGAGTAGGTATATTTAGTGGAGGCTTTACAGGCGGTGGTGGTAGTGGGATCAATGCACATGGAGGAGTTGCTACTGGAAATACTGGAGATGTTGGGACAACCGGTGGAGGAGGCTATGGCGGCGGTGGTGCTGGTGAATATGGCGGCGGCGGTGGTGGTGGATACTCTGGCGGCAATGCAAGTGTACGTAATGCTAATCCACAATGTAGTAATTTTACCCAATCCTCAGGTGGCGGGTCTATTAATTTGGGAACTAATCAAAACAATAGCATTTTAAACAACGCAGGTGGTCAAGTTATCATTGAGTGTCTCGGTACGGCTACGTACTCGGCTACGGTTACGCCTACTCAACCTTCCTGCATTACACCTACGCAAGGCGGCGTGAGCATTGACCTCACTGATGATCTAAATGGGTTTACCTCGGGTGGAGTAGAATACGCCATCGTAGCGGGCAATAGTTTTACGGGGACGCCCACATTCGCGGATGTTACCGCCGACCCATTGAATGTTACTTCTGGTACGGGAACCACGGTGGGTACTTACACCGTGCGGATTCGCCTCAAATACAATCCGACGCTGTACGTGGACAAGACCTACACGCTTACACGTCCTTGCAACTGTACTTATTACGTGAAAGCCAATGCGACGGGAGCCAACAACGGTAGTTCATGGGCGGATGCTTTTACGAGCCTGCAAGATGCGCTGGAAACGGTGTGTTCAGGGGCTGAGATTTGGGTCGCGGCAGGCACGTACTATCCTACGGCTGATGCTTCTGGCAATAAAACCCCCGCCGACGCCCGTACCAAAACCTTTGTGATGAAAAATGGCGTGGCCATTTATGGGGGCTTCAACGGCACAGAAAGCCAGCTTACTGCCCGAGATTGGCGAACGAATCTAACAACGCTCAGTGGAGACATTGGTAATGTAGGTGATAACAGTGATAATAGCTATCGCGTTATTAGCAATTCAGTTCAGGGAGCCAGTGCTACATTGGACGGTTTTGTCGTAGCTTATGGTAATTCAGTAGATTTAGGCAATGACGCAGGGGCTGGCCTAAACAGCATTTCAGGAACCACGACTATTATTCGCAATTGTAAGTTTATTGAAAATCGAGCTAGTTACGGAGGAGCAATAAACATTGATGGGGCTTCCAGCAGTACGATTAGTAATTGTTATTTTAGTGGGAATACTGGGGTAATTAATTCAGGAGCAATCAATATAGATCGTAATAGCTCTTTGACGATTACCAACAGCATTTTTGCGGAGAATACCTCTACAACGTGGGGAGGAGCTATAGTTAATGCTTACAGTACGGTGAATGTAATCAACTGTACCTTTTTTAATAATGTAAGTGGAGAAGGTGGGGGTGTACGAAATCTTTTTGGGAATACGACGATCTTGAACAGCATTTTTTGGGGGAACAGCCCGCAACAAATTCATGCTACATCGGGTGTGCTTACGACAAGTTATTCGATATTTCAGGGTGGGCTAACTGGTACAGGAAATATAAGTACTGACCCACTTTTTGTGAATGCTGCCAATGGAGACCTACGCCTAACACCCTGCTCGCCTGCCATCAATGCGGGAGATGCTGCTACTACCTCAGCCACGGTAGGGCTTGTTGATTTCGCAGGGAATCCTCGTTTTTATGCTGATGGTAGAATTGATATGGGGGCGTATGAATATCAAGGCTCTTTACCCACGACCATCACTCCCACGGTGGGAAGCTCCAGCCCTACGACTTGTGGTGGCTCAAACGGTAGTATTACTTTGAGCGGATTTTTGAACAGTACCACCTATTCGGTTGCTTATAAAAAGAATAACATAGCGGTTTCGGCGGCTAACTTTATCTCTGACGGCAGTGGCGTAATTACGCTAACGTCTTTGGGAGCAGGAAATTATACCGATATTGTCGCTACGTACGGTGCGTGCGTCAGCAATGCTGCCACGGCTAGTTTACAAGACCCAGCCAAACCAGCTCTTACATTGAGTACGATTCCAGCCATTTGTCCAGGGGCTACGAGTTTTACGATACCTTATAGTGCCCCAACAAATTCACCGAACAAGTATTCGATTTCAGAGACTGGTATTACGGCGGTTAGTGATGGCGATTTATCTAACCCTATAACGGTGATGCTGAGTAGTCCTGCTTTTGGAAGTTCAATATCTTTTAAATTCACGGTCAAAAATTCGACTACTAATTGCGTGTCGGATGATATTATGGGCTCAGTGACGGTCACCCCCGTAAGTGTGGGCGGCACAGTAAGTTCAGCCCAAACGATATGTTCGGGAACGAGTCCAGCAGATTTGAGTTTGTCGGGTCAAACGGGGAATGTGGTTAAATGGCAAAAGTCGAGTGATGCTAATTTTAGCAATGCGGTTGATATTGCTTCAACTGCTACCCTGACCACGTTGCCAAGTGCGCTTATAGGTGCTTTGACGGTGAATACCTATTTCAGGGCAGTGGTGCAAAGTGGGGTATGCAGTGAGGCGGTTTCAAGTTCGGTGCTGATTCAAATTCACCGAAAGCCCACAATTACGTTATCAACGCTCCAGCAAACCCTCACCGAAGGTAACAACCCTGTTTTGTGTGACACGGATGCGAATCCTGTTAACGGTTTGGAGTTTGATGTTTCGGGTTTGTGTGTTTCAGGTAATCCTGTTTGGCGGGTGCAAATAGGCAGCGGTGCATGGAGCGACTGGTCAG
>NZ_JBYFCK010000048.1:0-6034 GCF_057652155.1 Runella sp. R0.1_18
ATTTAACCCCACAACAGTTTATTGACAAAAATCAAAATCTCTACTTTAAAGCGGTTGCGGCTTAGGGGAGCAGGACACTTCTGGCAACGATTTTGGTATTTGTATTGGTCATTATCATTTTTAGGAAAGGGTCGTCCATCTTTTGGCCGACTGTTTGCTGAGCAACATTTAAGTGTATTCCAAGACCCCTCCCCTCAGTAAACATATATTCAGCAGATTCTGTAACGTAGTTTTGAAATTCGTCAATATGGAGCCAAACAGGTATCCTATCTTTCTGTTCCAATGTCGAACGTCTTTGAGCAATGAGCTGAGCAGCTGAAATAAAGTATTTGCCTAATAGACTTGAAACTCCTGCCCCTAGCTCTCCTTTGGAAAGATTGACAATAATCACCATTTTCCTATCAAACAATTCATTGAGACGGATTTTGGATTTACCCGATGTTGTTCTCTGAAAGACGTAATCCTGAATCATAGCAGCAATACGCCATTCTATACCCTGTTTTGTTCCTTGAATTACATTATTGAAATTATATTGAAAATAGTTTTTAGTGAACTCGAACTCACTCGGAAGTCCATCAGCAAGGCTAATAAGTTTCTCAGCTTCTTTCTTTGAAGCAACGCCAGCCTTTCCTGTATCCATCATACGGTAGATGTCTGCCAAATTCAACTTATAGTAATAGGCTAAAACTAAGCAAGAATCCAACATGGATTCCATCGCTCCTGAGAACTCGGAGGATTCGCCCATCTCTTTAAATACTGCTTTGAGAATCTGCTTCATTTCTTTGACCGCAAGGCGTACATCTGACACCTGGTCAAAAGGGTTAATTTTAGGGACAACGTCTTTATAAAGCGTAGGATGAATATAAACAAGACGGTCGTGGTGTTTACCTCCTGGAGCAAACATCTTAGATCTTGCCAATTTCCTTGCCAAATCTCCTTTAGGGTCAATCATGACAACAGCACCGTTTCCGTTGTTGACATCGTCAATAAACATCTGTTCCATAATTGTACTTTTTCCTGAGCCCGTCGAACCTACTATATAAGTATGTTTCTTTCTTGCCTCCTCAGGAATGATGACAGAAAGCTCATTGTAAAAAAATTCCGCCACCTCCGGGCAATGTATCTGCGACACTGTTCGTATGCACTGGCAATAGCCTCGATAACTTTTATCATATCCGCTACTAAATCCGAATAGCCTTCTACTGAGTTCGTCAAGAAGCTCTTGATTTTTTCCGTCATGCCAATTGATGTATTCTTTATAGGTAAAAAGTCTTTTGATCCAATGTTCTGAATCCTTATATTCTTCTGGCTTACTATCATATAATCTGACACGGCGACTCATATACATCTCCGTAAGTTCCATGTCATTGCCTCGCAGAAAAACACCAATATTTATACCATTGTCATCCAATCCATAGCGCTTATTTGGGTTCAATGAGTCCTCGAAACTACGGTTAATGTCCATGTTCGTTGTGGGGTTCGTTATGGTATTTCTTATATGAATTTCAAATCCTTTTACAACCGCTGATTATCAATGCTTTTAACACATTAATGTAGTTCGACTCTTTCACTTTGTTCAAGACCTTTTTGATAGGTACTCCTCAAGGGCTTCCGTGGTGATTTCTTTAATGCTTTTCTTGGAATGGAGGGCGTATGTTTTTACACGCATTTCGGTTCCTGAGTCCAGCCATATATTAAGATGCCAGTCGCCTTTTTTTACGGGAGATATCCTTTGCACAGGAGTTTCAGGAGCATTCTTTATCAGCCCCTTGAGTTGGTTCTTTTTTTCTTGATAGCTCATGATGTCTATATTTTTGAAAATATCTCAATTGTTAATGAAGTGATTTCCTCTTTTGCTTTTTCATCGTCCGAACTGAAGACGGAGCCGGTAACCGGCGAACGTGCGTAGGATACGCGCTGACTGATTTGCTGGTTGAGAATCGGCGAACCATATTCAGAGAGAATGTCAATGATCTCTTTTGTCATGGAGGTCCTGTTTTGAACCATCGTTAGTACTATTCCGTGATTTTTACCCTTGAGCATTGCAAGAGTATCCTTGACTGCGACCGCATCAAAAAAACCGCTTTTGACTGGTACAAGTACAAAGTCTGATGCTTTGATGATTTCTGGTAATTTGTTTGTCAGATAAGGTGGACAGTCAATGAGAGCAACATCAAAGCCTTTTATTTTTCCTTTTAGCACGTCATCTAAACTCACGACTTCAATTGGTGTAATGTCTTTGAACTTTGTCAAGCTCCCCTGAACATCTATGTCACTTGTGCATACCTTGTACTCCTGTGCGAGGCAATATGCAAGATTTATTGCCAACGTGCTTCTTCCAGAACCTCCTTTCGATCCTGCTATTAAGATTACTTTCATTGTTATGTGTGCTTATTTAAAGCAAATATAGGCATTATTACGTATATATTTATATAAATATATAATATTATAAAATTAGTTATCGTTTCTTGATTTTATTTGACGCATAAGTTTTCTTTATCCGTTTTGGGCTAAAATATGGCTCTGCTATGCAAAAATCTTATTTGACTGCTATTTGATAGAACCATCACATTTTTGTCATACCCACTACAAACACTTTACCCCTAAAAGACAATTTTTTATTTAAAAAAAACAAAAATTAAACACACACAAACAAAAGTTTGAGCTTCAAATGAGTTGTGTAAACTTTGAAAATATTTGTACAATTTGGTATCCTGACTAAGTGTCTGACTATCAGTTTATTGTAAGTATTGGTTATGACACATCTAGGATAGTGTTAAGACGTGGATAGGAAATAGGTATGATTAAGTTAGGATAAAAGTATGTCAAGAATAGGAAATGACCCATCATATTTATGTCATACCTTATTTTTTGCAATGAAAGATAACTTTTTTAGCAATTATTCACTGAAAATTGTACTTTTGGGTTATGACAAATTTTTGACATGTCATAACCTATTTTTTGCTAAAAATTTGAGCTAAAAACCTGAATATCAGCTAATTAAAACAAAAAATGCTAAAAAAATCAGACCTTGTTACGCTAAGAAATCCAATCGCAACTGCAAGATATGGGCTATCTGCAAATCAACAAAAAGCATTTTTGGAAGTTGCAGCCTATTTCAAGGCAAACCCAGAGCAGCGGTTCATGAAATTATACATCAGGGAATTTCTCAAAAACATAAATGTCAAAACAAACGCTTTGACTGGGCTGATTGAGGACATCAAGACAATGATGAACATTCCAATCAATATACCACTTAGTAATAAGCGGGGCGAGATTAGATTTTTGATTGCTAATATTTTTGCCTCAGCTGAGTTCCAGCTAGATGATAAGGGTGTTGGATATATTGAAATTGAGGTTTCCGATAAGCTAAAACCATACATGATTGAAGTCATCGAAGGAGACTTTTTTTCTTTCAATCTACCAAATACACGGTTACTCAAATCATCTTACTCTATCAAGATTTATATGATCCTAAAATCTTGGAGACGGTTTAAGAAGTTTGATATTTCTTACAAGGAGCTAAGGGAAGTACTGAACATAGAAGACCACGAATATAAACTTTTTGGAGATTTTAAGCGCCGTATCTTGGATAAAGCCCAAAGCGAGATTGAGGAAAAAACGGATATGAAATTTACTTATACGTTAGTAAGGGCTATTCCCAATAACTCCAATAGTGAAGTAGCAAGGATAATATTCAACATGTCTGACTCAGATCGAGGAGAAGTGACAACGAGTGTTCAATTACCACTGGAGTTAAACGAGAGACATAGCGAGGCGCTACAACTACTGATACAGATTGACCCCAAAATTAACAAAGTAGAGGCCGGTGAGTTCTTGGATAGTCTTGGATTACCCAACGAACGTTTAATGGATATACTGATCTACGCCAAGGAGGAACAGAAACGAGGAATCATTATACGGTCACTGTTTGCCTACATCATAAAAGGCTCAAAAACTCCTTCTATGGGAGTCGGACTATATCATAAGTACAAAGAGAGGTTAGAAGAGGAAAATCGCTTAGTGAAGCTGAAAAGCGACCACATGAAGATAAAAGCATATTGGAACAGTGAGTTCGATGATTATAAAACCACTTTTATATACGGTCTGGGCGTGAGCGCCACCAATGAACAAAAGCATAGCTATCTGCAACACCTATTCAGTCAAGTACTGGCAAATCCGAGCATAAAAAAGATATTCTTTGATGAGAATGATAAGATTATTCAGGATGCAGCACGGTCAGGGTTGGGATATGAGATTTATCAGGAGACTACGAATGACGAACAATTGTTTATCAAATACATGCTGGAAGTAAAAAAACTGTCGGTGTATCGCATAGGGGAATATTGGACCTTCGCTCCCCTACCCGAGTTTTGAAATATCAATATTTCGTTGTAAAATTGATGCGTCTTTATTTCTTAAACGCTATTATCATGACAAAATTAATCTTTCGGTGAATCAACAAGTTTTTTTACTACCTGCTATATGCACTATACGTCATGTGCAGTGGTGACTTAAAATGATTTGATATGCCGGCAAGTACAATTTGACAGGAGATACTTCAAGAGCTAAAGAACATCACGGCTCTATTAAGCAATCCACAAAGGAAGCCTTAATAGGGCTTTTTTATTTTGCTGATATTATATAATTATATAAATATATATGTCAAATTGTACTTATAATCAAAACACTAGTTTCCAACTGCCTTTATTAGATTTATTGTAACAATTGACGTCAATTGTGTAAAAATCACTTGAAAAATAAAAATAAATGATTATACTGATAACACTCAAGTAATGAGTACCCAATATTTATTTTTTACGCAATACTACTAATGTTTACTATTCAAATGAGAGACCTAATGGAAAAAATTTATTTCGCTGATGAATATTATTCACGCATTGAAATTATCAAGGTTTGAGAAAATGAAGTACAGGTATGTAAGAGGCCTCAAGGCACATACGATCCATCAGAAACAATCATTTCACGTGTTAGCTTGCGGAATGATGACAATAGAGAAACTTTTTGTGATGAGTGCAATGAGAACTCAGACGAAACATTGGATATTGAAGACTGTTTTGAGTTCTTTCTTGATGACATGGATGCAAGATACGAACTAGAAGAAGAAATCATAGATAGTGCAAACAGAGATGAACACTGAAAATACACACGTGCTGACTTTAATTTTGTACGATAATTTTATTTATTTCTTACTTTGCGCGAATGAAAAAATCAGAAAACAAAAAACGCTGAAAGGCTAACCCTGGTCCTATCACAACATCATATGTGATAGGCGAACTAATATCAAAGCTTACTTGACACACTAGGCATTCGATATTCAGAAGGATGAAATATAAATGATTGTCTCCCCGTAGTATTGAGGATTGTGCAAGGTACATCAAAGAGCATTGCAAATTGTAGGCTGATTATCAGCCTTTTTTATTTGACAATAATATATAATTATATATTTATATACAGCAAACCAAAACAAAAAAACAATGGCAAAGTCAAAAGTATCATTGCAAAAGACATCCGCATGGGATGCTGTATTGTATCCAGTTGAGATAGTACCAATTACAAAATTATTGCCTCATTACAAGAACAATGCTTCTGACAGGCAGAACGCAATAATTGGCAATAATGACACCATTTATGGCATACAGGGCAACAGTTACACTGTTATACCTAACAGGCTCATATATGACACAGTAAACGCAGTAATTGGTGAACATGAAGTAAGTATCAATCACAACGTACGTGGAGAGTTCTCAATTAACGTCTATCTTCCTTCAACAAGTTTCTATGTTGGAGAGCACAAGGACGAGCTATTCAAGTCAATCATATTTGGCAATAGCTACAATGGAAGGGCTCCGTTCACAGTACAGGGATCAGTTGTGCACACAGTCACCGACAGGGTCAGAGAGCGAGGCATGAAGATCAGTTACTATCGCAAAATATGGCCTTTATTAAATAAACGGGGGTAATGTTCCACGATATTGAGTTAACTATTTGTAATGTAGTGTTCTACGTTCAA
>NZ_JBYFCK010000049.1:0-5692 GCF_057652155.1 Runella sp. R0.1_18
AGGCATAGGCGCAGCAAGAACAGCAGAGAGTGGAGAGCAAGAAAGGGGCGAAGGGCCAATGGCAACAAATTTGTCATTAATTCCCCCATTGGGGGGCAGGGGGCTGGCTGTCCTGCCCAACCCAGTGACCAGCTTGCTTCGTCTTCAAGTGGAAGATAGCAAGGGGCAAGTAGTTCAGACTACCTTGAGCGATGCTTCGGGTCGTAGAGTGCTGAGTCGTCAATTTGTACCAGCGACCAATGCACACGTAGAAGAATTTGAAGTGAGTGAGTTAGCAAGTGGAATGTATTTCGTACAGGTACATTCAAATGAGAAGCAACAAGTATTGAAAGTAGTAAAAGTAAACTAGGTAAAAGGGGAGGGTTGGAAACAGTCCTCCCCAATTTTTTTGATTGAATCTATGCCAATAATTTTATTGTCTATATATACAAGTATCTAATTGACAAGGTGTATAAAACATATTATAAGGTAATAAATAGTTTGTAATGTATTGATATACAGATTTATAATGGTATTTAGTTGAGTAAGACGATTTGCAAAATGCCATAAACGTATTCCAAAAAATAAGGGTTAACCCTTATATCTTTTCGTTTTTTTTTGTTATTTATTTGTAGCTTCAAATCCAATATCAAATCCTTATGAAGCTCTACTACAAAATCTACTTAATTCAACGTTCCGATAGGAATTTTCTGAAATTGATTGAAGCTCCTCCTTTAAAACGCACTTAAAAGTCGCTCGACTTGTAAAGAATTAAGCATCAATTCGGTGTAGGTGAAAACCATGCACTATTGGCGAAAAATTAAAAACTAAATTATAAAATTCATCAACATGTAATGTGTTGGATGAAAATATTTTTATTGCCCAATTTTTAAAACCAATTTCTTACACGTATGAAAAGTTATCTATACATGTTACTCTTGGCGACCTGTTATTTCGCCATTGATACCCGTGCCCAAAGTAGGGGAGATAGTCAAACAAGTTCCGCGACGACTACCCCTCAGGGCGCACCTACGACCGAGGGAAACCTCACCAAGTCATTTAAGTTTTCGGGTTCTGTACACGCCATTGTAAATGGTGAATACGTGCTGAATGGGGTAAATAAACTCGGACAACCTCGCTACACCCATACCTCAGGCGATTATGAAGTAAACTACGATGGTAAGGGAAATTGGTGGCTAAATACCGACAAAAACTTGTCGGGTGGCCCCAAATACTATCGAGCCCCAGGTGATGCTCAGGGGCCACCAAGTACGGGGTGGGTCGATAATGAGGGACAACCTACACAAGTTACTTTTGCCGCAGGGGCACAAAATGCAGCTTATGAAGCCCAAAAAAACGTTCGTAAGGCTGCAATTACGTATGTTTCGAGAGTAGGTACAGACGATATTGACCCTAATCAGGTAATTAAAGTTGTACATGTACCATCGAAACAGCTTTTAAACAGGGGAATTCCTACGGCAGTAAAAAAGCTGAATGGCGCAAGAGCTTCTTCGGCCACGACCTATTATGTTTACAATTTGAGGGTAGGCTATTATAAGATTAATGATAATGACAATGGTTGTGATTTTTCGGGCGAAAACCCTGATCCACGTTACAAAGTGAGTACGAGTGGGGGGCTTAATTTTTCCCAAACCATCAATGTAGGTGATGATAAGCCTTGTGGTTGGCAGCGGATGAACAACGACGGGCGATACATGCAGGCGAGCGGTTTTTCAACTACTTCGGCTGCCTCACCTTTTCAGTTTACGATGAATATTGAGGCTTGGGAAGAAGATGCCTGTGGCGGAGACAATGATTACAACGATGATTGTTTTTCGAATGATGACGACCACCCCGCTTCTACGTCAACTATGGTGACGATTGACCCTTCCAATATGAATTTAGGATATAACTTTTTGGATATTGAATGGTCGGGGAACGGCGCCAAATACGGCTTGCGTTTAGAATGGGAGTTGTTGGATGCGCCTAAAATTGTCACATTTTATTCGGACGCGAACCTTTCAGGACGGGTACAGCACTTTGGAAGTGGCGATTACAACACCAATGCCTTGTTTACGGGCGTAGGAAATGACAATGTTAGTTCGATGGAGATTGCACCAGGGTATAAGGTGATTACTTATAACAATGCAGATCGTGTTGGTTATCCGATTGAATTTAGAGGTACAGTAAACTTTGTAGAAGGCGCGAATGATCGGACGTCATCTTTCCGAGTCGTACCCGATGATAACTTACTAAATAATGATAAAACGTTGCTTATTTACTTTAATGGCTCAGGTAAATCTCTTGAGTTTCAGCTGCAACGCTTTGCTACAAAAGTGAATGCCGACCAGATGATTTTTATCAAAGGGGTGGGGGGAGATAGCAAAGATTATAGCAATTATAACCAAGATAACCTGAGGTATCAAGAGGGAGAAGATGTGAATCAATACGAGGGCTTTGATGCCATCAATCCATTCCCGACCACTTTTTATTCAAGATCTAAAGTATTAAAAAATGATAACTTCGGTGGCGGTACATATCGCTATTTCTTTGGAGTGGACATGGACTATGATGGTAGTGTAGCGGCTGGTTATGAAGATGAAGATTCTTATACGGCTGCCGCCAACGTGATGCGGGTATTGCGCCGCTACAACCTAAAAGGATATAGCCGTATTGTGATTTCAGGCCATAGCCGTGGGTCGGCCGTAGGGATTTCTTCGTTTTTGTATGGTATAAAAAAAGCGTTGGAAAGTGATGCTCAATTTAATGAGTTTAATGGGACGATCAGCACGGTCTTGAACAATGCCTCTACCATCAACGTACTGGCCCTTGACCCCGTAGCGGGAGCTAATACTGCTGGCTTACGTAATGATTATCACATGGGTGATAGCTGGCGAGCCCGAGAAATTTATCAATGGTTAAAAGGACGTTTCTCCAACATCAATTTTTCTGAAATTTATGCCAACGGTGGTAGAATGCTGGAGTCAGATGAGCTAGGAGGCTTTGGTGAGCTTTTTCCAAATAACACCTTTGATCCATCGCCCAACTACCTGCACGTTGAACCCAGCAATAACGTACAACGCTACTGGCTTGGATATCGTCACAGTTCGATGGTCAATAAAGAAGAAAAATGGTCGTCTGAAATCTATGATGCAGCAGGGATTCCGCGTCCTTGGTTGCATACCGCAGATATGCTCAATGCCGCTTTTTACAACCAGTCTTTGTTCCGCAATCATACCCATTGGTATAATATATTTCGTACAAGTGATCAATTGGCGTGGTTGAAAGCTTTGGATATACATGGTTGTACTGAACCAAATACAGTAGAAGGGCAAAACCCTCTCGGGATACCCGATTCTGATTTGGAGTTTAAGCACTACCACGGAACTCGCCACAAGAATTTTGATAACTCCGACAATTCATCGGTCAATATGGATGATTTTGTTGGCAATAATAACATCAAGTTTTATTGCTCGGACGAGTCACAAATGCCTCAGAATGCGGAAACATATACGTCAAGTAATTCCCATACCGATAGTGAAGGTTGGACGCACTATTGTAGTTGTAACGGTAAGCGTTTGTTATCGTTGAAATTAGGTGGTACAGGCGCTAGTGTACCTGAAAATGCCGTATCATTTAAAGAATCGAATAACAATTATTTTGCAGAGAACGGAAATGGGTTTATTCGTAATCCTAATGGAGCGGTGATTATGGGGCGTAGCTGGAACGTTAACCCAACTACGCAGCCGAGCAGTAATGTAGGTGTACGGTATTACTTCCGACAAATGGATTACGATAATATAAACACGCACCTGACTATTTTGAAGAATCTACCTGCTTTGACAGGAGTCAACCGGTTGTTTTTTTACCATGCTACCAGCGGGGCAGCTCATGCGCGGGTTGCGGATATTCCAACGGCTACTATTTTGAGAAATGGTTCGACGGCCTCTACTAGTAATTGGGTGTTAGGAAGCACCTTACGCGGCGATTATTATGCAGAATACCAAGCCACATCTCTTTTAGGTGGTAGCGGGGGTGGAGATAAATGTACGACGCCAGCGGCGATTGCAATAACCGAAAACTCGGGTACTCTCAATGACGGTACGATTTGTGCAGGTGAGACGGCGACCCTCACTGCTTCGGGAGGAACGCAGTATGCGTGGAGTACAGGAGCAAACACGGCAGTTATTAATGCTACAACTTCGGGTACCTATACCGTCGTGGTTTCAAATTCAGAAGGTTGTTCGGCCGAAGCTAGTGTTACGATTACAGTGACTCCTGCTTCGGTAGGTGGTAGTGTCGCAGGGGCACAGCCAGTTTGTACTGGTACTAACTCAACAACGCTAACCTTATCAAACCAAGTAGGTACGGTACAAAAATGGCAATCGTCGTCATCGTCTGATTTTGCGAGTGCGACCGATATTGCAAATACGACTACGAGCCTGACGGTTACTAACCTGACCCAAACTACGTATTATCGGGCAGTTGTACAAAGTGGGATGTGTGCGCCAGCATTTTCTGCCACTGCTACCGTAACGGTGAATCCACTTTCGGTAGGTGGTAGTATAGCAGGTTCGGCGACGGTTTGTACAGGAACAAATTCTACAGTTTTGACCTTGTCAGGGCAGGTAGGAAGTGTTCAAAAATGGCAGTCGTCGTTGACGTCTGATTTTGCGAGTGCAATTGATATTGCGAATACAACGACTAGCCTAACGGCGACTAATTTGACGCAAACAACCTATTATCGGGCGGTGGTTCAAAGTGGTGCGTGTACAGCTGCATTATCTGCGACGGCCACGGTAACGGTTGACCCTGCCAATGTAGGGGGAACAATTGCAGGTTCGGCTACGGTGTGTTCGGGGACAAATTCGACAGCTTTAACCTTGTCAAGCCAAGTAGGAGCGATTCAGAAATGGCAATCATCGTTGACGTCTGATTTTGCGAGTGCGACCGATATTACCAATACGACGACTAGCTTTACGGCGACCAATTTGACGCAAACGACGTACTATCGGGCGGTGGTCCAAAGTGGGGTTTGTGCGGCAGCCTATTCTGCCTATGGTATGGTCAAGGTTGATCCTATTAATGTAGGTGGGACTATTTCGGGTTCGGCCACGGTTTGTTCGGGTACTAATTCGACAGTATTGACGTTGTCAGGGCAAGTGGGAGACATTCAAGCTTGGCAGTCTTCATTGACACCTGATTTTGCGAATGCAACAAACATTGCTAATACAACTACTACCTTAACTGCCACTAATTTAACACAGAAGACTTATTATCGGGCGACGATAGCCGTATTAACTAGCGTTTGTGCGCCAGTATTTTCTGCGACTGCTACAGTGACGGTTGACCCAGTTTCGGTAGGTGGTAGTATAGCAGGCTCCGCCACGGTATGTTCGGGGACAAATTCGACAGCTTTAACCTTGTCAAATCAAGTAGGTGCGATTCAAAAATGGCAGTCATCACTAACGTCTGATTTTGCAGTTGTGACTGACATTGCCAATACGACGACTAGCTTTACGGCGACCAATTTGACGCAAACGACATACTATCGGGCGGTGGTTCAAAGTGGGGTTTGTGCGGCTGCGTATTCGGGAACTAAATTATTGACGATTAATCAGTCACCCTCAATTCCTCAACAAGTAACTGTGAGTAAAACGACGGGTTGTCCAGGTGAAACCGTGACACTCTCCGCTCATTGTGGAGCTCATGC
>NZ_JBYFCK010000050.1:0-5357 GCF_057652155.1 Runella sp. R0.1_18
TAGGTGAATCTGATGAATACCACCGTATGGTATGAGCTCCACAATGAGCGGAGAGTGTCACGGTTTCACCTGGACAATCCGTCGTCTTACTCACAGTTACTTGTTGGGGAGGGCCAGGAGGTACACCAATCGTTAACTCAATCGGTGAAGTATAAGTATTTGGGCAATTGGCATCACAGGCCGCTTGGTAGCGGTGAACTTGGTTATTGGAGGACTGGGTAACTGGTGGAATGAGTGACCAGTCGCTCCATGCACCGCTGCCTATTTGAACGCGCCAAACAGGGTTGCCTGAAACACACAAACCCGAAACATTAAACTCCAAACCGTTAACAGAGTTGGCATCCGTGTCGCACACAGTTTGAGTGCTACCTTCATTTAACGTTTGGGCGAAAGCATATAAGCTAATGCTCGGTTTCATAGGATCTGTCAATACAACCGCAGCCGTGGCTGCATTGCTCACGCAAGCCCCATAGGTAGCCACAATCTCTGTATAACTACCCGCACCTAAATTAGGCAAGGTAATCACGCCGCTGCCATCGGAAGTAAAGTTTGCCGCCGACACCGACACGTTATTTTTTTTATAGGTGACACTGTAAGCGGTGTTGTTAAGAAACCCGCTTAGACGAATGTTCCCTTCTGTTCCGCCGCAGGTAGTGGGGTGGCTGACACTCACCGTAGGAGTGACGACTGCGGGTGGAGCTGATTGGTACTCATAGGCACCCAAATCAATCGTGCCTACTTTGCGGTTATTGCCACCTAAATCAACCGTGGTGGAGTTATCAGCATTATTTCCTGCATTGAGGATGGGTGAGCAAGCTTGCAGGCGTAAATCACCTGAAGTTCCAAGCCCTGCCGACGGCTGATTGATAAAAAGCGGATTTTCGGTGCCTTGAAAGCCTCCTACGGCCAAGCCTTCGACGAGGGTATTGGTATAGGTAGGATTGCTCTCACTATCACTACTTTCTACTTCTTTATCGCTGCCAAACTCATATTTGTTTCCCCACAAGATACAGTTTTTGAGGCTCGGTGGGGAATAATAATCATTATATATCCCGCCAGCTTTGGAAATCGCCATATTACCTGAGAAACTACAATTTACAAGGCTTGGCCTACAATTGATTACATTACCCATTCCACCACCATAAACAGCCCGATTACCCAAAAAGATACAATTCACAAGGCTCGGCGAGGATTCGGAAAAGTTATACATCCCGCCACCAAAAGTATATCCCCAATTACCAGAGAAACTGCAATTCGCAAGGCTCGGGGAGGAATCATCGTTACCAATCCCGCCGCCACCAAAAGCAGCCTCATTATCCAAGAAACTGCAATTTACAATGCTTGGCGATGAGGATTTGTTATACATCCCCCCACCCAAACCATCACCGCCAGTATTTCCTCCCGTAATGGTAAAACCATCCAAAAGTGAATTGGAGGTGGTTAGGCCGTTGTTATCATTTAAAATCACATGGTAGCTGTTCTCTCCTTTGCCCGCAGTGGCATCATCTCCGTTTAAATCCCCACTTAAAATGCTTTTGTTGGACACCATTACCGCGGCCGTTCGCTCAGAAAGGTTAGTCTCCGTCCCAGCAAAGCTGCCGTAGATTTTCACTCCAGCTTTCATACTAAAAGAAGCGTTGCGACTTGTACCTGGCTTGTAAGTGCCCTTGGCTACCCAAATTTCCGTGATCTGCGAACAAAGACGGGCATTGGCTAAAGCCGTTTGCAAATCAGTATAAGCCGTAGCCCATGAACTGCCGTCACCATTGGCCGCTGCGGCAGCATTGACATACAGCCGCGTACCTGTCACGGGTGGGCTTTGGGACTCGTAGGCACCCATATCGACCGTGCCGCCAAAACTACGTGGATTACCAATGATATCCGTACTTGCAGCATTCGCATTGGTACCCGCGTTGATGACGGGGGAGCAAGGCAAAAGCTGTAAACCGTCATCCGACGTACCAAAAACGTTATCTGCCCCGTCGGGGTCGGCGGCGTTGACAAATAAAGGATTTTGTGCGTAACGCATCCCGTCTCCTAAGGCAAAACCGCTGCTGTAATTACCGGATTCTAACTGCAATGAGCAATAGTTGAGGCGAATGTTTCCAATATTGTTTTTTATGTCTGGTCCAGTTCCAGTAGCGGTATTTCCCCAAAAAATTCCGTTTTTGTAGAGTATGCTCGTCGCATTATCATTATTATTGAAAACTCCTCCGCCATTGGTAGCCTGATTACCCGAAAAAGTAACGTGGCTAAAAGTAGCGTAGGATAGTTGTGAGCTATAGATTCCCCCTCCGTTTTCTGAAGCAATATTCCCCGAGAAGACGACATTATTGCGATTACCATAAGCGTAATAATCATACATTCCTCCGCCATAACTTGCTTGATTATCAATAAAATAGACATTATTTAGATTTACATTACCATGGTAATTACAAATTCCGCCGCCGTCGCCATCGGCCTTATTTTCCTTAAAAATAACATTGGTAAATGTTGGGGTGAAAGTGGTGGAATTGTACATCCCACCACCTGCGGAAGCCTTATTTCCTTTAAAAAGAACATTATTAAGAACGAGAGTTGAAGTGCTTCCGTTTATCCCACCACCCTTATTAGCTTGATTTTTCTCAAAAGTGCTATTGCTGAGGCTTGGGTAGGAGCCAAGGTTAAAGAGCCCGCCGCCATTACTGGCATTATTACCAAAAAATGTGATATTGGTAAGATTAGGCGAGGAACTCAGATTATACATCCCGCCACCATAATCATCGGCATTGCCCCCTGTAATAGTAAAACCATCCAAAAGCGAATTATCGGTGGTAAGACGATTCCTCCCATCATAAATATTATAAAACACATGGTAACAGTTTTCACCATTATTAGTAATACTCAATGTAGCCCCGCTACCAGTGATGACATCATCCCCGTTCAAATCCCCGCTTAAGATGCTTTGGTTGGCTGTCATCACGGTGGAGGTGCGCTCGGAAAGGTGGGTCTCCGTGCCCGCAAAGCTGCCGTAGATCTTCACCCCAACTTTCATACTAAAAGAAGCGTAGCGACTTGTACCTGGCTTGTAGGTACCTTTGGCCACCCATACCTCTGAGGTCCCCGAGGCATTGATCATCGCCTGTAAATCTGCCGAGGCATTGTCCCACGACGAACCGTCGCCCGTGCCGTTCTGTTTTACGTAGCGGATGGTTTGGGAATGGCTTACAAAAGACATCATAGCCAGTAAAAGTGTCACATACATCCCTCGATTGCGAGGAAAAATCAGTAAGGTAAAGTAAGTCATAAACGTATTGCTGGTTGGCTTAAAGTTTTACAAAATGATTCTAGCATTGCTTGCTGGGCTTGCCTTTAGTAAAGCTACCCCAAGTGCCCCCAAATCGCCAAATTTTAAGCGTTGCAAAAACGTTGCAATTTATAACTACCTGTAAAACTGATAATTACAGCCAACAAAATGAAGAAAACAAAAAAAATCAGCATTATTCCTCTATCCCACCGAGCCATTCATCAAGGCTTTCGTCTTCGGGTAAATTCACTTTTTTACGCAAACGTGACCACGTAGAACGCACACTAACGGGAGAAATCCCTAATACAGCCGCCATTTCCTTGGTAGAAAATTGTAGTTTGGCCAGCGCAATAAAGCGAATTTCGGAAGGGGTAAGATTAGGAAATTTTTCTTTGACGCGATGCAAATATCCTCCATGTACTTTCTCAAAAAGCGTTCTAAATTGTTCCCATTGTACATCCGTCAAAATCGTTGAACGTTGTAATTGGGCGACGACAGCGTCCGAGTCGTCGTTGAGGGGCTTGTCGTACAACTCCTCAATCAGCCTGTTCTTTTCGGTAATACTTTCCGCAAAATGACGTAATTGTTGCGTCGCCAAGTGTAATTCATGTTCTTTTAATTGAAGTTCTTGCCTCGAAATTAGCTGGTTTTGCAAGTACTGCTTCCGCTGTCCATGATAGACATACAGCGCCATCCCAAACCCAACAACTAACAAAAGCAATACCCCATCCCGCTCCCATTCCTTCAATTTCCGTTGCGTTTCAATGCTGGCAATCTCCGCTCGGTGCTGACGCAGTTGGTTGGATTGCACAGCCCGCAAGATTTTGCGCGAACTAAACTGCCGCTCCAAACTGTCGCTGACCCAAGCAGCCGAGTCAGAATACATCATCGCCAACTGCGGTTTGTTGAGACGTACGTACAGTTTCAATAACCACGGATAGAGGCGGTCATAAAGTTCCAACAATTGGAGTCCATCGGCGTGCTTTTTGGCTTCTAACAAATACTTAGCAGCTTCTGCCTCATTGTCATTGAGCAAGGCAATAGCTCCCAAGGTAGTCAGAGCCTTCACTGAGCTGCTCCATTCTTTACGGGGTTTTACAATAGAAAGTGCTTTTGAAAGGAGCGATTCTGCCTGTTGGTATTGCTTTCTGGCAAACGCATTCGCACCCAATTCCCCGTAATTTATCCCCATCCACAAGGTATCTCGTTTGGTAATAGAGGTTTGTAAGGATGCCTTAAAGTAATAATCAGACGAATCCAATTGGTTTAACTTTCGGTAGCAAATAGCGACCAAACCGTAATTTTTACACAAATGCGCCGACTCGCCTACCTCCAACTCACTTTGAATGGCTTCTTTGGCCAGCGAAATGGTTTTATGGTAATCGTCAAAATAATAATACGCATAAGCTAACTCTTTGATACAATTGGTTTTATCAGGAAACGTACGCTTACTTACATTCTTTACGATTTCGTACATTTTCAAAAAATGTTCAAACGCCAACTCATAGTTTTTGACCCGATAAAAATACATGGCGCCGTAGTGTTTTTCTACAGAGGCTTCATGCAACAGGCGCTTTTCTTGCGCTATTTTTAATATACGCTCCAACACAGCCAATGCTTTTTGGTCCGAATATTTCTTTCTGTATAGAAAAAAACTCAACTCGGACATATACGTATCCATCCCTAAGCCCTCATCTTTGTGCTGAAGAGCAAGACGCCTTATCGCTAAAACTTCTCGAAAAAACAGTGCTGAATCATATTCGGCGTTCACCGTTTTTTCTCCCCAAAAATCCCCCCATTCCTTCGCCCTTTCTTGATAGTTTTTATGTAAAAAACGCTCATACTGAGCCCTTCCCTCCAAAGTAATAAGGCATAAAAAAGCAGTATAAATAAGTAACGATTTAAGAGTCATTTTTCAAACTTTGGGTTCTACAGCAAATATATACTGATTACCTATGCTTTTTAACCGAAAAACAATAAGTTTTTTAGGATATATTCGATTTTTTATACCCAAAGAAGTCTTTTAACAAAAAAGGGAGACGCACGATCGTGCGTCTCCCTTTCAGTCAAA
>NZ_JBYFCK010000051.1:0-5330 GCF_057652155.1 Runella sp. R0.1_18
AATTCCTTGACCTACACGCCTAGTGATGTACAAAGTACAACTACCTACCTTGTTAAAGCGAAAAATCAAACAAATGGGTGTACAAGTAGCACCACTAGCATCACAATTACTGTAAACAACCCTACTTCTCCCACCATAGGCGCTGAACCTACATTGATATGTCCTGGAAACCCCTCCATTCTATCAACGAGTTCTACATGTAACGGTGTTTTTATTTGGAGCCCGTCAGGGGGAGTTGTGAGTAGTGATACTAAAACATATACGGTTACTCCCACAGCTACTACAACTTACACCGTAAAATGTCAAGAGAATGGATGTTTATCCGTAGCAAGTAATAGCATTAAAATTACAGTAAAAGCATCGGAAACAGCCTCTGCACAGGACAAAAGCCGTTGTGGTAACGGTGTCGTAAATTTGACTGCCAGTGGTTGTTCTTCTGGTTACAATTGGTTTGGTACTCCTACTTCTACGACCCCTCTTGCTACTGCTTCTACTTACACAACTTCCGCCTTAACCCAAACAACAACTTATTATGTTGAGTGTACAGGTGGTACGGCTAGTTGCCCAAATCCACGAATAGCTGTAAAAGCAATTATTAATACAACAGAGCCACCAGTCATTGCTGGTAACAGCCCTCGCTTTGTATGTCCTGATAGTGCAGCTACTCTCACTGTCAGTGGCTGTACTGGGAATCCTAGCTGGGGATATACATTAAACACTGGTGGTTCAGGAACGTTAGCACTAACGACTACCAGTATTTCCATAAACTATGCCTCACTTAGTGCCGACACAACTTCGTATAAAGTGACGTGTCAAACTCCTTGTGGAGCAACTTTATCCTCAAATACCATAAAAGTTGTGCGCAAATCAGCTTGTACCCTCCCTACGGTTGGAGGCACAATCGCTGGAAGTACTACTACTTGTTCGGGTACAAATTCAACCATCCTTACCCTCAGCGGGCATACAGGGACTATTACCAAATGGCAATACTCTACCTCTAGTTCTTTTAGCAATCCCGTTGATATTGCCAATACAACTACTACCTATACAGCCAATAATCTTACTCAAACTACGTACTATCGAGCTGTTATACAGGCATCTTCGGGAGGTGTTGTTTACTCTTCCGTGGCTAGCATCAACGTTACTACAGCCCCAGCCTCACCAGTAAGCCAAGGAGATAAAATAGCTTGTACAACTCCATACCCTGCTTTAACAGTGAGCATAGCCAATGGGGAAAGTGTTGATTGGTTCACTAGTGCATCAGGGGGAACAAAAATTGCGACGGGGACAAGTTTTACCCCAAACACCTTTGGAACATACTATGCAGAAGCCATTAACCCTACAAGTCAATGTAAAAGTACGAGTAGAACTTCTGTAACTCTAACTTCAACTTCTGTTGATATTTCATCCATTACGCTAGTACAGCCTACCTGCTCTACAACAACAGGTTCGGCAGCTATTATAAGTACAGGTACTGATTTACAGTACTCAAAAGATAATATTTCTTGGCAGTCAACGAATACATTTAGTGGATTACTCCCTGGAACATATACATTTTATGTTCGTAAAACTTCGGCTACTTCCTGCATAGCTATAAGCAACTCCCAAACCTTGCTTGGTAGTAATGCTCCTGTTTTGACAACTATTCCCAATCAATCAATTGTACTAGGTACATCATTTAATCCTGTCACTGCTACTGTAACTAACGGTATATTAGTTAACTATCAATGGTTTAATAATAATGGAACAAACAATCCTACGCTAACTCCACTTTCGGGAGAAACTTCAGCTACATTAGGAAATTTACCGACTGTGATAGGAACATATAACTATAAAGTAATCGCCACTAGCCAAACCGATAATTCTTGTTCATCTTCTCAGATTGTGACTTTAAGTATTAGTCCATCATCATGTATAACGATAAAAACACAACCCTCTGATAGAGTTATCTGTAATGTAGGTTCGGGAGCCTCCGCCACTTTTTCTGTAAGCGCTACTGGAACAGCATTAACCTACCAATGGCAGAAAAATGGTACCAATATATTATGGGCTACTTCAAGTACTTATAGCTTCATACCAACCACCGCTGACCACGATGCCAAGTTCCGTTGCATCGTAAAAAGTAGCTCTTGTACCACTAGTATTACTTCTGAGGAGGCCAACCTGCGCGTTTATTCCACAAGCTATGCCCCCCAAACCATTTGTACCAATGGCCCTACCACACTTACTGCTCCTGTATTAGGACACGGAATTACCTATCAGTGGTACAGAACCACTGGTAATGTAAGCAGCCCCATCTCAGGTGCTAACACAGCTACGTACTCCATTACCCCCACTGCCGCCGATTTCGCTTACACCTACCGTGTACTCATGACCGATGCCACTTGTACCAACGCAAGATATGGCCCGCAAACAGCACTCTTTGGTATCGCCCAACAACCACAAAATCAAGTGGTGTGTGCAGTAGGTAATGCTACATCCTTCAACATCACGGTTTTGGGTAGTGATATTACCTATCAATGGCAGAAAAACGGGGTCAATATATTATGGGCTACTTCAAGTACTTATAGCTTCACACCCACCGCCGCTGACCACGATGCTAAATTCCGTTGCATCGTAAAAAGTAGCTCTTGTGCCACTAGTATCACCTCCGAAGAGGCTAGCCTGCGCGTTTATTCCACAAGCTACGCCGCCCAAACCATTTGTGCCAATGGCTCTACCACACTTACTGCCCCTGTATTAGGACAAGGAATTACCTATCAGTGGTATCGAACTACTGGTGGTGTAAGCAGCGCTATCTCAGGTGCTAACACAGCAACGTACTCCATTACTCCCACTGCCGCCGATTTCGCTTACACCTACCGTGTACTCATGACAGATGCCGCTTGTAACAACGCAAGATATGGCCCGCAAATAGCGCTATTTGGTATCGCCCAGCAACCACAAAATGAAGTGGTGTGTAATGTGGGTACCGCTACCGCATCCTTCAAAATCACGGTTCTGGGTAGTGATATTACCTATCAATGGCAGAAAAACGGGGTCAATATATTATGGGCTACTTCAAGTACTTATAGCTTCACACCCACCGCCGCTGACCACGATGCTAAATTCCGTTGCATCGTAAAAAGCAGCTCTTGTACCACCAGTATTACCTCTGAGGAGGCCAGCCTGCGCACTTATTCCACAAGCTACGCCGCCCAAACCATTTGTGCCAATGGCTCTACCACACTTACTGCTCCTGTATTAGGACAAGGAATTACCTATCAGTGGTACAGAACCACTGGTAATGTAAGCAGCCCCATCTCAGGTGCTAACACAGCTACGTACTCCATTACCCCCACTGCCGCCGATTTCGCTTACACCTACCGCGTGCTCATGACCGATGCCGCTTGTACCAACTCAAGATATGGCCCGCAAATAGCGCTATTTGGTATCGCCCAGCAACCACAAAATGAAGTGGTGTGTAATGTGGGTACCGCTACCGCATCCTTCAAAATCACGGTTCTGGGTAATGATATTACCTATCAATGGCAGAAAAATGGTACCAATATATTATGGGCTACTTCAAGTACTTATACCTTCACACCGACCATTGCTGACCACGATGCTAAATTCCGTTGCATCGTAAAAAGTAGCTCTTGTGCCACTAGTATCACCTCCGAAGAGGCCAGCCTGCGCGTTTATTCCACCTACACCGCCCAGACGGTTTGTGCTAATGGGACTACAACACTTACTGCCCCTGTAGTAGGACAAGGAATTACCTATCAGTGGTATCGAACTACTGGTGGTGTAAGCAGCCCCATCTCAGGAGCTAACACAGCTACGTACACTATCACACCCACTGCCGCCGATTTCGCTTACACCTACCGCGTGCTGATGACCGATGCCGCTTGTACCAACGGCAGATACGGCCCGCAAACAGCACTCTTTGGTATCGCTCAACAACCTTCTGACGCTTTGCTTTGCTCTGTAGGTGCTTCGGTATCTTATAAAGTTATTGCTTCTACTACAGTAGGAACTACCTACCAGTGGCAGAAAGATGGAGTCAATATCGCTGGAGCTACTACAGACACTTATACCTTCACACCAACCACCGCTGACCAGCAAAGCAAGTTTCAATGTATTGTCAAAAACGGAAACTGTACGCTTACCAGCAAGGTCGTAGCTTTATCTGTTGGAGGTATTGCCACCCACCCTCAAAGCCAAACTATTTGTGCTTCCAACGGACCAGCTACCACTGTTACCTTACGCGCTAAAGGAAATGGTACTAATCCGCAATATCAATGGTATCGCCTCGTCCCAGGCAATAGCACACCGCAAGCTATTACCCTAAGTACTGATAAAACCAAAGACTCTGTGTGGGTACAGTCTATTGGTACTATTCAAAATGGGTATCAGTTCTATGCTCAGGTAACGACTACTTGTGGTACTGCGACTACGAACATCGCTACCATTACTATTTCCACTCCTCCCACCCCCACCCTCGCAGGTAGCGCATTACGGAGCCTTTGCCCTGATAGCACGGCTCGGCTTATCGCTACGGGATGTACGGGCGATGTAAAATGGAGTTATACCCTCAAAACAACCTCGGGGGTATTGGCTACTACCAACGATACCCTCTCGCTGGCCTACAACACCTCACTGCTCACCGCTTGGAGCACGGGCGATACCCTCGCCCTCACCGCCGCTTGTACCTTGCCCAACTGTGGTGCCTCTGCACCCTCCACAACGGTAAAAGTGGTCAAAAAACAAAGTTGTGCCACTGTGCCAGTAGCCCGAACAGCCTCTATCTGTGACATTTACATCAAAGCTACCAATGCACAAGGACAGGAAGTTTCTAAACTTACTCGCGCTGCGGGCGGTGGTTTCCAACCCGTTACGCTCTCCTTGGTAGGATTAGCCGATACCACCCTGCTCAACTTCCCTAACCTAACTTACCGTTGGACTGCCCCAACGGGGCAAACAGCCCTATCAGGTACAGGGGGGGCTGCCTCTAAAATTGGTGATTATAAAGTGGTGGTTAAGAGCGGAAACGATAGTTGTGAGGTGTTCTTTACCCTCAGCGGTACACCTTGTGTGGTAAGAGACTACAGCACTGCCACTTGCCAAACCTTAACTATTAATGCCCCCGCCCAAGGTAACAGTTTGAGTAATTTGGCCGTAGGTGACATATTTAATGCTGCGGATTACACCATCACCGTGACCGAGGCCACGGGCGGAGCTACGGGTTGGAGCGGCAAAGGCTACGTAAGCGTGCTGCTGCCCATGGGCGTTACCCAAAACGTGGCCGTGACTTTCGACAACATTGCCATCAACGACTGCTACGAACT
>NZ_JBYFCK010000052.1:0-4779 GCF_057652155.1 Runella sp. R0.1_18
ATTTTAAGACAGTACCAGCGGTCAAATTCAAGATAACAGAAGGCGATTTCCACCTGTGGCAACAAATCTTTGACCCAGTTGCGTTTAGATTTTTTCGAGCTATTCACATATTGGCTTCTGAGTAATTGATGGCTTTTCATGAGCTGATAAACCAAATGTTTGCTAATTTTCAATTGCTCTTTTTATGCAAGTAGATGTAGGTTTTATAATAACCGTAATCAACAAAAGGATGATCGAAAAGCTGGCGAACATATTCAATAATAGCCTCATTGTCAATAACTTGTTCGCTTTTATCAACTGCCTTTGCATAAGGTTTACATCCGCGTTTCCCTTCAGAAGGTCGGTAGTAATAGCTACTTCGAACAATTGAGCATAGGGTCAACACTTTATTCTTCGAAAAGTGGTTGTCAATAAATTCTTGTGCTATCATCAACCGCTCTTGTTGAGAGGGGAAGTTTTTTTTAACAGGGCATCCTTTATACGAATTTCTAGCTCCTTCTCAGCTACCAGTTCTTTAAGTGCCTGATTCTCCCGTAAAAGACGATGGTATTCTTTGCTTGAAATAGTAGTCTCAACCTCTTTTAATACGGAGGGGGATAGTTCGAATGCCCAACGGTAAATCATGGAGGTCGAAACCTCAAATTGACGGGCGGCAGAGGAGGCTCCGTGTTCTTGGTAATACTGGAGGATCGCTTTTTTCTCGCTTTCACTCCAATGTCTGCGGTGTTTGCTCATTTGAACTACAAGTTAAGAGATTCCCTTAGCTTTGTGTACAAACTTTTATCGGGCTGGAAAGGTATGTCTATCGTAAGATGCATACTGCACTCTTACAAACAGGCTATTCTGTCAACCATAAACGGGTACGAAGGCTCATGCAATTACTTGGACTTCCCTTGGAAATTACTTTTTCAAAAAATCTTATCAAAAAACGAGAGCTAGAAAGCGGGCGATTTTATGTCTTTTATCGTAACTGTTTAGGTAGCCCATTGGAAAGAGCCTTGTAGAACAGATTCGATGTTTTGAATGATATTCCGATTCATTTTTCGGATTGTAGAAATGAAGCCCGCGATACGTGCATAGGCGGTAGCCCCACCGATACTTCGGAAGCAATTACTGATTTTCTGTCGCATCGGCGCTCCGATTTACCTTGGCGACTCTCAAGTCGCGCTCGGCTTGGTTATTTGTGAAAGGTACCCCTGACTCGAACCGGGTCGCCGGTGCGAGCAAATGCAAGCACGGCCTCTTGATGAAGAATCAAGCGCTGTAATAAGTTACGTCCTGTCGTATTTTTGGCTCTACCCAAGCGACCATTCGATTTGATAAAGTAGATAGGGGGATGTTATTCTTGGTCGGCTTGTTGGCAAATTTGTTGGTAGCGTATTCTCCAATGTGCCTGTTGGTCAGTAGGAATTGGGCCATGCCGAGTGGCTCGATAAGCCTCCATTAAGTACTCGTGCATGTCTTTTGCCCACTGACGTCCTTGATCAATGAGAGCTTGCAATTCTCGCAATAAATGTGCTCCACATAGACTGTGTCGTCCTTTCTCTACCGTAAAATAAGACGCCCGCATCGGCCTTTAGATTTGTGCGATGTAAAAATTCCAAGATAATCATAACTTGGAGTGCTCTCAAACTGAGAGTAAGTCAGCACCAGTGGAGATGCCTTACCGCCGTCGGCTGAGATAGACTCATGCGGGGCGCCCCGTGGCGATCGATTTAAGCCCCCACTGGCTTGCTGTAACACAGTACTCAGATAGAAATTCGGGTTCAAGACCCATGAGCAAGCGGGGCGCCCCGTGGCGTATTGAGTGTGAAACAGCTAGCTGACTTGAGTGAAAATATTAAACGCATTCAAAATTATGGCAACAATTTCATTTTTCATCGGCATTGACATTTCAAAAGCTACACTTGATTTTGCCGTTGTTGTGGCTAACAAGGTGCTGTTTCACTATCAAACCACTAATGATAAGGCTGGTATTGAATCATTTACCAAGCAATTGAGAACCCAATATCCTGATGCAACTTTTACCAATAGCCTGTATTGTATGGAACATACTGGAATCTACAACAATCATCTTCTTAATTTTTTGCACTCAAAACAAGCAAAAGTGTGGCTTGCCCCCCCCATTCACATCAAAGATAGTTTAGGTATGATTCGGGGTAAGAACGACAAAGTTGATGCTCAAAGAATCGCTACTTATGCTTATAAAAATCGTGATGAAGTACGCTTATGGGTTCCAAAACGCGATATTATTCAAAAATTAGATAGATTAACAGCGCTTCGTAATCGGCTCATTAAAGTCAGGAAAATGATACAGTCCCCTTTGACAGATTGCGAAGGGTTTGTTTCTAAAAAAGACCTCAATGAAACACGAGAAGCCTGTCAAGCTACACTAAAATCCCTTGATAGAGACATTAAAAAGGTTAATCAAGACATTCAAAACGATGCATATTTAAAAGAATTTTACGAATACATCGAATCAGTAAAAGGTATCGGTCCTGCTATCGCTACCGAAATTCTTATTGTTTCTAACGAGTTTAAGAATATCAATGAACCTAAGAAATTCGCTTGCCACGCGGGCGTTGTGCCATTTTCCTATTCATCGGGTAAATATAAAGGCAAAGCAAAAACCAGTAATAAAGTCAATAAACAGTTAAAGGCTTTACTCCATAATGGGGCTATGTCAGCCATCCAACATTCCCCCGATATCAAAGAATATTACCTCAGAAAGATTTCTGAAGGAAAAAATGAAATGCTGGTCATTAACAATGTATGCAACAAACTGATTCATCGTGTTTTCTCTTGCGTTCATCGAAAGGAAAAATATAAAGATTTTTATACACCTTTAGTTGCATGTACTATGAACTGTATTCAAATGCAAGGAACTGAACGAAATTTTGGTTGATAATTATCATCAAAGTCTTCGCCAAACCGAACCAAGGCAAACGCCTGGCGAAGTAATTTGTTGGCAACGGCAATCAAGGCTAACTTGGATGGCTTGCCGGCGGCCTTCAAGCGTTGATAAAACTCCCTGCAGACTTTGTTACATCGAATGGCAGACCAGCTGGCTACATAAAGCATACTTCTCAGGTGAGAGTCACCAGTTCGACAAATGCCCCGATGGGTGTTCATCTTACCTGATTGAAAAGTGGTCGGAGCCAGGCCAATAAATTTGGCCACCGCCTTGGCCGACTGAAAATCCCGGAAACCGTTTGTGGTTTCAATCAACGCTGTAGCCACCTTGTGAGATATACCCTTGATCGATAGTAAACGCTGATATTGCTGGTAATACTCGGCTTCGCAGAGTTGACAGACTTCCTGCTGTAAGTCAATAATAGCCTGTTCAAAAGTGGCAATTATCGTTTGTAAACTCTGCTCAGTAGAGGAGTCTTTGACGGGTAAAACTGCAAACGAGTGTTGTAAATTGAGCAAAGTCCTGCGTTGTTTATGATACTGACGAAGCAGCGCTCTTTTTTGACGAAGCCGTAGTAGACTATCGGTAGCTATCTGATGGAGAGGAGGTTGAATAAGTCGACCATACTCAGCTAACAGCACCGCATCCCGTGGATCGGTCTTGGTTACTGACATCTGCATTTTAGCGAAATTGTGACTCTGCTTAGGATTGATGACCGAGACGTTGATCTCTGCATGGCAGAGCATATAAGTCACTAAAACGGAGTAGGAATCCGTCGCCTCCAGAATGCAGTGAGCCTGAGGGGGTAGTTGTTTCATCAAGCTCCGAATCCCATCAGGCGTGTTAGCGAAAGTCGTGTTTGTCCATCCTGCAGTGGGTGATGGAAAAGCAACCGCTAAGCTTGTTTTGGCAACATCAATACCAACATAGTTTTTCATTCCAGTGAGTGTTTAGTGAAACAAAAGGGAAAAAGAGCAGTGAATTTTTGGACCCTAGCATAGTATACACGGTTTTGCACCAATTGAACTGTTGAGGCTTTAAAAATTCACCCGTGTAGATCGGAACATGATTCACAGGGTTGACTATAGAAATCTCGGATTTACCTACACGGGATGCTCAATCAATAGCCTAAGATCGGCTAATTTGAGTTCTTATTGAAAGCCAGCTCAAATGTACTATAGTAATCGGCCCGACAGCAATCGTGAACCGTCCAGTTAACACATTTAGAAAAAATACTTTCTTCTGACAAGAGTGCTTGTTGGCCTCGTTTGTCATGAACAAAAAAGTAACGGGGCCGATTTCTATGGTTTAAACAAGGGTGATTACACAATTTTTGTCATATTTTTCTCCACGTTTTACCACAGCATATAGACGATGAATCAATTTGTTACGAATCGCGTTGAGAATCAGCATCTTGTTTTTACCTTCTTTGACTTTGCGTAGGTAATAGTCTTGTAATTCACCCTTGACACGAATAGACGACATGGCCGCTAAATGTAAAAGAGATTTTAATCGCTTACGAGCATGCTGACTTACTCCAGGCCGTCCGCGAACACTGCTACCGGATTGATAATTGAAAGGTGCAACTCCCGCATGGCAGTCGGACGGCCGATGCCGCCATCTTTTTGGGATCGGTTATAGTTTGTAATTCGTTAGAGGCAATAATAACTTCGGTGGCCGTAGCTGTACCAATACCTGGGATTGAAGTCATCAATCCGAAGATCTGTTTGAGCTGTTCATCGCCTTCAATAAGCTCATCAATAGCCATATCAATAGCTTTACGATCCTTTTCAATAGCAGTTAAGGAGGCTTTGCAACTTTTAGTCAATTGTTTTTGCATGACAGGGTTGACAAAACTTTGTTGC
>NZ_JBYFCK010000053.1:0-3115 GCF_057652155.1 Runella sp. R0.1_18
TAATATTGTGGCGGCTACCTACTTTCCCACATTTTATTGCAGTATCATCGGCGGAGTGGGGCTTAACTTCTCTGTTCGGAATGGGAAGAGGTGAACACCCACCCTGTAACCACCATCAAGGTTTTCTGATTCGGACTTACAAGAGGTCAAGTCTGCACGACTCTGAACCCAACCTGTAACCTTCATCAATATCTTTAGCTATCTCGTCTTTCCAGTAAGCAATTGACATTGGCAGAGAATTATTTCAACAAATTTGTCTTTTAAAGAAGCTATTGGGCAATTAGTACTGCTCAGCTTTGATGTCACCACCTTTACACTTGCAGCCTATCAACGTCGTCGTCTACAACGTCCCTTATGTGGAAGTCTCATCTTCAGGCCAGTTTCGCACTTAGATGCTTTCAGCGCTTATCTGTTGCCCACGTAGCTACTCGGCCATGCTACTGGCGTAACAACCGATTCACCAGAGGTGAGTCCAACCCGGTCCTCTCGTACTAAGGTCAGCCCCCGTCAAACTTCCTACGCCCATCACAGATAGGGACCGAACTGTCTCACGACGTTCTGAACCCAGCTCGCGTGCCACTTTAATCGGCGAACAGCCGAACCCTTGGGACCTTCTCCAGCCCCAGGATGTGACGAGCCGACATCGAGGTGCCAAACCATCCCGTCGATGTGAGCTCTTGGGGATGATCAGCCTGTTATCCCCGGCGTACCTTTTATCCTTTGAGCGATGGCACACCCATGCGCAACCACCGGATCACTAAACCCTGGTTTCCCACCTGATCGACCCGTCGGTCTCACAGTCAAGCTAGCTTGTGCTTTTGCACTCCCCTGACGATTACCGTCCGTCATGAGCTAACCTTTGGAAGCCTCCGTTACTCTTTTGGAGGCGACCACCCCAGTCAAACTACCCACCATGCGCGGTCCTCAATAACAAGTTAGAACACAGAATACAAAAGGGTGGTATTTCAACGTTGGCTCCATGATTCCTGACGAAACCACTTCGTAGCCTCCCACCTATCCTACACATTCATATCCCATATCCAACGCAAAGTTGTAGTAAAGGTGCACGGGGTCTTTCCGTCCCGTGACGGGTAAGCGGCATCTTCACCGCTACTACAATTTCACCAAGCTCACGGTTGAGACAGTGCCCAGATCGTTACACCATTCGTGCAGGTCGGAACTTACCCGACAAGGAATTTCGCTACCTTAGGACCGTTATAGTTACGGCCGCCGTTTACTGGGGCTTCGATTCAAACCTTCGCTTGCGCTAAGCTCCCCTCTTAACCTTCCAGCACCGGGCAGGTGTCAGGCAACATACGTCGTGTCTCCACTTTGCGTTGCCCTGTGTTTTTGTTAAACAGTCGCCTGGGCCATTTCTCTGCGACTCTAGCTCGCGCCAGAGTGTCCCTTCTCCCGAAGTTACAGGACTAATTTGCCGAGTTCCTTAACCGTGATTCACTTGAGCACCTTGGTATATTCTACCCAGCTACCTGTGTCGGTTTACGGTACGGGCTAATACAAGCTGACGTTTCATCGCTTTTTCTTGGAGGCCAGTTCAAAAGTTCGCTTTGTCCGTAAACGCCGCTCAACGAAGACTTCCGTCACTTCGTACTCTCTCCCCTACCCCGTACGATTCACACTTGTATCAGGTGCAGGAATATTAACCTGCTGTCCGTCAGGTGCGGCCTTCGCCTTCCCCTTAGGCCCCGACTAACCCTCAGTTGATTGACATAGCTGAGGAATCCTTAGCTTTACGGTGTGTATGGTTCTCACATACATTGTCGTTACTTATGCCTACATTTGCTTTTCTAAAATCTCCACCATAGCTCACGCTACAACTTCGCTGACGTTAGAATGCTCCCCTACCGATTATTACTAATCGCATCGCTTCGGTGATATACTTGATGCCCGTTTATTATCGACGCCCGCCCCGCTCGACCAGTGAGCTGTTACGCACTCTTTAAATGTATAGCTGCTTCCAAGCTAACATCCTGGCTGTCTCGGCAGTCAGACTTCCTTTGTTCAACTTAGTATATACTTAGGGACCTTAGCGGTTGCTCTGGGTTGTTCCCCTCTCGGACCGTGACCTTAGCACCCCGGCCCTCACTGCTGTGTCTGTTTATGCCCATTCGGAGTTTGTCAGAATTTGGTAGGATTTGACTCCCCCGCATCCTATCAGTAGCTCTACCTGACATAAACGCCCCACAACGCTGTTCCTAAAAACATTTCGGGGAGTACGAGCTATTTCTCAGTTTGATTGGCCTTTCACCCCTATCCGCAGTTCATCCAAAAACTTTTCAACGTTAACTGGTTCGGTCCTCCATGCAGTGTTACCCACACTTCAACCTGACCACGGATAGATCACCAAGTTTCGCGTCTGCTCTCACTAACTAAACGCCCTATTCAGACTCGCTTTCGCTTCGGCTCCTGTCCTTAAAACATTAACCTCGCTAGTAAGAACAACTCGTAGGCTCATTATGCAAAAGGCACGAGGTCACCCTAAGGCTCCCTCCGCTTGTAAGCGCATGGTTTCAGGTTCTATTTCACCCCGGTACTCCCGGTTCTTTTCACCTTTCCCTCACGGTACTCGTTCACTATCGGTCTCTCAGTCGTATTTAGCCTTGGCGGATGGTGCCGCCGAATTCAGAGGGGATTCCTCCTGTCCCCACCTACTCAGGATCCTGATACAGTTCCACAATTTACAATTAAGGGACTCTCACCCGCTACGGTCTGCCTTCCCAGACAGTTCATCTTCTTGTAGTTCCTAAAAATCAGTCCTATAACCCCAATAACGCCGTAACGTCATCGGTTTGGGCTTGTCCGCGTTCGCTCGCCACTACTTACGGAATCACTGTTGTTTTCTCTTCCTAGGGGTACTTAGATGTTTCAGTTCCCCCCGTTTGCCTCCTTTCGGATATCCTGATCACTCAGGATGGGTTGCCCCATTCGGATATGTTAGGATCAATGTGTATGTGCCACTCCCCTAACCTTTACGCAGCTTATCACGTCCTTCTTCGCCGCTGAGAGCCATAGGCATTCCCCATGCGCCCTTATTTTGCTTCTTCTACAAATTTCTTGATAATTCTCTACCAATATGTCAAATAACTCTAAGACT
>NZ_JBYFCK010000054.1:0-3985 GCF_057652155.1 Runella sp. R0.1_18
TGGCCTTTATTAAATAAACGGGGGTAATGTTCCACGATATTGAGTTAACTATTTGTAATGTAGTGTTCTACGTTCAAAATTTCACTTTTTCTTTTATAAAATCCTTTTTTGTCCCATTGCTTCCAGATAACGGTAAACTGTTGACCGGCCTACACCAATGATGCCGGCGATTTCTTCGGCGGTTTTCTTTTCCTTGTAAAGCATCACTGCGGTTTCTGCTTTTTTAATGGCATCCGGACTAAGTCCTTTCTTTTTCCCACCCATACGTCCCCTTGCACGTGCAGCTGAAAGCCCAGCCCTGGTGCGCTCGCGGATAATATCCCGTTCAAATTCGGCCAATGAAGCAAAGATGTTCAGAAAGAAGCGGCCCTGAGCAGTCGAAGTATCAATGGCATCCTTCAAAGAAATGAACTCTATTTTCCTTTCTTCCAGCTGGGCAATTAGGTTAACCAGCTCCCGCAATGATCTTCCGAGCCGGTCAAGCTTGTAGACAACTACTGTATCGCCTTCTCGGAGCATTTCCAGCATCTTCAAAAGTTGTGGGCGTTCTTTGCCTGATGAGATCTTCTCCTGAAATATCTGCTGGCATTTTGCCAGCTTCAACTCGTCAATCTGCATATCCAGTACCTGGTCTTGGGTCGACACCCTTGCGTATCCTATTTTCATACTTTGGAATCCCACTAATCTGGTAATTTTTCAAAAATAGGATTTTATTTAATGGGACAACAATTTGGTATTGATATTTGATACGAATAGGGTACATTTCATGGTCATTTCAAAATCCCGTAGAACGTTCGTTTACTGGGATTCTATTTTTTACAATTTATGAGATTATTAGAAATTTTAGACAAGGGCCAGCAGAATGAATTTGATAACCCGCCCAAGTTCGATTACGGACAAAGAAAATTCTTTTTTACCATGCCCAAGTGGGCAGAAGATGAATGCAGGACTATGCTGAGCCCTGTTAATCAAGTTGGGTTTGTGATTCAGGTCGGTTATTTTAAGGCAAGTGGGCGGTTTTTCAATGCAAAGAATTTTAACAGGGCAGATATTGAATTTATAATACGACGTTTGGGTGTATCCATTAACTGGGGTAATATTGAACAAACGTATGCACGTAGCGTTATTCATCGACACCGGCAGGTGATTTTAGAAAGTTTTGGTGTCGAGCCCTTTGATGACAGACAAAAGGAAGTGGCTTTGAGGGAGGCTATCAAATTTGCCAAACGGCAAATGCGGCCTGCTGCTGTATTCGGCTCCCTGGCTGAGTACATGCGCATCCACCGGATCGAACTGCCAGCTTATTATACTTTTTCGGTTATCATTTCTGATGCTTTCAAATGGATGCATAACGAGCTGGAATCGCTCATAGAAGTGCACCTGTCAGAAAAAAATAAAGAGCAGCTAGATGCGCTCCTGTCGGTTCAGAAGGATCCACACACAGACCAGCCCGTCAGGTTCTACCTGATCACACGTATTAAGCGCAGCCACCAAACCATGAAACCCATGGCCATTAAAGCCAATATTGAAGATTATTTATACTTAAAGACCCTGTATACTGATCTAAAACCATTATTGGCACTTTTGAACTTGTCGGATGAAATGATAGAATACTATGCCCAGTTTGTAATCCGGTCACAGGTTTTTCAAGTTTCAACCCGGCAGGAAAACCGTAAATATTTGATGATTATATGCTTTATCGTCTACCAGTATTATTTTCTGGGGGATTTGTTGGTCGAGATACTGTTAAGGGCATCACAACAGATTGAAAATACCTCTCAACGTGAGGTCAAAGAAGCGATCTTTCAAAAGCATGTTGAATCCCAGGAAGAGATGGACCAGTTTATTAAGGTGAGTGCTCAGATGGTCAAGGAAGCTAAAGATATTGAACGGGTTGCGCTTGATTTCTCCCAGACCAATGATCAAAAGGTAAAGCATTTTATAAAGTGGGTGAACGGGGATGTATTCAAGCGCTTTACAGATAGCCAAAATAGCATTGAGCAATTAAAGAAAGGCGGTTACGCGAGTAAGGACGATACTTATTACCAGATTATGGAAGAGAAATCACGAAAACTCCAGACACGGGTAGCGGACATACTACGGCATGTTAATTTTGAAGCGAAAAACGAAAACCTCACTCAGGCCCTGGAAGAATTTAAAAAGAGGGATGGCCGCCTGCCGGAAAATCCACTGGATGGCTTTTTGGGCAAAAAAGAACAACATTATTTTAAAAATTCTTCCTCCCGAAGCTCTTTGTACAAGGTTTTACTGACCCGGCATTTAGCCCATGGAATCAAATCGGGACAGGTAAATCTGACGGATTCTTTTTTGCACAAGCCATTTTTAAAATACCTGATCGAAGAATCGGTGTGGGTAAATCAAAAAGAGCAATTACTGGAAAGTGCTGGACTACAATGGATCAGTGACTTCAAAAGCCTCCTAACCGATCTACAGGGAAGTCTTGGAAAGGCATTTGTCCATACTTTTGAGCGGATTGACAAGGGACAAAATAAATTCGTTGAGACCAGAAAAGATGGTAAACCACGCTTTATAGAACCTAAAACGCCCGATAAACCTGGTATCGATATGGATCTTTGGCCGCCTGAAGGGGCCATTCCGATCATTGAAGTTTTGAATACTGTAAATGCCAAATGCAATTTTACAGATGCGTTGCAACACTGGAACCAAAAAAACAAACCAAATCGACCCAACGACACGGTTTTTCTGGCGGGATTGATCGCCTATGGCTGTAATATAGGGGTTGGCCCTATGGCTCGTAACTCTCAGAATGTATCGGCCAATACGCTTGACAATACCGTCAACTGGTATTTTACCCTTGAAAACATTCAAGAAGCCAATGACGCTATCCTGATGTTGATGGGGAAACTAAAAATCAGTGAATTATTCCGCAAGGACCCCAAGATCCTACATACTTCCAGCGATGGGCAGAAGTTCTATATCCAGGTAGATTCGATACATGCCAATTATTCTTATAAATACTTTGGCAACGAGAAAGGAATTGTGATTTACTCCTTTATTGATGAAATGCACCGGCTTTTCTATTCTACTTCATTTAGCTCTTCACAACGGGAAGCCCCTTACGTAATTGATGGTCTGATGCACAACCAGGTTGTCGAATCCGATATTCATTCAACTGATTCTCATGGATTTAGCGAGATTGTTTTTGCATTGACTCATCTATTGGGGATTCGTTTTGCTCCCCGGATCGAAGATTTCCAGAGCCTTATTTTCTATATTTTCCCCGGAATGAACGTGGAATCCCTTAAAAACTATCAAATCAAAGTGGGTAATCCAATCCAAACCAAGCTGATTGAAGAGCAGTGGGACGAAATAATGAGAATGGTTGTCAGTATTAAACTCAAACATACCACTGCATCCACGTTGTTGAAAAGACTTAGTTCCTATTCACAGCAGCACCGGCTTTACCTGGCACTTCGTGAGCTTGGGCGGGTAGTAAGGACTTTGTTTTTGCTGAAATATATGGACGATGAAATGCTCCGCAAGAGAATAAACCAGCAGAACAACAAGACTGAAAATTCCCATCAGTTTGCAAAGGCTGTATTCTATGCGAATAATGGGGAAATACGGTTTGCTTCCCGCCAGGAGCATCTGATCACGGACTCTTGTAAACGTTTAATTCAGAATGCAATTGTTTGCTGGAATTATTTACACTTGTCCAAGCAGCTGATAAAAGTCTCCGATAAACAGCGTGATGAGATGGTTAAAGCCATTGAGCAGTCATCGCCCGTCAGCTGGACACATGTCAATTTGCACGGAAAATTTGACTTCTCAGAAGAGGCTTTAAAGGGATCCGTAGATTTCGACCTGGAAGAGATTTTAAACTTTGAAATCAATAAATGAAAGCAGAAATGGGAAATTTTGATTTTTTTAACCGTAATCCACTGTATTATATATCAGTAAGTCGATTTCGTGGAACATTACCCCCATTTCTTTAATAAAGGCC
>NZ_JBYFCK010000055.1:0-3796 GCF_057652155.1 Runella sp. R0.1_18
TAGAGGTTTTCATTACAAACGGGCGGAAAATAGCGGTTTGCTAATTAGCGTTTATCGGAAGGTTTCCGTAAAGCTCGTAGCCCATTCTCTTGTAACCTGATCTCATCCTTGAAATCATATTTCCCTAACCGGTTTATATGCTCAAAAGGAGCCGGAGAGATATGCTCGAAATCTTTTTCATCGACTTGATAACCTTCCTTTTGAAGCTGTTTAAGGATTTCCTGGATGTAAACAGTATTCCAGACCATTACGATATTTGTCAGTAGGTTAAGGCACCGGGCTGTAACTTGTTGCTGTTTTTCTTGCTTCTTACGGATCATTCCATCGCCTCCGAACCAAAGATAAACGCGCAGGTTATGGAGCTGCTCCCCTTTATTGAGCTGGGTGTTGATTCGGTGTCTGAGAGGCAATTGTAGTAAGTACTTACATATAAAGATCGTTTTTACCAGTTGTCCGTATGATTGCAAAACATGCATGAGATTATTTTGCCTTGGATATGACTGGAGTTTATTGATTAATAATGAGGCTGTTACTGTCCCTGTTAAAACGGAAGCAGATACTCTTTTAAGCTCATCGGCATGTTTTTTCAAATAGTCGATATTGACACTACCAGTAAACTTTAATTGTGGGTAGTGTATTTCCACCAAGTTTTCTTTGTCGGTTTTTATCTTGCACAGTCGTTGGTTTTTAATATCGCGAAGCCTTGGAGCAAAACGTTTGTTGGCCAGGTCAAAGAATGCGAAAATTAAGTCTGAATACCCATGTGTATCTGTGGTATGTTCAATAATGGTCAACTCGGTTTCATTGGTCAGGATTTCATCTAATACGTGTGGAGCATCCCGTTCGGTGCTGCTGATCACTTTTGTGCCGTATTGGGAATACTGATCAGAGGTATGGGTGTAAAAAGTTACTCCTTTTCCATACCCAAAATACTTTGGCAATGCCTGGGCATTTCGGATTTTACCACTTGTCGCAAATCTTTGTCCATCGGAAGATGATAGTGTCCCGTCACCCCAATAGGATGATATCCATTGTTTGTGATGAAAATTTACCAACAAGTCATTGGCACGTTTAAGATTCTCGTCAGAAAAGTAATTATTGGCAACCCACCATAGCGAATGATAATCCAATTCGGAAGAACGCGCCAGATCAGCAAGTGTCAGATTACATGCATTACCCAATAAAGCAGCAAATTTCAATGCATCATGTTCTGGATTACGAGGCATGAGCTCTTCCCGTAATTCCTTTGCATAGTCAATCCAGGTATCTACTTCACGGATCATTTCCACCAGGCCAACGCCAGGCAACCGTTTGTTAATCTGCTCCTGCAAATCTTTGACAGATTTAGGTAGATTTTCAGCTTCCAACGGCGGAACTATCAATATTCCATCTTCTAACCTTATTTCGTTACCTTCTGATAACAGATCAGTCAAAGGTCCAAGCAGATCCGTTAATTCAAGAACCTTTTCGTCAATCCGTTCTACCATATCCAATCCTCCAAAAGGAAGGCATATCTCTGGAGAAGCTAACTGCCAGCGTGTCTTAGGGATCAGAAAGCTATTAAAATCCGCATATTTTCTGGATAACTCGACAAAAACATCACCGGACTGGAGTCTGTCGTTGAGCACCGACAATACACAAAGCTCGTAGGCGGGGGCTTGTAGCATCTTGTCAATGATGACTAATTTTAGCCACGACTGTGTAATAAAATGGGTTGGGGCAGATTCTGGCAATTTTCGTTTTGTCCCATTTTGAAGCTGGGTAACCAGATCCAGGCCAGTACCAAAATTATCTTTTGAAAAAGCTACTTTAAAATCCAGTATGCTAAGCAGGTAGGGAGTAAATTGTTTGAACCGGGCATAAGCCTTAAGTAAAAAGAATAAAGGAGTCTGGTAGGCCGGTTTGGTTATTTTCAAGACTACATCTAAAGCCTCTTGTATGGCCTCCTTTGATAAATTTTCGAATATTTTGCTTCTCAGGTACTGATTTTCAATGGTATCATCAACAACCATTTCAACAGTTTTTGTAAGTGTTTTCACAGCTTGGTTTTGAGACTTGATAACCCCCAGCTGATATGCCTCCAAAGATTTTTTTGCATCGCTCAGGGAGTGGGTCCAGAAATCATGGTACATCACCAAAATGCTGTCGGTTGTATCAAGCAGCGTTTCCCAAAGGAAACACACTAGCAACGGATAACGCTTTTGTGGTTTGACACGCTGTAAATAATGATTTGAATTATTGCGAACGATATTAGCTAAACGCTTTTTTCTGTTGGAAGGAATAACAGATAAATCCCAAGTGTCCACTTTGATGTTTTTCAAAAAGGTAATTTTATCAAGTGTTTGTCTGAGGCTTTTAGGCGTATTAGCCGTTGGCACCATGCACAGCCAGCGATGACCGGTTAGTTTTCCGGCTTCATGGGTTTGAAGAAGATTGTCCAGCTGATGAAATAACTCAGGCTGCCATAAAAATGATAATCGTTGATAGGTCTCCGCGTGAAGATGCTCGTCAATACCTCCAATAACCCTTTCCAGGGTGCCAATAGATGGTCTTAAAATTTTATCCTGGTGCAGTTTCTGGCAAAGTTTATTCAAAAGGTACCGCTCATTATCATGCTCCATGCCCTGATGGATTAACCATTTTTCATATAGCGGTTCATCCATTGGCTGCCATTTTCGAAAGTTTAGATGCCGGAGCATCTGTTGAAAATGAAACGAGCGTGTCATTGCCCTGTTTCCATAACTTGTTAGATCTGCGGTAACGGGCGCATCGTTTCCACTTACGAGTTGGTGAGCAACAAAGGAAACTATGTTATCCGGAATCTGAGCTTTCCATCCATCATCTAAAAAGCCAAAGTATCTTATCAGACAAAGCTGGATCCCGATTGCCAGGCGGTTAGTAGAACCATGGAATGGCTCAATAAATATAAGATCGAGCTGTGTTAAATAAAATCCTTGCTGCAAATCCGTTTCGTCAAGATCAGGGATTTGAATATATTGATCACGCTCCGCAGTTGTTAAAAAAGTAGCCGGCATAGGTTATCAAAAAGGGTATGCTTAAAATCAAATAAATTACCCCTGTGAATCAGTAATTTATAAGTATGAATTTTATATTTGTAAAGGATTTCCTTTTTGATAGGCAATTAAATGAAAAAGCAAGAGAATAGCACAAAACGGGTTGCCTTATATGCAAGGGTATCAACTCCCGATAAAGGACAGGATCCGGAAACTCAGTTGAGCCAGTTAAGGGACTATGCCCAAAGGCGAAACTTTGAGATCATCGGAGAGTTTATAGATTATGCTTCTGGAACAAACCAGGACAGGATCCAGTACAAATTAATGATGGCAGCGGCTAAAAAGAGAAAACTGGATGTAGTCCTAGTTTGGCGGTATGATCGGTTTGCCCGCTCAACCCAGGCACTGGTCAATGCCATGAAGGAATTTCAGAGTATGGGAATTGACTTTATTTCCTATCAGGAAAATATTGATACCACCACGCCGACCGGAGAGCTGATATTTCATGTGATGGCATCTCTGGCACAATTTGAGAGCTCGCTAATCAGCCAGCGGGTAAAAGCTGGTATGGCCAGGGCAAAAGCTCAGGGAAAGCAAATTTCCAGACCCAAGCTACAAATAAGTAAACTGAACCAGATCCTGGAACTTCAAAAAACAGGATTGTCAATGAATCAGATCAGCATTAGGTCTGGTGTTGCTTACGGAACAGTATATAATTATCTGGCTAAGAAAAAGAAATGATTCCAAACCGCTATTTTTCGTCCATTTGTAACGAAAACCTC
>NZ_JBYFCK010000056.1:0-3792 GCF_057652155.1 Runella sp. R0.1_18
AAATGAATCGGAATATCATTCAAAATATCGAATCTGTCCTACAAGGCTCTTTTCAATGGGCTACCTAAACAGTTACGAAAAAGCATAAAATATTTGTAATTGTTGTTTTGATTTTGGTCTGATTTACAGTTGTTTGTGGTCAGTTTTGTTGCCCAAAATACAAGCTTATTAAGGATAAATATTTCTCTAAAATACCATAAAAATCCTTCAAAAAATAAGGGTTAACCCTTATATCTTTTCGTATTTTTTTGCTATTTATTTGTGGCTTCAAATTTAACGTACTACGTATATGAAGCTACATTACCTTATTTCACTCTTTAAACATTGCAAAATTACCTCCCTTCTCAGCTTGTGCTTGCTCTTGGGAATGGTCATTAGCCAACCGCTCTTGGCTCAAACGCAAACGTTCAATCCTACCAACGATATAGGTGATGGGGGAAACGTCCAAACCTTCACCGTACCCACGGGGGTTACGAGCCTGACCATTACTGCCAAAGGCTCGGTTGGCGGTGGCACATCAGGTGGTAAAGGAGCCACCGTAAAAGCAACGTTTGCCGTTACACCCGGCGCATTACTCAAGATTGTGGTGGGTGCTAAAGGCCGAAGCAGCACAAATGATGCGAAATACGGCGGTGGCGGCGGCGGTAGTTTTGTGGCGGTGGGCGACATTAACGAAGCGAACCTCCTCATAGCTGCCGGCGGCGGCGGTGGCGGCGGCCTGACACCTGGTGGAGGTGCTTCTATTACTGCTGGTGACGGGAACGGTGGTGCTCCTGGCGGTGGTTCGAATGGAGGTGGCGGCGGCGGTGCCGGTATTAACACCAACGGCGGCGATGCTGGTATGGAGCCTTGTATGTATGGGGCTGGCTGTGGTGGGTATTCCGCTGGGGTTGGAGGCAGTGGAGGGTTCTATGATGCAGTTGGCGGCTTTGGCGGCGGCGGCGGTGCAGGCCGTGGTGGCGGCGGCGGTGGCGGATACAGTGGCGGTGCAGGCGGCGGTGAGTCCGATAACGGTGGCGGCGGCGGCGGTAGTTCATATACCAAAAGTAGTGCCGCAGCAGTATCTGCTGCCGTTAACAATACGGGCGTGGGACAGGTCATTATTGAGTGGACGGCACCCATCCCTGTATTGAGTTCTATACCCAACCAAGCCACCTGCGATGGGCAAACCATCAGCAATATAGCCATTACCCTAGGAGTTGACCTAGATGCTGTATTAAGCGCAAGCGATGATAATACCAACTTAAACCCCACCTATACCTTTGGCGGCACAGGTGCCAACCGTACCTTAACCATTGCAACGGTTGCAGGCCAAGTGGGTGCTACCACCGTAACCGTAACGGCTACGGGTAGTTTTGGAACTACGGCTACCCGTACGTTTTTATTGGAGTTGGGGAATAAAACGGTAGGGGCACCAACCAAAGAAAATTTTGCTAACATAACTGACGCTTACGGAACAGCTGTCAATAGCAATGGTGATTTATTTGTAACGGCTAATGCTGATAATAAAATTGTAAAATTTGCAGCTGGAACAAGCACTCCGATCGATTTTATTACTGGAATTGACAAGCCTACTGGGTTGGTATTTGATAATTCGGACAATCTATACATATCTACCGAATTTGGTAAAATATTTAAGGTAAATTCAGGTACTACCACTGCAACTGAAATTGTAAGCACTGGCATTGCCAATAGTAATTTTGCACTGGCATTTAAGGCACCCGATATACTTTATACTGGCAGTGCCAGCTCCGTTTTTCAGTTAAAAACCGATGGTACTGGCATTACAACTGTTGCATCTGGGCTAAGCCTACCCTTTGGACTTGCAGTATATAACAACGATTTGTATGTAGCAGAAACAAATGCAGGTAGAATTTTAAAATTTGTTGGTGGTACAGCACCATCTACTGTTTACAATACAGGAGGGGAAACAATGTTTTCTCCCAGAGGGTTGGCATTTAATACTAATGGCAGTTTGTTTATTGGCAACGGACTTAAGAATTTGTTAACCATTCCTTCAGGTGGTGGTGCGGTAAGCATTTACGCAACCTATTCGAGCGGATTTCAAGGTGGAGTAGCAATAAATTCAGCAGGGGTGCTTTTCGTTGCTGATTTTACCAATGAAGTAATTTATAAAATAACTCCTGGTCCAGCCACCTACGAGACGTGTAACGCCAAGCCAGTGTTTAATCCTACCACGTTGGCGAATCAAATGCTTTGTGTAAGCCCAACGCAAGTGTCTTTACCCAACACCTCAATAACGGTAACTGACCCCGATGGCAGCATCGCCAGCACCGTGGTAACAAGCAGCAATCCTAGCTTAATCACGGCCACTAACACAGGCACAGCTTCGGCCGTGCAGTTATCGTTGACCCAGCAAGCCAACCAAAGCGGCACGGCTACGATTACCATCGAAAGTACGGATAACCGTGGAGCAAAAAGCAATTTGCAGTTTGAGGTACGAGTAAATGCGATACAATTAGACAACACTACGATTACCGATGTGTTGTGCTTTGGCAACAGCACAGGCGCACTTACGGTAACACCGACAGGCGGCACCGCGCCATACAGCTATATATGGACCAAAGGTGGTAGCCCCGTAGGCACTGATAGTCCAACGATTACGGGCCAAAGCGCAGGGGTGTACAATGTTACCGTAACCGATAAATTTGGCTGCTCGGCCAACCGCAATCTGACTATTAACCAACCCGCAGCAGCGCTAACATTAGCCAAAGAAAGCACCAACATTAGCTGCTATGGCTTAAACAATGGAACGGCCAGTGTGACCCCAAGTGGTGGTACAGCTCCTTACTATTACGATTGGCGCGACGTTGGGGCAACGCCTTTCAGCAGTAACCAATCTGTAACTAATCGTGCACCAGGCACTTACACCGTAAGAGTAAACGACGCCAAAGGTTGTAACGCCGAAGCGACTTTTACCCTAACTCAACCCGCCGAGATAGTTATCAGCAACAACCCCACTGATGCGGTGGTATGCCAGGGCACCGATGCTATTTTGACGTCAGGAGCGACGGGTGGGACACTCACCAACCAGTGGTACAGACTTACCATCTCCAACGGAGAAGCCGTCGCTCTTACCAACGGCACCACTTACCAAAATGTAACGACGACAGCGCTTACGATACGTGGCAGCGTAGCTGACAACGGCCTGTATCGGTATTTTATGCGGGCCAGCCAAAGCGAAAGCTGCTTCAAAAACAGTGGTCAAGCTACCGTGACAATCAACCCTACGCCCAATGCCGTAGCCACGCCGTCGGCGCAAACAATTTGTTCGGGAGCGACCATTACTTCCATTGCCTTGAGTAGCAGCGTAGAAAACACTACTTATACTTGGACAAGAGACAACACCAGTAGCGTGACGGGCATCAGTGCGAGTGGCAGCGGAAATATCAGTGGGTCTTTGACCAACACGACCAACGTCCCTGTGACGGTTACTTTCACCATTATGCCCACTGCTTCAGGAAGCAACTGCCCAGGAACAGCCATCACGGCCACGGTAACAGTTGATCCAGTTTCGGTAGGTGGGACTATTTCGGGTTCAGCTACCGTTTGCTCGGGGACGAATTCAACAGCTTTAAACTTGTCAAACCAAGTAGGCGCGATTCAAAAATGGCAGTCATCGTTGACGTCTGATTTTGCAGTTGTGACTGACATTGCCAATACGACGACGGGCTTTACGGCGACCAATTTGACCCAAACGACATACTATCGGGCGGTGGTTCAAAGTGGGGTTTGTGCGGCTGCGTATTCGGGAACTAAATTATTGACGAT
>NZ_JBYFCK010000057.1:0-3701 GCF_057652155.1 Runella sp. R0.1_18
TGTAGCGGGGAGTTATGTATTACGGGTTATATCCTCTGAACATAGGCAAGATTTCAAGATTAGTAAATTGGCTAGATGATTCGGTTTTGTGTATTTATCGAATAGCCCTACCAAACAGGCCAGTTTGAAGGTGCTCAAAGTAAAATAATAGCCCTAAAATAGGTTGACGAAAAGGAGTAAATGATGGTATATACCATTGTTTACTCCTTTCTTTTTGTGCTTTACTATTTTTGGAAGTGTTAGAGGGTGCTTTGTAAGTATTTGATATAGAGTTTATTGTAAGTTGTCCACCCCCTTTGTCCACCCCCTAAAATGGTATCTATGAGATAAGTGTCGCTACTTTGTAGTGCATAGCTTAACTTATTCTCACTACTATTACTATTTTTCATCAAAATGAAAATCAACATATTTACGCTATTTTGTCGTCTCTGGCTGGTTATGCTTGTCAAAAAGCCTAGCCTTTACATGGTAGGGCTACTTCTTCTAGGTACCCTAACACAGGCACAAACTACCCTCCTTACGCTCAAAAGCTGCCAGCAAACAGGTACTTCTTATACTTGGACAAACAACACAGGAAGCGCTGTGACGTTACGGATTACAGCACAAGGTGGCGGAGGTGGAAAGGGTCACTATATGATTTTTGAGTCCATCATCGCTATGGGTAGTACAGGTGCTACGGTAAAAGGAGATTTTGTGGTACAGCCAGGCCATACCCTAATGTTTGTGGCGGGAGGAAAAGGAGAAAATGCAAAGACTAGTCAAAGTGATTTTTCACGAGGCGGTGGCGGTGGTGGAGCTGGGTCAGGGGTGGTGAACCTATTCACTAATACCGTACTGATGATTGCTGCGGGTGGAACTGGAGCGACGGGTGCGTCGGCTAATGAAATTGGTTTGGGAGGGAGTGGTGCTACCGATGGCAACGGTAGTGGCGGAGATTCTGGGTTTGGCCTCTCGACTGGAGGGGGAGGATTGAATGGAAATGGGGGAGTAGGAGGCTTTAATAACTGCACGAGAGGAGGGGGACAGGTGAGTTTAATAGGTATTTCGACAGGCGGGGCTCGGTGTTCTGATTATCCATATGCTGGAAATGGGGGTTCTGGGATGGGAGGAGGTGGAGGAGCGTCCGATATGGCTGGCGGTGGTGGCGGACATACTGGAGGAAATGGAGGAGATAGATATTATGGTCCTTATTCACGGGCTAAATCCTATAATAGCGGAACAAACCCTGTCAATACCAATGGTTCTGATGGCGTAGAACCCAATGATGGGCAAGTATTGGTAGAAGTACTTTCTGGAAATCCAGCTCCTATTACTCAGGCTGGCAGTGTTCTCAGTGCTACTCATCCTATTGTATCTATTAGTCATCCAAGCTCTTGTAAAGGGATGGACGGCTCTATCAGTCTAACTGGACTTGTCATTAACACTACTTACAGTGTAACTTATAAAAAAGACAACGATGCTACAACGACTGTTGAGGTGACTTCTAATAATAACGGAGTTATTACGCTCTCGAATTTAGGGGCAGGAAATTATACCCAGATTGTAGCTACCGAGGGAGGCTGCGCAAGTAATGCCGTCTCGGCATCCTTAGCCGACCCCGTTCGTCCTTCTATCACATTGGGCAACATTTCTACTATCTGTGAGGGGGCGATGTCGTTTTCAATTCCTTATACCAATCCTACGCAATCTCCCCAAAAGTATTCGATTGAGGGGTTAGATATTACCCCCGTTACCGATGGGAGTTTGTCTAACCCTATTACGGTCAATTTAAGCAATGCGGCATCTGGCACTTCAATTCCTTTTACTCTCACGGTGAAAAATACAATCACGAACTGTGAATCTAGCAATATCATGGGTATGGTGGTAGTTCAAAAAAATGCTGGTGGCACAGTAAGTTCGGCTCAAACGATATGCTCAGGGACAAGTCCATTGGATTTGAGTTTATCAGGCCAAACACAAACAGGGAGTGTGGTGAAATGGCAAAAGTCGTCTGATGCTAATTTTGGCAATTCGGTTGATATTGCTTCGACCGCGACGACATTGCCAAGTGCGACAATAGGAACTTTAACGGCAGATACTTATTTCAGAGCAGTTGTCCAAAACGGTATGTGTAGCGCTAGTTCAAGTTCAGTAAAGATTACGGTTAATCCAGTAAGTGTGGGTGGTACTGTAAGTTCGGCTCAAACGATATGTTCGGGAACGTCACCATTGAGTTTGAGTTTATCAGGTCAAACGGGGAGTGTGGTGAAATGGCAAAAGGCTAGTGATGCTAATTTTAGTACTCCAGTTGATATTGCTTCAACTGAGACGACGTTGCCGAGTGGGACAATTGGCAGCTTAACGGCAGATACATATTTTAGGGCGGTAGTAAAAAGTGGGGTATGCAGTGAGGCGATTTCAAGTACAGTAAAGATTACTATAAACTCTGTAAGTGTGGGTGGTACGGTAAGTTCGGCTCAAACGATATGTTTGGGAGCTTCTCCGTTAGATATTAGTTTGTCGGGCCAAACAGGGAGTGTGGTGAAATGGCAAAAGTCGTCTGATGCTAATTTTAGCAATGCGGTTGATATAGCTTCGACTGCGATGCTGACTACCTTGCCAAGTGCAACAATAGGTGCTTTAACGGCAGATACATATTTTAGGGCGGTAGTAAAAAGTGGGGTATGCAGTGAGGCGATTTCAAGTACAGTAAAGATTACTATAAACTCTGTAAGTGTGGGTGGTACGGTAAGTTCGGCTCAAACGATATGTTTGGGAGCTTCTCCGTTAGATATTAGTTTGTCGGGCCAAACAGGGAGTGTGGTGAAATGGCAAAAATCTAGTAATGCCAATTTTAGCAATGCGATTGATATAGCTTCAACTGCGATGCTGACTACCTTGCCAAGTTCAATAATTGGTAATTTAACGACAGATACGTATTTCAGGGCGGTAGTGAAAAGTGGAGTATGTAGTGAGGCGATTTCAAGTTCAGTAAAGATTACTATAAACTCTGTAAGTGTGGGCGGCGTGGTAAGTTCAGCCCAAACGATATGTTCGGGGACAGCTCCAGTGGATTTGAGTCTGAGTGGTCAGGTAGGTAATGTGGTTAGATGGGAAAAATCAACGAACTCATCCTTCAGTAGCCAAAGTATTATTTCTTCAACAAGTACTACTTTGACAAGTGCCATTATTGGTTCGCTTACAACGGATACTTATTTCAGGGCCATTGTGAAAAGTGGAGAATGTGCTGAAGCGACTTCTTCAATAGTGCTCATTACAGTCAACTCATTGCCGACGGCGACGATTGAGGGCACAACGGTAGTTTGCCAAAACGGAACATCTCCAACCGTGACATTCGTGGGGGCAAATGGCACTGCTCCCTACACGTTTACGTATAAAATCAACGATGGTGCACCGCAAACGGTGAAAACAGCCACTGGGAACAACGTGACGGTTTCAGTGCCGACGAGTGTAACAGGGGTGTTTACGTACACCCTACTGAGTGTTTCAGAAAGTTCATCCACGAGTTGTAGTCAATTACAAAGCGGCATTGTGGAAATAAAAATACAAGGCAAACCCACGATTACGTTGTCAACGCTTCAACAAACGCTCAACGAGGGTAATGCTCAGACATTTTGTGACACAGATGCGAATCCTGTTAACGGTTTGGAGTTTGATGTTTCGGGTTTGTGTGTTTCAGGTAATCCTGTTTGGCGGGTGCA
>NZ_JBYFCK010000058.1:0-3364 GCF_057652155.1 Runella sp. R0.1_18
GCCTCGCTTTCACTTATGAGCTCTACATAGTTTTTCATTATACAAATATACGTCAACTTGATATGAGTTTAGTATAATTATGGCAAAAAAGCACAATCGCCCTATTATTGTGGTAAACGCTTTACAAAATGCCGAAACTCGCAGTTACCCGTACATGGGTAATGTACCCGTGATACGTTGGCACGAATCTGAAATAGATAAAATACTGCATTTCATTTTACTTGAAATACTAAGGTTCGAATATACCTATCGTTTAATAAATAGCCAAGTTAGACAGTATGAGAGTGGGCATAAAATCAAGAAAATTTTAGCCTCACCACCAGAGCTATTTACGCTTATCTACAAAGCTTTTGAAAAAGGCACAAAAGATAAGCGGGTAATTTACCCAGACCCACCTGTTACTCAAGAAGAGCAGGATCTCTTAGATGAGTTAGACGATTTCAATTTTTTGACTCCAATAACATTAGCAGCATACATGAATGAACAAACAGAACAACCATGAATATTTTACAAGGCAAAACGATTGGAGTTTCTATATCAGAGAGCGATGAGTTAGGGCTTTTAGGTTTAGGGAAAGCTCACTTAGAAGATGTAAATTTAGAAATAGCAAGATACTTACTTGCTCAGGGTTGTACTTATGCCTATGGAGGTGATTGGCGACCACAGGGTTTTACTCACCACCTTTCAGAATTAGCTAACTCTTACTTTCCATTTGACGATGAGAAAAAGCGTATAATAAATTTTTTGGGGTTTCCAGTTGGGGAAGGATTGACGACGGAAATCGAATCAAAGTATAGTCATGTTGTTTCGTTTTTAAGAATGGGAAAACCAGATATTTTACCAGATATGAAAACTGATAATATAGAAAGCCGCTTAATTTGGTTCAATTCTATGACAGAGATGCGCCAAGCTATGACTACAAAAATAGATGCTCGAATCGTGCTTGGAGGCAGAATTTCTAAATTTATGGGAAAATACCCTGGTATTATAGAAGAAGCCTATTTAACCATGAAAAGCGAAAAACCTATCTATTTATGTGGTGGGTTTGGTGGTGCAACCGCTGTAATCATTGAGGCTCTACTTAATAAGCCATCTGAAAAATGGGACTTGAATTACTACTCAAATGACACTACTTATCTAAATACTGTAAATCATTTTAATCAGAACCAATATGGTGAATCGGTAGATTATCAGAAAATATTTGACTTTTTTCAAAGAAAAGGAGTTAATGGCCTAAATAATGGGCTGACTGCCTCAGATAATGAACGGCTTTTCCGTACAATACATATACCTGAAATTATTACCCTGATTTTGAAGGGGTTGTCTATATTTTTCAGGGATAATTCTAAAAAAGTATCTTGATAAAAGTGGTTTACCCCACCTTCATCCCCATCCTTTTCTCCTCTTTTTTTTCCGAAACCTTTTCCGTCATCGAATCCTGAATTTTACGCTCTATGCTTTGCAAGTCTTGGCGAAGCTGCGTAAGCTCTTGTTTGTAGGGCCACGGCTTCGATATAAAATCTCGTAATTGCTCAATGTCGCGTTTGAAGTCCCCTACCCGCTTGCGTTGATCTTCTATCAATTTGGGGATTTTTTCGAGTGCATTATGGGCAAACTGCGCGGCCAACTCTGGCGTTCGTGGCATCTGTCCGCCATTATGTTGGTACTTTACGCCATTTGGTGAAATTACCGAGAAATAATTCACCTTATGGGCGTACCCATCTACAAAATGAGTACTGGTGGATACAACTAGCGGGAACCCGTGTAATTCCCCCACCTTTTGTTCTAAAGCACTACGGTTGTGTTTATCAATACTGACCAATTTTTTACCAATTTCTTTGGGGTCTTCACTCTCTAAGCCTGCCACTTTAAGCTGGCCAGAAATTTGGTCTGTTTCGGTGTAAGCCTGCTTGTCTCGCAACAGTTTTCTATCCGCCAGCAGGCTCTCCAATTTTTGCGCTGTTTTTTCAGTCTGTTGTTGTTGAGCATTCAACCTCTGTTGCGCCGTTATCACGTCTTTATTGTAAATCAATAAGTCGGACTCTAATCTGCCCAACCGCTTTTCTATCTTGGCTTTTTCCAATAAATCGGTATTCCCCGATAAGATGGCGATGTATTCGCTAAAATTCATGCCGTTCTTTTCGTCCAAACTGCCTTCGTCAATCCGTCGGGTAGCTAAGTTAGAGTTTTTGATTTGGCTGATAAACAACGATTTGTTCTGCAACAGGTTGAACTTGTAGTTGTCCAAGGTCTTTTCGACGGCATACACGTAGTTGTGAACTTGGTTGCCGTACAATTTTGCAATCTCGTTTCCTTTACGAACCCCTCTCCCTATACGTTGATCGAGTTCCGAAGGTTTCCAAGGAATATCCAAATGGTGCAAGGCCACGATGCGCTGCTGTACATTCACGCCCGTCCCCAACATTTCGGTTGAACCTAACAGGATTCTTACCTTGCCTGCGTTGGTGTCGGCAAAGAGTTTGGTTCGTTGGGCTTCATTTTTACATTCTTGGATAAATTTGATTTCATTGGGTGGAATCTGGTACTCTTCTACCAACTTTCGTTTCAATTCGCTATACACATTCCACTGCTGAGGTTTGTACGTTCCCAAATCCGAGAAAACCAGTTGTGTCCCTTTGTGGGACTGGGTTTGCTGATAGTGTTCGGCCAGTTTTTGGGCACATTGGCTCACTTTATTATTAGGATGGTCATCGTAATTTGGATTGAGCAAACGCATATCCAAGGCCATTTTCTTGGCGTAATTGGTCGCAATTAGCATCTTCGCCGCCTCTTCTCCTTCGCTTAGTTTGGGACGGCCGAGCAAGGTCGCATCGCCCGTTTCGGCAAACTTCATTAGTTTTTGGATAAAATCTTCTTGCTGCGGCGTGGGAGATACGTGTATGAGTTTTTGATTCAACTGGGGGCGCTCAATGCCAATCATGTCGGCCGTTCTAAAATCGGTAATCTGATTGTAAAACATGGCCAACTCAGGTACTTTGATAAAATATCGAAAGCGTTCTTTCTGAATCAGGTTATTGGTGACCGAAAACTCAAAATCGGTGGTTTTCTTGGCATATACCGCTGCCCATGCGTCAAAGTTGACGATGTTCTGTTTTTGCAGTTCTTTGGGACGCAGGTACTTGAATATCAAATAGAGTTCAGTCAGTGAATTACTAATGGTTGTCCCTGATAAAAAAGTGGCGCATAGGTCTTTGCCTTTTCGTTGCTGCATCGTTCTAATCGCATACAGCAAATTAATGGCCTTTTGGCTGCCTTCTTGGTTGCCCAAACCCGCCACTCGGTTATGGCGAGTGGTAAACATCAGGTTTTTGAAGCGGTGACTTTCGTCAATAAACAAGTGATC
>NZ_JBYFCK010000059.1:0-2945 GCF_057652155.1 Runella sp. R0.1_18
GCGCTGCCAGTTTGAGCCTGACTACACACCGTCGTCGAGGCGTCTTTCACGCTGACCAAACTATACTCAAACGTCCCTATTTCATTGGTTGGAACTTCCACACTCACACTATTACCACTCTCCGTTGTCACCGTTTTTTCTGTCCCCTTTAAGCTATACGTAAACGTGTAAGGCGCTGTCCCGTTTGCTCCCGTAAACGTAATTTTGGGTCTTGCACTATTTTGGCACACTGCTGTCGTGCCCGAAATTGTCGCCGTTGGTAAAGGATTCACCGTCACTTTGCTTGGATCTACTATCAACACTAAACAGTTATTCTTGCTTACACTGATTGGGGAAAAGATAACATCCGTAACGGCATTGTTAAACGTCACAAGCTGGTTGGTTCCATTTAGAAGCAGCGTCTGATCATTATCAAGCCCTGTTATTGCATAGGTCAGCGTGGCGCCACTGGTTCCGTTGACAGTAAAAACAGCGTCTTTCCCCGCACAAATAGGGCTATTATTGCTAACAATCGCCACCGTCGGCAGTGGAGGGTCAACCAATACCTTAGACGTAGCTTGCGAAATGCTACAGCCCAACGCCGAAAGCGAAAAATTACTATAATCACCCGCCGTAAGCCCACTCAAGGTAAAATTATTCCCCCTGACATTGAAACTCTTAGGGCTGCTCGTGGTCGAACTCGTCGTAAAACTCAGCACATAATTATCCCCATTTGGCAAATTGGTCGTGCTAAAAACAATACTTCCTTGGCTTCCTCCGCACGTGCTAGGGTTGGTCGTTGCCCCCGCTGTAAGGGTACTGTTACAGACTAAATAGCTAAAAGGCACTACAAAGCTACATCCTCCTTGACTAGGAGTGATTTTCGCATAAAATGTTCGAGTACCCGTTGAAAATGACGCCGAAGGAGTAAAATTATTCGGCAAGCTAAAAGTACCCGCCGATTGAGTCGCCGCTTCATCCGTGAAAATATTGATAGCGCCACTGTACGTACCTCCGTAACTGAAAATGGGCGTAGTCGGGGAATTGTTGACAATGACCGAAGTAGCAGAGGTATTCGTCACTGACCCTGTAAGCGACCCATAACTAAGCACCCCTTCGTTCGTAAATGAACCTTGAATAGTCAATGAATTTACCACGTAAATCAGTCCCTTGTTTATCAGGGGGCTTCGGTTCTCGTTCCACAATCTACCCCTCATTACTCGTAATTCACCACACAAATTGTTATTAAAAGTGGAACCAACACTATTATTGACGCCATCGGTTCCTACGTCACTATTGGCTCCAATGACAATCTTCCCCGCATTGTTGAACGTACTCGAAGAAAAATTTTTTAGTGCGATAGAACTACTTCGGTCAAGAAAAATTTTCCCTCCTGTATTGTTGTTGAAAGTAGTACTCCTGTTTATCAAAGCATTTGTTCCTGATAAACCATTAGCCCCAATCTTTATGCTTCCCTCATTCGTAAATATAGCATCGAAGCCATTATCTAATCCATTATCCGAGATTCGGTCAATGGATATTTCGCCCCCTGACTTATTCACGAAAGTATTTATAATCACAGTTCCATCAGGGAGAAGACTGGTAGTGTTCACAAGCCCATACCTCCCTAACGTGTTACTATTTGCTCCTATTACCACCTTACCTTGATTGGTAAAATCCGCGAAGTTCCAGAGTCCGTAGTTAGAAAATTGATCAATATGAATTTCCCCATTATTATTTATAACACCATAATTCCTATTAGAAACCCCAGTTCCAGCGATTGTGGCACTACTGGCTCCTATCATTACCTTCCCATCGTTAGTAAAGGTGTTTCCATTATTATTTAAGGCGACATTTTTAATTCCATCAATGTAAATTTCGCCTCCTGACTGGTTAGTAAACCCCCCTGCATTATCTACTCCATATGTGGATGTACCAGTTCCAGAAATTACTACTTTGCCAGCATTGGTAGAACTGGAGCTCCCCTCACTAACATAAACTCCCGAACTTGTAAATTGGTAGATGTAGATTTCTCCCCCATTTTTGTTCTCTAAACTGCCCAAATTGGATACCCCTTGCCCCCCTATCATTTTATTTTCTCCAATAACTACCTTCCCTTTATCTTCATTGGAAAAAAGAGAATTGGATTGAATAAACATACCCGAAGTACTCGTTCCATCAATGCGTATTTCCCCGCCTGATTTGTTAATAAATTTTGCGACGTTCTGTGCCGTACCTTGCATATATAGCCCATAGTTAACTGTCGTATTTGCTGCCGGTTCAACGCGAATAATACCACTGTTTTCAATCGTGCCTGTGTTCACCAGCGCTGCTGGGACAAGCGACGTCTGTCCATCAATAGTCAAACTACCTCCCGCTTCAATCGTCAGTACAACCCCGACATTTACTTGCACACTGTTCGCCACCGCCGAAGTCCCTGCTTTGATAATGGGTGAATTTGCAGCTGAAAAATTTTGAATAAATACATTGCTGATCGCGGTCGGAACTCCACTCGGAGACCAGTTCGTCGCTTCATTCCAATCACGACTGGTAGCGGCAGTCCAATACGTTTGTCCCCACGACAACATTGGCATCACCCCCAGTAACAACAGTAATAAACGACACATAGAAATTTTCATGAAATGAGTTTTATAAGAATAAGATTTATAGCTTAATCAGTGTTCCTCAACGAGTAGGTCTCCAACACTCCTACAAAATAGATATGCTGCTTTCAAAATAGCTATTTTAGGGGGTGGACAAAGGGGGTGGACAATTCACAATAAACTCTATATCAAATACTTACAAAGCACCCTCTAACACTTCCAAAAATAGTAAAGTACAAAAAGAAAGGAGTAAACAATGGTATATACCATCACTTACTCCTTTTCTTCAACCTATTTTAGGGCTATTATTTTACTTTGAGCACCTTCAAACTGGCCTGTTTGGTAGGGCTATTCGATAAATAC
>NZ_JBYFCK010000060.1:0-2852 GCF_057652155.1 Runella sp. R0.1_18
ACAGTATATAATTATCTGGCTAAGAAAAAGAAATGATTCCAAACCGCTATTTTTCGTCCATTTGTAACGAAAACCTCATCTAGCATTACGACAAAATCAAATTTACCTGATGCCAAAGTTTTACCGTACATAGAAATTTTACCATTTGAAATTGAACCAAGTAATTTTCCCTCAGTACTAATAGGAAGTGTATTTTTTAAAATAACTTGAGTCGTTTCATCTGCCAAACTAAACAAAGATTTTAGCCATTGTCCAATTTTTAAGAAACCTAATACTTTTTCTCCGACTATAATTTCAGCCCCAAGGTATACCCCTTGGTGTCCAGCTTTTTCTTCAGGAGTAAAATGTGTTCCAAATTTCTTTGGTTCTGTGGGTTTAATAATGGCATTTTGTTGAGAGGTAGGACGCATCACACCATTTGTATAATACCCCTGTTTTTCTTTTTCATCACCATTCTCTCCTCCTTCTGTATAAACGTTGATAACTTCATTACCTCCCACTTCATGCCAATTGCCATTGAAGTCTTGAACCCTTTGAGAAACCATACCTGTTGGGTCATTAAACAATATCGGGTTAAGGTTTCCATATTGATATGATGATAGATGTGAAACAATTTCCGTCAGAGGGTCAATCTGCAAAAATCGATTTCCAATCGTTGGGTCAGACCACCGAGCGCCAAAATCATAATAACCCGTGAAGCTGTTTTCTTCTTTGCCCGTGTATTTGTAGGGGTTTTGGTAATTGACATTCTGATGGCTACCACCCAGCTCTAGGCCAAAAGCAGAGTAATTACGCAACGCCAATACTTCGTTTGAGTTTTCATCGGTGCTTTGTTGAAGAAAGCCATCGCCATTTTTGTCAGTAAACAATACCCGTTGATTTCCCAAGTGGTCTTTTAAGACGTACTGCCATTGGTAAGCACTGACCGAGCCAATTTTAGCTAAGAACGCATCTTTTGCGGTGGCTTCAAAGCCTGGCAATAGGGTCACTTGTTCAGTAGCTGTGTATCGCCCATCTCCAATTTTTTGGGTAGATGTGATGGTTTTACCCTGAACATCGCCGTTTTGTGTACCGCTCAAATGGTTGGCACTGTTGAGTTTTCGGATAAAGCCCGTCGGATGGTAAATTATGGCGAGTTCATTACCCTCAAACTCCATGTGTTCCAAATAGGTCTTTTGTCCCACTAATACCCCACTATTGGCTCCAAAGGTTCTTTCCTGCCACTTGTGGCCTGTGGCGTCGTAAAGAAGTTCTTGGCGGCTACCGTCAGGTTTGATAAACTTGAAGGGCAGATTTAAGAAGTTATTGGTCAGGGTTGTCCCTCTTGAGGGGTCAAATGTCATATTGCCATTGGCATCGTAGGCATACGTTCCATTGTTAGGGATGTAGCTTAAAGTGTTGTTACTGGCATCGGCAATGCTATTGATGCGGTTTGTTCTGGTGTCGGAATAAGAAAAGGTAAGGTTATCTACTGTTTGTGCAATCCAGTCCCCTCCCGATTTGACCAAATCGCTACGTACAATCTTGTTGAAATTGCCCAAGGGGTCGCGGTAGGTGAAGGTTTCCTGCTGCGTATCGTTAGAAACAGAAGTAATACGTTGAAAGAACGAATTACCACTAACAGGTTTGAACATTGTCTCAAACCCAAAAAGCCGAACTTCAGGGCTTTTTACATTATTTCTTGAATAGAAAATACTTAATTATTGCAGCTATTCCACCCCAAAATAAACCGTTTAATGGAATAACCCAAAGTGTCAAATCAATTCTTAAAGGTTTTGATAATAAAAAAATTATACCTTTTTGAATAAAATTAGTTTTCTCACCCCAAGACCATGCTATGACAAATAATGAAGCAATTAATACTATTATAGTATATATTATTGCTAAAATTATTGTGAGTGTAATAATAGATTCCAATTTTTCAGTCCTTGTTGTTGTAGCCATTGTACTATAGTTTGAATTAATTGATTTGCTTGTTGTCCTGAGCAAGGATGAGCAAAGTACTTCGTAATCATACCACTCGCATTGAGGAAAGCGTGCGGGTTTTCAAACCATTGGAGGTCCTTAGACACTAATTAGGTAAACTCAAATTGCATGACAGTCCGTTATAAAAGACTCTCATTTAACATTTTCTTATCACTATCTGTATTTTTGGTGGAGCCCCCTTTTAGTGTCTTAATACACTTTTTCTGTTTCAATCCCCAATAGCTTGCGTTTGATTTTGTCCTGACAAAGTCATGGCTTGCTAACGCTTCGCTTTCTCTTCAATCTCCGATAATCTCCCATTATCTTCGCTAATCTCCTCTAAAAGAGGGATCCAATATTCCATCAGTCCTGAAAATCGAATAAACTATTAGGTGGTTTTCGCTTCATTATTGTGGGTAAAATGGGCTTACGTATCATTACGTATCATCACACTTTGACGCCTGTGAGGTTTCCTAACGTTTCCTTGCGTTTCCTAACGTTTCCTAACAAAGGAAACCTAGGAAACCATTTCCAAAGAAACCTTGTCAAAGTCCATGGAAAACCAGTCTGAACCTAATGGGTTGATGGGTATTTGCTTATCTGATGTATACCTACTGTATATCGCGGTAATTTCGGTTATTTCCAGTATAATGCTTTATGCACCGTTTTTAAGGTTTTTTTGAGAAATGCTGATGGATATGTTTATTATAAATGACAATCAGCGAGTTATACATTTTTAGAAGCTGTATATACGCTATGTATAACCAAAGTATTACCAATGTAATGGCAATGTATTACCAAGAGATTACCGGTTGCAACTCCCGATTCGGGCCAAAAGTAAGATAGACAGATTAAGCACCATTACTTATCCTAATCCTGCTGGTTCT
>NZ_JBYFCK010000061.1:0-2681 GCF_057652155.1 Runella sp. R0.1_18
TACCACCTTTCACTGGTACAATGTGTATGCTGCTCTTTCCCATATGATTATACAACTTTTTTAAACGGGTGCAGGGTATCCTTGCCGAACTCAACTACAGCGTAGTTATAGTGAGCTATAACTACGCTGTTTAAAAAAAATCTAAGAACAGAAAATTCTTAGATTTTTTTTAAACAATTAAGCCATTGCCATACCCTCTCCTCTACCTATAGGATCTAAGCAACTCATATATGTTTTACTATATACCCAATCAGCAAATATATATGCAAAATGAGGATCTCCATAAACTTGAAGAGCGTACTCAAAAGCATTCCAAGATGCAGCATAAGCATCACTTGAACAAGAGGAAATTCGGGCATTTGCTTTTGCATCTTTATTAAGAATTAAAGCCACTTCATTAAATGTTAATGAGGGATAAATCTTTAATAAATTAGAATGAATAGACTTAATAATACTAAGTCTAGTATTTCTTAAATCTTCTACTGGTTTTGTAATATCTAAAATAGAAGAAACTAATTCCAAATCTTTGGTTTTGAACATATCAAACTTGTTTGTATATTTGTTTATAATGTTATTATAAACAAATTTCTGTTCTTTTGTTGTATTACTTATGATTTGCGGCATTAGTTCTTGTATCTTTTGGTCAGTTGCCAAGTAATTATTATATTGACTCATACCTTTTATTGAGTTAAGAATTCTTTGCGAAGAAGGATTTGGAGAAATAAGAACTTCTTCATTATTTACTTGACAAGAGGTTAGGAACGAAATCAGAAACATTAATAATGTAACTTTGTAAAGATTGTAAATTTTTATAGTTTTAAAATTGTTAATTGTTTGACCATTTTTAAAAAACACGTGTAAGTTAACTATATTTTGTAAAATATCATGAATTTTAAATTATTTTTTTTTGTATTTTTTATTGGTATATTATTTTATACTAAATGTTGTTATTGTCAAAGTATATATAAAAATCACAAAGGTATATTGTATGAGAATAACAAAGAATTATTCAGAAATGATAAGTTTCCTTTCTTTGTAAGAGGAATTTATAGCCTGGATACTCTGTTTATAGAACCAAAATTAACAAAAAGTGATTCTGTAAATATTTATAAATCAATGCTTAATGAAAATAATATAGGTTGTAACATAATTTTAGATTATTTATACAAAGCGATACCAAATAATTTAATAACCATCGATATAACAGAGGATTCTATGAAGTTTGTTAACCTTTGTTATTCACCTATCCTCAAATCTACTTTTTGGCATAAGAACATTAAAAGTTATTCAGAGTACATGAACCCAGTAAAACTTGGATATGTTACTGTCGAATTTTCTTTAAGTAATTTTGACGGATTCCATTCAAAGGCTACATTTGACTTTCCTGAATTAGTTCTAAGATTTAAGGGATATATTGATGGTTTAGATAATAAGTATCTAATATCAGGAGAATTCGTAATGGTAAAATATAGACATTTTAAGGATAATTCTTTAAGAGAAGTGAAAAGGCCATAATAAACCTCTAAATATTTTTTCCTTTTTCCCCTGCTTTTCAATAATTCCCTGTGGAAGGTTTGTCAAGGTTTTTGGCTAAAAAATACTACCCGGAGGGTGGAGATTTTTTAGCCAAAACCCGAAGGGCTTGACCTTTACAAAGCTGGAACAGGGAATTATTTTTGCATGGGAAAAAGGAAAAGGCGAGGTAAGAGCATAAAAAAGTCGTTTGTAAAATGTTTACAAACGACTTACCTTACACACTTGTGTACGGCTTAGCTTATCCCTTCTCGGGTTGCATCCCTGCAGAGCCTCTGTTTGTTTCAGCTAATATCTTTATTCTCAAAGTCTTTTATAGATTGATGCTGATTTTTTCTTACCCGCTTTATAGGTTTTTTAACTGCGTGACCTAATAAACTTGTATTAAATAAGGGTTTATCATCTTTTTGTTCACACTCTGCAATATATACCTTAGCATCAAACATTGCATACTTTTTTCCTTTAGCATCTGATTTCCATGCTACTTGGGCATTAACAGCATATATATTCGTATTTCCCGATTTTAGGACATCAATAGCTTTCTTTTCCTTTAAATACAAAGTAGATCTAAAAATTGTCGTTCTATGTAAGTTCATAGCTTCTGCTAATGCTTCTTGACTAATAACTAATGCGTTACGCCTATCCATATGTTGTAATAACCATACGAACATTTTAACCGCAGTAGGATTTTCTCCAGTCATTTCAATTATCAAATCTAACTTATCTAAATAAAGTTGAACAAATTTATCATTAACTAGCTCTAATTCTCCTGTATGATAATTAATAATTTCCTTTTCGTGTGACATAAAATTGTGTTGCATATAGTGAAACATTGTTGCGTCATTGCTGCACAAATATAAAATTTTTATGCAACATAATGATGCAAGAAAGAAATAAAATGAAGTTTTTTTGCATCATTATGTTGAAACTATGTTGCATAGCTTGTGCAACACTATTGTTGCAGAGTATGCAACATAGTTTCAATATAAATACCTCATAACTAGATAGTTATACATTTTTTTTCTTCTGTATCTAATAACTGATAAAAAAGGGACTTTTTTTGGTAGGTAGAAAGGACTTTTGTGTGTTAGTGATTGGGGGCCAGCCCCCACACCCCCGGGATTTTTTTTAGGCATGAGCCGTGCCAA
>NZ_JBYFCK010000062.1:0-2420 GCF_057652155.1 Runella sp. R0.1_18
GCTAACAAACTTACCCAGATGTACCAGATAAGACGAATCATTCAATTGCAGATACAGGGCATCTCTCGCAGTGAGATCGCTCGCACTCAGGGTCTTTCCCGTAACACTGTCAGGCACTACCTTGACTTATTTAGGAGCTACTTTAAGGACCTGTCAGAAGCCCTGACCTGGAGCGATGAAGCACTTCATCGGTTAGTGAGTGGTAAGCCTGCCGAGCCCTCTCCCAAACACCAAGCCCTACATGAACGTTTTAAAAACTATGAGCAGGAATTGTCTCGTGTCGGTGTAAGTCGTCAGTTGCTTTGGCTGGAATATCGTAAAGAACACCCGGACGGAGTTCAATTCTCTCAATTTTGCAACCTGTTCCGCCAATGGCAGAAGCATCAGCAGGTGGTTATGCACCTGGAGCATAAGGCAGGCGAAAAGCTTTTCATTGACTTTGCCGGCAGTAAATTGTATTGGATTGATATTCCCACAGGTCAAACTATGGCTGTCGAAGTCTTTGTGGCTACCTTAGCCTGTAGTCAGCTTACCTACGTGGAAGCCATTCCTTCGCAACGCAAAACCCACTTTTTAGCCGCTTTATCAAACGCTTTGATTTATTTTGGCGGTGTTCCACAGGCCATCATACCGGATAATCTGAAGTCCGCAGTCACCAAGCCCGACCGCTATGAACCTCATCTCAATGAGAGCCTTGAGCACTTTGCCGCTCATTACGGCAGTTGCATTTATCCGGCCCGAAGTGGAAAACCCCGCGATAAATCCTTAGTGGAAAAGGCTGTTGAACTTGCTTATCAACGCATTTATGCCCCGCTTCGTGATCAGGTCTTCAGTTCTCTTGCCGCACTTAATGAGGCCATTTTACCCTTGCTGGAAGTTCATAATCAGGCTCTTTTTCAAGGAAAAGACTATTCCCGCCGCTCCCGTTTTGAAGAAGTTGAACGTTCCGCTTTGAAGCCATTGCCCTCGGAAAAATATCAATTACAATCCTATCATACGGCCAAGGTACATCCTGATTGCCACGTTCTTCTATCCGAGGACAGGCACTACTACTCCGTGCCTTATACGCTTGTAGGTCAATTTGTAAAGATGGTTTATAATGCAGAGACAGTAGAGATTTACCATAACTACCAACGAATTGCTACCCATCAGCGCATGGTATCTAAACATCATTACACCACTCTCAAAGAGCATTTGCCCGCTCAACACCGGTGGCTGATGAATTGGTCCCCCGTCTTCTTTGAGCAGGAAGCCCTCAAAATCGGCATGAATACTCATTTGGCCATCCAACAGCTGTTGAACAGAAAAACCTACCCTGCTCAGTCTTATAAATCATGCGCAGGTGTACTGAATTTGGCCAAAAAGGTAGGTGCGCAACGCATGGAGAATGCCTGTCAAAGAGCCATCGCCTACGAGGGAATATCCTATACACTCATTAAAAGCATTCTTGACCGAGAGTTGGATCATATCCCTTTAACAGATGAAACAATTACTTCACCAACAGGTATTTATCACGAAAATATCCGTGGAGCAAATCACTATCAATAATCTTCCTTTTTTCTTTTCAACCGTAAAACAAAGTACAATGAACACACACGAAACTATCTCTCAAATGCGAACACTCAAATTAATGGGGATGGCCAATGCCTACCAAACCCTGTGCGAACTCCCGGTGGATAAACACCCCTGCTCACAGCAACTGTTGGCCCAAATTGTAGAAGCCGAAATCCTTGACAGGCAACACCGAAAAACACGCTCGGCTATCCAACAGGCGCAATTCCGCTACCAAGCCACGGTGGAAGAAATCATCATCGCTTCCGAAAGAAATCTCAGTAAGGATGTGGTTTGTAAATTGGCTGATACCTCTTTTGTGAAAAGACATGAAAACATAATTATCACCGGGGCGACGGGTTGTGGAAAAAGTTTTATTGCCACGGCCTTAGGCTATCAAGCCTGCCAAATGGGGTTTAGAGTCATCTATTTTTCATTGCCTAAACTGCTGCAACGGCTTCACCTGGCTAAAGCGGATGGCTCTTATATCAAGGAACTTGCCCGAATTGAAAAATATCATTTGCTTATCTTGGATGACTGGGGTATCCAACCCCTGGATACAGGTGCGCGACTCGCCATCTTACAACTCATCGAAGACCGACACGGCAAAGCTTCCACCATCATCACTGCTCAGATGCCTGTAGCCAATTGGCATGATTATATCGCCGAACCTGCTTTGGCGGATGCTATTTTGGATAGAATTTTATCGCACACCCATCGAATTGACCTTAAAGGCGGCTCCTTGAGAAACTCCGCGAAAAATAATCCCAAATGAATTCTTTAACTATATTTGCAACACTTCTCTAAGTTATCCACAGCTGCGCAAATTGCATCGGAATACCCTGCTCAATTACTATCGGAATACTCAC
>NZ_JBYFCK010000063.1:0-1641 GCF_057652155.1 Runella sp. R0.1_18
TTGGCACGGCTCATGCCTAAAAAAAATCCCGGGGGTGTGGGGGCTGGCCCCCAATCACTAACACACAAAAGTCCTTTTTACCTACCAAAAAAAAAGTCCCTTTTTTGCGTGTTAGTAAGACACAGAGAGGAGTAATATATAAATATCTGATTATCAGGTATTTATTTCTTTGCCAATCACATCAGTAATGTGATAGCAATCACAATAGCTTATTGTGATGCGTTTTTGACTGAATCACATAAAAAAGTGATTTATTCACTTGTTTATGTGATTCAGTCACTTAATTTTGTGACGTAAATCACATAAATTTTGATAGGTAAAATGATACATGAAAAAGAAAATATTGAATTTAGTACAGGTGAAGTAAGAAGGGTTAATGCTAACTTTGTACAGCTATATGATGATCATTTAGATTTAATAATGCTAATGACAAAAGAAAACTCAACAGCATTAACTATCTTTCTTTGGATTGTAAAACATATGGATAATAGAAATGCTTTAGTAGTAAGCCAGCAAGCTATAGCAGAAGCCTTACAATTACATAAGAACACTGTTTATCTAGCTGTTAAGTATTTAAAAGAAAAAAAGGCATTAACTGTATTAAGATCTAGTAATACTCATGTCTTTGCTATAAATGCACAAATAGCATGGCGTGACTCAGCTGATGCAAAAAGGTTCGCTCATTTTGATGCAAAAGTGTATATATCAGATTTTGAACAACAAAGCGATGAAAAACCCTTGTTTAATACTCAATTAGTAGCTCATATAAAACCAAAAACTACTAAAAACCTAAAAAAGAAATTAGCTGAAACAGACAGAGGCTCTGCAGGGATGCAACCCGAGAAGGGATAAGCTAAGCCGTACACAAGTGTGTAAGGTAAGCCGTTTGTAAACACTTTACAAACGGCTTTTTTATGCTCTTACCTCGCCTTTTTCTTTTTCCCATGCAAAAATAATTCCCTGTTCCAGCTTTGTAAAGGTCAAGCCCTTCGGGTTTTGGCTAAAAAATCTCCACCCTCCGGGTAGTATTTTTTAGCCAAAAACCTTGACAAACCTTCCACAGGGAATTATTGAAAAGCAGGGGAAAAAGAAAAAACATTTTTGAAATTACTCACCATAAAATACTACCCGTATTCATTTTATGAAGAAAGAACCTATTGTCAAAAATGTCGAGATTGAAATAATAATGCAAGACAAGACACAATAGGTATTTTCTGTTTTATCTTTTAAAGAAAAGAATCTAATAAAAGATAAAACAAATAAAAATATCTCTATTGCCAATAAAGGTAACGTGACTAGCTCTTGTAAAAACCCAATAAATTCACCTTCAATCTTAAAAAAATATGCATTTAGAAACAATAAAAGAAAATAAAATGCGATTCCTAAATTGAGGTAAAACAACGTTTTATTTGTGATTAAGCTCATTTTTTTGATTATTTAGGTTTTTCAAACAGATGTAAAATTACAAAAACTACCCTATAGAAAAAATGATTTGTTTAGCACCTATTATCAACCCTAAGTTATAGCTCACTATAACTACGCTGTAGTTGAGTTCGGCAAGGACACCCTGCACCCGTTTAAAAAAGTTGTATAATCATATGGGAAAGAGCAGCATACACATTGTACCAGTGAAAGGTGGTA
>NZ_JBYFCK010000064.1:0-1511 GCF_057652155.1 Runella sp. R0.1_18
GGGCTTGAAAAACCTCCTTTTTCGTACTGGGAAACCCAGTTATATATGTTTGCACTCGAGACGTTAAACTCCTTAGATGTCTTAGCAGCTCCGTGTTCTTTGTAGTAATTTATAATGTACCCCAATTTTAGGACAAAGTTTATAAGTAAAAACTTATTATCTTCATTTTAAAATAATACAAAAGTGAAAAAACGAAACAGGCGCAACTACGATGAGACTTTCAAAGCAAAAGTTGTTTTGGAAGCACTGAAGGAGCAAAAGACCTTAGCTCAATTAAGTAGTGAATTTGACTTGCACACCACTCAAATAGGAGAATGGAAGAAACAAGTGGTGAGCGGAATCCCAAGTTTGTTTTCGGGCAAGAAACCCTTAATTTCAGAAGAAGAGAAAGAGGAATTGACGGGGCCACTGTACCAGCAAATAGGGTAGCTTAAAGTGGAGTTGGATTTCTTAAAAAAAAGATTGCGGAAGAATCCATAGGTCTATAGCTGGTGAAAAGAAAAAAGATGATTCAAGTAAATGACCTTGATGTAAGTCTTGCTCGCCAGTGTGATTTATTAGGTTTCAGCCGCTCAAGTTATTATTATAAACCTAAGGGAGAATGTCTTGAAAATTTGTTGCTAATGAAAGCAATTGATGAGCTATATACGAAACATCCGTTCTATGGAGCAAGACGAATCGCCGTTAATTTGCCCGATATGTTTCAACCAATTAACGTAAAAAAAGTACGCAGATTGATGAAATTGATGGGTATCGAACGGGACCGCCCGTGCGGCCATTTATCCTAAAGCTAACCTGTCAAAGCCAGATTCAGAACATAAGATATTTCCCTATTTATTGAGGGATAAAAAAATTGAGAAAGTCAATCAGGTATGGTCAACTGACATTACTTACGTTCCGATGGAACAAGGTTTTTTGTACTTATGTGCTATTGTCGATTGGTATTCTCGCTTTATTTTATCGTGGGAACTATCCAATACTTTAACAACCGATTTTTGTTTGAGAGCTTTAAATGATGCACTGAAGAATGGGCAAAAGCCTGAAATTTTCAATACCGATCGCACAGGCGACCCCGCAAGGAAGTCAATTTACTTCTAAGGATTTTGTCAATGTACTGCTTGAAAACAAAATCAGTGTATCAATGGATGGAAAAGGAAGAGCATTGGACAATATTTTTGTCGAAAGATTTTGGAGAACCATCAAATATGAAGATATTTATTTGAAAGAATACAAGGATGGAAAAGCACTTTTCGAGGAGCTTTTTAGTTATATCCAATTCTATAACCACGAAAGAAAGCACCAATCTCTGTCATATCTGACTCCAAATCAGGTTTTCAATGAGCGAATAAGTGTATGCAAGAATAGTACAATTTCAACTAAAATATAGTACATTTACCCGTTTTAACTATTTTGTCCAATTAACGGGGTACACCATAATTCACTATGGTCAGTTTTTCCTCCTGACTCCATGATTTTTGATGCTTTCCCATTGAATCACAAATTTAAAAGTT
>NZ_JBYFCK010000065.1:0-1504 GCF_057652155.1 Runella sp. R0.1_18
TAAAGACTCTATTTTAAGAGAGTACAATGAGATGGTTGCTTATGCCCAGTCCCGTAATGCACGACTGGCCGCCACCAATGCCGACAACCCTATCACAAAATACCTCACTTCGTGGGCTGAAAGGTTGCTTACCCCTGTTTTAAAGTGCGTTGTTGGCAAATCGGATGTAGCGAAGTTGATTCACTTTTTGGTGGAAGAAACCGAAAGAAATAAAAGCATTTCTCACGTTACCCAAGCTGGCTTAACAGGTTCAAACCGTTGTATTGCGCTAGTAGCCGAAGGATTTGTACATGAGCTATTTAGCAATGCGGATGCCCTCGGAATAGCGCAAACCTTAAAGGATTTTTCTCTGGGATGTTTGAGCTCCAGTGTACGATTTTTTCAAACCTGTATCAATGCTACCACTACCAATCCGAACGTTGACCAACTCTTTAATTGTATTTTGGGGCCACCCTGTGGACCTCGCTTATTGCTAGAAGCTACTCCACAATTAATAAATGCGGCCTCTGAATTTGGCACCTCATTATTGGGAGACTGCTCTACTAGCGAGACGGGGGCGGACATATCGGCGTATAATCGTGGTGTACTAGCGGCCTTTATTGCCACGATTGTTATTCCTTCCAAATGGGTAAAATTATCCACTTTAAAAGGCCAGCAGAAGGCATTTGGTGCTCTAAAACTTACCATCAAAAATCCAGAGGAAGCGATTGCCTTGTTTAAGCAAGGAAAATGGAAAGATGGGATCAAAACTCTTTTTGGAAAAGCAGGTTATATCGCCGCTAAATTCCCCAAAGTAAATGCTTGGTTGGAGGGGGTAACCAACGCTTCTAAAAAAGCAGAACTACAAAACATTATCCAAACTTGGGACGATGAACTACTGGGACGTTTGGATAATGCACTTGGCAATGCAAAATACAGTAACTTAGCAACCGAGCTCACGGCCAATCAAACTTTATTGGACTACTTCAAGCAGTTAAACACCAACTGGTATGCACGATTTGGATTAGCTAGGGCTTATAGTTTAGGTTCAGGAACAGCAGGCAAAATTGCTTTACCAAATCATTTCAAAAACTATATGTTGGATTTAGAACTACTCCCTGGTTATCGCGTAGTAAATATTTACAATAGTAATAGGGCACCGATTTTAGAACTGGGTATCAAATTTGATGATAAAATAAAGGACATTCTCACTACCGCTTTTAGAAAAGGGCGAGCAGGCATAGAAGCTGCCGATATACCAGTAGATCTAAGAAATATCTATCTTCGCCTTTGGGATGATGGCTATACTAAGGCTATACAAAACGTAAGATTAAAAACAGCCAATGGGGTAGAATTTATTCCTGATTTACTGTTTTTCAGGACCAGACAAAATGGAGTTTTGAGTTTTAACCAAGTCGTTTATCACGATGCCAAAATAGACGTGAGTACTCTTTTTACCGATGGACAAGATGCCGCCATTGTAACTATAGAAACGGCCAAAAACACCAAAACTGTCGCTCAGTTT
>NZ_JBYFCK010000066.1:0-1422 GCF_057652155.1 Runella sp. R0.1_18
CATGGCTCAAAAACTGCTCGGCTTCGCGCAAGTGTAAGATGAAAATGGGAAACCGCTAGTTTCATCGGGGTTGTGAGTAACCCCTCGTTGGGATTTGAGAATCCCAACGCACGCGACGCACGTGTGTGAGCGGGATTCTCAAACCCCGTCGCTAGACAAGCGAAAAAAGATAATAGCAACACAGATAGCGCGAGGCTCCGCCTCGTGCTGAGGATTGGAAGGCTTTTAGCCGATGCGAATAGCCTAAATGTTACGGTTTTTATCTATAAGGCAAGTAGGATACGTTACGGTTGCTCATCAACGTTTCGTTTAATTTTATGCTTTTGAAAAATATTTTCTTTTTTAGTTGGAAGAAAGTAAGATTTTTTAAAACTTGGTTTTGGAAGTAGTGTTAAATCTCTAACGGTCGCTACTTCATGGGAAGTTGCTCATTATCAGGAATTAGTAATGAAGTAATGTTTCGTCTAATAACATGTTGGAATTTTTATTCATAGAGTATGAAAGATATTATTGATAGCCTAAATCTTCCAAAACAAATTCTCGAAAAAACAGAAGAACTATTGAAAACTCTATTTGGCCCTGCAACAAAAGAGGTTGGAGAGCTATTTGCGGATAAAGTAAGATATAGGAGATTGAAAAATCAAGATCAGATATTTCATAAAACAGTCAGCCTTCTTGAGAAAAATAACTTAAAACCAAAAGAACTCAATTTAAAAACATTAGTCCCATTAATTGAAGAATGTTCACTTGAAGAAGATGAGCTACTTCAAGAAAAATGGTCAAATTTATTAGCAAACTTAGCTACATCGCCTGAAAACGGTTTAGAAGCCAAACTTGTAAAAACACTTTCTAACCTAACCCCCCTTGAAGCACAAATTTTAGATTTTGCATATAATCAAATGCAAATAGGCAGAGATAAGTTAATTGAACAAAGAAAAAGATGGAAAGGTCTATTCGATGAAGAAGAAATCAAGAGTATAAAAATAGATGAAATAATTATTGATTTTAATGAAGTAAAAAAACACTTTACAATAGATTCAATATTTCTAATTATTTCAATTGAAAATTTAGCACTTTTAGGTTTGCTGAAATATGAAGAGCCTGAAATTACAATTGATGATAATAGTTCATCAGGAGAAATAGTTGAAGATAAAGAAAAAGAGAGAAAAATAGAATTAGAACTTGATGTATCGGCAAGTTACTCACAATCAAATAATTTTAGAATTACTCATTTCGGAGGCTTTTTTATTGAAAAATGTAATGCACCAATAATTAAAGGCAATAGCTGAAATAAGTTGTTAGTTTTGACTTACTTTCGACTAACAACACTGTTACATCTTTGGATGGCTTTGTTGCATGGCTCACTTAGTTCACAAAAAAGCACTGGATTAGGTAACTTTGAGATCGCCAAACCTCCAAAGT
>NZ_JBYFCK010000067.1:0-1369 GCF_057652155.1 Runella sp. R0.1_18
AAAGGACTTTTGTGTGTTAGTGATTGGGGGCCAGCCCCCACACCCCCGGGATTTTTTTTAGGCATGAGCCGTGCCAAGTTGTGGAATTATTCTTCTTGTGTCGCTCGACGATAACGCAAGGCTAACTTTGGGTTTCGCCTAGACACTTTTTGAAAATCTGATTCATAACTCGCAACCAAACGCCGCTGTTCCTGGGCTTGATGGTAATGGTGGTAGCACAGACCCCCCAAGATACAGGACAAAATTCCCAATACGCTCAAAAAGATAATCGCTGAAATTCCAGAACTGAAACCAATCAAACTTCCCCCTGTTTGAATCCTTAATGGAATTTTTTCAATATGCTGCTCGATGCTGCTCTCAAGCTCTTTGAATTTCTGTGATGTGTCTCCTAGGTAAGTCTTCAGCTCCTGGCCAATAAGTTTTGTCTCTACCTTGACTGGTGGTAAAGGACGGTTCAAATTTTTCTTGAGTAATTCTTCAATCTCCACAAAGCGTTGTTCTAGCTTTTCTTGTTTTTCAATCAAATCATTTAGAATTTCCATCGGATTATAGTTTGAATCCCCTATTCGTTTTTTGTTCTTCAAGCTGTTTTAATTCGCTTCTTCCTACCTCAATTTTCTTTTCCAGATAATTTTTGTTCGCTCGTAGCAACGTATTTTCCTCTTCAAGGCGTTTTTTATCGCTTTTGAGACCATCAATCTCCTTTTTGAGGGGAATAGCTTGTTCAATTACTTTTTGAGCCTCTGTGAGCCCATTTTTGAGCTGATGTAAATTTTGTAAATTTCTTATCTCCTGTTGAGTTTTGAACTGAACTGCATTTAAGTGCTTAATGCTGCTATTGTGGCCACGCTCTAAATTCAGTTCTCCAGCGACAATACTTTGAAATTCGCTCATATCTTCTCGATTGAGCTTGATGCTTTTTCCCGTCTGATGATTCGTCCAGTCGAATACCATGTGAGCATGGTAGTTAGGTCGCCATTCATTTGTTATCTTGTCATAGTGACCTTCGTCTTTGTGACAGTAACCTTGAATTGTTTTTATTCCAAAGCGTTGCTCTAGTACTCTACTTAGCCGTTTTAAGTCCTCTGCTGTATGATGCTTGTTGATTAAAAGTACGCCTTCTCGGATAGGTGTAGCTTTATCTTGCATCTTTCGACCCGTTTTCTCCTTACAGTTTCGTTCTGCAAAATTTTTGGCTTCTTGAATGCTTTTTAGGTGGAAACTACTATTCAAATAGCTTAAATCACTTCGGACGTAGGATAAAACTTTTAGTCGCTGATTATGTGATTCACTACCACCTTTCACTGGTACAATGTGTATGCTGCTCTTTCCCATATGATTATACAACTTTTTTAAACGGGTGCAGGGT
>NZ_JBYFCK010000068.1:0-1333 GCF_057652155.1 Runella sp. R0.1_18
AGCTCGTCGATGGATATTGACTGGAAGGAGTTTTTCTGCTCCCGGAAGTCTTTTAGGGTCCGCTCGATCTGGGCAAAACGTTCTATTCCTAAGTCCCGAAGTGATTTCCATACCAGATAGACTTTTTCATCGGCTAACCGGTAATGCACATAATGGCCTTCTTTCTGAATGCTGACCAGTTGAGCTCCCTTCAAAGTCTGTAAATGCTGGGAAGCATTGGCTATGCTGACATCAAGTTGCGTAGCAATTTCTTCTACCGTGCGGCTCGACTGGGCCAACAGGTCAATGATTTGCAGCCGGTAGGGATTGGCTAAGGCTTTAGTAAGACCAACCAGTTCCGAATAGACTTTTTCTTTAAGCTCCTTTTTTTCCATGGGCTTCCAGATGAATGAATCAGATGAATGAATCAAAGGTAAAGGTTTATAATTATTCAATAGAATTATTGAATAATTATCTTCATTAAATTGGGTCACAAAAACGTGGGTTTTCCGGTACAGGAAAAATCGAGAGGCTAAAGCGTCAAAAATTAAAATTTACTTGTACCCGAAAGTTATATTCGATATCAATATACCCTATATTTGAAAAGACGGCATAAAGGGTACAAAATCGGGTATTATGAAAATTGGCTACGCAAGAGTATCAACGCAAGAGCAGATATTGGACCTTCAGCTGGATGCTTTGAAAAAGGCCGGGTGTGAAACGATTTTCACCGATAAGGTATCAGGCATAAAAGTTTATAAACCCGAGTTCGAGAAACTCTTGCTTTACGCCCGGGAAACAGACACCATTATTATCTGGAAGCTGGATCGTTTGGGTAGGTCTACCAAGCAACTCATTGAACTGGTAGAAATGCTTGGTAAGCGCGGAATTAATTTGATTTCCCTCAATGACCCGATTGACACCACTTCTCCCAGTGGCGTCTTAGTCTTTCAAATCTTTTGTGCCTTGGCCGAACACGAACGGAATCTGATTGTGCAGCGCACTAAAGCCGGATTACAATCGGCCAGGGCTCGGGGGAGAATGGGAGGACGGCCGCAAGGGTTAGCCGTAAAATATCAAAAGGTCGCCCCAGCGGTAAAAGACCTGTATGTAGCAGGACAAAAGTCCACTACCGAGATCATGCAATACTTTAACATTGGCTCCCGGAGAACACTTTACAAAGTATTACGATTTGCGGGAGTGGATGTCAAATCATTCCAGAAAGAGAAATCAAGGCCAGTTTCACCAATCCTAGAGCAGGTAGTTCCAGAGCAGGCACCTTAATTTATTAAAAGCCTTCTAACCTTTGGCTTCTGATCTATCTTACTTTTGGCCCGAATCGGGAGTTGCAGCC
>NZ_JBYFCK010000069.1:0-1325 GCF_057652155.1 Runella sp. R0.1_18
ATAGATGAGATTATGGAAGAGTTGATTAAAGAAATATCGGACTTGAAGGCGTTAGTCAACCGCTTACTACTTCGTATCGAGGAGTTAGAAGCGGAAAATGCTGACTTGCGTCGTCAACTTAGCCAAAACTCCTCAAACTCACACAAACCACCTTCAAGTGAAGGATATTCAAAGAAGCCTCTTATTAAAGCAGCGCTTCCAAAATCATCAGGCAAAAAGCCAGGAGGTCAGCATGGTCATCCAGGCAAAACCCTTCAATTCGTAGCACATCCTGACGAGATTCATATCCATAGTGCCAGCCAGTGTGGCAATTGTGGCCTTGCCTTACAAGGCGAGGGACAAGTCGTTGCCCGCCGTCAGGTGTTTGATTTGCCACCTACTCGTTTGTGGGTAAGCCAGCACGAATTGGTGGCTCACCGTTGCTCATGCGGCCACAAGCAAGTAGGCCAGTTTCCTGCGGATGTGGTCGCTCCCGTTCAATATGGCAATCGCATTCATGCTCAGAGTATTATGCTCAATGTCGATTATCGTTTACCCTTCTCAAAGATAAGTCAATTATGGGCTGATTTGACGGGTTATGCCTATAATCCAGCGACACTGAGCAGTGCTCAAAGCAAGCTTTATGAACAGTTAGCTCCGATTGAAACCCAGATAAAAGAGCAGCTGAAAGCAGCCCCCGTCTGCCACTTTGATGAAACGGGGCTACGCATTGAAGGGGGATTGAAGTGGCTTCATTTAGCGAGTAACAATCTATATACATACTTTTTTGTTCACGACAAACGAGGTCAACAAGCACTTTTGTCAGAAAAAAGTATTTTTTCTGAATGTGTTAATTGGACGGTTCACGATTGCTGGTTGTCTTATTTTACGGTAGGGAAAGGACGACACAGTCTGTGTGGGGCACATTTATTGCGAGAATTGCAAGCTCTCATTGACCAAGGACGACAGTGGGCTAAAGACATGCACGAGTACTTAATGCAGGCTTATCAAACCTCTCGCCACGGTCCGATTCCTACTGACCAACAGGCACATTGGAGAATACGCTACCAACAAATTTGCCAACAGGCCGACCAAGAAGAACATCCCCCTATCTGCTTTATCAAATCAAATGGCCGCTTGGGCAGAGCCAAAAGGACGACTGGGCGTAACTTGTTACAGCGCTTGATTTTTCATCAAGAGGCCGTGCTTGCATTTGCATTTGAGTCAGGGGTACCCTTCACCAATAACCAAGCCGAGCGCGACTTGAGAGCCGCCAAGGTGAAACAAAAAATTAGTAACTGCTTCCGTAGTATCGGTGGGGCGACTGCCTACGCACGTATCGCTGG
>NZ_JBYFCK010000070.1:0-1266 GCF_057652155.1 Runella sp. R0.1_18
GGGGCCGATTTCTATGGTTTAAACAAGGGTTGACCTATAATTTTTATCATATTTTTCACCTCGCTCCACCACAGCATACATACGATGAATAAGCTTATTTCGAACCGCATTGAGAACCAACATTTTGTTTTTACCCTCAGCTACTTTTCTTTTATAATAGTCTTGTAGTTCTCCTTTGATTTGAATGGCTGACATAGCCGCTAAATGAAAAAGAGATTTTAAACGTTTACGGGCATGGTGGCTTACTCCAGGTCGTCCTCGAACACTACTTCCTGATTGATAATTGAAGGGGGCAACGCCAGCGTGGCACGCCATTTTTTTGGGTTCTGTAATGGTTTTTAATTCATTGGTAGAGATAATAACCTCAGTGGCAGTCGCTGTACCGATACCTGGCACAGAACTAATCAGCCCGAAGAGTTGAGCCAGTTGATCATCATTGGCAATGAGTTGAGCAATAGCTTTATCAATAGCTTTTCGGTCAGCTTCTAAAGCCTTTAAGGATGCTTGACAAGTTTTTGAAAGTTGCTTTTGTAAAGTAGGAGCAGTAAAGCCTTGTTGCTCGACTAATGGTCCGGCTAATTGGTTATAAACTCCAATAAGTCGCTGACGAGTAGCACTTAACATAGCTAATTGCTGAACAACAACCCTTGGAGGTTCCCATAATCGAAGATGGTCTCGGAAGCGATAAGCATACTCAGCAATGCGTTGTGCATCGATACTGTCAGTTTTTCCTCGTTGTAACCCTCCTGCTTTTTTAATTTGTAAAGATGACTCTAACCAAATGGGAAAGTGTAATTTGTGCAAAAAATCGAGCAAATGGGCATTGTAAATGCCTGTGTGTTCCATACAAAACACCGCTTGAAGAGACGTCCAATCAGGCAGTGTTTTTAACAGGCGCAGGGCAGTTTTAATACCAGCGACGGAATTAGGAGTGTTGGTTTGTAATACCATCCTCTTACCATTGTAAACAGCCCAATCAAGGCTCGATTTAGAAATGTCGATTCCAACAAAATAGTGAATATCCATGTTTAGTCGTAATTTTGAGTTATCAAAAGTCTACTTGTTATGTGCTCAATACCTTGCTAATGGGTCTAACCTCCCAAATTTCTATCCGAGACTTACAAGTAGAGACAGAGCAGGTCCTAAATCGGCCCATAGGTCATCAACCTTGCCCAGCGATAGGGTAGCCTGCTCTGTTTTTCTTTTGACAGCAAGCTACCAAAATCTTGGAATCTTACCACTTCACAAACCTAAAGGCCCATGCGG
>NZ_JBYFCK010000071.1:0-1211 GCF_057652155.1 Runella sp. R0.1_18
AGTGTCCTGCTCCCGTAAGGTGTAACCATTTAAAATTGGAGGGAATTTCTTAGGTTTCACAATCAAAATGGTAAAACAATGAAGCAAAGTAAATTTAGCGATGCTCAAATCGTAGCGATATTGGGTAGTGTAGGCAAAGACAAGAGTGTTGAAAATGTATGCCGCGAACATGGTATCTCACCAGCAACCTTCTATACTTGGAAAAGTAAGTATGGAGGCATGGGCACAGACGAGCTCAAGCGCATGCGAGAATTGGAATCAGAAAATGCAAGGTTAAAAAAACTGTTAGCGGACAAAAGCCTTGACTATGACATACTCAAGGAGGGGTACGAGTTACTAAAAAAGCTATAAGCTCTACTACTCATCAGCATGCAGTTAATCAAATTAGCACAAAAAAAGAGGCCTCTGTGAGGCGATGCTGCCGAGTATTAGGGCAACGTAAAGCGAGTATTTATTACAAACACAAAAGAAAAAATGAAGATGCTCAAATAGCTGCAATGTTAAAAGGTAAAGCTATTGAGCAACCCAATTGGGGTTTTCGTTTGTTGTTTCATTGGTGTCGTAATCAGGGCAAACCATGGAATAAAAAACGGGTTTATCGAATCTATAAGGCTGAAAAATTGAATTTAAGAAGCCCCAAAGCACGCAAAAAAATCAAAAGGGTAGCCATAAACCCATTACCTGCCGAACAAATAAACCAAGGATGGTCGATGGACTTTTTAAGCGATGTTCTTTTAAGTGATGAGCGTAAAGTGAGAGTTCTAAACGTACTTGACGAGTGTTCAAGAAAGGTACTTTTATCTTTTGCTGCACCAAGCATTAAAGCAAGAAAACTCGTAAAGCTATTACAAGAACTGATAACTCAGAAAGGTAAACCTGACTATATCAGATGTGATAATGGACCCGAGTTTATAAGTCGTGTTTTAGAAAAATTTACACAAGAAAATGGGATTGAAATTCGATTTTCACAACCAGGAAAACCGACCCAAAATGGCTTGGTAGAACGATTGAACGGTACACAACGAAAAGAATGTTTAAATCTGAAATATTTTAAGACAGTACAAGAAGTTCAACGGGATTTGGACATCTGGTGGAACAGTTATAACTTTGATAGACCGCATTCAGCACTGGGATATTTAACCCCACAACAGTTTATTGACAAAAATCAAAATCTCTACTTTAAAGCGGTTGCGGCTTAGGGGAGCAGGACA
>NZ_JBYFCK010000072.1:0-1130 GCF_057652155.1 Runella sp. R0.1_18
GGCTTTGTTGCATGGCTAATTTGAGTTCTTTATTTCTACTTTTGGCATTCCCAATTGAGTAAATCGGTTGAGACAATAGGCTTTGATTCGAGCTTCAATCTTCTGATGGCTGAACAATCGTGTTGACAATCGCGTCCCAAAAATCGTTTTCCATCGAAACATAGCGGTCTCAGCCAAACTGCGCCGATGATAGCCAATCTGTTTTTTCCAATCCACTAACCCCACCTTGTCAATTTGAGTAAGAGCCTCATTACGAGGGTGAGTCAAGGCATTCCTTTCTTTATCAGTCCAGACTGCTGCATTTACACGTGGAGGAATTAAGGGTTGAATCTCCCTTTGGGCTAACAGGTTGTAAATTTTTACTTGGTCATAAGCTCCATCCCCCGCCAATTTAGCAATGGGCTGCTTAATAGTGGTTAATAAGGGTTTGACCATCTGAGCATCGCTGACGGCATTGGTTGTTAATTCGACTGCGTGGATATTATTAGTCGCTTCATCAACTGCCAAGTGTAGTTTGCGCCAAGTACGTCGCTTACCAGCACCATGTTTTCTAACTTTCCACTCCCCCTCTCCGAACACCTTTAGACCTGTACTATCCACTACCAAATGCAGAGACCTATTGCAGTCAAGCGGGCATTTCGGAGGTTCAAAAGCGCTCATTAACTTGGCTTGTCGACGGCAAAGTTGAGTATAACTGGGAGGCTGTAGCTGGAGTCTCATTACTTGGAACAAACTGTAAATCAACCCTTGAGTCTGTCTAAAGGCTAAATTTAATACTGCCTTGATGGACAGGATACACTGAATGCAAGTATCCGAGTAACGGTAGATTCCACCGGGAAGTCGAGGTCCTTGATAATACCATTCAGCTAAAGTTTGCTCATTGAACCACAAGGTAATAGCTCCGCGTTGAATCAGGGCTTTGTTATAGTCAGGCCAATTAGTAAGACGATAGGTCTTTTTGGGGTTAAGCGGTGGGAGGTCTGTTTTAGGTGATGTATTGTCTTGAGGAGTAAAAAAGTGTATTTTTGGCATAGCACTGGACTTTTTGAGGTTACTTTGGAGGTTTGGCGATCTCAAAGTTACCTAATCCAGTGCTTTTTTGTGAACTAAGTGAGCCATGCAACAAAGCC
>NZ_JBYFCK010000073.1:0-1113 GCF_057652155.1 Runella sp. R0.1_18
ACTTGGCCCTGAATACCTTGCTGAGTGCTTTTACTGCAAACAAAAACTTACCATCAGCTCGCAGGTTCTGCCAATTGCCCTTTGCATTTACACCACCACCTGGAACGATGCAGTGTAAATGTGGATGTAAACTCAGATTCTGGCCCCACGTATGAAGCACGGAAATCATACCCATCTGTAGACCTTTATTCCGACCGAATGTTGCTAACGTTTGCCAAGCAGACCCAAACAACGAATCATATACCTCTTTGGCATGAGCTAAGGCCAGTCCATTGACGGCATCGGGCAAAGTGAACACTACGTGGAAGTACGACACAGGCAATAAATCCGCCTCACGGGCCTCTATCCACTCTTCTCGCTTGTGACCCTGACACTTAGGGCAGTGACGGTTGCGGCATGAATTGTAACTGATAATGATATTGCCACAGGTGTCACAAGCGTCCACATGACCGCCCATCACCGATGTCCGACAATGATGTATGGCTCGCAAGGTGCGAACTTGCCAGCCGTTTAACCCCAATTCTTCTATCCCTACACCCAGCCGACTCAGCACATGGGCTACTTCCCAACGTGGCTGCACTCTGAAAATAGCGTATCAAGGGGACTGAAAACAAGTTTGGTCTGCAACTGAGCTACATGAAGGTATAACATTGTGGTCTCAATGTTTTCATGACCCAGAAAATTCTTCACACTGATTATATCCATGCCATCTTCCAACAAATGCGTCGCGCAGGTATGACGCAAAGTGTGCACGTGGACGTCTTTGATAATACCAGCCTTTTTCGCTGCTTCTTTCACAGCCCATTGAACACCTTTCTGGCTGTAACGAGAATCAAAGTCGCCACCTGATCGGTCAAAGATTGCAATCCCACCAAACAAATAATCTTGCGGTTGCTCCGCCGAAATATAACTCTTGAGTCCACGAATAAGATGCTCAGATAGTGGCACATAACGGTCTTTCTTGCCTCGGGCGGCGTTCCGCTTGCCTTGCACTACTTTTAGTTGCCTACGGTCAAAGTCCAGGTCTGCCAAACGCACACTTCGAACTTCTAAACAACGCAGCCCACATCCATACAAAAGACCGATTAACACCTTGTGTTTGAGCAATGTACA
>NZ_JBYFCK010000074.1:0-1076 GCF_057652155.1 Runella sp. R0.1_18
CAATGGTTCGCTATGATTTTGACAAATTATAAAAAATAAAGGGTAAAGAAGTAGCTTTGTTTTGCGAACCCAAACTACTTTTTACCCATGAGTATCGAAACACTCACGAGTACAATATTGAGCAAAATGTCTAACGTGGGCAAATGGCAGACGAAGTTTTTTATAAACTTAACCAATTTATGGTTAGGATTAAAAGGCCGTTATCATTTTGAGAACTTGTCTCGGCAAGGTGATATGAGTTCAGAGAGCTATCGGGCTAATTTTTCAAAATCATTTGATTTTAAAGCGTTTAACTTGGAATTGTTTACGTATTTAGGCGTAGAAAAAGTATGGGTTTTTGACCCAACTTTTTTGAACAAATCAGGCAAAAAGACTCCTGGAATAGGCTACTTCTGGTCGGGGTGTAAGCAACAAGTTAGTCGAGGCATTGAATTGGCTGGTTTAGCTATTGTAGATGTAACAAATCACAGTTGTTTCCATTATTATGCGACACAGACAATATTATCTGAAGGGCAGGATTTACTGTTTACTATGCCGATTTGTTGGTTAAGGATGCATTCAACCTACTGAGTGTCTCTAAGTATGTGGCTGTTGATGCCTATTTTTCAAAAAAGACATTCATTGATTCCGTCAGCCAAGCAGGTTTATATCTGGTTACTCGGATGCCAAATGATGCAGTCATGTATTATGCATACACAGGGCCACAACGCATGGGCAGAGGTCGCAAGAGGCAATTTTCAGGAAAGATAGATGCCAAAAACCTTGATTTAAGTCAGTTTAGAGCTTGTATTGAAGAAGATAATTGGACTGCCTTTGAGGGGTTGGCTTATGCTAAATCTCTCAAAAAGTGGGTTAAAACAGTCGTCGTACAGCATTACAAAACCGATGGCAGTATCAAAAACTGCAAAATTTTTATTGCTACTGATTTGACCATTACTGGCGCTGATTTATACCTTTATTATCACCTTAGATTTCAAATCGAGTTTGTATTTAGAGATGCCAAACAACACTTAGGGCTAACTCATTGCCAGTCCACTCAAGAGCACAGGCTTAATTTTCATCATAACTTTGTCTTG
>NZ_JBYFCK010000075.1:0-1067 GCF_057652155.1 Runella sp. R0.1_18
ATACTAAATTTAAACTAAGGTGACGTATTTTTAATATAAGGGAAACAGGTTAAAGAAATAACCTTTTGAGCAGATTCGGATACCTTTTCAACTGCATCTTTTAGGGCTTTTTGCGCCAATTCCAGTGTGTCAAATACTCGACTTTTTAATTGACGTCTTACTTCTTTGAAAAACCTTTCCACCGGATTGAGTTCGGGACAGGCGGCAGGTAATTTGACTAACTGTAACTTGCTCTTTTCAAATAAATTAGGCTTATGTGCCGTAGCTCCGTCTGCAATAAAAAGACAGTTTTTTGTAACACAATCTTCTACTTTTTTAACAAACCAAGCGAAATTGTCGCTATCTAATTTAGGCAAAAAAGCAGCAAATCCGTCTCCAGTAAAAGGGCAAAGAGTTAGATACAAATAGGTAAATTCATAGCCGATTTTGACCTTACCTACAGGTCGATGTCCTATGGGTGCCCATTTTCGCCCCAATTCGGTGCGTGTCCCGGCCCGTAACTCATCATGGAAGAAAATGGCTTCATCCGAAAAATTTGCTCTTAACTCCCTGAAGTTTTTTTAAAAGATTCAACAGCACCTTCTGCTTGACGGATATTACTGGCACGAGCTGTTTTGAGTTTAATGCCATGACGGCTAAACAAAACACTCAAGCCCGAAAGGCTATAGTCAATCCCAAAACCTTCTTTAAGGTAAATTTGTACCTGACTGAGTTGGCTAACAGCATCGCTACGCAGATGGGTTTTCAACTCTTCCAACTGTAAATGACTCAGTTTACCTCTATAGTGCCCACCATGGTTAGCCCCAATTAAACCAGCTAACCCTTTTTGGCAGTACATCTGCCAAAGACGTTGACTTTGACGAGGCGATAATCCAATTAATTCACCTGCCTGTACTTGTGATCGCGCTTGCCCGGTTTTTAAAAATCGAATAAAGCGTACCCGATCACGAGCCGTTGCACGTTTCTGCTTGTGCTCTATTGTAAATAAATCTGCCTCGCTTTCACTTATGAGCTCTACATAGTTTTTCATTATACAAATATACGTCAACTTGATATGAGTTTAGTAT
>NZ_JBYFCK010000076.1:0-961 GCF_057652155.1 Runella sp. R0.1_18
AAGTGTCGCTACTTTGTAGTGCATAGCTTAACTTATTCTCACTACTATTACTATTTTTCATCAAAATGAAAATCAACGTATTTACGCTATTTTGTCGTCTCTGGCTGGTTATGCTTGTCAAAAAGCCTAGCTTCTACATGGTAGGGCTACTTCTTTTAGGTACCCTAACACAGGCACAAACCACTACCTTACTTACGCTCAAAAGCTGCCAGCAAACAGGTACTTCTTATACTTGGACAAACAACACAGGAAGCGCTGTGACGTTAAGGATTACAGCACAAGGTGGCGGGGGTGGAAAGGGTTATGATAGAAGTACTGAGGCTATCCTCATTATGGGTAGTACTGGTGCTTCTGTAAGGGGCGATTTTGTGATACAGCCAGGCCATACCTTAATGTTTGTGGCGGGAGGAAAAGGAGAAAATGGGAAAATTAGTCCCCTCAATTTCAATTCTTCAGGAGGAGGTGGTGGAGCTGGGTCAGGGGTAGTGAACCTATCCACCAATACTTTATTGATGATTGCTGCTGGAGGTACTGGAGGGGCGTCAGATAATGGTGGTAGCCCTTCTAAAGGTTTGGGAGGCAGTGGAGCTACCGATGGCAATGGTGGTGGTGGATTTGGGTCAGATTTTTCGACTGGAGGGGGAGGGTTGAATGGGAATGGGGGAGTAGGAATATTTAATGATTGTACGATAGGAGGGGGACAGGTGAGTTTAATAGGTATCTCGGTAGGAGGGGCTCGGTGTTCTAATTACCCATATGCGGGAAGGGGAGGTTCTGGTATGGGAGGAGGTGGAGGAGCGTCTGATTTGGCTGGTGGTGGTGGCGGACATACTGGAGGAAATGGAGGAAGTACCAATTATGGTCCTTATTCACGGGCTAAATCATATAATAGCGGAACAAACCCTGTCAATACCAATGGTTCTGATGGCGTAGAACCCAATGATGGGCAAGTATTGGTAGA
>NZ_JBYFCK010000077.1:0-912 GCF_057652155.1 Runella sp. R0.1_18
CAGTTGAAGCGCAATGGAGGGTTATATGGTAGCAATGTATTATCAGGTACAGGTCAGAAGTTGAGTTTTGGTTCGACACTTGAAACGGGGACATACACGGTAGAAGGTATATCGTCCTCGGGCTGTGTGTTGACGATGCAGAATGGGGTATTGGTGACGAATTTTCCCTGTGGTATCCGAACTGGGGTAGAGGACTTAGATAAATCATCCACAGATGGTTGGGTAAGTGTGCTAGACAACCCCGTGGTGAATATTCTGTCCGTACGTTTCAACAAATCAATGAATGGGGAAGTATCACTTGTGATAGTTGGGTTACGGGGCGAGGTATTATATAAAAAGTCGTTGACTAATTTGGAATCGGGTCATGTGGAGGAACTTTCAATGGATAGTTTTGGTTCAGGCAATTATGTTTTACGAGTAATATCATCTGAGCAGAAGCAAGATTTCAAGATTAGTAAATTGCCTAAATAATACTCGTTAGGCTTCCCTTTAATGGTTTAATGGTTTAATGGTTTAACGTTTTAATTATCAACATTTTACGCAAAATTTAATCCCCGAATATGCACACATTTGTCATAATTCGGGGATTTTCGTATTTTAGTTGTGCTAACAAACTTAAAATACAGATGCAATATACGCTCTTTGACCTTAATTCTGCAATTTTCGCCAAGTTGTATTTATTCAAGAATACGACTAAATTAGGTTCGATTTATCAAACCATCAACTGAACCTCACTGGTTGAGTGGAGTGATCCAGTTGAGACGGACACTTGAAATGTATAACTTTACAAAGTTATGTCTAATCAAACACAAAGTAAACGGGGTCGTAAGTATGACCGCATGGGCCTTTAGGTTTGTGAAGTGGTAAGATTCCAAGATTTTGGTAGCTTGCTGTCAAAAGAAAAACAGAGCA
>NZ_JBYFCK010000078.1:0-887 GCF_057652155.1 Runella sp. R0.1_18
CCCCACTCCGCCGATGATACTGCAATAAAATGTGGGAAAGTAGGTAGCCGCCACAATATTAATCCGAGAGGAGCTCAGAAACGAGCTCCTCTTTTTTTTGCTATACGTTACTCCCCGCCAGTGCCGGATCAAGTACAAAATGGATCAAGTACAAAAGTTGTGGAGAGCGTTGGATTTTTTTAAGTTTGTGCTTTTAATCAAACGTACTTGCTTTGGAGAGTTTCCTGCCTATCGTTCAGTTCCTGTTGCCCGAGTTCATTTTGGACAGGGCGTCCCCGAAAAGTTTTGAATTGACTACTATTACCCGCCAAGAGGGTGTCTTCCATATCCATCTTACAGAGAAAAACACAGACGATCGAGATTCTGAGCGGAAAAATTTGTTATCCAAAGGTTTTTTTGCGCCCATAACTGTCCAAGACTTTCCCCTGCGTGGGCATAAGGTCTTTCTTCACATTAAGCGCCGCCGATGGCTCAATACCCAAACAGGTAAAGTAGTTTACAGAGACTGGGCAGAAGTAAGCAAAGGAACGCGAATGACAAGTGAATTCGCGAATTTTTTAAAAGGTATCAGTGGATACGAATCCGAATAGTACAAATTCAATCGGAGAGTTTTATGGCGTGAAGTGTCGGAATCTGCTTCGTCACTACAAAGATTGCCAAGGTGGATTCAAACATTGGAATCAAAAGTCTCATGCTAAACTATGGCTGTTATACCCTCAAAATATGGGAACTCATCTTTCCATTGATGAAACCTCGTTATCTGATGGGGAGTTATACACTATTCTTACCAATAAAGCAGCCAAAGGCAGAAAAGTCGGACCGATTTCTATGATTCATGCAACTGATGACGTATAAAAATCTTTATATTTTTCCTTTCGATGTACACA
>NZ_JBYFCK010000079.1:0-818 GCF_057652155.1 Runella sp. R0.1_18
GCCACGGGTTCGTTCACCCGTACATTCACCGTCGCCGTGTCGCACTTGCTCGGTACACCATTGTCACACACTGAATATTTGAAACTATCTGTTCCTACAAAGCCTGAATTCGGCGTGTAGGTAATCGTCCCGTCTGGGTTTACCGTCGCCGTACCGTTGGTTGGATTGCTAATCTTCGTCGGTACTCCCAAGACGTTGCCGTCAGGGTCACCGTCGTTGGCTTTCACATTGATTACCACTGGCGCATTCTTTGGCGTCTCCGTGTTGTCATCCACTGCCACGGGTGCATCATTGCCCGCAATGGGCGTCGGTACTATATCCACCGTCACACAAGCTGTGTCTTTCAACCCCTGCGCATTACTCACTTCGTAGCAGAACACATCTTCGCCCGTCTTGCCTGGCGTCGGCGTATAAACAAAACTTCCGTCAGGATTTAACGTCACCGTTCCTTTCGTCGGTGGTGTCACTGGCGTGGTTGTCACCACCAGCGTACCCCCTTGTGGGTCATCGTCGTTGGTCAATACATTCCCATTCACGGGTTTATCTTGTGGTGTCACCGCAACGTCTGGGTTCGCTTTTGGTGCTTGTGGGGCCAATGGCAAAATCGCAATACTCACCGTGGCCGTATCACACTTGCTAGGACTGCCACTGTCGCACACCTTGTAGGTGAAACTATCGTTGCCGATGTATCCACTCGTCGGTGTATATGTGTAACTACCATCCGTGTTCAGCGTCACCGTCCCGTGCAATGGATTCGTCACCTTCGCGTAACTCAATGGTACGTTGTTGTCGGGGTCGTAGTCGTTGGACGCTACCGT
>NZ_JBYFCK010000080.1:0-751 GCF_057652155.1 Runella sp. R0.1_18
CTTTTGTTATGGAGTTATTGTTGAAGTTGCAGCTACGTTAAGGGCAGGTTTTGACCTGCTTTTTTGCTTTTAGAGTACTTATAGGCCATTCTCGTCGTTTTTCTTTGAAGTTAGGACATACCTTCCCTTACCCATCCTTTAGCCTACAGAATGAGGAATTAAGTTTTGGCAAACGCCCATGTATTCAGCAGGTGGGCCACGTCCATCGAAAGTAGCTAAGGTGACCAACTTCCCTTCGCCACAACAATGACATTTTCTAAGCAACGTTTTGGGTGCGGATGCTTCTGCGGGTTTTAGCTTAAAATGCGCTCGTAGCTGCTTGAACTTTACACGCTTCCAAGTACTGCTGAGTAGGCCATAATGACGTATCCGAACGAACCTTTTTGGTAAAATATGCTGCGAAAAACGCCTTACAAACTCCGAATGGCTCAAGCTTATGCTCTTTTTGAGGCCATTTTCACCGTAATCTTTGTAGGAGAATCTCACACTTTCTTCATTCACCTGTTGGATGCGATGGTTGCTAATAGCCACCTTGTGCGTATAACGCCCCAGATATTCTACCACTGACTTGGGGCTTCCAAATGGACGTTTGGCATACACAATCCAGTTTTTCTTAAAAAGGGCTTCTCTGGTCGCTTTGTCAATCTCCATTTTTTTGCTCAACTCAGCTATATACTTGGCCCTGAATACCTTGCTGAGTGCTTTTACTGCAAACAAAAACTTACCATCAGCTCGCAGGTTCTGCCAATTG
>NZ_JBYFCK010000081.1:0-747 GCF_057652155.1 Runella sp. R0.1_18
GATCAATTTTAAGTTTAAATTAGACTCAAAATTAACCTTTTTAGCAAAATATAGCTACCGAAGGTTTTGTTCAACATCGGTTTGTGGCAAGTGGGGGCTGACGGAAGTAATTGAGCATTGAGAATCCTTTTGTACTTTTGTTTCGGCGGACGGAAACCTATTGGACTTTTGTAAGTAACTCAACATCAGTAATTTATTTAGGCAGACGTTCGGGCAGATGAGTTTCAAAATCCCCCACCTGACCACAAGCCCTGTTCGTTGGTGGCTACCGCAAGAGAAAATACCATCAAACATTGATGAACATATCAAACAATTTTGTAAAAACTCAAAACACCAAAAAAATGACAAAGCAATTTCTTATTACTTTATTCCTAACTTTTAGTTTGGTAAGTTTTACCTCAGTTGCTCAAACTGACTTTTACGTAATAAAATCAGAGGTATGTGTTCCAAATAATTTATTGGATTTGACACTACCACCGACATTGATTCATTTTGTGCAGGTTAATAATTATAATCCAAATAGTGGGGACTCATGGTTAGCAATGCAAAAATTCATTAAATCATCTATGGAAAGTTTTAAGAATGACAGAAAAAGCAGAGCAGATGAAATGTATATAATTTTCTTAACAAAATATCCTATAAATAGCAGAAGGCTTATGTATTGTGATGGGGTAACTGTTTAGGTACGCTATTTGCATAGATGAGATTATGGAAGAGTTGATTAAAGAAATATCGGACTTGAAGGCG
>NZ_JBYFCK010000082.1:0-696 GCF_057652155.1 Runella sp. R0.1_18
ATTGGCCTGGAGCGAACGCTGCTCCCCGAGCTGGCCGAGCAGGAGTTTGGCCTGGTGGCCCGCACGGCCCTGCTATCTTTTATTGTCGTTTTTGGCGTAAGCAAAGCCTTCACCAATTACTTCACCGGGGCCTTGGCCAACCGCGTAGGGAGAAAGAATCTGCTGGTGTACGGCTGGCTTTTTGGCCTGCCGGTTCCCCTGATTCTCATGTTTGCTCCCAGTTGGAATTATATCGTGTTGGCCAACGTGCTGCTGGGCATTAACCAGGGACTCTGCTGGTCTTCGACTGTGGTGATGAAAATAGACCTGGTGGGCGAAAAGAACCGGGGACTGGCCATGGGCATCAATGAATCTGCCGGGTACTTGTCGATTGCCCTGGTCGCTTTTGGGACCGGGTATTTGGCTTCCCGCTATGGTATCAGACCCTATCCTTTCCTGATGGGGGCAGGGTTTGCCGTCATTGGCCTTGTGGGAAGTATCTTTCTGGTCAAGGACACGGCATCCCATGTAAAACTGGAAACGGGCCGTAGCGGGCAGCAAAAGCTTTCGAATGTGTTTTGGGATACTACTTTCGCTCACTCCAATCTGGGAGCCGTTACCCAGGCCGGACTGGTCAATAATTTAAATGACGGAATGGTCTGGGGACTCTTGCCGGTACTGTTGTCGCTGAAGGGTTTTTCCCTGGAGCAAATCGGG
>NZ_JBYFCK010000083.1:0-691 GCF_057652155.1 Runella sp. R0.1_18
CTGCGAGTAGCAGTCAAACAGTCCAGCTTTTGAATGATATCCCGTTTAGGTATCCATAACCGAACTTCATCACGATTTTTATAGGCATAAGTAGCGATTCTTTGGGCATCAACCTTGTCATTTTTTCCGCGAATCATCCCCAAACTGTCTTTTATATGAATAGGGTGTTCTAACCATATTTTGGCTTTTTTCAAATGTAAAAAATTGATAATGTGATTGTTATATATGCCTGTGTGTTCCATACAATAGAGACTATTGGAAAAGTTAGCATCAGGACAATGTAATTTTAAGAGTTTTATAAAGCCCTCTATTCCTGCTTTATCATTCGTTGATTGATAGTGAAACAGCAACTTGTTAGCCACTACGACGGCAAAATCAAGCGTCGCTTTTGAGATGTCAATGCCGATGAAAAATGAAAATGTTTCCATAATTTTGAATGAGTTTATGTTTTTACTCAAACCAATATACTGTCGCACACTCGATACCTTGCTCATGGGTCACAAACCCGAATTTCTATCTGAGTCCTGTGTTACAGTAATCCAGTGGGGTCTTAAATCGATCCATGAGTCTCTAACTCAGCCGACGGCGGTAAGGCATCCCCACTGGCGCTGACTTACTCTCAGTTTGAGAGTATTCCAAGTTATGATTTTCTTGGAATTTTTACATCGCACAAATCTAAAGGCCGAAGCGG
>NZ_JBYFCK010000084.1:0-683 GCF_057652155.1 Runella sp. R0.1_18
TCTAAACCCATTTGTGATAAACCTCGAGCGTCAATTTTGTCGTTTTTAGATTTATTGCCGATGCTTTTGAGGTAATGTTTAGCCTTGTTTGGTAAGATTACACTGGCAGTCAAATCGTTTTGGAATAGATACCAAGCCAATTGCTCGTGATAAACCCCTGTGGATTCCATCACGAAGCGAATAGCTAAATTTTTATCTTTGCAATGCTTATCTACCCAGGTCAGAAAGCTATCAAAAGCAGTCGTTTTGTTATTGATTTTACCACTCCCCTTAATGGCTATTTTTCCGTTAGTGTCAATGACGGATACGCATAATTGTAAGCTGTCTTTGCTCACATCTATACCAACGCAATAGCGTAGTAAAGTGGCCGAACTTTGGTCTTGTTTGTTCATGTCAGGGTTGTTTTAAGTTGATTTTGCCTGACGGTTTTCCTCGAATTTTGTCGCATCGGCGCTCCGAACATAAATGCAGGATTGTAATGTAAGAATTACATCCATAGGTACTGTTCAAGTTACAGAGAAAAACAGGGTGAACAGATAGACCAGCGGTACAACATCGACTGCGTTGAGACGTGTTAGCGGCGAGACTCGGACTGCTGTCCACCCCTGTCAAACAACTACCTCAAAATTGTACGGCTCGGGCCGCCCCGTTTTTCCAACAATTTCAATGAACTTCAAAGATAT
>NZ_JBYFCK010000085.1:0-649 GCF_057652155.1 Runella sp. R0.1_18
CGGCCACTGGTGGGTTGTTGCCCGCTATCACTGGCACCACATTGATGCTCACCGTAGCCGTGTCACACAAACTTGGACTGCCATTATCACAAATGCGGTACGTAAACTTATCTGTCCCCGTAAAGTTCGCATTCGGCGTATAGACAAACGTACCGTCTGGATTTTGACTCACCGTTCCGTTGGTTGGATTCGTCAACTTCACTGGAATGCCCAATGTTGCATTGCCATCTGGGTCGCTGTCGTTCGCTTTCGCGTTAATCGTCACTGGGGTGCCTACTTCCGTCTGCGTATTGTCATCCACCGCAATTGGCTTATCGTTACCTGGTGTCGGCGTTGGAAGGATGTTAATCACCACACAAGCCGTATCTTTCAAGCCTACATTGTCCTTCAATTCGTAACAGAAACCGTCTTGACCCGTTACTCCTGGGTTTGGTGTATAAGTGAACGTGCCGTCTGGGTTCAAACTCACCGTTCCTTTCGTCGGTGGCGTCACTGGCGTCGTCGTTACTGTCAATGGTCCACCTTCTGGATCATCATCGTTGGTCAACACATTACCTGTAAACGGTTTATCTTGCGGCGTTTCAGCAATGTCGTTGGTGGCAATTGGCGGATTATTTGCTGGTGGCAATATCGCTATCACTACCGTCGC
>NZ_JBYFCK010000086.1:0-628 GCF_057652155.1 Runella sp. R0.1_18
GATAGCAGGGCCGTGCGGGCCACCAGGCCAAACTCCTGCTCGGCCAGCTCGGGGAGCAGCGTTCGCTCCAGGCCAATCATTCCCCCAACAAAGCCATTGATGATTACCAGCAGGGTAAACTGGGGCCAGTTCTCCCGCAGCCCCAGGACGGTAGGAATTGTGGACATAACGGTAATTCTTTATAAGGTGGGAAGGAAAAAAAGCATATCGCCTGATGTGGATAGTTATAGCGGTACAAAAGAATCTCCTCCGGGAATATAACTTAGGCCATGTGAAAGGGAAGGTTTCGGCTTTTCCAATCCGGGAATCCTTCTTCCAGGCGCCAAGCCTTAATGCCTTGTTTTTGCAGTTGTTCGACGGCTTCATCAGCAAACACACAGAAGGGGCCCCGGCAGTACACAATCACCGGTTTGTCTTTGGGTAAAGCGGCAATCCGTTCCGAAAGGTGTTCCATCGGGACCGATAAGGCTTGGGGAATGTGTCCGGCCCGGTACTCTTTTTCGGGCCTTACATCCAGGACCACTACATTTTCCTGTCGGACTTTCTCGATCAGCTCGTCGATGGATATTGACTGGAAGGAGTTTTTCTGCTCCCGGAAGTCTTTTAGGGTCCGCTCGATCTGGGCAAA
>NZ_JBYFCK010000087.1:0-624 GCF_057652155.1 Runella sp. R0.1_18
TTTCAATAGCAGTTAAGGAGGCTTTGCAACTTTTAGTCAATTGTTTTTGCATGACAGGGTTGACAAAACTTTGTTGCTCTGTAAGTGGTACGGACAATTGGTTATAGACACTGATAAGTCGCTGACGAGCAGTACTTAACATGGATAACTGTTGGACTACTGCCCGAGGTGGTTCCCAAAGTCGAAGCTGATCTCGAAAACGAAAAGCATATTCTGCAATTCTTTGAGCATCTATGCTATCGGTTTTTCCTCGTTGCAGCTCACCTGCTTTCTTGATTTGGAGAGAAGACTCTAACCAAATGGGAAAATGTAATTTATGAAGAAAATCAAGTAAATGAGCATTATATATACCCGTATGCTCCATACAAAAAACCGTTTGTTGTGGATTCCAAATCGGAAGCTTTTTCAAGAGTCTCAATGCGGTCTTAATACCTGTCACAGTATTAACACTAGCGGTTTGAAGAACTACTTTTTTGCCATCATAAACAGCCCACTCCAACGTAGTTTTGGAAATATCAATTCCAACGAAATAGAGAATATCCATGGTTAGTTGTAATTTAGAGGTTTATAAAATCTACTTGTTATTCACTCAATACGCCACGGGGCGCCCCGCTTGCTAATGGG
>NZ_JBYFCK010000088.1:0-605 GCF_057652155.1 Runella sp. R0.1_18
CGACTTGTCAAGGTTCGAAAAATATTGAAATCGCCCTTGACTGACAGCAAAGATTTTCTTTCTCAAAAAGATCATAAAGAGGCAAAAAAAGCTTGTGAAAAATCCATTGATGCACTAAAAAAAGACATTCAAAAGATTGAAAATCAAATCCATAACACCATTCACGGAGACTCATATCTCAAGGAATTATTTGAATTGATTGAATCTGTCAAAGGCATCGGCCCAGTTATCGCTACAGAAATTTTAATTATTACCAACGAGTTTAAAGACATTAATGACGCTAAAAAGTTTGCTTGTCATGCAGGTGTTGTTCCATTTGAGCATCAATCGGGCAAATATAAGGGACGTTCAAAAACGAGCAACAAGGCCAATAAGCAACTCAAGGCATTACTCCACAATGGGGCTGCGTCTGCTATTCAGCATTCCAAAGAAATTAAAGAGTATTATGTTCGTAAAACTGCTCAGGGAAAGAACGAAATGCTGGTCAGAAATAACATTTGTAATAAGTTGATTCATCGGGTTTTCTCGTGTGTACATCGAAAGGAAAAATATAAAGATTTTTATACGTCATCAGTTGCATGAATCATAGAAATCGGTCCGACTTT
>NZ_JBYFCK010000089.1:0-596 GCF_057652155.1 Runella sp. R0.1_18
GATATGACCAAATGGGTCTGATGTTGCGCATAAACGAGAGGATTTGGATAAAAACAGGTGTAGAATTTGTAAATAATAAAATCAATATTAGTGCGGTTGTTACAAATGAAAAGAGTGATTGGAGTGTAATTGAAATTCAACATAATCCTAAATCAATATGGATAAAGGTAATTAGAAAATTAGATTCTGTTGAAATTTTCTATTCTTTCGATGATGAATTTTATACGATGATGCGATTGGCCTATTTCCCTGATAATGTTCCCGTAATGGTAGGTATGACAGCAGCATCACCTGACGGAAATGGATTTGATGCGTTGTTTGAAGAATTTACTATAAATCACATTCCAGATACAAGACGCTTAAAGTGGTTAGAAAACAATGGATAAAAATGCTATCTGGCAAACTATAAAGTATCTGAAAGTTCACTTTTGTATGAAAAGACCTATCTTCTGCTGAAATAGGTTGACTTCGCTCCCGCAGTACCGATGTTGATGTAGGCAATGCCGCAATCCGAACCCTCATGGCTCAAAAACTGCTCGGCTTCGCGCAAGTGTAAGATGAAAATGGGAAACCGCTAGTTTCATCGGGGTTGTGAG
>NZ_JBYFCK010000090.1:0-581 GCF_057652155.1 Runella sp. R0.1_18
TTGAACAACTTAGTGTCTCTAACATCAGGAGGGAACAATTTTAAAATTTGACCTTTTTGGTTTAAAATAATGTACCTGGGTAAATATTTTACGTCAAATTTTTTGGCAAAATCAGATTTCATACCTCCAGAAACCCACGACGACTCTTCAGGTTTTAATTGCAGTTTTTTTACACCTTTCCTCCAATTTTCTTCTTTATCATCCAAAGAAATTTTTAGAAAAGAAACCTTGTTCTCGTTTATGTAGTGCTCTTGCAATGCTTCAACAATAGGAAATGCTTCTATACAATTGCCACACCAACTAGCCCACAAATCAATGACAGTAATAGGTGTCAACTTTTCATTAAGTTTATACATATCATTAGAGATTGTCAGAAGTTCAAAGTCGTTGATATAATCTTTATCTGTGTATTTTGTTGAGCTAGGCGCTATTTCTTCGTAATATCTCTTCCGAATAAATGCTCTTCTTTCTTCGTTTAGATAGGGATCATAGACTGTCATTAACGAATCTATTGATGGATAATGAGTAAGCGAGAGGTAGCGCCTGGCGTTAGAGGCTATAAGATGTAAATTTCTGGCAAT
>NZ_JBYFCK010000091.1:0-575 GCF_057652155.1 Runella sp. R0.1_18
AGTAGTCAAATCAATTTGTCGTGGACGGACAATGCTTCGGACGAAACGGGATTTGAAATAGAACGCAGTACTGACGGGACGAATTTTGCCAAAATTGCGGAAGTAGGCGCGAATACTACGACCTATTCCAACACGGGCTTGAACGCTTCGACGCGTTATTGGTACCGCGTTCGGGCCAATAATTCGGCAGGAGCAAGTAGTTATACCAACGTGGCAGACGCTACCACGCAAGCGCCGCCTATAACGATTCCTCGTCCGCCGAGCGGCTTGACGGCGACGGCCAGTAGTAGTAGTCAAATCAATTTGTCGTGGACGGACAATGCTTCGGACGAAACGGGATTTGAAATAGAACGCAGTACTGACGGGACGAATTTTGCCAAAATTGCGGAAGTAGGCGCGAATACTACGACCTATTCCAACACGGGCTTGAACGCTTCGACGCGTTATTGGTACCGCGTTCGGGCCAATAATTCGGCAGGAGCAAGTAGTTATACCAACGTGGCAGACGCTACCACGCAAGCGCCGCCTATAACGATTCCTCGTCCGCCGAGCGGCTTGACGGCGACGGCCAGTAG
>NZ_JBYFCK010000092.1:0-557 GCF_057652155.1 Runella sp. R0.1_18
CTATCTGTTCCTACAAAGCCTGAATTCGGCGTGTAGGTAATCGTCCCGTCTGGGTTTACCGTCGCCGTACCGTTGGTCGGATTGCTAATCTTCGTCGGTACTCCCAAGACGTTGCCGTCAGGGTCGCCATCGTTTGCTTTCACATTGATTACCACTGGCGCATTCTTTGGCGTCTCCGTGTTGTCATCCACTGCCACGGGTGCATCATTGCCTGCAATGGGCGTCGGTACAATATCCACCGTCACACAAGCTGTGTCTTTCAACCCTTGTGCATTACTCACTTCGTAGCAGAAAACATCTTCACCCGTTTTACCTGGCGTCGGCGTATAAACAAAACTTCCGTCAGGTTGCAACGTCACCATTCCTTTCGTCGGTGGAGTTACAGGCGTCGTTGTCACCACCAGCGTACCCCCTTGTGGGTCATCGTCATTGGTCAATACGTTTCCATTCACGGGTTTATCTTGTGGTGTCACCGCAACATCTGGGTTCGCTTTTGGGGCTTGTGGGGCCAATGGTAAAATTCCAATACTCACCGTGGCCGTGTCACACTTGCTAGG
>NZ_JBYFCK010000093.1:0-534 GCF_057652155.1 Runella sp. R0.1_18
GGTTTTGAAAACATTCGCCAGTTAGTCAGTTTTGCAGGCTATGATGTGGTTGAGAACCACGGGGGCGCCCGTGCGCTCGGGGAGACGAGTAGGAAAAACAAGAATCTCAAAAAAGGGTAATAGCCGAATTAGACGTATTTTACACCTACCTGCATTCAATGCAGTACGATTTGGAGAGCCTACCTGTCAAGCCCTTTTTGAGCGAGTATTTGAACGCAGCCAAATCAAGATGAAAGGCTATGTTGCAGTCCAAAAAAAGTTGCTTACACTTTGCTATGCCATCTGGAAAAATGACACTCAATATGACCCAAAATACAATTCCAACAATGTCAAAGAACAAGAAAATATGGACAAAAAAATAGTCCCGACAAGCGGGACTACACAGGATATAGCTGCCTAAAACAGCTCTTCCAATTCAGTCCCAAAATTATAAAAAAAATCTTAACTCAAAACTTGCATTTTAAGACAGTACCAGCGGTCAAATTCAAGATAACAGAAGGCGATTTCCACCTGTGGCAACAAATCTTTGACCCA
>NZ_JBYFCK010000094.1:0-533 GCF_057652155.1 Runella sp. R0.1_18
GTTAGTTGGAACGATGGAACAACAGGTTTAGCTAAAACGGTTAGTCCTACAACAACAACTTCATACACGGCTACTTGCACAGTTGGCACCGCCCCGTGTGTGGGAACAGGTACAGCAATGGCTACCGTCACGGTTACGCCCAAGCCGACACCCACACCGACGGTCAACAGCCCAACGATTTGTGCTGGGCAGTCAGCAACCTTGACGGTATCGAATTGTGCAGGGGCAGTTAGTTGGAACGATGGAACAACAGGTTTAGCTAAAACGGTTAGTCCTACAACAACAACTTCATACACGGCTACTTGCACAGTTGGCACCGCCCCGTGTGTGGGAACAGGTACAGCAATGGCTACCGTCACGGTTACGCCCAAGCCGACACCCACACCGACGGTCAACAGCCCAACGATTTGTGCTGGGCAGTCAGCAACCTTGACGGTATCGAATTGTGCAGGGGCAGTTAGTTGGAACGATGGAACAACAGGTTTAGCTAAAACGGTTAGTCCTACAACAACAACTTCATACACGGCTACTTG
>NZ_JBYFCK010000095.1:0-520 GCF_057652155.1 Runella sp. R0.1_18
TACCGTCGTTGTCAGTGTCAAGTGGTAGTTTATCCTGTGTATCCAGAATACCATCGTTATCATCATCCGTATCGGTATTGTCAGGAGTTCCATCGCCGTCCGTATCCGTTAAATTAGGGTCAGCCAAATCGGGTAAACCATCGTTGTCAGAATCAGGCAACGTAAATTTTCCATCAGGAGCAAATGTTCCGATTTCAGCTGTATCGAGAATGCCATCGTTATCATCGTCAGTATCAGTGGCATTTGGTGTACCATCATTATCGGTGTCAAGTGCTTTACCCGCTGCTTCGGCTGTATCGAGGATACCATCGCCATCATCATCGGTGTCAGTAACATTTGGTGTACCGTCGTTGTCGGTGTCAAGCGGCAATTTATCAACTACATCAGGTAGCCCGTCGTTATCATCATCCGTATCGGTACTATCAGGAATTCCGTCTCCGTCGGTGTCTACAGCATCAATTAAATCAGGTACACCATCTCCGTCAGAATCAGGTAGGGTGTATTTACCACTTCCGTCGAG
>NZ_JBYFCK010000096.1:0-506 GCF_057652155.1 Runella sp. R0.1_18
ATACTTACCTACTCTAAACCCTAATTCATCTCTCAGAAAGATATATGCTTTGTAATAACCATAATCCACAAAGGGTTTTTCAAACAGTCCTTTCAGTGTTTCAACCACGTGATGTGCCCCTATTTTATCACCTTCTGCATTGAGAAATTCAGCATAGGGTTTGCGCCCAGGTGTACCCCCAGTAGCTTTGTAATAATAGCTACTACGGGCGACGAAACAGGATTGTAGAACGGTTCTAACACTATAGCCTGAAAGAATAAATTCATTAGCTACTTTCAAGCGAATTTGCTTACTTAAAGACTTTTTTTTAACAAAGCATCCTTGATTCTAAGTGACAATTCTTTTTCAGCGATTATCTCTTTATAAGCTTGAATCTCTCGCTGAAGGCGAAGAATCTCTTTGTCTTTATCAGAGTTACTAACGCTGGATGGGCTTGAAAAACCTCCTTTTTCGTACTGGGAAACCCAGTTATATATGTTTGCACTCGAGACGTTAAACTCCTTAGA
>NZ_JBYFCK010000097.1:0-493 GCF_057652155.1 Runella sp. R0.1_18
CAGTTTCCTGCGGATGTGGTCGCTCCCGTTCAATATGGTAATCGCATTCATGCTCAGAGTATTATGCTCAATGTCGACTATCGTTTACCTTTCTCAAAGATAAGCCAATTATGGGCTGATTTGACGGGTTATACCTATAATCCAGCGACATTAACAAGTGCTCAAAGCAAGCTTTATGAACAGTTAGCTCCGATTGAAACCCAGATAAAAGAGCAGCTGAAAGTAGCCCCCGTCTGCCACTTCGATGAAACGGGGCTACGCATTGAAGGGGGCTTAAAATGGCTTCATTTAGCAAGCAGTAATCTATACACCTACTTTTTTGTTCATGATAAACGAGGTCAACAAGCGCTTTTGTCAGAAGAAAGTATTTTTTCTCAGTGCGTTAATTGGACGGTGCATGATTGCTGGTCGTCTTATTTTACGGTAGGGAAAGGACGACACAGCCTCTGTGGAGCACATTTATTGCGAGAATTGCAAGCCCTCATTGACCAAG
>NZ_JBYFCK010000098.1:0-488 GCF_057652155.1 Runella sp. R0.1_18
AGCGCACGGGCGCCCCCGTGGTTCTCAACCACATCATAGCCTGCAAAACTGACTAACTGGCGAATGTTTTCAAAACCAGTAAAGCCGTTGGTTTCAGCAATGATAGTAGCCACTGAGAGTAGAGCTAAACCTTTGATTTGACATAACTGCTCAATCTTAGCTTTAAGAATTGCTTCTTTTTCAACGAGTTTAGCAATTGCTTGTTTCGTTTCGTCGAGTTGTTTGTCATAGACTTTAATCAGCTTCTCCAAGTGTTTGATGGTAAACTTATCAATGGTTCGGCTATGTAAAATCGAGTGTCGTTGATTCTCAGATTGGTTTTTAAGCTCTTGAAGCATCTGATAATGAAGGGTTAGCATCCGTAATTGACAAATACTCTTCGATAGTGGCTGCCATAGTTTTAGGTTTTGCTCTAAACCCATTTGTGATAAACCTCGAGCGTCAATTTTGTCGTTTTTAGATTTATTGCCGATGCTTTTGAGGTAATG
>NZ_JBYFCK010000099.1:0-487 GCF_057652155.1 Runella sp. R0.1_18
AACCCTTTGTGGATTATGGTTATTACAAAGCATATATCTTTCTGAGAGATGAATTAGGGTTTAGAGTAGGTAAGTATGACAGTGGGACTAATACCAAATTAGCAGCCTCTTGCCCGTTGCTATTTGCCCATTGCTCTCCGCTAACAGCTGGCCACTAACGGCTTCTCTCCTGCCCCTACCCCATTTATTGACTAGATTATAAATCAGTCCAGCAATAGCAATCATTATCCACACACCTATCTAGCCAATTTACTAATCTTGAAATCTTGCCTATGATCAGACGATATAACCCGTAATACATAACTCCCCGCTACATAGCCTTCCATTGAAATATCCTCCACATGACCAGATTCCAAATCAAACAACGATCGCCGATACAACTCCTCACCTCCCAATCCAACCAACACCAACATAACCTCTCCATTAATCGACTGGTTGAAACGTAACGACAAAATGCTACCCACTGGATTACCCAAGATACTCACCC
>NZ_JBYFCK010000100.1:0-472 GCF_057652155.1 Runella sp. R0.1_18
CTAAATGATTTGATTGAAAAACAAGAAAAGCTAGAACAACGCTTTGTGGAGATTGAAGAATTACTCAAGAAAAATTTAAATCGTCCTTTACCACCAGTCAAGGTAGAGACAAAACTTATTGGTCAGGAGCTGAAGACTTACCTAGGAGACACATCACAGAGATTCAAAGAGCTTGAGAGCAGAATTGAGCAGCATATTGAAAAAATTCCATCAAGGATTCAAACAGGAGGAAATTTGATTGGCTTCAGTTCTGGAATTTCAGCAATTATCTTTTTGAGCATATTGGGAATTTTGTCCTGCATCTTGGGGGGTGTGTGCTACCACCATTACCATCAAGCCCAGGAACAGCGGCGTTTGGTTTCGAGTTATGAATCAGATTTTCAAAAAGTGTCTAAGCGAAACCCAAAGTTAGCCTTGCGTTATCGTCGAGCGACACAAGAAGAATAATTCCACAACTTGGCACGGCTCATGC
>NZ_JBYFCK010000101.1:0-427 GCF_057652155.1 Runella sp. R0.1_18
CCCCATGCGCCCTTATTTTGCTTCTTCTACAAATTTCTTGATAATTCTCTACCAATATGTCAAATAACTCTAAGACTTAAAGCCTCGTGGAGGATAACGGATTCGAACCGTTGACCCCCTGCTTGCAAAGCAGGTGCTCTAGCCAGCTGAGCTAAACCCCCAATATTTTTTTTAGACTTTCTTCAAACTTAACAAAAGTACGCTTACTTTGTGTTTGAAGGCTGATTTTAGTGGGCCTGCGAGGACTCGAACCTCGGACCTCTACATTATCAGTGTAGCGCTCTAACCACCTGAGCTACAAGCCCCCTTAAAAGTTATATAATGAAAGTAAGTTAAGGAAAGGAGTCTTTACTCCAGAAAGGAGGTGTTCCAGCCACACCTTCCGGTACGGCTACCTTGTTACGACTTAGCCCCAGTTACCAGATTT
>NZ_JBYFCK010000102.1:0-425 GCF_057652155.1 Runella sp. R0.1_18
GACATCGCCCCCTCACAGATAGTAGAAATGTTGCCCAATGTGATAGAAGGACGAACGGGGTCGGCTAAGGATGCCGAAACGGCATTACTTGCGCAGCCCCCCTCGGTAGCTACAATCTGGGTATAATTTCCTGCCCCTAAATTCGATAGCGTAATAACTCCGTTATTATTAGAAGTCACCTCAACAGTCGTTGTAGCATCGTTGTCGTTTTTATAAACTACACTGTAAGTAGTGTTAATTACAAATCCAGTTAGAGTGATGAGGCCGTCCATCCCTTTACAGGAGCTTGGATGACTAATAGATACTATAGGATTTGTAGGACTGAGAACACTGATAGGTTGAGTGATGGGAGCTGGATTTCCAGAAAGTACTTCTACCAATACTTGCCCATCATTGGGTTCTACGCCATCAGAACCATTGGTATT
>NZ_JBYFCK010000103.1:0-420 GCF_057652155.1 Runella sp. R0.1_18
ATATCATTATCAGTTACAATTCATGCCGCAACCGTCACTGCCCTAAGTGTCAGGGTCACAAGCGAGAAGAGTGGATACAAGCCAGAGCGGCTGATTTATTGCCTGTTCCCTACTTTCATGTGGTTTTTACATTACCTTCTGAGTTGAACCCATTGGCACTTCATCATCCCAAATTGGTTTATGATTCGTTGTTTGGGGCTGCTTGGCAAACATTAGAAACCTTTGGCAGGAATAAGGGCTTGCAGATGGGCATGATTGCTATCTTACACACCTGGGGTCAAAATTTGAGTTTACACCCACACCTACATTGCATTGTGCCAGGTGGTGGTGTGAATGCAAAGGACAATTGGCAGAACCTGCGAGCTGATGGTAAGTTTTTGTTTGCAGTAAAAGCACTCAGCAAGGTATTCAGGGCCAAGT
>NZ_JBYFCK010000104.1:0-419 GCF_057652155.1 Runella sp. R0.1_18
ACACTTCGAACTTCTAAACAACGCAGCCCACATCCATACAAAAGACCGATTAACACCTTGTGTTTGAGCAATGTACAAGCTTTGAGCATCCCCCAAACTTCCTGTTTACTCAGCACAACGGGCAATTTTTGCTCTTTCTGTATGACAGGTAAATGAAGATAGCTGTAGGGAAGCCCTTCGCTCTTTAACAGAAATCGAAGACCATAAATAGTATGTTTGAAGTAGGTCTGTGAAGGTGTGATGCTCCGCTGTTGGAGCATAAAGAGATACTCATGTACCTGCTCTTGGTCGAGCTCAGTGGGGATTTTGCCATAATGTAGCGTAATGGCCGCAACGTGCATCGAATAGTTCTTGAAGGTGCTCGGGCTGCGTCCAAGTATCGAAATACTGCGCTCAAAACGGTGGATTAATTCTTGAAA
>NZ_JBYFCK010000105.1:0-416 GCF_057652155.1 Runella sp. R0.1_18
GAATCTATTGATGGATAATGAGTAAGCGAGAGGTAGCGCCTGGCGTTAGAGGCTATAAGATGTAAATTTCTGGCAATTGTATAAGAACGTTTTTCTCCATCATAGTGGCTAGATACATATTTTAAAAGATAGGCATAATGGCCAATTTTTTGGTACAAGCTACTGTCTTTTGACTCTCGTACCCTTGCCAAAACATAGTCAGGTAAATATGAGGTAAAGAAAAGCAGACTACTTTCTGAGTTTAAGTTAATTTCTTCTTTCTGGTAATTTGTTGGCTGGATGTATTTTTTGAAGAAATTTTCTGCTTTTTCACCCTTGTATTTTCGATCATCGATGAAATTAATTAATCTTCCCAATCTATGATAAGTTAATTCAGTTTTTTCAGTTGCGAAGAAAGACTGCATTAACTCATTTGA
>NZ_JBYFCK010000106.1:0-414 GCF_057652155.1 Runella sp. R0.1_18
GGTCTGACTATCGTCTGACCAATGTTTGTCTCGGTCAGACGATAGTCAGACCGACTACAATACCCCCTTCAAAAACGCCGCCATCTTATCCATCAATTTTTTCTTGGCCTACTCTGGGCCAGAATGGCCTGCGCTGGGAATAAACTCAATTTTTTATTGGTCTGACTATCGTCTGACCAATGTTTGTCTCGGTCAGACGATAGTCAGACCGACTACAATACCCCCTTCAAAAACGCCGCCATCTTATCCATCAATTTTTTCTTGGCCTACTCTGGGCTAGAATGGCCTGCGTTGGGAATAAACTCAATCTTTTATTGGTCTGACTATCGTCTGACCAATGTTTGTCTCGGTCAGACGATAGTCAGACCGACTACAATACCCCCTTCAAAAACCCCGCCATCTTATCCATCAATT
>NZ_JBYFCK010000107.1:0-407 GCF_057652155.1 Runella sp. R0.1_18
AAAATTGTTCCCTCCTGATGTTAGAGACACTAAGTTGTTCAAACTTTTGATTGATGATTTATTGAAGAAAAGTTAAAAATAAACAGGTGGTGAGCAACCCGTTTTACCAATTTACAATCTAAGTATAAGCGCAAAATAGACTTTCCAAGTTCTAGGCTTATGCTATTGATAGTCAGAAGAGTTACAAACTTTCCACGGTGGCGAACCGTAAAATCTCGTCTAATTACACATAATTATTTTGTTTTTTTACACAATTTTTTTGCTTTTACCTTACCTAAAAACAAAAACTCTTATCCGATAAGCAAAGTGGGTTTCTCACTATAACAACATAGCACTTTTTTAACAAACCATACCATGAAAACTCTTTTTCTCACACTATTTATTATAACCTTTAAGGTTTTAGATAC
>NZ_JBYFCK010000108.1:0-400 GCF_057652155.1 Runella sp. R0.1_18
GCAGTGATTTGACAGTTGATGCAGGTTTGACAACATTCGACTTAGCGTTGACGAAGTCATTGGCATCAGGTCAAAGTGCAAATGTAACTCCAGGGGATTTGGTAACGTTTACTTTGACAGTGAAGAACGAAGGTTCGATGACAGCGACGAATGTTGTATTGTCAGATTCATTGCCAGTAGGCATGACGTTGGCAGATGCAGATTGGACAGCAGCGGGTCAGATTGCGACGTTGAATACAGCGATTGCAGGTCCATTGGCTCCAGGTGCAACGGCTTCAGTTGACATCACAGTACGTGTGAATGCAAACTTTACAGGCACAAGTTTGACGAACTACGCTCAAATTAAAGATGCGAAAGATAGAAATGGCAACACTGTGAAGGATAAGGATTCGACGCCAGG
>NZ_JBYFCK010000109.1:0-393 GCF_057652155.1 Runella sp. R0.1_18
ACTTTGACCTGATGCCAATGACTTCGTCAACGCTAAGTCGAATGTTGTCAAACCTGCATCAACTGTCAAATCACTGCGTTTCTCAGGTGTCAATACAATTGGACCTGTTACACCCGTGATTGGATCTGCATCGCTGTCTGTTACATCTGAACCAGTATTTGGACGCAAGCTCAACCGACATGTGTCTGGTAAGCTCTTCGTGTCAAACTGTACATAGTAGGTACCTACTGGCAAGTTGCTAAACAAATACTGTCCATTTACTCCTGTAAACACTGAATCACGCTTCGATACTGGACCGTTCGCGGTGCCTGTCCACAAAATCACCTTCACGTTTTGTACGCCTGGCTCTCCTGCATCCTGCTGACCATTGTCATTGCGATCTTTCCACACAAA
>NZ_JBYFCK010000110.1:0-384 GCF_057652155.1 Runella sp. R0.1_18
AAAATTGGCATTACTAGATTTTTGCCATTTCACCACACTCCCTGTTTGGCCCGACAAACTAATATCTAACGGAGAAGTCCCCGAACATATCGTTTGAGCTGAACTTACCGTACCGCCCACACTTTTTTGAACTGTCACAGAACCCATGATATTGCTAGATTCACAGTTGGTGATTGTATTTTTCACCGTGAGAGTGAAAGGAATCGCACTACCCGATGCCGCATTGCTTAAATTAACCGTAATAGGGTTAGACAAATTCCCATCGGTAACGGGGGTAATACCTGACCCTACAATCGAATACTTTTGTGGAGATTGCGTAGGATTGGTATAAGGAATTGAAAACGACATCGCCCCCTCACAGATAGTAGAAATGTTGCCCAATGT
>NZ_JBYFCK010000111.1:0-379 GCF_057652155.1 Runella sp. R0.1_18
CGCCCGAGTCGGTCGAGTTTATAAACGACGACGACATCACCCGTGCGAACAAAGTCAAGCATTTTCAAAAGTTCAGGGCGATCCGACTTGGCTCCTGAAGCCGTTTCGGTGAATACATGTTCACAGCCAGCTTTGGCGAGAGCATCGGTTTGTAAATCGAGGGATTGGTCTTTGGTACTGACGCGGGCGTAACCAATTTTCATAGATTGTATAGTTAATATGGATAAAATTTAAAATTAACTATACTTTGATAAATAGACAATAACTATTGACTTTTTGGGGCAAAAAAGGGCATTTGACCTAGTGTCCTGCTCCCGTAAGGTGTAACCATTTAAAATTGGAGGGAATTTCTTAGGTTTCACAATCAAAATGGTAAAAC
>NZ_JBYFCK010000112.1:0-368 GCF_057652155.1 Runella sp. R0.1_18
CTCGACGGAAGTGGTAAATACACCCTACCTGATTCTGACGGAGATGGTGTACCTGATTTAATTGATGCTGTAGACACGGACGGAGACGGAATTCCTGATAGTACCGATACCGACGACGATAATGATGGTATTTTGGATACACAGGATAAACTACCACTTGATACCGACAACGACGGTACACCAAATGTTACTGACATCGATGATGATGGTGATGGTATTCTCGATACAGCCGAAGCAGCGGGTAAAGCACTTGACACCGATAACGATGGTACACCAAATTCCACTGATACTGACGATGATAACGACGGTATTTTGGACACGGCCGAAATGGGAACACTCGACGGAAGTGGTAAATACACCCTACCTGA
>NZ_JBYFCK010000113.1:0-359 GCF_057652155.1 Runella sp. R0.1_18
GGTAGCCTGCTCTGGTTTTCTTTTGACAGCAAGCTACCAAAATCTTGGAATCTTACCAGCTCAAAAACCTAAAGGCCCGTGCGGTCAGGATGTACTACGAATTGAAGGGTTTTGCCTGTATGACCATGCTGACCTCCTGGCTTTTTACCTGATGATTTTGGAAGCGCTGCTTTAATTACTGGCTTCTTTGAATATCCTTCACTTGAAGGTGGTTTGTGTGAGTTTGAAGAGTTTTGGCCAAGTTGACGACGTAAGTCAGCATTTTCCGCTTCTAATTCCTCAATACGAAGTAGTAAGCGGTTGACTAACGCCTTCAAGTCCGATATTTCTTTAATCAACTCTTCCATAATCTCATCTAT
>NZ_JBYFCK010000114.1:0-343 GCF_057652155.1 Runella sp. R0.1_18
TGTGTACATCGAAAGGAAAAATATAAAGATTTTTATACGTCATCAGTTGCATGAATCATAGAAATCGGTCCGACTTTAGGCTGGGGACAGAAATTAACAAGGGTCAATGAAGGGCTTTAGCCCTGACTTCCAACTATTACACTTAAAAAATCAGGGCTAAAGCCCCTTTGATATTGCCCTATTTTTAGCCCCAGCCTAAAGGCATGGGGTTTGAGGAGACTCAAGTATGTTCACAATAAAGTCTATTTATTTTGCCCATTTATTCATGTAAATGGTTCGCTACGGATTACGCAGCGATTTTAGCGTAATTGGTTAGTGTTGCTATTTTGGAGTTATTTTCTTG
>NZ_JBYFCK010000115.1:0-341 GCF_057652155.1 Runella sp. R0.1_18
CGTCATACCTGCGCGACGCATTTGTTGGAAGATGGCATGGATATAATCAGTGTGAAGAATTTTCTGGGTCATGAAAATATTGAGACGACAATGTTATACCTTCATGTGGCTCAGTTGCAGACCAAACCCGTTTTCAGTCCCCTTGATACGCTATTTTCAGAGTGCAGCCACGTTGGGAAGTAGCTCATGTGCTGGGTTGTTTGGGTGCAGGCATTGAAGAATTGGGGTTAAACGGCTGGCAACTGCGTACCCTGCGAGCGATATATCATTGTCGGACATCGGTGATGGGCGGTCATGTGGACGCTTGTGACACCTGTGGCAATATCATTATCAGTTACAAT
>NZ_JBYFCK010000116.1:0-341 GCF_057652155.1 Runella sp. R0.1_18
TTACCAGCGGGTTGTGTGATTAGCAGCCAGCAAGACCAAGGCGGTGACGATACGAAAGACTCTGACTTTAAACCAACCACGGGTTTGAGCCAAGTGGTGACTATCAATGCCTTGGGAACAGGAATAGCCAAAGAAAACCCAACGGTGGACGCAGGATTGTACTCGCCCAAAGGCTCGATTGGTGACTACGTATGGAAAGACCAAAACAACAACGGCGTCCAAGAATCTGGCGAGCCAGCAGTAGCGGGTGTGATTGTTCAATTGTTGAACACAACGACCAGTGCGGTTTTGGCAACTGACACAACGAACGCCCAAGGTTTGTACTTATTCCCGACTTTGGA
>NZ_JBYFCK010000117.1:0-326 GCF_057652155.1 Runella sp. R0.1_18
GTTCCATTGTCACAAATGCGGTACGTAAACTTATCCGTTCCTGTAAAATTCGCATTTGGCGTATAAACAAAAGTACCATCTGGGTTTTGACTCACCGTTCCGTTGGTTGGATTCGTCAACTTCACTGGACTGCCCAATGTTGCATTGCCATCTGGGTCGCTGTCGTTGGCCTTCGCGTTAATCGTCACTGGGGTGCCTACTTCCGTTTGCGTATTGTCATCCACCGCAATTGGCTTGTCGTTACCTGGCGTTGGCGTTGGAAGGATGTTAATCACCACACAAGCCGTATCTTTCAAGCCTACATTGTCCTTCACTTCGTAACAGAA
>NZ_JBYFCK010000118.1:0-320 GCF_057652155.1 Runella sp. R0.1_18
TTTGCCCAGATCGAGCGGACCCTAAAAGACTTCCGGGAGCAGAAAAACTCCTTCCAGTCAATATCCATCGACGAGCTAATCGAGAAAGTCCGACAGGAAAATGTAGTAGTTCTGGATGTAAGGCCCGAAAAAGAGTACCGGGCCGGGCACATTCCCCAAGCCTTATCGGTCCCCATGGAACACCTTTCGGAACGGATTGCCGCTTTACCCAAAGACAAACCGGTGATTGTGTACTGCCGGGGTCCCTTCTGTGTGTTTGCTGATGAAGCCGTCGAACAACTGCAAAAACAAGGCATTAAGGCTTGGCGCCTGGAAGAAGG
>NZ_JBYFCK010000119.1:0-317 GCF_057652155.1 Runella sp. R0.1_18
GTAGCGTCAAATGACAGCGACGTGGACAACACGGCGGCAGAGTTGACGTACACGAAAGTGACGAATCCGACAAACGGAACAGTAGTACAGAATGCAAACGGCACCTACACTTACACGCCAACGACAGGTTTTGTAGGCAGCGACCGCTACACGTACAAAGTATGTGACCCAAGTGGAGCGTGTGACACGGCAACGGTAGTGATTGCGATATTGCCACCAGCAAACAATCCACCAATTGCGACCAACGACATTGCTGAAACGCCGCAAGATAAACCGTTTACAGGTAATGTGTTGACCAACGATGATGATCCAGAAGG
>NZ_JBYFCK010000120.1:0-315 GCF_057652155.1 Runella sp. R0.1_18
AGGCAACGACAAGCCAATTGCGGTGGATGACAATACGCAGACGGAAGTAGGCACCCCAGTGACGATTAACGCGAAGGCCAACGACAGCGACCCAGATGGCAATGCAACCTTGGGCAGTCCAGTGAAATTGACTGATCCGACCAACGGAACGGTGAGTCAGAACCCAGATGGTACGTTTGTTTATACGCCGAATGCGAACTTTACAGGAACAGATAAGTTTACGTACCGCATTTGTGACAATGGCAGTCCAAGTTTGTGTGACACGGCTACGGTGAGCATCAATGTGGTGCCAGTGATAGCGGGCAACAACCCACC
>NZ_JBYFCK010000121.1:0-304 GCF_057652155.1 Runella sp. R0.1_18
AGTAGGGTGTACGTAAACACCCCTGTTACACTCGTCGGCACTGAAACCGTCACGGTGTTCCCAGTGGCTGTTTTCACCGTTTGCGGTGCACCATCGTTGAGTTTATACGTAAACGTGTAGGGAGCAGTGACATTTGCCCCCACGAATGTCACGGTTGGAGATGTTCCGTTTTGGCAAACTACCGTTGTGCCCTCAATCGTCGCCGTCGGCTATGAGTTGACTGTAATGAGCACTATTGAAGTAGTCGCTTCAGCACATTCTCCACTTTTCACAATGGCCCTGAAATAAGTATCCGTTGTAAGCG
>NZ_JBYFCK010000122.1:0-298 GCF_057652155.1 Runella sp. R0.1_18
ACGCCCCTTCTTTTGTCAATAGATAGGGGCTTTTACTACGAAGATTTGAGGGCTACGCCCCCGATATTGGGACTAAGGTCTCGTAATTTTCGTGAAAACCAAGGCAAAATGAGCATGAAAAAAAGGGGCGTAGCCCTGCAACCTTCGTAGAAAAATGACAATAGTAAACATCAATAAAGGGGCGTTAGCCCTGTAATCTTTGTAGCAAATAGGTCAAAAGTCAGATGTCAGGGCTAACGCCCCTTCTTTTGTCAATAGATAGGGGCTTTTACTACGAAGATTTGAGGGCTACGCCCCC
>NZ_JBYFCK010000123.1:0-291 GCF_057652155.1 Runella sp. R0.1_18
TCGGGTAAAACCCTGATTATGTGCGTGGCTGCCTATGAAATGAAACGGTTGGGCATTGTCAACAAACCCATGATTATCGGCCTCAAAGCCAACGTTCACCAAATTGCCGAAACCTTTCAATCGGCCTATCCAGAAGCGAAGCTGTTATACCCCCAAGCCAGTGACTTTAGTCCCGAAAACCGTGTCAAACTATTCAATGACATCAAAAATAACCATTGGGATTGTCTCATTCTGACCCACGACCAATTTGGGAAAATTCCTCAGTCGTACCAAATCCAGCAAAAGACGGTT
>NZ_JBYFCK010000124.1:0-290 GCF_057652155.1 Runella sp. R0.1_18
TGGTGAGCCAGGTAACGACGGTGCTGGTATTCGTATTCGTGGTTCAAATACCTTAGGAAACAACTCTGCTCTTATCTTAATCGACGGTATTCCCGGTCGTGAAGGGGGCTTAGATCGTATCAACCCTAACGACATCGAAAGTATCTCGGTTTTGAATGATGCCTCGGCATCTATCTATGGTGCGCGTGCGGCTAACGGGGTTATCTTGATTACCAACAAACGTGGAAAATCGGGTAAACCAGAACTTTCGTATTCATTGAACCAAGGTTGGTCGCAGCCTACGAAACTTC
>NZ_JBYFCK010000125.1:0-282 GCF_057652155.1 Runella sp. R0.1_18
GTTTTTCAATCAAATCATTTAGAATTTCCATCGGATTATAGTTTGAATCCCCTATTCGTTTTTTGTTCTTCAAGCTGCTTTAATTCGCTCCTTCCTACCTCAATTTTCTTTTCCAGATGATTTTTATTCGCTCGCAGCAACGTATTTTCCTCTTCAAGGCGTTTTTTATCGCTTTTGAGACCATCAATCTCCTTTCTGAGGGGAGTAGCTTGTTCAATTACTTTTTGAGCCTCTGTGAGCCCATTTTTGAGCTGATGTAAATTTTGTAAATTTCTTATCTCC
>NZ_JBYFCK010000126.1:0-278 GCF_057652155.1 Runella sp. R0.1_18
GTCGTCCAGGAACAGGGTGTGGAACCGCTGGGCGATGGCCAGATAGTCCTGCGGCCCCAGCGGCCGGGCGCACAGCTCATCAAAGGTCGCGCGCGCCATGGACCCGACCGTGCGTTCGATCACCACGTCGCGGCCCAGCACGGTCAGATGCGCGGGTTCTTCCGGCTCTCCCCCCTTCAGTTCGCGCCACAGGTTCTCGAACGCCGCCCGGTCGTCGGGCGTGTGCCACACCTGGGCCGAGGTCATCCGGTCCAGCCGCCAGTCGCGCGCGCCCGCCG
>NZ_JBYFCK010000127.1:0-275 GCF_057652155.1 Runella sp. R0.1_18
CCGTCAGGGTCGCCGTCGTTGGCTTTCACATTGATTACCACTGGTGTATTCTTTGGCGTCTCCGTGTTGTCATCCACCGCTACGGGTGCATCATTGCCTGCAATGGGCGTCGGTACTATATCCACCGTCACACAAGCTGTGTCTTTCAACCCCTGCGCGTTGCTCACTTCGTAGCAGAACACATCTTCGCCCGTCTTGCCTGGCGTCGGCGTATAAACAAAACTTCCGTCAGGATTCAACGTCACCGTTCCTTTCGTCGGTGGTGTCACTGGCGT
>NZ_JBYFCK010000128.1:0-265 GCF_057652155.1 Runella sp. R0.1_18
TGATATTGAAAAGATACAAACCCATTTTTTTTATTGTTCATATCAATGCTTACTGTAAGTTGATGGCCTGGTACAATAAATATTTTACGGCCAATTCCATTGGCAACCACTTCCATTTTCATTGATTTTGGAAAGCGATATTTCTTTTCGCATATTCCATTGTTGATTATTAAAGTGTCGGTAATACCCGTCAAATAATTTAAACTGTAATTTAAAAGTATGTAAGGAGCTGATAAGTTTTTTACTTCAAACCGAATGGTTGATT
>NZ_JBYFCK010000129.1:0-265 GCF_057652155.1 Runella sp. R0.1_18
TCGACCCCGAGATGATCAACGAGGTCCTCGACGTCATGGTCGGTTTGGCGGAGGAGGGGATGACCATGGTCGTCGTCACCCACGAGATGGGCTTCGCGCGCAAGGCCGCCGACCGTGTGGTCTTCATGGCCGACGGCCAGATCGTCGAGGAGGCCGCCCCCGACGAGTTCTTCACGGCCCCCAAGAGCGACCGGGCGAAGGACTTCCTCTCCAAGCTCATCACGCATTGACAGACCCCCGCGCAGCACCAGCGCGGGCCGCAGAG
>NZ_JBYFCK010000130.1:0-264 GCF_057652155.1 Runella sp. R0.1_18
CCTGATCCTGCTGCAGAAGCTGTGCGATGCCGGCCTGGATGTGTCGCTGGAAACCTCCGGCGCGTTGGACATCGCCGCGGTGGACCCGCGTGTATCGCGGGTGGTCGACCTGAAGACGCCGGACTCACGTGAGATGGCGCGCAACCGGCTGGAGAACATCCCGCTGCTGACAGGCCGCGACCAGCTCAAGTTCGTGATCTGCAGCCGCGGCGACTACGAATGGGCCAAGTCCATGTTGGCTGAGCATCGCCTGGCCGAACGCTG
>NZ_JBYFCK010000131.1:0-263 GCF_057652155.1 Runella sp. R0.1_18
CCGTCAGGGTCGCCGTCGTTGGCTTTCACATTGATTACCACTGGTGTATTCTTTGGCGTCTCCGTGTTGTCATCCACTACCACGGGTGCATCATTGCCTGCAATGGGCGTCGGTACAATATCCACCGTCACACAAGCTGTGTCTTTCAACCCTTGCGCATTGCTTACTTCGTAGCAGAATACGTCCTCGCCCGTCTTGCCTGGCGTCGGCGTATAAACAAAACTTCCGTCAGGATTTAACGTCACCGTTCCTTTCGTCGGTGG
>NZ_JBYFCK010000132.1:0-260 GCF_057652155.1 Runella sp. R0.1_18
ACACCGACGAGTGGATACATCGGCAACGATAGTTTCACCTACAAGGTGTGCGACAGTGGCAGTCCTAGCAAGTGTGACACAGCCACGGTGAGCATTGGAATTTTGCCATTGGCCCCACAAGCGCCAAAAGCGAACCCAGATGTTGCGGTGACACCACAAGATAAACCCGTGAATGGGAATGTGTTGACCAACGACGATGACCCACAAGGGGGCACGTTGGTGGTGACAACCACGCCAGTGACACCACCGACGAAAGGAAC
>NZ_JBYFCK010000133.1:0-258 GCF_057652155.1 Runella sp. R0.1_18
GTAATATTTATTATAATTCAAACTACAAAATGAAATATGATTTTAGGTGTTACATGACGCCTTGCACTAACACATTATGTTTTATTTCCCAAGAATTATTTTTTATGATAGACAACTATAAGCTAATGAATGGGTATTCGAATCTAGATTCTCTGTACTACAACTTTTGTTGGGCAGTATATGAACGACTTGTGTTTGTAACAGCCTCAATATTAGGCGTGTTGTACAATTTGAATAAATATTTGCTTTTAGTTATGT
>NZ_JBYFCK010000134.1:0-252 GCF_057652155.1 Runella sp. R0.1_18
GTTATAATATTTTTATAATATATTTTGGTTCTAAATTAATAATTTTGTTTTTGTAATTGTAATGTTTTATATACTTATTCTTGGTTTGTTATAAACTAAAATTTTTTAATTTTTTTATTTTTTTTTTGTGTTTGTTTTTTTTTGTTGTTTTAGTAAATTAATATTTTATTTATATAAGTTTTTGATTAATTTTATAATTTATTTTCTCTTTACATTTTTTAGTTTATTGATTTATTATCTATATTTTATTTT
>NZ_JBYFCK010000135.1:0-250 GCF_057652155.1 Runella sp. R0.1_18
AGTTTACCGATTTTCCACTTTTTGAGCGATATCCTCATATATTTGTGACTAATATTTACGTTGCAAACGTCTCAGATTTTATCAAAGCAACGCACACTGTTTATCTCCAAAAAGGCGCTTCAAGTGCCGTTGAAGTGCTTATTTTGCGTTAGAATTGGTATTTTTCTATTTGGATATATAAAGTTACCAGTTTTGTAATTCGCTGTTAATCAGCCTTTTTTAATTTTATTTTTTTGGAGGGTATTATAGA
>NZ_JBYFCK010000136.1:0-248 GCF_057652155.1 Runella sp. R0.1_18
ATCACCACACAAGCCGTATCTTTCAAGCCTACATTGTCCTTCAATTCGTAACAGAAACCGTCTTGACCCGTCACTCCTGGATTTGGCGTGTAAGTGAACGTACCGTCTGGGTTCAAACTCACCGTTCCTTTCGTCGGTGGCGTCACTGGCGTCGTCGTTACCGTCAACGGACCACCTTCTGGATCATCATCGTTGGTCAACACATTACCTGTAAACGGTTTATCTTGCGGCGTTTCAGCAATGTCGTT
>NZ_JBYFCK010000137.1:0-245 GCF_057652155.1 Runella sp. R0.1_18
CGTGGTGATGATTATGCTGTGTTGCGAGGAGCGCGGCGTTTGAGTGAGCGGGAGTTTAAATTTCCTCCTGAGTTGGGATATATGTCGCTTTTGACTCCCCTTCGGTACGATGAAATCTTGGCCGTTGCTTATGAATATACCCTTAACGGGCAAAAATATATAGTAGTGGAGCTGACCTAAGATTACCATGCTCGTCCCGAAGACCAAGTCTTTGTGTTAAAATTGTTAAATTCATCGACGATTCG
>NZ_JBYFCK010000138.1:0-245 GCF_057652155.1 Runella sp. R0.1_18
TACTGATTGAAGGTAAAGAGGATAATCTCACGGACGACGAAGTATCCCTAAAAACAGACCAAATTTTGGCCTCAATTCCCGATGAACCATTCAGTAATATCAAACCGCTATTGGGTTGGACATGGGTACGCTGGGTAGAGGCAGCGATTGTTATTGGCCTTGCCACTTTGTACCAATTCTTGCCTAAGCCGCAAGAGGTTACCTTAACGTCCAGAAGTGAATAAAAGGCATTGGAGGAAGGAAAG
>NZ_JBYFCK010000139.1:0-244 GCF_057652155.1 Runella sp. R0.1_18
GGGAGGGGAGGCAACAAACTGTTCAAAATATGATGTGTAGGTATTAAAATGTTGGTCAATCAAATTCATCTTCGTGGTAGTTATTTCGGGGTCGGGATGATACGATTTGCTTTGTTTTCAGGCGTTCGAGGGCATCAAAGACGTCATTTACGTAGGCTATCATTACGTCGTTGACATTGCCCAGAATGTTTTCTACGGCCACCACCTAGCGGAGATTTTTCATGCCCAAAAGGCGCTCGTGCCA
>NZ_JBYFCK010000140.1:0-243 GCF_057652155.1 Runella sp. R0.1_18
TTACGGCCGATAACTACGCAAATTTACTTGCTGTCGGCACCAATTATGTCTTTACACTAGGTAAATATGAAAACGCGGCTTTTATAAGAACGGGTCAAACCAAAACAGTAGTGGCACAATCACTCCAAGAAGACCCCATGCCGTTTGATACAATATATACCAAAGTCAACAATAAAATTGGGAACTTGGTCTATAACCGTTTGAACTCAAAACCAAACAACAGCGACCAAGCCCTTTATTACC
>NZ_JBYFCK010000141.1:0-242 GCF_057652155.1 Runella sp. R0.1_18
CTATGGACTTTTTGCCTGATGAATTGAAAGGAAAAAAGCTCTACGAACCAGGACAAAAAGCCCGCTAAAACGAAAACAGAAAAAGCCTGCACAAATGGTGGGGGGATTGGTACGGTTATTAATCCTTAAATTGGGCAATGGCGGCGCGCGGTTGTTCCGATAACACCAATCGGCCACTCATGGCTGCACGTTCGTACAGCAACGTGCTCCAGTGCTCAGTTCCTTCCCAAAACACCTTTTTA
>NZ_JBYFCK010000142.1:0-240 GCF_057652155.1 Runella sp. R0.1_18
ACTCATTCTGAAGAAGATAACCATTTCGGTCAGATCATAACGAACTTTGGTGCGAAGGTACGTAGCAATGGCCGCGCACGACATAAAATTGTCGGGGTTGAGGGCATTGAGGGCCACGCATTTTAAAAACAATTTTACCATCGAACGCTTACTACGCGGTACGTCTTCTTTATCTTCCGACGCAAGGGTCGGGACTCGAAAGAAGTTTTAAACCCCCAAAACCACCAAAAAAATAATCCC
>NZ_JBYFCK010000143.1:0-239 GCF_057652155.1 Runella sp. R0.1_18
ACGGGTTCGTTCACCCGTACATTCACCGTCGCCGTGTCGCACTTGCTCGGTACACCATTGTCACACACTGAATACTTGAATGTGTCTGTCCCCACAAAACCTAAATTCGGCGTGTAGGTAATCGTTCCGTCGGGGTTGACCGTCGCCGTGCCGTTGGTCGGATTGCTAATCTTCGTCGGTACTCCCAAGACGTTGCCATCAGGGTCGCCGTCGTTGGCTTTCACATTGATTACCACTGG
>NZ_JBYFCK010000144.1:0-239 GCF_057652155.1 Runella sp. R0.1_18
GTAGGTTGGCACCATAGCCGACTTTTTCCTTCACGAGCCCTATGGCGTCCTTTTGCTCATCCAGCGCTTTATGGTTGGCTTTACATTATCATTGGTTTTACTTCTATAGTCTTATTTTATGGTTCGTTTTCTAGCTACTGGACGGGGGAGTTGATTACCTACACCACCCACGAAGCCATCGAACACCTCTAATGAAATTTTATTGGTGTACTGGCTAATATTGGTCAGCGATTTGGTTT
>NZ_JBYFCK010000145.1:0-239 GCF_057652155.1 Runella sp. R0.1_18
CCCCCCCCCCCCCCCCAACTTATCACTCAGAATCATGCATACTCGATTCACGAATGTGACTGGTGTTCATTCGTGTGCTATTCCTATCTATTCATAGGTCCAAATGAAGCAGACTGATTAGCAGGTATTGAGACATTTTCAACACTTTGTAGATCGGAAGAGCTTCGTGTTGGGAAAGAGTGTACGCGTGTGTGTAGGTCTGGGGGGTGGGGGGTTGATTAAAATTGGGGGGGGGGGGG
>NZ_JBYFCK010000146.1:0-239 GCF_057652155.1 Runella sp. R0.1_18
AATGTTGGTTTGGCCAATTACGGCAATATCACGCATCTTGTACCCCACCGAACTAAACACTAGGATTTCGTTTCCTATGGGTAAATCAAATTTAAAATTCCCTTCACCGTTGGTAAATGTTCCTACTTATGAACCTTTGATAATCACTTTGGCCCCTGGAATGGGTTGCCCAGCAGCGACCTTTACATTTCCTGTTACGGTAATTGCGGCCGTTTACACGGATGTTTTTAAGGTAGTTC
>NZ_JBYFCK010000147.1:0-238 GCF_057652155.1 Runella sp. R0.1_18
GCTCAAAGTAAAATAATAGCCCTAAAATAGGTTGAAGAAAAGGAGTAAGTGATGGTATATACCATTGTTTACTCCTTCTTTTTGTGCGTTACTATTTTTGGAAGTGCCAGAGGATGGTTTGTAAGTATTATGATAAATAGGGTGTTACAAGTTGTCCACCTCTTTGTCCACCCCCTAAAATGGTATCTATGAGATAAGTGTCGCTACTTTGTAGTGCATAGCTTAACTTATTCTCACT
>NZ_JBYFCK010000148.1:0-238 GCF_057652155.1 Runella sp. R0.1_18
TACAGAGTCAAAGCCAAAAACTCGGCAGGCAATTCGGGCTGGTCAAATACCGCCGATGCTACCACCCAACAACCACCAGTGACCGTTCCCAGCACTCCTACCAACTTGTCGGCTTCTGCAGCCAGCAGTAGCCAAATCAACCTGACTTGGGGAGACGTGATTAACGAAACAGGCTACGACATTGAGCGTAGCACCGATGGCAGTAGCTTCTCGGTATTGGCCAGTGTAGATGCTAACG
>NZ_JBYFCK010000149.1:0-238 GCF_057652155.1 Runella sp. R0.1_18
GAAAAAGCTGCACTTCCGCACCAAAATCGACTGTCCCTTTCGACTCTTTAAAGCAGCCTGTGGTTTGGAGTGCCTTAGGGGTAAATATTGCCATTTTAGAGTTGATTTGGTTGAAAAAAAACATGAACTTAACATTAAAACGGACTACTTAAAACCCGATGAAATCATACAATCATTAAGCAAAGAAGTCCTTCTCTGAGATATACTTCCAAGTAGTTGATGTAAAATGGATATTAAT
>NZ_JBYFCK010000150.1:0-237 GCF_057652155.1 Runella sp. R0.1_18
CCCCATGCGCCCTTATTTTGCTTCTTCTACAAATTTCTTGATAATTCTCTACCAATATGTCAAATAACTCTAAGACTCAAAGCCTCGTGGATAATCCAAGCTCGCGCTCAAAATACCCTATTCACCTTGACAGCAAATAGTGAGAAGTAAACGCCAGGACACTCCAGAAAGGAGGTGTTCCAGCCACACCTTCCGGTACGGCTACCTTGTTACGACTTAGCCCCAGTTACCAGATTT
>NZ_JBYFCK010000151.1:0-237 GCF_057652155.1 Runella sp. R0.1_18
AATCCTAAAAATAAACGTTTGGTAGACCTGCAAAAGATTGGTACTGAAGTGCAAGTGCAACCAGGCTTTGAGAAACCTTACTCATTGTTAACATATACTATTACTTTGGTATTGGGCTTTACTTGGAAAATCAATGACAAGTGGAACGTTGGGGTAGAAGGTGGATAACTTTTTTCTGTGTCAGATTTTTTGTATGATGCAAGTAAATTATAACCAAATCCTCACAGTCTTAAAGAT
>NZ_JBYFCK010000152.1:0-236 GCF_057652155.1 Runella sp. R0.1_18
GCCCATTTGCTGAAAATCAGGAACATCGTCTCTTTTTTCTTTGAGTTGGTGGTTGATACGAGCCATCTCAACCGTCAGATTTGCTTTGCGCTTTTCGAGTCCTTTCAAAGCAGCCTTGGATACTTCGTTGTTCTGGCGACGCATTACTTCCAAATCCAATTCTACGTTGTTCAATTCCGCTTGAACCGTCTTTTGCTGGATTTGGTACGACTGAGGAATTTTCCCAAATTGGTCGT
>NZ_JBYFCK010000153.1:0-236 GCF_057652155.1 Runella sp. R0.1_18
GCCGAGCCGTTGAAGACGAATATAGTAACGAAAACATTGGCGCATCAGACTATTCGGTTGGAGGCGCTTCATCTGGTGGTGATGGCCTAAACGTTGATGAAGCAAAAGCGGCTGGCGAACAAGCCCGCCAGCAAGGAGAAAAGCAACTCCAGTTGCTTTAACAATTCTATCAAAACACCTAGGACAACTTTGATACCTTCAGTATGTTAAGCGACCGCATAATCGAAACTACCAAT
>NZ_JBYFCK010000154.1:0-236 GCF_057652155.1 Runella sp. R0.1_18
CGGAGTACTTTTGTGGCGTTGGAGTCGTTTCGGAGCAATTCCGTTCCCAACGATAAATAAAATCCTTTCTGTAGAAGCTGTTTCGCTATTTGCGGTTGGTTATTAAACCCATGAATAATCAAAGGCACATGCGTTCGGCGGTGATTATGCCATTGCAACAGTTCATGGAAAGCCCGTACGCAGTGAATTACTACCGGCTGATGAACACGTTCGGCCACATGTACTTGTGCTTCAAA
>NZ_JBYFCK010000155.1:0-235 GCF_057652155.1 Runella sp. R0.1_18
TCGGTGCGTCTGGGTATGAGTACCCTGACCATTCGCCGCACGCGGCGGGTTGAGAGCAACCCGCTTCCCGGTGCGTCAGGGTACTCATACCCTGACCTTTTCGGCGACACCGGCGGGTTGGGAGCAACCCACTCCACCGTGCGTCAGGGTACTCATACCCTGACCTTTTTCGGACATAACAGCGGGTAGAAGCAACCCGCTCCACGGTGCGTCAGGGTACTCATACCCTGACCAT
>NZ_JBYFCK010000156.1:0-235 GCF_057652155.1 Runella sp. R0.1_18
GGGCAGAAAAGGTAAAAAGCGGGTAGTGATGCGAGTAAAACTGTAGTAAGGAGCGACTAAAATAAGCATTATTGTGTGATTGGCCGAGGCCAGTTTTGTGGCAAAACCCGACCCCAAGGAGCGACCATAAATGATGATTTTCTCTTCGGAGTAACAGTATTTAGAGCGCATGTTGTTGTAGAGGTGCTGTGCATCGTTTTTGAGCCCTTCTTCGGGTTGTTTTCCTGTACTTTTT
>NZ_JBYFCK010000157.1:0-235 GCF_057652155.1 Runella sp. R0.1_18
CACCGTCAACTTAAGCCGACGGACTTTAAACTTACTTCGGAGCGACTCCAGGAATTTTTCGTTTAGTTCATCTGCGTCTATTTCGTAATTGTCGGTCATGGGTGTATAACTATTAAAGTGAAAACTTGATTAAATCGGTACGTTGACTTGGCGCTCAGAGTGGTAGCTCGAACGAAAGAGTGGTCCCGACTCTACGTATTTTAAGCCCCGTTAGAGCCCTTCTTCGCGGTACATA
>NZ_JBYFCK010000158.1:0-235 GCF_057652155.1 Runella sp. R0.1_18
TTTTATTTATTTATAAGTTCAATAATTGATACTATAAATTTTTTTTATTTATTTTTACAGAGGTTGTCATTATTATTACTGTGTTTATTATTTAGTTTTATTTTTTTCTGTTTTTTTTTTATTTTTGTATTTTTTTGTTTATTTTAATTTATTTGAATTGTTGAGTTTTTGTTTTGTATTTTTTTTATTTGTTATGTTTTGGTTATAATAAAATCTTTATTGTTCTTTCTTTTTT
>NZ_JBYFCK010000159.1:0-234 GCF_057652155.1 Runella sp. R0.1_18
ACAGAAAATTTGCTCACTTTTTATTTTTTAACAAATTATTATACTCAATTTTTAAAGTTTCCTTAGAGGCTCAAACGCTCAATGTGATAAACGAAATTTTCCCAATTGGCCGTTTCTTTATAGTTTCGTTTGCGTAGATGCTTGATTTTGTGGTTAAATGCCTGAGAGTAGGTTTTCGTTTTTAACTACTAATAGGTCGTTGTTGAGTTGTTTCCACAGTACTAACTTTCAATG
>NZ_JBYFCK010000160.1:0-233 GCF_057652155.1 Runella sp. R0.1_18
CCCCCCCACCTTTCAGGCTCCGCCTCCCCCCCAGCTCTCCACCCACGCTCACACTCTTTCCCTACACTACGCTCGTCCGATCTTCAAAAGACGACTTGTTCATTTACGGTGACGGTGGTTGACGCCGAGCCCCCGACCATTACATGTCCAAGATCGGAAGAGCACACGTCTGAACTCCAGACACAATCTTGACTCGAGTATTCAGGAGGAGGCTTGGGAACGGATGGGTGGGG
>NZ_JBYFCK010000161.1:0-232 GCF_057652155.1 Runella sp. R0.1_18
AACCCTTTGTGGATTATGGTTATTACAAAGCATATATCTTTCTGAGAGATGAATTAGGGTTTAGAGTAGGTAAGTATTCAGTTTATAAGTTAATGAAAGAGAACGGTTTACTCCAATGCAGGTACACTGTTAGTTCTAAAATAGGAAGGCGTAATTGGGTCAAAGATTTGTTGCCACAGGTGGAAATCGCCTTCTGTTATCTTGAATTTGACCGCTGGTACTGTCTTAAAAT
>NZ_JBYFCK010000162.1:0-231 GCF_057652155.1 Runella sp. R0.1_18
GTAACTTATTACAGCGCTTGATTCTTCATCAAGAGGCCGTGCTTGCATTTGCTCGCACCGGCGACCCGGTTCGAGTCGGGTGTACCCTTCACTAATAATCAAGCGGAACGCGATTTAAGAGCCGCCAAAGTGAATCGGAGCGCCGATGCGACAAAAAATTAGTAATTGCTTCCGAAGTATCGGTGGGGCGACTGCCTATGCACGTATCGCTGGATTCATTTCTACAATCCG
>NZ_JBYFCK010000163.1:0-231 GCF_057652155.1 Runella sp. R0.1_18
CTTGAATGCCGGAAGAAAACGTCGTGGGGAACTCGTTTCTTGCTTCTTAATTCAAACAACTGACGACATGAACAGTATCGGTCGTACAATCAACTCAGCTCTTCAATTATCAAGAATTGGAGGAGGAGTAGGGGTAAGCTTGTCTAACGTTCGTGCAGCAGGTGACCCAATCAAGAAAATTGAGAATGCATCAAGCGGTGTTGTTCCAATTATGAAATTATTAGAAGATAG
>NZ_JBYFCK010000164.1:0-229 GCF_057652155.1 Runella sp. R0.1_18
ATGCTTGTCAAGGTGATATTTCAATCGCAAGCATCACACATCGTGTACTTATTGCGCATTATATCCACTTTATACATTGTTTTCCTTCAAAATAGCCCGATTATTGGGAATGTAAATAAAAGTGTTAATTGAGTCAGTATAAATAAAAAACAAATTTGACAGTTTACACATTTATAATAACCCTATTAATTAATTATTTTAAAATGTTTTAACCTACTTTTAAAAAATT
>NZ_JBYFCK010000165.1:0-228 GCF_057652155.1 Runella sp. R0.1_18
ATGGTTTTAGAAAGGTCGGAAGCCGAAATCCCCGTCGAACAACCATGGCCAAGCAAATCGACCGATACGGAAAAAGGTGTCTCGTGCGTAGAAGTATTATCTCCCACCAACATTTTGAGGCCCAATTCCTCACAACGCTCCACGGTAAGTGGGGCACACATGAGCCCACGGCCTTCTATTACCATGAAGATCACCAATACGGGAGTGGTCATTTCGGCCGCACAAAAA
>NZ_JBYFCK010000166.1:0-228 GCF_057652155.1 Runella sp. R0.1_18
CTTGTTTCTGCTCAGGCTCTATTGGCTTTACTGGTATAGGCTCGGGCGTTGGAATAGCCGCAGGAGTATATTCAGGCTCGGTCTCTTCTTCTGTCTCAGGTTCAGTAACAAGGGTATCAAAAAAATAGCGGTTGGGTTCATCGACTACCTTGGGCGGTTCTACACGCGTTGTTTTTTTGACTAGATGGGTGATGTCTAATGGTACTTTTGCCGATAAATGCCCTACCC
>NZ_JBYFCK010000167.1:0-226 GCF_057652155.1 Runella sp. R0.1_18
CTCTTTTTACCGATGGACAAGATGCCGCCATTGTAACTATAGAAACGGCCAAAAACACCAAAACTGTCGCTCAGTTTCGGTTATCAAAAGCACTTTTTTTTGAAAATAACCCATACCCTGTAAATGAGTCATTAACATTAAAAGAAATATCCAAAGTAGCCACCCAAACAACAAGCGGCCAAGTAAATTTGGTGCGGCGTATAGAAATAGAACAATAACCTTTTTT
>NZ_JBYFCK010000168.1:0-218 GCF_057652155.1 Runella sp. R0.1_18
GCTCAAATTAAAGATGCGAAAGATAGAAATGGCAACACTGTGAAGGATAAGGATTCGACGCCAGGCAACGGCTTCACTCGTGGTGAAGATGATGATGACGACGAGCCAATTCAAGTGACACCACTTGGTAGCATTGGAGACTTTGTGTGGAAAGATCGCAATGACAATGGTCAGCAGGATGCAGGAGAGCCAGGCGTACAAAACGTGAAGGTGATTTT
>NZ_JBYFCK010000169.1:0-216 GCF_057652155.1 Runella sp. R0.1_18
CATTCATACTCATAGTGCCACCCACTGTGGCAGTTGTGGTCTTGCCTTACAAGGTGAAGGACAAGTGGTTGCCCGCCGTCAGGTGTTTGATTTACCACCTACTCGTTTGTGGGTAAGCCAGCACGAATTGGTAGCCCATCGTTGCTCATGCGGCCACAAGCAAGTAGGCCAGTTTCCTGCGGATGTGGTCGCTCCCGTTCAATATGGTAATCGCAT
>NZ_JBYFCK010000170.1:0-215 GCF_057652155.1 Runella sp. R0.1_18
TTCACCGTCGCCGTGTCGCACTTGCTCGGTACACCATTGTCACACACTGAATACTTAAATGTATCTGTCCCTACAAAACCTGAATTCGGCGTGTAGGTAATCGTTCCGTCGGGGTTGACCGTCGCCGTGCCGTTGGTTGGATTGCTAATCTTCGTCGGTACTCCCAAGACGTTGCCGTCAGGGTCGCCGTCGTTGGCTTTCACATTGATTACCAC
>NZ_JBYFCK010000171.1:0-215 GCF_057652155.1 Runella sp. R0.1_18
TGTACATTGCTCAAACACAAGGTGTTAATCGGTCTTTTGTATGGATGTGGGCTGCGTTGTTTAGAAGTTCGAAGTGTACGCTTGGCGGATTTGGATTTTGACCGTAAGCAACTAAAAGTAGTGCAGGGTAAAGGTAAAAAAGACCGTTATGTGCCACTATCTGAGCATCTTATTCGTGGACTCAAGAGTTATATTTCGGCGGAGCAACCGCAAGA
>NZ_JBYFCK010000172.1:0-214 GCF_057652155.1 Runella sp. R0.1_18
CGTTTTTGAAGGGGGTATTGTAGTCGGTCTGACTATCGTCTGACCGAGACAAACATTGGTCAGACGATAGTCAGACCGATAAAAGATTGAGTTTATTCCCAGCGCAGGCCATTCTAGCCCAGAGTATGCCAAGAAAAAATTGATGGATAAGATGGCGGGGTTTTTGAAGGGGGTATTGTAGTCGGTCTGACTATCGTCTGACCGAGACAAACAT
>NZ_JBYFCK010000173.1:0-206 GCF_057652155.1 Runella sp. R0.1_18
GCGTCCAACGACAGCGACGTGGACAACACGGCGGCAGAGTTGACGTACACGAAAGTGACGAATCCGACGAACGGGACAGTGGTACAGAATGCAAACGGAACCTACACTTATACGCCAACGACAGGTTTTGTAGGCAGCGACCGCTACACGTACAAAGTATGTGACCCAAGCGGCGCGTGCGATACGGCGACGGTAGTGATAGCGAT
>NZ_JBYFCK010000174.1:0-206 GCF_057652155.1 Runella sp. R0.1_18
AAGGAATTAGCTTGAAGAAGAGTGCCGTTTGTAGTGTACCAATCAGCTGTCTGATTGGAGCCAACAGTCACAGAGAGGGTAGGAGTAGGGGTAGCTCCTGAGCAATAGTTGACGTTTGTAGCGGTAGGATTAGGGGGATTAATGGCAGGACACTGACAGTTAGGAGCTACAACATCATAGGTTGTTGAACAGCCATTTAGTAGAGC
>NZ_JBYFCK010000175.1:0-205 GCF_057652155.1 Runella sp. R0.1_18
GCAATTCGGGCTGGTCAAATACCGCCGATGCTACCACCCAACAACCACCCGTGACCGTTCCCAGCACTCCTACCAACCTGTCGGCTTCTGCAGCCAGCAGCAGCCAAATCAATCTGACTTGGGGAGACGTGACTAACGAAACAGGCTACGACATTGAGCGTAGCACCGATGGCAGTAGCTTCTCGGTATTGGCCAGTGTAGATGC
>NZ_JBYFCK010000176.1:0-204 GCF_057652155.1 Runella sp. R0.1_18
GTTGGGCTGTTGACCGTCGGTGTGGGTGTCGGCTTGGGCGTAACCGTGACGGTAGCCATTGCTGTACCAGTACCCACGCATGGGGCGGTGCCGACTGTGCAAGTAGCCGTGTATGAGGTAGTTGTTGTAGGGCTAACGGTTTTAGTTAAACCTGTTGTTCCATCGTTCCAACTAACCGAGCCAGCACAGTTTGAAACTGTCAAG